>JAOAPV010000075.1 GCA_025463055.1 Candidatus Acidiferrum typicum
GCGACAAGGTCGATGAGGCGGCCTTGAAGGATCTCATCCGCGCTGCAGTGGCGCTCAATCTCAAGGGCAAGAGCAAGCCGAAGCCCCGGCGAGCGAGCAGCAAGCGGGCCGACTAGCTTCATCGCAGGTCCCGGCCATATCCTCGTCCCATAGGGAAGAACTTCGGCACCTGCCTCATACGCCAAGCAGTTCGGTATTGAAACGCCCAACTGCCCGCCTAAGGCGGCTCAAAAGTCGTGAATCGAGGGATCGCAAAACAATGCACCAACCACGCCTGCGGAGGCGACCAAAATTCAATTCAGTTGAGGAATATTTAGGCTCACTGGACCCTACGAAAGAAAGGACCCTCAGGTCTGTAATTGATTTGATTCTTACCCAATTTCCGGAACTAGAGTCCAAAATTTCCTGGAACGTACCTACCATCCACCGGAATGGGAAGTATGTAGTTGGCGTTTGTGCCTACAAGCATCATCTAACATTTTCACCCTGGAGTTCTCGTGTAATTGAAGACTTTAAGGTGAGGTTGGGGAAGTTTGTCCTTTTTAAGAACTGCTTTCAGATCCCTGTCGATTGGGAAATCGATAGAGAATTAGTGGAGGATTTGGTCCGGGCCAGACTAGCCGAGCTGGATTAAGAATATCTTTGGCAGATCCACGCTAGCATTGTCTGCGTTCTTTTTTTACATGGTGATGGTGAACATCCTCGCCTTCGTCAATGAAACTCCGTGTTAGCGACCGGACGAGAAATCTGAAGCTGGCGCAAAAGTTCCTCGGGCACTCCACGATCAAGATGACCGCAGACATCTACACCCCTACCTCTGCGGAAACGGAACGTGACGCTGCAATCGCTCCAGAACGGGCAATCTACGGCGATTTGTTCCCAGTTGTTCCCAATATCGAGAACTGGAACAACTCTGTAGCGTAAATTAGGCGAAGGAATTTTTACGACTCAACTCGTAACTGTAAATAAGAAGGGCGCTTAGAGGATTCGCCTCGTAAGCGCCCATGGTTGCGGGGGTCAGATTTGAACTGACGACCTTCGGGTTATGAGCCCGACGAGCTACCAGGCTGCTCCACCCCGCTTCATAACTATAGCGGATGCCCGATGCGAGGTCAAATTAGCTCGCACACTCGCGTGACACAACGATTTCTTTTCGATCCATCGAAGAGCGCCTGCGAGGGCGCAGTTTACGAGCCGAACGTCCAGGTAATGATTTCCTGCTTAGCGGTCTGGCCACCAGTACCGGCCGTGAAACCCACGAGCGCCGTGTTTCCGCCGACTGTGGCAGGGATATTGATCGCCCAAGAAGTCGTGAACGTCGCGTTGGTCACCGTGTCCGTGATCGTCATCGTGAGCGTGGTGCCGTCGTAGGTCATGTGCGCCTGGAAAATGTCGCCGCTATGCAGATTTACGCCGCCGCCCAGCGTGAGAGCTGGACTGGTAGGCGAGACGCCATTGATGTACAGACCTGTCGAGTTGTTGCCTTCGTGCGAATTCTGGAACAAATCGAATTTCACGGCGACGCTCGTAGGGATGCCGGGCGTTCCGCCGGGTAAGCCGGCACCGTAGCCCAGGCCGCCGCCTGAGGGACCAAGTGCGGTCAAACCAGCGTTTTGGATTGTGAAGGTCATGCCGTCTGCGTTAGGCGTCGTTAATTGGAAGCTGAAGTCCGTGGTGAAAGTCTGCACGTTCACCTGCGTTGTGAACCACGCGCTCGATGCTTCCGACTGGCCACCATCCGTCAATTGCAAACGAGTTCCATTCAATTTTGTCCTTCCGTTGGACGCCAGGCCCGTAGCCGTGAAGCCAGAAGCGAAGTTGATCGGGGTTGAGCCGCTTTGGATGGTGATTACAGACGTCGCTGTGGCACTTTGGGTGAAGCTGGGAGCTGTGGCGATGGCTTTCACCGTAGTGGTCGTGCTCACGGTGAACAAAGCGGTGTATTGCGTCGAAGATGTGGTCGGCTGGCTTCCGTCTACCGTGTAGAAGATAGCCGAACCTGCCGTAGCGTCGGTGATAGTCACCGTTTGCGCTGAAGTGTAAGTCCCAGTTGCCGGCGAAATCACAGGCGTGGCGGCAGGAGATTGCTGATTGATGGTGATCACCGAAGTCGCCGTTGCGCTTTGCGTGAAATTGGGCGCGGTGGCGATAGCTTTCACCGTAGTCGTCGTGCTCGCCGGAAACGAGGCAGTGTATTGCGTCGAAGACGTGGTCGGCTGGCTGCCATCTACCGTGTAGAAGATAGTCGAACCTGCAGTAGCGTCGGTGATCGTCACCGTCTGCGTTGAAGTGTAAGTGCCAGTTGCCGGCGAAATCACCGGCGTGGCGGCAGGAGATTGCTGATTGATGGTGATCACCGAAGTCGCCGTTGCGCTTTGCGTGAAATTGGGCGCGGTAGCGATAGCTTTCACCGTAGTCGTCGTGCTCACCGGGAACGAGGCCGTGTATTGCGTCGAAGACGTGGTCGGCTGGCTGCCATCCACCGTGTAGAAGATAGCCGAACCTGCCGTAGCGTCAGTGATCGTCACCGTTTGTGTTGAAGTGTAAGTGCCCGTCGCGGGCGAAATCACCGGCGTGGCCGCGGGTTGTGGAGATGAACCAGCCGAAGAATACGTCCAACTGATGATTTCCTGCGTCGCCGTCTGGCCGCCCGTTCCTGCGGTGAAGCCCGCCAGCGCCGTTGTGGACCCGATAGTCCCCGGAATATCGATGGTCCAGGAGTTCGTGAACGTGGCATTGGTCACCGTGTCCGTGAGGGTCATGGTGAGCGTGGTGCCGTCGTAGGTCATGTGCACCTGGAAAATGTCGCCGCTATGCAGATTGACTCCACCGCCCAGCGTGAGGGCTGGACTGGTGGGAGAGGCGCCATTGGTGTACACACCCGTGGAGTTGTTGCCCTCATGCGAGTTTTGGAAGAGGTCGAATTTCACGGCGATGCTGGTGGGTATTCCGCCCGTACCACCCGGCAAACCTGCACCATAACCGAGGCCGCCCCCTGCTTGACCCAGCGCAGTTGGCCCTGCGTTCTGGATGGCGAAGGTCATTCCGTCAGCATTGGGGGTAGTTAGCTGGAAGCTAAAGTCCGTGGTGAAGCTCTGCACGTTGACTGCTGCGGTGAACCACGCACTCGAGGCTTCTGACTGGCCACCGTCCGTCAGTCTCAAACGAGTTCCATTCAGCTTTGTCCTTCCGTTGAATTGCAAGCCCGTAGCGGTGAAGCCAGAAGCGAAATTGATGCTCGTTGACCCGCCACCGGTTTGAATCGTGATGACGGAGGTTGCGGTATTGCTCTGGGTGAAATTGGGAGCCGTGGCGATGGCTTTCACCGTCGTGGTGATACCGACCGTAAACGCGCTCACGTATTGCGTCGAAGATGTCGTCGGCTGGCTGCCGTCCACGGTGTAAAAGATTGTGGAACCGGAAGTGGCATCGGTGATGTTTACTGTCTGCGGCGAAGAATAGGTGCCGGTGACAGGTGAGATCAAGGGCGTCGAGGTTTGCGACGGCGCGTTGATGGTGATTACCGAAGCCGCGGTGGCGCTTTGCAAGAAATTGGGCCCAGTGGCGATAGCCTTCACCGTAGTCGTGGTGCTGACCGTGAACGAAGCAGTGTATTGCGTCGAAGAGGTGCTCGGCTGGCTCCCGTCCACGGTGTAAAAGATCGTGGAGCCGGAAGTGGCGTCCGTGATGGTCACCGTTTGTGGCGATGTAAACGTCCCCGTGGTCGGCGAGATCACTGGAGTCGCCGCCGTTTGCTGTCCTCCGGTAGCTGTTGACACGTAAGTCCAATTCAAAATGTCCTGGACAGCAGAGTAGTGGGCTGTACTACCGGTGAAACCAACCCAACCAGTGTTGCCTCCCACCGTTGCTGGAATGTTGATCGGCCACGAAGTGGTGAATGTCTTGGTATTGTCCACCGTGTCCGTGATGGTCATGGTGAGCGTTGTACCGTCGTAGCTAATGTGCACCGCGAAGATGTCAGCGCTTTGCAGGTTGACGCCACCACCCAGCGTGGTCGCGCCGTCCTCCGGGGAAGCGCCATTGGTGTACAAGCCCGTTGAATTGTTGCCTTCATGCGCGTTTTGGAAAAGGTCGAACTTTACGGCCACACTCTTAGGAATACCGCCAGTGCCACCGGCGATAGGCGCGCCGTACCCTAGGCCACCTCCGTTGGGACCGATCGCAGTGGTACCAACCCCTTGAATCGCAAACGTCAATCCGTCTCCGATCGGAACACTTCCGTCCTTTTGCTGAAATGTAAAATCCGTCGAGAAGCCTTGTACATTGAGCTGAGTGGGAAACCATGCGGACGCTGCTTCGCTGAAGCCACCGTCGGTAAGCCGTATGGATGAGCCCTTTAGCTTTGCTGCACTGACCAACACCATGCCCCCGGAACTGAAACCGTTGTGGAAATCGACGGAGCTCGTCGCATTCGGAACAATTGTGTAGAGGCCGCTGGCTATGGCGCTATTCGTGAGATTCGGGGCCGTCGCCATGGCCTTGAGGGTGGTTGTGGAGCTAACAGAAACTGGGCCCGCGTACTGCGCGCTGGAAGTAGTCGGTGCCGAGCCGTCGGTCGTGTAGTAGATAGTCGAACCCGCCCAGGTAGTGGTGATCGCGACAGATTGCGAAGAAGTGAAATTACCAGGCGGCGGATTATAGGTCGGCGTGGGTACCTGATTCACAAGTGTGTAGGTCTCGCTGGCAACTGTACTGGCGATAAGCCCGGCCCCGGTCGCAATGGCCTTGATGGTTTGCGTGCTGGTGAGCGTGAAGGGTCCGGTGTATAGCGTGGAGGCGGTTGACGGCATGGATCCGTCCGTTGTGTAGAAAATTTGCGTGCTTGGCGTGGAATCCGTGATGGTTACTTGGATGGAAGGATGAAATAGCTGTCCAGCCGGGGTGATCACAGGCTCAGTCGCCTGCGTCGCGCCGTTCAATAAACCGTAAACGCTAACCTCGTACTGCGTGCCGACGTACACTTTGCCGTTGGCGACCGTGGGAGTAGCAAATTTCACGGCATTCCCCGCCGTGTCACGCGCTGCGTTCTGAACGCTCGAATAGAGCGCGTTGCCCAGGCTGAGCGCATTATGCGCGTAGAGTATGGCCGGTCCTGGGCTGTCGAATGCATCCGACCGGATGCTCCACACTATTCCGTTGTTACCGACATTGGATGAAACCGATGGCGTGGCACCAGGAAAACCCGCTATCTCCGTCGAGGTAAACGTCGGCGCTGTTGAGAGAGCTCCGTTCCCAAAAGAGAAGGATTTTAGTCGGTCACCTCCGATCCAAAAATACACATGCCCGTTCCAGTACGCGGGCAGTCCGAATAGCTGACCGGGCAGGCCAGCCTTTGCCTGAGGATCAGAAGTGCGGCTCGGATTAAAGCCACCCATATTATCTCTGTCAAGAATGTATATGCGACCGGACTTACCTACTTGTACCAACGGGTGCTTGATGCCACTGGCTTGGTCGGGAAGTACAACCACGCCACCTGATGTCTGATCGGCATCGCTAGCATTCAACTTGGCTTCATCAAAGGGCGTAAACAGGTCACCAACCTGTACTCCATTGGAGTTCATTGTCGGCACGCCGCCGGCTAAATCCAGTCGAAGAATGGAAATGGCGTAATTCATGGTGTTGTCGTAGGGAATAGCGGCACTGTAGTTGCCGTTTCCCGTCGGAATAAACATCCGCCCGAAAGGATGCGTTGCGTCCGGCACATCCGCCGCCAAGCCTCCGCCTGAGTTCCAGATGCTAGCGCCATTTCCATTCGGACTGCTGCTCCACAATCCTGTCTGCTGCAGCGTCGCGCCGTGATAACCAAAAATCCAGCCATGCCAGGACGCCGAAGTGCCGTATTGTGCCGCGAACCCTATATAGACGATGCCGTTCAAGAGCAGCAGGGCGGGGCGTTGAAGTTGGAACTTAGGATTGAATTGTAAGACGCCGTTCGAGCTGCTGCTTCCGTTTCCTGGCACGGAACCGGTAAGTGTTACGGGGCTGCCGGATTTCTCCGCGCCGGTAGTAATATCCAACGCATGCAGGCGGTATATGTACGCGCCACTCTCTTTTGTTTTGGCGACCACGTAGAGAGTGTTAGTCGAAGGATCGATAACGGGCGTGCCGGTGATGCCAATTTCGGGCACCAGATCTGTGTAGTTGAAATCGATGCTCGGGACACTCGTAGCGCCTGCAGCCGCGCCGTGAGCTCCGTCAAGCAAAGTAATACGCCATAAAGGCTTGCCGTTGGCGCCCAGGTTGTTGTCCGCGTCGAACGCGTAGACGCTATCGTGCTCGGTGGCTATGAACACGACGTTGTGCTTGGTGCCGGCTTGCGGAGTGCCTGCGCCCATTGTGACGTTGGCCATGTATAACGGCTGGGCGTACACGTATCCATCTACAACGTAATAAAACACTTTGCCGAAATTGCTCGGGTTCACATTGGAAGGCGTCAGAACCGTCTCGGTCGTATACGCGCCTGTGCGGCCGATGTCATTGTGCTGCGTAGTGACATTTTGCGCTCGCGTGCTGCTCACAAGAGCCAACAAGACCAAGAAAATCGTTAAGGAGCGAATAAGCGAAAATAGACGCACAGCTCCACCGCTGCTTTCAATCAACACGCGAGTCTCCTAAAGGCTTTGGCCTGGGCCAAAGTCCAGTCTGTACTGCTTGATAAAATTTCTACTCGGGACAAGCCAATCGGGAACAGTGCTCCAATCCTTGCAGCATGCACCTAAATGGATGTTTCACTCCCGAGGATCCTGGCTGGGAGCCGGACGGGAATGGAACATAGTATGAGTGTCTAGACCTACGGCTAGAGCGACAACTACCCCACAGGCCTCAGTCTAAGTAAGGGAGTGCAAATCAGGCAATACCGAGGACCTTGTACATGCGACGGGGACTTACCTTTGGTACTCGCGAGAGAAGTAGTCTCAGCGTTGCAGGAAGCTTGGTTGGAGCAGGATCCCGGAAGTTGCCATAACGGGCGTGTTTCCCTTTTTGGCGGAAGCCGGAGGGGCGTAAATGCGAAACCAAAGCAATACTTGTAGCGTCAGCAATAGGAGACCGAACAGGATCGAATGCCCAGTGATCTGCCGTATTGAACTCCCATTAATCCTCCGGCGACAAGGCGTGTGGCGGCCTAAGTTGCTCTACTATCAAGAATTGCAAGACTGGCCAAAGTCCCAGACCGTCCCCACCGGCACGCAGAGCCAATCACCGTCAGCGGTACAGCCGCACAAACAGATGCCCAAGCACACCTGAGATGATGCGGGCGGACTCAAGGGTTTCATGCGTCTCCGCTACAGGAAAGACCTTATTGCGATTTATCATCGGTGGTTTACCTTTTTACTTAACACCATGCGTGAAAACGCTCATGGCGAGACCGACCCTCGCTGACGGACGGGTGCCTGCCTCCTCACACCGAACACAGGCACCTGTCCCCCCTCTTCCCATCGGCGCTTAGATCGAACCAGCCAAATTCCCGCTGACCGATAATAACCTTCTCGGTTATAATCCTTCTTGTAAGAATCTGCGCCTTTAAAGCGGGAGCCCTCTCCCGCTTTTTCTTTTTGGAGACCCAAGATAAGCCCGCAAAGGGTGCGTTCCCCATGGCTCGGCAACCATGCGTAGCCCGCAGCGAGCCGTTACCAACATCCCGACTTAACCTCCTTTGGAATCAACACTTGTAAAAGTGTATAAAAACAAAGGACTTTAAGTCCCTTTAGAATGAACACTTATGAAAAAACGGGGGGGAGGGGTCTAGTAAGATCTGACGAGGGGCACAAACAGTACACGTGCTAAACGTTCAATCCGTGGCTACGGCACAGATGCACGATTCCCAACCGGTTTGCCGCCCCCACTTTTTGCTTCATACGATACAGATGGTTTTTGACCGTTTGCTCCGAGAGACAGAATCGGTCGGCGATTTCCTTGTTAGAGGCCCCGCGCGCCAGGAGCGGCACAAGTTCCTGCTCGCGCTGTGTCAGCCCCAGGGAGTCGCGCACCAAGGATGAAGGCAGGCATGTCGCGCTTTTCTCGAAGTAGTTGAAGAGCAATTGGCAGAGGTGCCCGTCACAAAACGCGCCTCCGCGACACACCACTTGTACCGCCTCCAGCACCCGTTGCGACGATGCATCGCGCAACACGTATCCGGCGATTCCAGCGCGTATGCACTGCAGAAATTCCTGTGACTCATCATTCATGCCCAGCATCATGATACGCACACGCGGCGCCTGCATGCGGGCCATGCGAACGATCGCCAAATCATTCGCCACGTCGCCGCCGGAGTTCAAGAGAAGCACATCCGCGCGCGTTTGCGTCAATTCATGCATTGCCTCGATGGTCGCGGCACCTTGGCCCACAACTTGTAGATCGTTACGCTTAGCCAGCAGCTTTCCCAAGGTTTCGCGCAGCAAACGGTTATAGGCCACCACATAAACGCGCCACAAACTCTCGCTTGTACGTTTTGCGTCAGCTGGTAAAGACGACCGCGCATCGCGCAAGCCTTCGGAGCTGCGATTCTCACCGACTTCCAACTCAGGGATAGGACTTGTGATGTTTGGCTTCATCCTTGAACCTATCGCATGGAAGGTAAAAGCTTCTATTTCCACAACGACTGGGAGAAGACAGCTGGGCCGACTTGCGTGACGCATTGAAGGAACAGCGCGTCGCAATATGTGATGAACACTAGGCGGTGTAAGATACGCGCCCGCCTGACGAACCTTTACAAGACTCGCAAAGACGAATAACAAACGCCGGCATCCCGTCGGAATAAGGTAAGGCCAGTAAAGACCGATGTCCGAAGACCTTACGATGCGTTAGGCACAATTTGGCTGAGCGGACGTCTTAGCTTGCCAGCCGCCGCCTTCCTTCTCGCTCGCGAGCGGCGGGGCGTGCGCGCATCGGTTTTTTTCGCTTTTGGGCTTCTGACTCCTGCAGGCTACGTTTCAGGGCCTCCATCATATCGATGACGGGCGCGCGCTTGGGTGCCTCCTCTTCTACAATCGTCTTCCCTTCCCGTTTCGCTTCGATCAGCGCTTTCAACCTCTCTTGAAAGGTGTTGTGATACTGCTGCGGCTTGAAATCCTCAGCGAGGCTTCCCACCAGCTGCTCTGCGAGCTTTATCTCTTGCGGTCTCAGCTTCACGTCAGCGATCTTTCCGTAACTCTCCACCTTCCGAATTTCATTCACGAAATACATAGTGTGAACGGTCAGTCCATGGCTTCTCGGCCGTATGAACACTGTGTACTCTCGCAGGTGCATAGCTACCTTGGCGATTCCCACGCGATCGGAATCTTCCAGCGCCTTCACTAGAAGGACGTACGGTTTTGGATTGTCTTTTTCCGGAAGCGCTAGATACGAGGACTCGAAAAATACTGGGTCGATTTGCGAGCTCTTGACGAACGCCTGAATCTCCATGTTCTTGCTGGACGGCGGCGCGATTTTCTTCAACTCCTGGTCCTCTATAAATATGTAGTGGCCCTTCTCGTATTCGTACCCCTTGATTACTTCAGACCGGTCGACGATGCGACCGTGCTTGGGACAGTATAGAGGTTGACGCAATCGGGTATGACATTCCTTATGAATCTGGTGCAGCTTGATGCGCTCCGGACGCGCTGCCGGATACAACTGGATGGGAATGCTAAGCAGGCCAAAGCTGATGGAACCTTTCCAGACCGAAGCAGCCATCTACTTTCCTCCTGGACAAATGGTTAGGTGCGCAAGACAACCGCACAATACGGTAAAACCTTCATGCGTTTGGATTTTGAGGAAGTAAACGGAGTGCGGAAACCCTGCCAAGCGCGCGGGTCTCGCCGGAACGCTCCTCACGATTTGAGGCATTTCGGGGCTCCTGCCCCGCCAGCGCGCACTATAATGCGATAAGAATGGCTGCACTTGCGGAATACCGTCGAAAGCGCCGCTTTGGGGACACGCCTGAGCCTCGAGGGAAAAAAGCACGCAAAGACGAAAAGATTTTCGTCGTTCAAAAGCATGCTGCAACGCGTCTTCATTATGATCTGCGCCTCGAAGTCGGCGGGGTGCTGAAGTCCTGGGCCGTTCCTAAAGGACCTTCGCTCAATCCCGGGGACAAGCGGTTGGCCATTCAAGTGGAAGACCACCCATTTGAATACCGCAAGTTTGAAGGAACCATTCCCGAAGGAAACTACGGGGCCGGCGAAGTAATCATCTGGGACGAGGGCACCTACGAACCAGAAGGGCCGCTCAGCGCAGCGGAGCAACTCGAACGCGGCGAGCTGAAGTTTCGTTTGCACGGCCACAAGCTGAACGGCAGCTTCGTGCTGGTGAAGTTGAAACACAGCCGAGGCAAAAATGAATGGTTGCTGATTAAGCATCGAGACGAACACGCCGACCCGATGTGGAATGTGGACGAACACGGCGAATCCGTGGTCAGCGGCCGCCCTATTCCCAAGACGCACAAGGAAAAACAAAAGGAGAAGCGTTCTGGCCAAGACTCGCCTCCACCGAACCCTGCGGAGTTGCCCGGAGCGCGAAGCGCACCGATGCCGCGCGAGGTTTCCGTTACGCTGGCCAAACTAGCAGACGAGCCATTCTCTGACCCCAATTGGCTTTTTGAGATTAAATGGGACGGCATTCGCACCGTCGCATTTGTAAACAATGGCGATGTACGCTTATTTTCCCGCTCAAAACGCGATGTTACCGCGGAGTTCCCTGAATTTCAGGATTTGGCGAAGCACTTGCGCGCGGGCACAGCCATCCTCGATGGCGAAATCGTTACGCTGGATGAAAACGGGCGCAGCGATTTTCAGAAATTGCAAAACCGATTCGGCGTCACTAAGCCTTCTCAGAAGCTGATAAACGACGTTCCGCTGACCTACTACCTTTTCGATGTGCTCTATTGCAATGGTTTCGACGTCCGCAAAACGCCGCTGCTGCAGCGAAAGGAATTGTTACGTCAGGTGCTTCGGGGCGAGAACCGCGTACGCTATTCCGAACACCAACTGGAGAAAGGCAAAGAGTTATACGCCGCCGCGGAGAAGCAAGGACTGGAAGGGATTGTCGGAAAGCAGATCGAAAGCCCCTATACAGGAAACCGCACGAGCCTCTGGCTCAAATTCAAAATCGTAAATGAACTTGACGCTGTAATTGTAGGTTGGACCGCGCCCCGGCGCACACGTCAGTATTTTGGAGCGCTGGTCCTCGCTTTATACGACGAAAAGAAGGAGTTGCAGTTTATCGGCAGCGTGGGCAGCGGCTTCGATCAAAAAACCCAAAAGGACCTGCTCGCGAAACTGGAAAAGCTGCGCGTCGCGCGCTCACCCTTGCGTAATCCGCCTAAATTGCGCGAACACGTCGAATGGGTGCGGCCGGAAATGGTTGCAAGAATAAAGTTTGCCAACTGGACTGAAGACAATCACCTCCGCGCGCCCGTTTTCCTGGGCATACGCAAAGATCGCGCTGCGGAAGAATGTACGTTCAGCGCCGCGCGGCCGGAGCATGCCGAGCCGGAACATGCTAAGAATGAGCCAGCGGTCTCAACCCGAGACTCGCCACCAAAACCCGAAGCGTCCGGAGGGGACGCAGGCTTTGAGGAATTGGCTCACGGCAAAGCAGAGAGCCTGCGCTTGCAAGTCGACGGCAGGATTCTCGCTCTGACGAATTTGAACAAGATTTATTTTCCGGAGTCCGGCATTCGGAAGCGTGACCTGCTCGCGTATTACTATCGGATTGCGAACAATATTCTTCCTTTCCTCAAAGATCGTCCCTTGGTCATGCGGCGGTACCCGAACGGAATTCAAGGGAAAAGCTTTTTCCAAAAGGAAGCGCCTGAATCGATTCCTGACTGGATCCAGCGAGCTCGCGTGTATTCGGACGAGCGTGGCGGTGAAATGGACTACGTCATGGCCCAAGACCGCCCTTCGCTTCTCTTTCTCACCAATCTGGGCTGCATCGACCATAATCCATGGTCCAGCCGCTACGACCGCCAGGATTATCCCGACTATGTCTTTTTTGACCTCGATCCCACGCCAGAGACGCCCTTCAGCACCGTGCTTCGCGTCGCGCGCGCAATTTACAAAGTTTTGCTTTCCACGCGCCTTGTCTGTTTTCTGAAAACTTCGGGCGCGACCGGATTTCACATTTACGTGCCTCTCGAACCGATCTACAAATATGAACAGACGCGAACCTTCGCCGCGATCATTAGCCAGATCGTCGCTTCCGAGCTGCCGCGAGAAACGACGCTGGAGCGCAGCATCCGCAAGCGCCCAGCCGGACGCGTGCTGCTCGATGCATTGCAGAACGCAAAGGGCAAGCCGCTGGCTGCGGTGTATTCCGCAAGGGCTCACCCAGGCGCCACCGTCTCAACCCCGGTGACCGGAGACGAGCTAATGAGGGGCAATATCGACCCCGACGCGTGGACAATCAAAACTTTGCCTGCACGGCTGCAAACTACAGGCGATTTGTGGAAAGATTTTTGGGACCACCGCCAAAGCCTGGACAAGGCGCTCGATGTGTTGAGTCAGGGCGTTTCTGGAAAAAAGCAAAAATCGG
>JAOAPV010000095.1 GCA_025463055.1 Candidatus Acidiferrum typicum
CCGAAGAGCTCGCCAGAAACGAAAAACATCCCTACATCGCCCGCGTCCCCACGCGCCCCGATGAACTGCTCGGCCCCGCTTCGCCCAGCGATGTTCACGACCTCTACGCCATGCTTCGCGAGGCCAAAGGCGTGGATTTCACCCACTACAAGCAGACCACGCTGCAACGCCGCATCAAGCGCCGCATGGTTGTAAACCAGGCGGACCGGCTCGAAGATTATGTGCGATTCATCAAGCGCAGTCCCAAGGAACTCGACGAGCTGTACCGCGACGTCTTGATCCATGTCACCGGTTTCTTTCGCGACCCTGCCGCCTTCGATTCCTTGCGCAAACAGGTATTCCCTACGCTCGTAAAGAACCGCAAGCCTTCCCATTGGCCCCTCCGCGTTTGGATTCCCGGTTGCTCCACTGGCGAAGAAGCCTACTCCATGGCCATCGCTCTGTTGGAGTACATTGGCCCGAACAACGCCAACGTCTCGGCCGCTCCCAATTCCCGCGCCGTTCAAATATTCGCAACCGATATCAGCGATGCTGCGCTGGACCGCGCGCGCGCCGGCGTTTACCCAGAGTCCGTTCTTGCCGATCTTCCAGCTCCGCGCCTGAAGCGCTTCTTTACTCGCGTCGACAAGGGTTATCAGGTTCACCAATCCGTCCGCGAACTCTGTATTTTCGCCAAGCAAAACATCACCAAAGACCCGCCCTTCTCAGGTCTCGACTTGATCAGTTGCCGCAACCTCCTGATCTATCTCGGTCCGGAATTGCAAAAGCGCGTCATCCCCACCATGCACTACGCGCTCAAGCCCGGCGCTTACCTCATGTTGGGTGGTGCCGAAAGCTTGGGAGTATTTGCCGACTACTTCACGCTCGTCGATAAGAAGTACAAGATTTATCAAAAGAAGACTACCGGCGCGCGCTTGGTTACCTACTTCACTGGCGTGGATTATTCTTTGCGTCGCCAGATAGAGCCTAAATCAGGAAAAACTCCGCCTTCCGGCCTCGGCATTGAGAAACAAGTCGAGCGCGAGTTGGTTAGCCGGTTTGTTCCCGCCAGCATCGTCGTTAATTCAGAAATGCAGATTGTCCAGTTCCGCGGCAAGACCGGCGCCTATCTGGAACCAGCCACCGGCAATCCTACCTTCAGCTTGTCAAAAATGGCCCGCGAAGGTCTCCTGATCGACCTGCGCGCCGCTATACACACGGCCAAAAAGGAAAACATCCCCGTCCGCAAGGAACGTGTCTCCATCCAATCTAATGGCGGCACCCGCGAAGTAAATTTCGAAGTTATTCCCATCCGGCCAGAGGCCTCCCACGAACTTTTCTATGTCGTCGTCTTCCAGGACGCGCCCGCCGGCTCTCCCTCTCGTGCGGTTTCCAAACGATCGGCGGCGCAGCAGGCCCGCAAAGAGCTCCCCCTCGCGCGTCAGAATGAACGCCTCTCTCGCGAGATAAGCCAACTTCGCACCCAGTTGCAATCCTTGATTGAAGAACACGAAACCACTGCGGAAGAGTTCAAAACCGCCAACGAGGAAGTGCTTTCCTCCAACGAAGAGCTGCAAAGTACTAACGAGGAATTGGAAACCGCCAAGGAAGAGCTCCAGTCCAGCAATGAGGAGCTGACCACCGTCAATGAAGAGCTACAAAACCGCAACCTCGAACTAAGCACCGCCAACAACGACCTCCTCAACGTCTTGGAAAATGTCAACATTCCCGTGGTCATCGTCGACAACGACGTCCGTATTCGCAGGTTTACGCCTGCCGCTCAAAAGCTTCTGAACCTGTTAGCCGGTGATGTGGGGCGCTACTTAAGTGAGATTCGTCCCAACCTTGAGCTCCCCAACCTGGAGGAGATCGCCCGCCAAACAATTGAAACTAGCAGTCTTCAGGAGCTGGAAGTACGCGATTCCGCCGGTGTCTGGCACCTGTTGCGTTCTCGTCCTTACAAAACCTTCGAAAGCAAAATCGAAGGGGCCGTTATCAGCTTTCAAGACATCGATGCTCTCAAGCGCCTCGTAGAGGAGACCCGCGCCTATGCCGACACCCTCATCGAGACCGCCCGCGAAGCCATCTTGATTCTGGATGCCAATCTCAATGTCTTAGTGGCCAACCCTTCCTTCTATAGCGCCTTTCACGTCTCGCCCACGCGAACCGTTAATCGCCCCATTTTCGAGCTTGGTAACCGCCAGTGGGACATTCCTGGCCTTCGCAAGTTGCTGGAGACCATCATCCAGGACAAAACCCGCGTCGATGATTTCGAAGTGCGCCACGAATTTGAGCACCTCGGCGAACGCGTCATGATTTTGAATGCCCGCCGTCTCAGCACAAAACAGTCCTTGATCTTCCTCTCCATTGAAGACGTAACCGAACACCGCAAATCCGATGAAGCTCTCAAGGTACAGACCGACTTGCTGAAGCAATCCGAAGACAGCCTGCGCAGGCTTTCCGCTTACCTCATGACCCTGCAGGATGAGGAGCGCCGCCGCATCGCCCGCGAGTTGCACGATTCCACCGGCCAAAAACTCGCCGCCGCAAAGCTGCAGCTCGATAGCCTGGTGAAATCCGGAAACCTTAAGTCCTATGAAAAGGTCATTGCGGAAACTTCTCAGTGGATTGACGAGTGCTTCCAGGAGGTTCGCACCCTTTCGCAGCTTTTGCATCCGCCTCTGCTGGATGAAGCTGGCTTGCTCTCCGCAACCCGCTGGATGGTGGAAGGTTTTTCCGCTCGCGCCAAAATGCAGGTGGACTTTCAAATCCTAGGAGAGATTGGCCGTCTGCCTCAGCAAGTCGAGCTGGCTCTCTTCCGCGTGATTCAAGAGTCGCTTAGCAACATTCGTCGCCACTCCGGCGCCAACAAAGCACAAATAAAATTGGCGCGCAGCGACGGCTCCATCTCCCTCGAGATTCGCGACAACGGAAAGGGAATGCCGCCTGAATTGTTGTCGAGTTCCCGCAACAGAAAGCAGGTTATCGGCGTAGGCATTCTGGGGATGAGAGAGCGATTGGCCCAGCTAGGCGGAACACTGGAAATCGAATCCAGCAAAAGCGGCACCGCCGTAAAAGTTTCCCTCTCCGTGCGCGCCGCCGCCGCCCGTTAAGCCCCACTAGGCTGTTTGTGATGGGCTCCGGACGAACCCAAGCGACGCGATACTGACCTGACAACGTTTCCCACCGGGCGTGCGGCGCTGCTATTTCTCAACTTCCGAGTACCCCGTCATCCACCCAGAATACCCGCAAGGCTTCCAACAGGGTGAGGAACGGAATGCCAGACCGGTTCAAGTTATCGGAAGTTCTCCACAAGAAGGATGTCACTATTTGGCGCCTCCCGTTGTGTGTAAAGGATTGTCCCATTGCTCGGGGAGACGGCTAATCCCGGCGCTTCCAGGACTGGACGGTTCCCCACATCGAACACTCGCGTAGTGCGGCGGGTTGTGATGTTGAAGAAAACGATCCCAGGTTTCGCTGTCATGTCGAGGTAATAAATGCCGTTCTCGACCACCGCCCAATTGCCCCAGTAACCTGCTTCCAGAGAGCTTATGAGCTCGATCTCTTCACCGCCATTAGTCGGAATGCGCCATAATCCGGGAAGGGTCCGGCCTTTTGCATAATAGAGGAATCTACCGTCGGGCGATTCGAACGCTGCAAATCCGCCGTGACGTGTCACTTGCACAGCGGGTCCACCTGCCGACGGCATCTTCCATACTTCCCAACGGCCGGCGCGATCCGACGCGAAATATATCCAACGCCCGTCTCGCGACCAACTTGGCACGTTGTCGCTCGATGGTTCCGTGGTGAGCCTACGAGGCGAGCCGCCCTGAGAATCCATTACAAAAATGTCTGCATTGCCCGCAGCGAGAGAGTCGAAAGCAATCCGTTGTCCGTCGGGCGACCAACGTGGAGTTCCAGCTACACAGTTGAAGTGGGTTAACTGAATGAGGCCGCTCCCGTCGCTCTGGCACATCCAGACTTCATAAGCGCCGCTGCGGGTGGATTCGAAGGCAATTTTATTTCCATCAGGCGAGAACTGAGGACCGCTATCCATCCTGGTGGAAGATATGAACCTATCGGGAGGACTGGCCGAAAACAATGAATTAAGCTTCCTCCTCCAGATGTTGAGATTCGTCGTCTGGCGCACATACACTAATCGGTTTCCTCGAATCGAAGGTTCCACTCCCTCTTGACCAAACTGCAGCCGTTCTGGCTCACCTCCACGAAGGGATATCTTCCAAAGCCAACCAGCATCTCCGACCCAACCAGCTTTTGCGAAAACGATATCTCGGCCGTCAGGGGTCCACGCTAGACCCCAGTTGTATGTAACACCCCAGAAAAGACGTTGCTCCTCTCCTCCCGAGGCCGGCACCGTGTAGATTGACTGGACTTCCTGCGACGATCTGTTGAAGGCTATTGTTTGACCATCAGGGGAGAATGCAGGACTGAAATCACTACTCGAAAACAGCGGGGAAGTCAGTCTGCGAACTTCGAGCGAATCGAGCGATAGGAGAAAAATAGAAGAAGCATGCTCGTTACGGGATGCATGGTCAGAAAAAGCGAGTAACTTCCCATCTGGTGACCACGAGAGGCGGCCTAGGCACCAAAACACTTCGTAGAACTCTTGTTCCTCCCAAAGAGTCTTGCGCACTCTGCGCTCAGCGCCACCCAATGCGGGAATGATGTAAATGCCTGTCTCACCTTTTAGAATGCGACCGAATGCGATGTAGCGGCCATCGGGCGACCAAACCGGATTGAAGTCGATTGACGCCCCCTTGGTCACTCGTAGCGCTTCCCCAGTCCCGACGAGCTTCACATATAAGCTGAAGTGAGGGCCGGCTCCACCGTTCCAAGCGAAGGCCAAATGCTGGCCGTCTGGCGAAAGACTTGGGGAAAATTTCTCGCCTACGTTGGTGACTACAGGGATTACAACCGGATGAACTGGTTTGGATTTAAACGAATGGCTGTAGTACAGAAAAGACACCGCAAGAGTACACGCCGTCAATCCGCCTAAAACAGCGTTTCTCGTGGACAGCCAGTGCCACGGTCTGGGCTGGGCTGACGGAGTCGCGGCCGGCATCTCAACATTGCCAATGAAGCGATATCCTCGGCGAGCGAGTGTTTCGACGAAGATGGGCGTTTCCGCCGATTCGCCCAGCGCATCGCGCAACCTCTTGATGGCGGCATTCAGGCCATGATCGAAGTCGACGAAGGTGTCCGCCGGCCAGAGCTTTCTGCGCAATGCTTCTCGGGTGACGACTTCTCCCGGCCGTTCAAGAAGCGCGGCCAATACTTGAAAGGGCTGTTCCTGGAGCTTTACCTTCTGTCCGCGCTGGCGCAGTTCCCCGGTGTGAAGATTCACCTCGAACGTACTAAAACGGATAATTCGGAATAAGGGATTGGCTGACACGGGAACTTCCTCGGGGCCGAAGTTTAACACTTTTCGGCTACAGTTCCGACTTCTGGTCATCCGGTATGAGGTTCTAAGAAGAATGAGGTCTTGATCCTTATTTTTATCGAGACGACACACTTCTTCAAAAGCTTCGAGCCATCGGGTAAGAGACTCTACCTTCTTGCTCGGCTGCCGTCTGGTCGGCCAACCGGAAGTAATCCGTTTCATCCGTCATGCGGCCCGCCGGCGGCCATCCTTCCGCCTTCGGCGTGATATAGCGTTGAGCGCTCTGTTCAAACGAACGGTGTTGTAATGCTCTACGTAACCCTAACAAGCCCACACTCACATCAACGTCGTCCGCAACAATGGGACAACCAAGTCTGGCTATTCATGGCCCGCCTCCTCCTCCCGCTCCCGCACGAACCAAAAGGTTCAACCCCTGCCGCTGTTGCATTCTCGAAAGGTGAATTTACTATTGCTTTATCACCAAGCCCGTGGTATGCTCCTTCATGTCAGCCCAAACAATCCCCGTAACTCCTTTCTTTCTTATTACATCCCTCCAGGCCGAGCCTTATCAATCACTTACACACTCTTTTGCGCAACGGGAACTCACTATCTCCTCTGTTCTCTGTGGCTTCCGCACTCTTTTAACGTCAATAGGGGGTGGTACCCCCCCCCAATATTTGTGGTCTCCTACCGTGAACGCCTGTCGCTTTTCGTGCCTCCGCTGGATGGTGCGCCGCCCGAAATGGGTCTTTGCTGGTGGCAGCACTCTCAGGTGAGGAATAGCTTTTCATGGCACAGAACCGATTTGGAACCCGAATCGAGGAGCCAGCCGCTCCCGAAACAAAATCTCCAGAACAGCGGCGTCTGCCCGACCAACCGCGTCGCGCGCCGCAGCGCGACCCGGCGCCGGACCGCGAGTCCGCTACCACGCCCAAGCCCTTCGCTTGGCGTCCCAAACCGATTTACGAACTTCTCAAAGCCACCTATGCCGAATGGAGCAAAGACAAAGTTCCTCGCATGGGAGCCGCCCTGGCGTATTACACAATTTTTTCTCTCGCCCCGCTTCTGGTCATCGCCATCGCCATCGCCGGCTTCGTTTTCGGCCAGAAGGCTGTACAGGGGCGAATCACAGACCAAATTCAGGGACTAGTTGGCCCCGATAGCGCGCATGCCGTCCAAACCATGATCCAGTCAGCTCACAAACCGGCACACGGCGTATTCGCCACCATCTTCGGCGTCGCCGTTTTACTACTCGGTGCATCCGGTGTTTTCGCAGAGATGCAGGATGCGCTAAACACGATTTGGAAAGTCGACACGACCTCCAAAACCGGAGCTTGGAATTTGGTGAAGGCGAGATTTCTGAGCTTTGGAATGGTCTTGGGTATCGGATTCTTGCTGCTGGTCTCCTTACTGCTCAGCGCGGCGTTGTCTGCGGTTGCCGCCTTTGCTTCTGAATTTCTTCCCATTCCGCCGGCCGCGCTCCATGCCATGGATTTTGTTTTCTCCCTTCTCTTTATCGCCGGCCTGATGGCCATGATCTTTAAATTGCTTCCCGACGTACCGGTTCCGTGGAGCGATGTATGGGTCGGCGCAACAATCACTTCCCTGCTGTTCACGGCCGGCAAATTCCTCATCGGCTTTTACATAGGCCATAGTGTCACCATGTCTGCTTATGGCGCAGCCGGTTCCGTGGTCATCATTCTTGCGTGGATTTATTATTCCGCGCTGATCCTCTACTTCGGCGCGGAATTCACTCGCGTCTATTCCACCCGCTGCGGCTCGCACCGCAGCCCGGAAACAAAGCATGCCGTTCGAGCCGCAAACGCGGCGGCCAACGTAGCGTAGATGCGCGTTACGCCACAAGAAGCCGCGGGCAGACAGTAAGCTGACGAGACAACGAGTAGGAGAATTGGCAGCATAAAATCGATTTAAAGATGCCAAGGCGCGGACTTGGCGTTACAATGCGCCTCTGTTGCGGAGGTCGCATTGATGATTCGCAGACTGACGCCGCGCTTGGCTTCTATATTTTTCGCGTGTACGTTTTTTGTGGGCGTGTTGTCTTCCACTGCTTCGCTCCGCGCGCAAAATAAACTTTCGACGAAGTGGGAAGAGCTCACCGCGCAAGATTTTCGCCAGGCAATTCAGCAGGCCAAAGGCACGTGCCTGCTTCCCTTCGGCATTCTGGAAAAGCACGGGCCGCATCTGCCGCTCGGCACGGATTTATTGAATGTGCGCTACGCTTCGCTGCAAGCGACTTCGCATGAGTACGCGGTAGTTTTTCCCGAATATTATTTCGGCCAAATCTTTGAAGCCAAACACGAACCGGGGACCATCGCGTACAGCATGGAATTACAGTTGCGCTTGTTGCACGGTTTGAAGGCGTCGGCAATTACATGGATGTGCGGCGGCTGGCGACCGTAGGGATCGATGACGCGACCATCAGCCCCGATTCACCCATCGTGCTCACGCTGAAAGTTTTGTATGCGTATCCGGGTTTACCGACAGAAGAGCAAGGACGTCGCGGCCGCACCGAAATGCTTGGCACATCCTTCCGCGATTACGAACAGCGCATCCGCGAACAGTTCGACGCGATGTTTGCGCACGTGGGATTCGATGCGAAGCGGGACATCGCTGCAATCATCCTAAATCGCTGGGGACACGCCTACTTGAATCCGCAGCCCGGATTTTTCTTCGGGAGCAACGGGAAGCCCGCGCCGCGCGAGATTTTACGCAGCGCCCCATTCGGGCGCATCGCGTTTGCGAACACAGATTTGGCCGGCGCCATGGACCACCGCTACTCAATCCTGGAAGCGCATCGGGCAGTGGGTCAGCTCGTAGATCAAGTCCTGACCTAATGTAATGGGAGCAAGGACTGCGTTCACCTTTGAGGCCGCACCGTCGAGAGTGCCGCGCCATGCCCAAAAATAAGAGCGACTTTCCGAGTGTCGCGTAATCCGTGTGAAATCAGGAGAGCGGGCCAGCGGGATGTATAATGCCGCGCACCGATGGCGCTTACTTCTGGCACGAAATTCGGACCTTACGAGATCGGCTCCCCTATCGGTGCGGGAGGAATGGGTGAAGTCTACCGCGCCCGAGATCTACGCTTTGATCGCACTGTTGCGATCAAGGTCTTGCCCAGCCACCTGTCCGACAATGCCGAAGCGAAAGAGCGCTTCGACCGCGAAGCTCGGTCCATTTCAGCTTTGAACCATCCCAACGTCTGCCAACTCTACGACGTGGGGGCGCAGGACGGAATCAGCTATCTGGTGATGGAGTTCCTGGAGGGCGAGACGCTGGCCGATCGCTTGCACAAAGGCCCGCTGCCGCTGCCGCAATTTTTCAAAATTTCGGTAGAGATCTGCGAAGGATTAGAAAAGGCACACCGGAGCGGGGTGGTCCACCGAGATCTGAAGCCCGGCAATATTATGCTGACCAAGAGCGGCCCAAAGCTGATGGACTTTGGCTTGGCGAAGCCGACTGTGCAGGTCGCCACGTCCGTATCCGGCCTCGGCGTAACCGTCAGTACGCCGGCCGCGAGTCAGCCGCTTACGGCGCAGGGCACGGTGCTGGGAACGTTTCAGTATATGTCGCCGGAGCAGGCGGAAGGCCGAGAAGCCGACGCGCGTTCCGACGTCTTTTCGTTGGGAACGGTTCTCTACGAAATGCTGACCCGGAAGCGCGCTTTCGAAGGCAAAACCGCGGCCAGCGTAATGGCAGCGGTGCTGGAACGTGATCCTGCGCCAGTTTCCTCTATACAGCCCGCGGTTCCCGCAGCGCTGGATCGGACGGTGAAAACGTGCCTGGCGAAAGATCCTGACGAACGATTTCAAACCATCCACGATTTAAAAATGCAATTGAAGTGGATTGCCGAGAGCGGCGATTCCGCTTCATCCGCGGCACTAGCCGCTCCGGCTGTGCGGGAAAAAGGAATACCAGACAAGGCGGCCTGGATCGTTGTATGCCTCCGTCGTGGATTGGTCGCCAGACGGACGCTACCTTTCCTACTATGCCTTCAACACGAAAAAAGGACGCGGAGAGAATTGGATTGTCCCTCTGTTTGGGGATCGGAAACCGTTCCAGGTTGCTCCCGTTGGCGCTTCGCAATATGACGGCAACTTTTCGCCCGACGGCCATTGGCTCGCGCACTTTTCCTACGAATCCGGACGCCCTGAAGTGTACGTGGTGCCGTTTCCCGGACCTGGCGGTAAGTATCAGATCTCGCGTGCCGGCGGCTGGAACCTGCGGTGGGGTAGCAAAAATCAACTGTACTTTTTGACTACGGGAAATCAGCTTATAGAGGCGCAGCTGAATCTGACCCCTACGGCATTGCAGGTCAAGGCGCTGCGGCCACTGTTTCAGATGAACCTGCTCGATGAAGCTGCGCCGTTATTTGACGTTTCCGCCGACGGTAAGAGGTTTCTGATGGTGACACCGGCGCGAGCGGAGTCCAACGCCATTGGCTTGCTGCTGAACTGGTCCACTCTCACAGCAGCTAAAAAATAACGTGCGGCGATCAGGTGGTGACCTAAATCCGTATAACTACAAGTGCGCGAAAGGTGCTAAACGCCCTGGAAAACGTCTCCGATGAAATCTTTAGGGCTTCTAAAGCCCTTGCCCCAGTCGGCGTCGGTGGCGGCGGTTGGCTTGGCGGCGACGATTTCGTCGAGCGATTTTCCTTGTTTCTTGAGAGCCGACACTTTTTCGCGAGTGCCGACCAGGAGGTCGCGATAGAAGACTAGTTGGGACTTGTTGGCGACGGCACCGTGCCCGGGGATGACAATCATTTTATCGGTGACTTTGGCGAGATTAGCTTCGGTGGCGCGAATCATGCCGTCGATGCTGCCGCCGGTGGAATAGTCGATGAAGGGGTAGTAGCCATTCCAGAAGGTGTCGGCGACGTGGATGATATCAGCATCCGTGAAATGGACGTAGATGTCGCTATCGGTGTGGGCGGGCGCGTAATGCTTGAGAGCGATTGTCGCGGCGTTGAGACGCACAGTCTGCTCCGTTTCGAAGACTTTTGCCGGAATGGCTCCTGCAGGTGACGCCTTAAACGTGAAATTCCAACCCTCGACTCGCGTATCTTTGGAGAGGTGACTTTTTGTATTCACGTGAGCGAGGATTTCCGCACCCTCGGAGTGCAGCCATTCATTTCCGTCGGTATGGTCGAAGTGCCAGTGCGTGTTGATGAGGTGCTTGATGGGATCGGAGCTAATGGAGACTAGCGCTTGACTGATTTTTGGGCGCGCGCCAGCAAAGCCGGCGTCGATCAAGAGCTTACCGTCGGGGCCCGGGAGGACGGCAATATTTCCGCCTGCGCCCATGAGCACGCTCACGTTGCCGCGGAGTTTCTGGACGGTGATATTCGCGGCTGCGGCTGTTCTCCGAGCTGTCGCCACGAGGCCATTGTCATCAGCAAACAGGTGGCGGGGAGCGAGCAAGCCAATAGTGGCAGCGACACTGGTGGATGCAAGGAAGCGGCGGCGGGAAATACCGGAATCTAGTTTGTTGTTCACAGATATTCTTTCTTACTCAATTCACTAAATGCTCTGCGGCTTGACTGCGATCGAGTTACCCGGCCTTTGCGGCAAACTCAAAGGCCGGGTAATCCTAACGGTTACGCCGCTGCTTTTGCTGTGCCTTTGAAAAAGGCGAGGAGGTCGGCATTGATCTGGTCGGCGTTGGTTCTGGGCATGCCATGCGGGAAGCCGGGATAGACTTTCAGCGTTGCGTTCTTGAGTATCTTGGAGGATAGGAGCGCCGATGCGCCGATGGGCACAATCTGGTCGTCATCGCCATGCATGACCAGCACGGGGATTTCTATCTTCTTGAGGTCCTCGGTCAAGTCGGTCTCTGAAAACACTTTAATGCAGTCGTAGTGAGGCTTGATGCCGCCCATCATGCCTTGCAACCACCAGTGCTCACGGATTCCCTCGGAACTTTTTGCGCCGGGGCGGTTGTATCCGTAGAACGGAAGCGTGATGTCCCGGTAGAACTGCGGGCGGTTGGCGGCGAGCTGGGCGCGGAGGCCATCGAACACGGAAAGGGGCAGACCGCCGGGATTTTTTTCCGTTTTCAGCATGAGCGGCGGGATAGCGCTGATTAACACCGCCTTGGCAACACGCTTGCTGCCTTGGCGGCCCAGATAGCGGGTGACTTCGCCACCGCCGGTGGAATGCCCAACCATGATGGCGTTCTGAAGATCGAGCGCTTCGAACACCTGCGCGAGATCGTCGGCGTAGGTGTCCATGTCATTGCCGTCCCAGGTCTGGCTAGAACGCCCGTGCCCGCGGCGATCATGAGCGATGACGCGGTAGCCCTGTTGGCCGAAAAACAGCATCTGGCCGTCCCAGTCGTCGGCGGTAAGCGGCCAGCCGTGTGAGAAAAAAATGGGCTGACCCGATCCCCAATCTTTGAAGTAAATCTTCGTGCCATCTTTCACTGTAATCGTGCTCATTTGATTTTCTCCTTGCGTGGAATCAACCGAACCTCTGAGGCTTCGACCGCTTCCTCAGCTCTTCACAGTACGCGAGAAACATATCAAGGCGTCCGACGCGCGCAGTTGCAAAAACCGGTTTTGTGGAATTCTTCCGATTTAAGGCAATGCATTTCGCGCGGGGCCTCCTCGAGTTGTTAGCGTTAACGTTGCAGGATAGTCGGGGGCTGCGCATCACAAGATAGACCCGTTTATCTCCGGCGACAAAGGTTTTCTGCTGGTACCCGAAATTGGTACTTCTGGTCGTCTCCTGCGTAGAACCCCTCAACTACAAAGCAATCCCCTCGATTTGGCGGGCTATTTTTTCTTGCTGAAGTGGGTGATTTTGCCGTCGGCTACTGCGGCAACGTAGCTGCCGTTGATTAGGAATTGCATGACCTTCGCGCCTTTGCGGGCTAGCTGGGCCCAGCGCGACGTGGTTGCGGGATTTTGCTCGAGGCCGCGGATGCTCTGGCCGGCGAATTCGAAATCGACTTGAGCGAGCTTGGATTTTGCGGTGTGGTGAACGGGATAGGAATCGTCTCCCAGGCGCACGCGCTTTTTGCGTTCAACTAGCGCTTGTTGCCAGATGGAGAGTAGCGATTCATCGAGAGCTGATTTCTCGGTTTCTTCGGTCATGCCAAATCATTTCCGCTGGCCAAATGATAGCGCACCTCTGTTACCATCTTGCCGCCGTAGACAGGGAGAGGTATGAGGCGAATACTTTTATCCATGGCAGGAATGCTCGCTTTCGGATGTGCGTTTGCTGCTTTGGCACAGACGCCGCCCCCACCGGTGGTTTCGCCCGAGGTACGCCCGGACGATCGCGTGACGTTTCGTTTTCGCGCGCCGAATGCGAAAGAGGTTGCGTTGTCATTGGAAGGCGCATCGAAAGACTTGGCGATGCAGAAAGACGAGCAGGGCGTCTGGAGCGTTACGACGGAGCCGCTTGCACCTGATTTTTACGGATATGCGTTCGTGGCAGATGGTGTGCACTTGATCGACCCTTCGAATCCTTTGATGAAACCAAACCTGCTGAACACTACGAGCCAGGTGCATGTGCCGGGGCCGGCGCTCCCGTGGGAGGTGGGCGATGTTCCTCACGGCGAAGAGCATCATCATTTCTACAAGTCCGCGGTGGTTGGAGATCAGCGCGATTTTTACGTCTATACGCCGCCAGGCTATAACGCGCGCGGGAAGCAGACGTATCCGGTTTTGTACTTGCTGCACGGGTTTAGCGACGACGCAAGTGGGTGGACAGCGGTGGGACGCGCGAATGTGATTCTCGATAATCTCATTGCGCAGGGAAAGACCAAGCCCATGCTCGTTGTGATGCCGCTCGGGTATGGCGCTCCGGAAATTCTGCGCCTCGGATTCGGCGCGTTTCAACACACGGAACTGCGGGACCGAAATTTTGCAAAATTTAGCGAGGCTCTGCTGCGTGAGGTGCTCCCGCGGGTGGAGTCCGCTTACTTGGTGAACAAGGATCGGAATTCGCGCGCTATTGCGGGACTCTCGATGGGCGGAAGCGAGTCGTTGCTGACGGGATTGAACAACCTGGACAAGTTTGCTTGGGTTGGCGCGTTCAGCTCGGGCGGCATTTCGGAAGAGTTCGACAAAGATTTTCCGGGGCTGGACGCAAAGGCAAACGACCAGTTGAAGGTGCTGTGGATCGCTTGCGGAGTTGACGACCGGCTAATCGAACTGAACCGCAAGGTGCGGGCATGGCTAGACTCGAAGGGGATCAAGAAGGTAGAGGTGGAAACGCCTGGAATGCATACCTGGATGGTTTGGCGGCGAAATTTGGTTACGTTTACCGGACTGCTGTTTCGGTGATCGTGGCCGCTTAAGGGATGAGCGCACAGGCTCGACTCGTAATTGGAATACAGTTTTGTTCTTAATGGCGGGTCTGATAGCCTTTAGATAGCCCCAGTCCTCGGAAACTCGAGGGACCTTTGCAAAATCTTACCGAGCATTTTGCGCATGTGCTGTTATTTGCCTGCCCGCAATGCGAGCGGCCCTTGGCATCGGCCTGCGCGAGCAGTAAACAGAATTTAGAAGAGGCGGACGCACACTTCTTCAATCCGCACTGCCATTGCGGCTGGACGGGAGCGGTTGCCGGGATGGAAGCCGTTAAGCACTGGGTGCAGCCGTGGCGCGGGTTCACTGCCGAGGTGGGCGCGGCCGGCCCTGGCGATGGCACGTGTGACGGCCGAGCGCACTAGGATTGCGCGAAAAGGAACAGGATTTTGTGGAGTGTGAGCTACCTCTTACAACGCCCACCTAAGGATCTATCGCTCGCGGAGTTGTTCAATCCATTTGGAGAGGACATCGTGGCCAGAAGATTCGACGTCGATGAATTCGATGCCCATGCCGATGCGCGGCTTGACGATGCGGACTACGGCGAGGCCCTTAGCAATTTGTCCCTTTCGCGAGAGAATGACGCGCACGCGTGATTTCAGCGCCAGCGGCTTGCTGGTGCAAATGAAACAGCCGCCCAGAGAGATATCGGAGGTCACGCCGGTGGCCTGCGCTCCCGTTTCCAAATCAATCAGCTCAACATCCGCTGCAAAGGGATAACGAATCGCGTAGCGGCGATCACGCACCCCCACTTTTAGCGATGGTCCCTTGGTCGTGCGATTTTCCATGACGATTACGTTGCTCACTGGTGTTCGCCGTCCAGACCGATAGACGGAGATGCATTGAGAGGCACAAATCCGCTGACATCAGTGTGCTGGAAAAGCGGAAAAGCAGATGTAAAACCGTCTAGATAAATAGCCAAAACAGCAATAGGTCGTGCCTGGCGTGCTGGAATGCAGTGCGCTATTAGTGGGTACGACAAAGGAGCGCTGTGAGGCGTTTTACGTGTGCGGCCGCGTGCTAGTCTCAAAACAGCAGTATTCATGCGCGAATCGAGCCTATGCGCCCCGAAGGACTTCGGCAAAGCGACCGTATTAATTTCCGGATGCCCGTGGAGGCATCGTGGTTTGCCGCCGGAGGTGTGGCTATCAAGCAGACGGCGCAGACGCTGCTGGTGAGCCGAAATGGCGGCGTACTCTCCCTGGCTGAAAAGGTGTTGCCGGGGCAGGAGCTGACCCTGCGGCGACAGAACGGCGATGATTGGAAGATGGCGCGAGCGCGGGTGCTGGCAGAGTTTGATCGCGACGCGGATGGATTTCTGTACGCTTTCGTGATTTTGGAGCCGCGCGAGGATTTCTGGGGCATCGACTTCCCCGCACTGCATACGGCCGAGGATGCACTCGCGCGGCTACTGATGGAGTGCAGCTTTTGCCAGCGGCGCGAGGTCGTCTACCTGAACGAACTGCAGCTGAAATCATTCGAAGTACGGAAATGCGTGGCGCGACTGTGCACGCATTGCGACGCGCCGTCGATTTGGATTGAGGCGCTGTCGACGGCGAAACAGGACGGGGTAGCGCCGAAGCCCGTGCCGGTCGAAGAGCGCTTGAATCCGCATCGGAAAAAGAACCGCGTGAAGGCGCGCGTGCTGGCTTGTATACGGCGGCGCGGATTTCAGGAAGAAGTCGCGGTCTGCGAGGACCTGTCAAAAGGTGGGCTGAGCTTTCGCAGCCGCAATCAATATCCGGAAGGCACGCGGGCGGAAGTGGCGGTACCGTTTACGCCGGGAGCAGGCGCGATTTTCGTGCCGATCCGGATTGTTTTTTCGCAGGCGCTGCCGAATGTGGGGCTTTACCGGCATGGCGCGGCGTATGTGAAGCCGCCGATGGACGGGGCTTAGAGCGGCATCCCTTGTGATTCTCTGCCGGGCAAATCATCAATCTAATGCGGATGCGGTTTCGCGTTCCTGACGACGGCGGTGCAGGTAGTGCATCGCGATGTTGAGGTAGACCTCGCCCGAGACCGTTTCGATACAAATCACCATGGCTTCGGTGTCGGCGCCACCGGCGAGCCCTTGCTCGTTCACGTGGATTTCCGGCGGGAAGACTTTGAAGCGGAAGCCTTGATCGTTCAGTAGCGTGACCGAATTTCCGATCACCATGTTGGCGAGCTCGCAGACAGTTTCGCGGGCCACTTGCTCGGACTGTTCCACTGCGGAACCTGCAAGATGGGTAGCAACCTTCAGCGCGACTTCCGGAGCTAAATCCAAGATAACGCGACCTTCGATTTCGCCCTTGATGAGGATGAGGGCGGCGATTCCTTTGCGGCGATAGGTTTCTTCGTCCATCGCGAGATCGACGATCTTTGTGGGCGCTTGCAACGATTCCGCAAAAACAGCGTCTGCGGCGTTGATGAACGGCTGAATGAGTTCCATTCTCATGAGCGGTGTTCTCCAGCAAGCGCGACGGGCGCACCGGCGGCGGTGGGATCGTCGCTTAACACATAACGCAGGATTTCGTACAGGACTTCGGGCTTAACCGGTTTTTGCACGAAGTGCTTCGCGCCCTTTTGCAGTGCGGCGAGAATATTTTCCTGATAGCCGACGGAACTCACCATCACGATGCGAGCTTCCGCGTGCTGACGCACAATGCGCTCGACGGCTTCGATGCCTTCCATCTGCGGCATGGTGATATCCATGAGCACGATGTCCGGCTTGGTGCGATTGTATTCCGCGATGGCCGTGAGCCCATCGCCGGCCTCACCGGCCACTTCGCCGCCGAACATCTCGATCATCTTGATGAGATTTTTTCGAGCGAATACGGAATCGTCCACCACCAGGTAGCGGACCGGCCGGCTGTCTTTCCGAAGCAGAGCGGCGAATTGTTGCATGGCCTTCTCCTTGTCCCCTCGCACGAACTAGGTGCGGTGGGAAGAAACGTGTGCCTTGTCGCTTTTCTCGTTCTTTTCAATCTTGTCTTTCTTCTCGGCTTTTTCGACGCGGTCGCGGTCAGCAGTTCGATCGCTGCCGCAGAGGCCGACTAGAAATGCACTCAAAGATTCGAGAGGAACAATCTTGTTGGCGTAGCCCTTTAGAATCGCGGCGCGCGGCATCCCGCTGACCACGCAGGTGTCTTCGCTTTGCGCGACGGTCATGCCGCCGGCGGCTTTGATGGCGCCGAGGCCTTCCGCACCGTCATCGCCCATGCCGGTCATGAGGACACCGACCGAAGTGAGCGTGAACTCTTGCGCGACGGAGTGGAAGAGCACGTCGGCAGAGGGCCGGTGGCCATTTACCGGCGGGCCATCGGAGAGGACAGCCATGTCGCCGCGCGGCATGCGGCGCACTATCATGTGCCGATTGCCGGGACAAATCAGAACGCGGCCGGCTAGTAGCAAGTCGCCGGAACGCGCCTCCTGCACGTCAAGCGCGCAGCACTCGTCCAAGCGCCTTGCAAACATTTCGGTGAAGCCTTCGGGCATGTGCTGCACGATTAGGATGGCAGCGGCGAAATCCGCGGGAATTTGCGACAGAACGTACTGCAACGCGTTGGGACCGCCGGTGGAAATCCCGATGGCGACGATGCGGCTTGGCGGAAGCGTTGCGCGCGAAGGCTTTTTCTGCGGAGGCTTTGTCTCGACCTCCACACTGGCGCGAATCTTGCGGCCGGACGCGCGCTTGGCGATTTTGATTTTTTCGATCAGCTCCACGGCGATGGCGTCGAGATGCCCGGCAGCGGCGTCTCGCGGCTTAGCCACAAAGTCGATCGCGCCGAGCGCAAGGGCTTTGAATGTGGAGTACGCGCCTTCTCTGGAATGCGTGCTGAAGACGATCACCGGCATGGGTGCGCGGCGCATAATCAGGCGCAACGTTTCGAGTCCATCCATTCGCGGCATTTCGAGGTCGAGCGTGATCACGTCCGGGTGAAACTCTTCAATTTTTTTCAACGCGAAGGCCCCATCCATGGCTGTGCCGATGACCTCGATGGACGGATCGCGTTCGAGGATGGTGGGAATGAGCTTCCGCATAAGCGCGGAATCATCGACGACGAGGACGCGAATGCGCTCGCTCATGCGATGGCTCCCAAGGGAGTTGCGCGAGAGAGGCGCGAGAGCACTGCGGGCACGTTCAGAATCAGCACGACCGTGCCATCACCAAGAATGGAAGCGCCGCTGACCAGATCGCTGGATATGATCTCTGTGGGCAGCGCTTTAATCACCAGCTCTTCTTCTCCAACCAGGCTATCGACAACAAGGCCGAAGCGTTTTTCCGCGGCGCCGATGACAATGACGAAATTGCGTTTCTTCTTTTTCCCATCTTGCACAACGACCGCGTGAATCTGGCTGAGGCTGTCCAGGCGCACTAGCGTTAAGATCTGTTCGCGGAGACGCAGAACTTCACGTTGATCCACGCGGTGAATTTCGGAATCGGTGATGCGGGTGATTTCCACTACAGAGGACAGAGGAACGGCGAAGAGGCGGCCGCCCACACGGAATAGAAGGGTTTGAATACTGGCAAGGGTCAATGGCATACGCAACTGAATCGTGGTGCCGCGGCCTTTGACCGAGGAAACGTGAACCGTGCCTTTCAAGTTGTCAATGACCGTGCGGACCACATCCATGCCCACGCCACGGCCGGAGACTTCCGTGATTTCCGCTGCGGTGCTGAAGCCCGGTTCGAAAATCAGGTTCATGACTTCGGAATCAGTGAGACGTTGAATCTCCGCAGCTTTAACAATTCCCTTTTCTACCGCGTGCTGGCGAATTTGCACGAGATCAATGCCGCGACCGTCGTCGCGCACTTCGATGACGACCTGCGTACCTTGGTGGTAAGCGTTGAGGTAAACCGTGCCGCGAGCCGGCTTATTTGCTGCGATGCGCTGCTCGGCATCTTCCACGCCGTGATCGACGGCATTGCGCACGAGGTGCATCAGAGGCTCCGCGAGCGCGTCGAGGATGCCCTTATCGAGGTCGGTGTTCTGGCCGGAGAGTTCGAGGGCGACATCTTTGCCGCACTGCTTGGCGACGTCGCGGACTAAGCGCGGAAATCGCCGAAAAAGCTGCTCGACCGGCACCATGCGAATCTTCAATACGCACTTGTGTAGCTCGTCAAGGACGCGCGACTGAAAAGCCAGCGCGTCGGACAGCTTGGCGCGGACAGGATCGCGCGCATGGCGCTGGTCAAATTCCGTGAGGCTGCGATGAAGCATGGACTTGCCGATGATCAGCTCACCGACCAGGTTCATGACTGCGTCAATGCGTGCGGCATCAACGCGCAGACTGCTTTCGGCAATTGTGATGGCGGCAGAGCCCGTGGCTTTCGCAGCGTCGGCGTTCGCGGCGGCACTAGTCGGTCTCGACGCGACGGTTGTCGCTTGCACCTCCAAAAGCTCGCCGAGCAGTTCGTGCTCCGCAGTGTCTGGCGTGGCAGCACGCTCGATACGCACATCCGAAACGACAGAGGGAATACGGCAGCGCTGCGCGATGTGCTCCTGTGATTGGTTACTGGCCAGCGCAGCCTCGACAATCTCCAAGGTCTCAGCCGCGGAATTATCCTCCGGACGCAGTGCGATGAGCGTCCCGCAAGCGTGCAAAACATTGCGAATCAACTGGAATGCCGCCGCGTGCATCAAGCTGGCAGGGTCAACGCGGAGTGCGACGTTGTAGACGGTTTCGCCGCGATGCACGGCTTCGGAAATCATGAGGTGTTCGTATTCGGTCCAATGAAACTGAGCGGCGATTCCGCTGACAGCAGGCGCGGTCGGCACTGACGCCGCCGAGCCATGAATCAAGGTGCGCATCATCACGCGCAAGGAGTCAGCCGAAGGTGGCTCGGCGTTGCGTTGATAGGCCGAGAGCATCGCTCCGAAATTGTCAGCCGCAATTAGAACAATGTCCGCAAGGCGCGAACCGACACTGAGTCCAATTTGCGGCGACAGCACGTCCTCCAGCTCGTGAGCGAGTTCACTTAATTTGTGAAAGCCGCACGCAGCGGAATCGCCTTTGAGCGTGTGCACCGCGCGGCGCACACGGCGAATAACTTCTTCGTCCGTGGGATTGGCCTCAAGATCAAGTCCCGCTTCATTGAGCGACTGTAACAGCTCATTCGCGCTCTCAAAGAAAAGCGCGCGCAGCTCCGAATTGCGATCTTCGGGGAAGAGGCTCACGCATTGACCTCGAGCCTCTGGTAGGCGGTGCCGTTATTTTCGTGCACCATCCGAAATTTCTGCGTTAGCCCGAAAAGACTTTCCGCGTGGCCGACAAACAGATAGCCGCCCGGATTCAAGCAGTGCCAGAACTTTTCAATCAGGCGCTTCTGTTCGGCTTCGTCGAAATAGATCATTACGTTGCGGCACAAGATCATGTCGTTGCGGCGCGGCAAGAATTCCGTCTTGAGATTGTGAAAATCGAACTGCACCAACTCTTTTAGCTGGGGCTTGATGGCGTATTTGTCGGCGGATTTCTCGAAATAGCGCAGGCGGCAAGTGTAATCTACCGGTTCCATCTGGATTTCGGTGTAAAGACCTTCCTGACCGGTGCGCAGGCTGGCGTAGCTGATGTCGGACGCTACGATCTCGAGCTTCCAGGGCGGCGGGATCAGCGGCTTCGGAGAAGGCATGTCGAACGGAAGCGGGTTGCGCAGGTAGTAGTACGCCAGCGCGTCACAAATAAGAATGGCGACGGAATAGGCCTCTTGCCCCGAGGAACAACCCGCGCTCCAAACGCGAAGAGTCCAATCGCGCCGCTCCTGCTTGCGCTTCAAGATTTCTTCGAGAACGGTCTTCTGCAAAAGGTCGAGCTGCGGGCGATTGCGGAAAAAACTGGTTTCGTTGACGGTGAGATTTTCCAGCAGTAACGCCAGCTCGTTTTTGCCTTCGCGGCTAGTGAGCAGGCGATAGTAACTGTAAAAGGAATCAAGCTGGCAAGCTTTGAGTCTTCGCTGCAAGCGATCCTTGAGGAAATGCGAGCGGCGCTCATCAAAAAACATTCCGCATTCCTGATAGACGAGCGTCTGCAGAAGCTTGAGCTCCGCTTCGGTCAGTTGAATCTGTGCGGTGAGCGTTCCCATGGGCAGGTAACGCGGCGCGCAAAGCGACTCCATCCGCAATTCAGCGGAGCAAGCTTACTTTGCAGCACCTACGAGTTCCGCGGCCTCCTCGAATCGTTTGTACTCCGGGCGATGCAACAGTTTCGCAATGTCCAATAAAATGATGAGGCGGCCTTTAAGCTTGCCGACGCCGGTGACGTAGCCGGACTCGCCTTCTGCGAAGAGCGATCCGGGAGCTTCAATTTCTGACGGCGCAAGCTTCAATACTTCTGACGCCGCGTTGACGATTAGGCCGACGAGTTTGTTGTCCAGTTCGACGACCAGAATGCGGTTCTTTTTGTCGGGCTGAATGTCGGATTGGCCGAAACGCTTGCGCAGGTCCATCACAGGAATGATTTTTCCGCGCAGGTTGATGACGCCTTCCACTGTTTCAGGGGCGCTGGGGACGGCAGTGATCTCCGGAACACGAACGATTTCGCGTACCGAGCCAATGCGCACGCCAAACGTTTCGTTTCCGATGCGAAAGCCGACGACTTGGAGGTCTTTTTCCATCGCTTGGTTCCGTCGCCTACTGACGCGCCTCGGCGTATTCCATTTCTCTTTCGCGCCGTGATTCTTTCTTGCGGCGTCCTTCGGGCGACTCGCGGCGCGGGCCGTTAGGCTGCGGTTCGTGCTGTTCCAGAACGAAGCGATCCATGCTGTCCAAGAGGTTGCGGGAGAGCTTGAGCATCTGCTCGGCGGCGGCAGAAAGCTCGGTGGAGCTGGAGGCTGATTGCTGCACGAGTTCGCGCATCTTGTCCATCGCGCGCACGACGGCTTGTGCGCCCGAAGCTTGTTCCTCGACGGCGGAATTGATTTCCTGGGTGATTTCCGTTAAGCGGCCGGTGGCTTTCGCTATTTGTGAGGAGCCAACGGATTGCTCGTTGGTAGCGGCGCCAATTTCCTGCGAGAACTTGTAGACTTCCGTGACAACGTTGGAGATTTTGTGCAGCGCGGAACCGAGATCGTTTCCGAGGCTTAGCCCTTCTTCGACGATGCGCGTGCTACGTTCCATATTTTCGACCGCTTGACGCGCCTCGCGCTGAATACTTTGGATCAGGTCAGCGATTTCCTTCGTGGATTGCGTGGACTTCTCCGCGAGTTTGCGGACTTCATCGGCAACCACGGCAAAACCGAGCCCGTGCTCGCCGGCGCGGGCCGCTTCGATAGCCGCGTTCAAGGCTAGGAGATTCGTCTGCTCCGCAAGATCGTCGATAACTTCGATAATTTTGCCGATGTCGTCCGCGCGATGACCCAAGACATTGATGATCTCAGCGGAAGACTGAATTGCGTGGTTCGTGCGATTAAGACCGTCTGTGGCTTTCTCCATCGTGGAGATGCCATTAACGACTTCTTCGCGGGAACGATTGGCGATATCGAGCAAGACTTTGGCCGTGTCCGCGACGCGGTTGATGGACGTGACCATCTGATCGATGGAAGCGGAAGTTTCCGCGACGCTGGAGGCCTGCACTTGCGTGTTCTTCACCACGTTTTGCACGTTGATGCTCATCTCGTGCATCGTGCTGGTCACTTCCTCAATGGCGGAGGAAGCCTGCACGCTAACTTTGGCCGATTCGTCTGCCGCACCGGCAACCTGGCTTGAGCCGGCGGAAACCTGGCTGGCGGAGTCGCGGGTCGTGCGCACCAGGTCCTGAAGACCGTGCGACATGCGCAGGAAAGCATTGCCGAGCGTGTCGCGCTTTGAACGCGGAACGACTTCGACGCTGAGGTCGCCCTCGGCAACGGCCATGGAGACGCCGGCCATTTCCTTCAAGTACGCGACCATATTGTTAAATGTAGTGGCCAGCGCGCCGATTTCGTCGTTGCGGTGGATGTCGATGTTCTGGTCGAGGTCGCCGGAGTCGCCGATTTCACGTGCTACCGTAATCAAGTGGGTCAGAGGCTCGGTAATGGATTTCGCGGTGTAGAAGGCGATGAACCATCCGGCCAAAAACGCGACCAGCGTTCCCGCCGTGGTCAGGCCGGTAGTAAACTTGCTCGCGGTTACCGCAGATCTTGTCGAGTCATCAAGGGCCTTTGTGATGTCCACATTTGATTGATCAAGAACGGTCGACGATTTTACGAGCCACGATGCCGGATCCTTTTGCAGATAAAAAATCTGGAGATCGGAGACGGTGGCATCGCCGGCATCCACTTGATGACGCTTGGCGAGCAAAGGCTTGGCGAAATTGTCGGCCCAGCTTGCTTCCGTTCCTTCCACCTGAATCAGGGAAACTCGCAGCAGGTCGCTGCCTGCCTGAGACTCGCCACGCTTCATGATCTCGCCGATTTCCTGAAGTCCGCGCGTGACTTTTTCCTCGTCGCGTGGATCGCCGCTGAGCAGAAAGTTGTTGAGGTTCAGCCGGTTGAGCATGATCTGATAGCGCACGGATTCAATGGCGCGCACGCTTTCCAGAGCGGTGGAAGCCTCCTTGCGCGCCGAGCTCTCTTTCATTCCGGCGATCAAATTCACGCCCAGCAAAATCAGTAGGATCGACAGAATCGATCCGAATCCAAGATAGAGTTTCTTGCCGATCGTCATCGCGAAAAACCTCCGCTCCCCAAACAAACGCCTAACGCCTATAGGATCGGGCCGTTCCCGTCCCGCCTCAGCTACCCGCGGTAAATTCAAATTCAACGACCTGGGTGGTTTCCTCCGGTGCCGCTACAAACTTCCATTCCTTCACCGCATCGATACAAGACTGCACCAGAAGCGGATGCCCGCCCAGCGCACGCGTACTCTTCACATGGCCGTCCGGAGTGATGATCACTTCGATTTTGACCCTGCCCACCACGTTCATGCGCTTGGCGAGTTCCGGGTACGCGGGAGCAACTTTAGTCTTGACCTTGCGCTTGTTTTCTTCGGCTGAGGACGATTGGGCGAGTGCATGCGTTCCCAAGGTCGACGACAGCGCCACACCCACAACTAGTTTGCGAATCCAATTGGGTCTCATCGACACCAAGCCTCCTCTGAATGGGATACCCCAGCGTTAGAGAAGGCACGTGGGTTGCCAGCGTTTGGCGTGGCGGGAGAGATCAGCGGCGCCATAGGAATTTCCGTCCAAGCACAAGGCAACAGAAGAGTTAGAGCGATTTCTACGGTGCGGTGACCGCGTGGACTGGCGAGCAAGTTGTCTCAGCCCACGGGGACTGAGGCGCTACCGGTCTCACGCTGAGACGTGCTGAAGACATTTCGCTCAGGCATGATGGACGATTCGGCAACAGAGTCGCGACGCGTCATTGACTCACATTGAGATAGCCCGGTAGGGTGGTAGCGCGTGGCGCTTGTCAAATTGAGACGCGAGCATGCGTCCTCAGTAAAAATGCCTAAAACGAAGACCATCGAGAAAACGCCGCGAACCGCGGCGCGCCGAAACTCAACTGCCGCGCCCGCCGCGTTGAGCAATCAGGCCGAAGAGCTGATGGAGCTTGCGGTAGATGCGGCGCAGTCGCGCCACTTGCCTGGATTTCTCGAGCGATTCGCGGAACGCGCTGCGCGTATGCTTTCAGCGGAGTGGTGTGCGGTGATGGTTTTTCGCGGACGCGAGACGGATTCCTATCAGACATCGAGCGGCAAAGAGCGGCCTGATGCGGCGGAGCAGACTTCCCTGGTCCGCTATGCGCGCGAGCTTGGCAAAGAGATTGTGGTACGGCCGCTGGGGGCGGACTCAGCCGCTCTTGCTGAATCGCTAAAGGGAAAGGTGGCAGTTCTCGTTCCAATCACCGCCAGCGATGCGGAAAGCCTCGGCGCGATCTGCCTGGTACGCGAACAGAAGACGCTAGGCGAGGCGGAGCAGCGGCTTTTGCGCGCGCTGGCCAGCCACGCGGCACTATCGCTGGAAAATTTTCGGCGATTCTCGCAACTGGAGCGCTCAAAGCGCCAGTGGGTGGAAGATATCGACGCAATCAGCGACTACATCGTTGTGCATGATCGCTCGTGGCGCGTTGTGCGAACGAACAGGTCCCTCGCTTCGCATCTGGGAGTGCCCCCGGTCGCCTTGGTAGGCGAAGCGATGAGCAGCTTGCGGCAGATCGCGGAAACGGGCAGCGATCTTCCGTGCCCGTTTTGCCGGGACACGCAGCAGGCACGAGAAGAATATGTGGTTGCCTCCCCCGAACGAATTTTTCTGGTGTCCACCTCGCGTACGCCGGGCGTCTCCGACGACGACACGCGCACGATTCACGTTCTGAAAGACATTACCGATCGGCGGGAAGCGGAGCGCCGGTATCGCGAACTGTTCGACAGCATTCAGGAAGGGTTATTTTTCGCCACGCCGGATGGTCGGTTTCTGGACGTAAACGATGCGATGGTGCGCATGCTGGGGTATGACGCGCGCGACGAACTGCTGCGCGCCGACGTCGGCCCGCATTTATATCCTGCGGCGGCGGCTCGAGAGCGATTTTTGCTGGCGCTAGCGGAGCGCGGAGTTTTGCGCAACTACGAAGAGACGCTGCGCCGCAAAGACGGCACGCTGCTGCACACACTGCAAAACATCACGGCCGTGCGCGACTCGCGCGGAAATATTGCGCAGATACGCGGGCTGATGCTGGATGTGACCGAACAAAAAACGTTTCAGTCGCAATTGCAACGCGAACGCGACTTCAACCAGAAAATCCTGAATACCACGCAGAGCATGATCCTGGTGCTGGATACGGCCGGACTGATCAGTTACGCGAATCGCCGCTGCTTTGAAGCGGGTTATCACAAAGACGAACTGATCGGCCATCGCCTGGTGGATTGGGTGGAGACTTCGCATCGTAGCGATTTCGAGGCCGCGCTGGAAACAACGGCGCATGGCCAGCAAGTGGAAAATCTGGAACTGCCCGTGCGACGCGGCGATGCCTCAATGGGGCATTTCTCCATCAGCTTGAGCCCCATGCGGGACGAGCAGGATGCGGTGAACAGCGTGGTCGTAGTAATGACCGACATCACCGATGCCGCGCTGCTGCAGGCCAAGCTGGCGCACTCAGAAAAAATGGCGACGATTGGACGGCTGGTTTCGGGCGTTGCCCACGAAGTGAATAACCCGCTGGCGGCGATTCTTGGATTCACTGATTTGCTCCTCGAAAATCCACAGGTTCCCGAAAGCGCGCGCGAAGATCTGCAAATCATCTTGCACGAGACGCAGCGCACCAAGGACATTGTGCAGGATTTACTAAGTTTCGCGCGGCAGCGGCCCGTGCAGCGCGAGCTGGTGCAAGTAAACAGCGTGCTGCGGCAAACGATTAAACTCCGCAGCTATGACTTCGCGAGCCACGGCGTGGAAGTCGTCGAGGAATTCGACGAAAAGCTATCGCCCGCCCTCGGCGATTCGCAGCAGTTACAGCAGGTTTTCTTGAATATTCTCAACAACGCGTATGACGCCGTGCAAGAAGCGGGGCAACGCGGCCGCATCGCTATCCGCACGCGGTTGCGCGGCGAATCCATCGAAGTCGCCGTTACGGATAACGGTACAGGCATCGCGGACCCGGAGCGCATCTTCGATCCGTTTTATACGACCAAGCAGGCCGGCAAAGGCACCGGGCTCGGCTTGAGCATTTGTTACGGCATCGTACGCGCGCACGGCGGCGAAATTTTGTGCTGGAACAACTCCGAACAGCCCGGCAGCACGTTTGTCGTCCGCGTCCCGGTCGCGAATGAAGCCAGTGTGACCGCCGCACTGGCGAAAGAGGCCGGGCGATGAACGCGCAGAGACAGACCGTCATCGCGCCCATCTTGCTTATTGAGGACGAGCCTTCCGTCACAGCTTTTCTGCGCGCCGCCCTGGAGCGCCACGGATACGCGGTCGCCAATGCCGCATCCGGCGCCGAAGGCTTGAAGATGTTAAGCGGCGGAAACTATTCGGGCGTGATTTCAGATATTCGCATGCCAGGCGCGGTGAACGGCGCGGAAGTGCACGCGTGGATACAGAAGAATCGGCCGGAATTGTGCGCGCGGATTATCCTGATCAGCGGTGATACCGCCAACAGTGAAACCCAGGCTTTTCTGGCACATAGCGGCACGCCCTGCATCGAGAAACCGTTTCGCGTTCAAGAACTGATGACCGTTGTGGAGAAAACCTTCGGGAAGCCATGAGCGACGAACTGAAAACACGTTTACTGGTAGTGGATGACGAGCAGAGCATCCGCCGCCTTTGTATGACCATTGGCAATTCGTTGGGGTTCGCCTGCGTCGAATCCGAAAGCGCGGAAGCTGCTCTCGGGCGCCTCGACGCGGATATACCGGACCTCGTCCTGACTGACCTCAAGCTCCCGACCCAGTCCGGCGTCGAACTGCTGCGGCAAATCAAGAGTCTACTGCCGCGTACAGAAGTAGCCATCATGACCGGCCACGGCTCCATCGAATCCGCAGTCGATGCCATGAAGCTTGGCGCTTACGACTACATCGAGAAGCCATTTCGCGTGGAAAAGATGCGTCTGCTGCTGCAGCGCATGGCGGAAAAGGTTCGACTGGTCACCGAAAACGCATTTTTGCGCGAGCGGGTGAGCACCGAAGAAAATCTCGATGGCATCATCGGCACATCGGCCAACATTCAAGACGTCTTGCGTATGATTTCGCGCTTGAAGGACACGCGCACTCCCGTTCTGATTTCCGGCGAGAGCGGCACGGGCAAAGAATTGGTAGCGCGCGCGATTCATTTTCGGGGCACGATGGCGCAAACTCCTTTCGTTGCCGTCGATTGCGGCTCGCTAGTGCCGACGCTGATGGAAAGCGAGCTCTTTGGCTACGAGAAGGGCGCGTTTACGGGAGCCATTAAGACAAAAGCCGGACTCTTCCAAGCCGCGAATGGCGGCACGATTTTCCTCGACGAAATTGGCGAGCTGCCGCAAGAGATGCAAGCCAAGCTCCTGCGCGTACTGCAAGAAAAGGAAGTCCGCCCGGTTGGCAGCAACGATCACGTCACGGTGGACGTGCGTGTCATCGCCGCAACTAACCGCGACCTGGAAGCCGCCTACCGCGACGGCACCTTTCGTAAGGACCTCTATTTTCGATTGAACGTCGTAACCGTGCACCTTCCCGCGCTCCGCGAGCGCCGTTCGGACATTCCCATGCTCGTGCACCACTTTCTGGACCGCTACGCGCCTGGCGCAAACATCCAGGTGACCTCCGCGGCCATGAAGAGCCTGCTGCACTACGATTGGCCCGGAAACGTCCGCGAACTCGAAAACTGCGTTGCCCGCGCCGTGACCCTTGGCGATCATCAGACCATTGACGTTAACGATCTTCCGCCGGCGATCCGCACCGAACAGCCTTCCGCGGCGCCGCTGTCGCCCCAGGACTCTGCTTCACTTTCCACCACCGCGCTCGCCGAAATGGAGCGCATGACCATCCTGCGCGTATTCGAGCAAGCCAATGGCGACAAAGCGCTCGCCGGCAAAATGCTCGGCATCAGCCGCGCCACGCTGTATCGCAAGCTGAAGCGCTACAACATCCCCGCCAAAGCCACCTCGTCGGCCGCGACTCCCGAGCAGCAGCGCGCCGCGTCGCACTAGCGGCGATCCGTCTCATTCCATCGTCGACTCACGTCCGTCGGCACCAGCGCTGAGACGCAAACGTTTCACGCTGAGACGTTTGCGCGCCAAGTACCATCCGGGAAATCCCTAACCCACGTCATTTCAACTGCTTCACCACTCAGTACCGCAACTCCTTTTTGGTGTCCGACGTGCATTCCTCATCGCCGGGACACTGTGTTTCGCGGCGGTACGTGTGTGCAGGCCCGCGAAACCAACGAGCTGAGGCGTGGGCAAGCGAGAGGCTGCGTGAAGCGTTCAACCGAAGTTGCCGCCAACGAACTCGAAGTCGATTGCGTCGGGCAACTGGCGCGCTTTTTCCCGGGCTCTGCGCCGGTTCGCGTACCCGTACAAGTGACCTCGCTGCGTGTTGGGGGCGCCAAGCTGCGGGAGGCCACGATCTTAGAATTCGGCGGCGCACAGCACGCGATTTTCATTTCAAAGTTGCCGTTGGAGTTTGAAGACCACGTGCGAGTGCAACGCGATGCACGTGCCGGCGCAACAGCCGATGCCACCGTTGTAGCAGTGCAGTACCACGAAGGGCGAAAGGCTGTAGCCGTCAAATTCACGCAAGGATTGTGCGATTGGGTGATGCAGCCGTGAACAAAACCACAACGACACTCAACCCGGCTCCCGCACGGCCAGAAGCCACTCGGCAGGAACAGTGGGAAGAGCTTCGTTCTGTCTTCCCGATCTATGTCGCGCTGGCAAAGCAATTGGAAATCGCCATCCCCATTCCGCAGGAGAAGCGCAACCTCCCGGAGAAGCCGCCGCTTGAACTTTTCAAGCAAGTACAAAACTGGCTGGACGGGCTTGATTCGCGCGTGCTCGTTCACCAGTTGCGTCATCTGCTGCAGCAGACCACGCTAAACGCAAGCGAGAGCGGGCTTCGCGGCCTGATTCAGCGGCATCTTCGCAAACCGTCCAAGACAAATACCGACCGCGACAAAATTGACTTCCTGCTAGTGCAATATTTCGCGCTCTGCGCGCCCGCTAAGATCTATCACAAGCAAATCGAACTGGCAGACACCGCCGTAGTGATGAAGCCGGTCCTCGGGGAGACGGATACCGCTCCGCTCGCCTGGTGCGAACCATTGGAAAAAATGATTACTTCGTTGCGGGGCTTTCGCGGCTTGCGCGACATGCTGAAAAACAGTTTCATCGCCGAGGGCCGCAAAGTGAAAGAGGCTGCTGGCGGTATGTTTTACGATCCTTCGGCTCTCCTTACCTTCATTCGCTTCAATTTCCTGCTGCGCCGCACGCTGATTGAGTTGATGCACGCCGATCTGATCGCCATTCGTTCCGGCCTTATGCAGCTCGAAGCCGCAGGCACGCCGACTATCGATTGCCGCCAATTGGGCCTCTCCGCCTCCGAGCCGCTCGCCAAAATCACGCAACTCGCGAATGAATGGAAACAGCCATTCCAGAAGGAGTACACGGAGCGCACGGTCAACGAAACGTTTGAAAAGCTGCTGAATTTGCGGAGTGATGTAGAAAAGGCACTGGAGCAGTTGGCCGCGAAATCCAGCGCCGCCGCCGCGCGCACTCCCGCGCCACCCGCTAAATCCGAAGCGCCCGCTACAAAAGCACCCGACAAACCAGCGAAGGCGCGCGAAAAAGCCCCGGAGCCGGAGACCGACCCCGGCATGGATTTTGAGAATTGCCTCGAGCAAATTTGGGAGCAGCTCATTGCCACACCTCCAACGCGTGGCCGCTCGATGACCACGGTAAAAATCGGCCGCGCACGCATCCTGATGTCCTCCTGGGAAGTCACTGCGTTCGTTAGTGAAGACGGCCCTGCGGCGGACGATCTGCGCCGCGCCGTAGTAGCGCGCGCTATGCTGACCGCAGCGATAGAGGCTGCCAAGGAAACCGGCAATGCTACAGGACTCGATCGCGCTCTCTCGGTAGCTCGCGTGGAAGTTTCACGGCTGCAAGAGCGTGTCGATGTAGCCAAGCAAGCCAAGGACACCGAAGCAGCGGTGAACCTCGGCATCAGCACGAAACGATTGCTTTCGGCGCTCGACGAAGCCGAAAAGTTGTAGATAGAACGACGGCGGAAAGCGTTTGCCGAAATACTCTCGGGGAGTGGGCCACTTTTGCGAAGCGCCAGCGTACTGATCCTGACCGATGAAACTGACTTTGCAAGGCTGCTGACCGCGTGCTGGCAAGCGGAGAAGCACGCGCCAGGAATCACCGTGCTGGGCAGTGATTTGTGGAGGGATCACGAACCGCTGCCGCACGATCTCGTCGTAGTCGGACCGCTCCGCGACGGCAAACTTTCCGAAATCCTGCGTTCGCTCGAGCCGGCCAAGGCTCTCATCCTGTGCGCGCCTGCGGATTCCCGCGAACTAAGCCATCTGCGCACCAAGTACCCGCGCCTGGTGCACGTACCGTTACGCGAAGATTGGACGCAAACGCTGCTGCTCGTTGCCGGGGAGTCCTTGCGCCGCACCGAAGCGTTGCGCCTCGCGCGTCAAGCAGAGGGCAAAGCCGCTCGCAACGAACAGTACGCCACGCTTGGCCGCTACATGATGGACATGAAGCACAGCGTCAACAACGCGCTGACCTCGATGATTGGCAACGCGGAATTGCTGCTCCTCGAGCCCGGCCAACTCTCGAAACAATCGCTCGCGCAGATCAAAACCATTCACAGTATGGCGATGCGCATCAACGAAATCATGCAGCGTTTCTCATCGCTAGCCAGCGAGATGCGGGAGGCTGAGAATGCTTCTCAAGCTGAGACGGAAGAAGCTCCGGCGGCCCAAGCGCGGCGCCGCTGACCCACTTTAGAACCGCTGTAACCTATTCATTCTGCAAGGCATATACCAAACGGACACTGCGGCGGCTCGCACCACGGCGCTGGCCGCTGACGTGCACCTCTGCTCTGCGGAGAACTATGGGGAGAAGGCTGCCGTGCTGAAAAGGGTCCTGATTGTTGATGATTCACCGGCGCAGGTGAAGCTGATTCAGGCCGTCCTCGAGCCTGAAGGCTACCCCTCCGTGGGTCTCAATGATCCGAGGCGCGTCGAAGAAATGATTACGGCAGAGCGCCCCAGCGTGATCTTGTTGGACGTGGTGATGCCAGACCGCAACGGTTTCCAAATTTGCCGCGAGCTAAAGAGCAGCACAGAGTTCAACACCATCCCGGTGATCCTTGTGACCTCCAAGGACACGGCCAGCGACCGCTACTGGGGCGAGCAACAAGGCGCCGATGGCTATGTCACCAAGCCTTTTACGCGCGAGGAATTGTTGCGCGCGGTTCGCAGGTTCGCATGATCGGCCGAATGAACACGGAAGCGAGAGCAAGGAAACGATGAACGAAGATTTTCATCTGACACCCCTGGCCGCCGATGCAGACGCCGCCGATCTGCTCGAAGCCCTCGGGCCGCTTGAAGAGCGTCCCCCGGAATCGCAGTACTGCGTGTTTCGTAGCGGACGTGAACGTTTTTGCTTTCCCGTTCTTGACGTAGAGGAAGTCTTGGAGTGGCCGCTGCTAACCAAGCTGCCGCTCGCGCCTGCCTACCTGCTCGGAATTTTTAATTTGCGCGGAGCGATTGTGCCGTTGATAGACATCGCCATGACCGAAGGCCGCCGCCCAGGGCTCTTGCCCAAGCACGTGGTGGTGGCTTCACTACGCGGCGACGGTCATCACGACGATGTGCGCATCGGAATTGCGTCCGACGAGGTTATCGGCACCTATAGCGTCACGTCTGAAGATTTATTGGAACAAGCGCCGGAAAATGTGCCGCATTGCATCGGCATGCTGCGCCACGACGACCGGCTGGCTCTGCTGCTCGATTTGAGGAGATTGCTCGAGGTATTTCCGGGCCCAAGCATTTGATGGGCGGCAGCCGCATCAACCCGCGGTGCGGCAACCGCCACAGACATTTGGAGGAAGTATGAAATCGCGATTGAGTTCCACAATCTGGACGCTAGTCATCGTCAACGGACTGGTCCTGTTCGGCGTGCTCGGGCTGGCTTACAACGCCGGACGGCAGTCCAACGGTGCGTCCATTCTGGATTTTGGCTCGCTACCAAGCGGCGCCAGCGGGTCGGTGCTGATTGCTCTGTTCCTCGTGCTAGGGGCGATTGTGTTTCTCGCATGGCGGCTGAACAGCTCGTTTATAGGCCCGGTGCAGGAGCTCGCGCAGTTCTCCGAGCGGCTTGCGGCCGGTGACCCACGCGCGCGCGTGGAAGTCACCTCTAACGACGAGCTGGGCTACATCGCCGAAAACTTGAATCGTGCCGTCGCTCGCGTCTCCAAGGCTACCAGCAACCAGGAAGCCAGCGACCACCTGCAGCGCAGCATCACCGAATTGCTCACCGTCATCAATCAGGTTGCACGCGGCGACTTGACGCTGCGTGGCAAAGTTACCAACGACGCGCTCGGCAACGTCGCGGACTCCATAAACTACATGCTCGACAACTTCACCAAGGTTCTCGAGCGCGTTCGCAAAGCCGCGATGGAAGTCACTGCGTGCTCCAACAACATCCTTGTCGCGGCCGACCAAATGCAAGCCGGCGCGACACAGCAGGACCAGGAAATCACCAACACGTCCAGCGCCGTCGAAGAGCTCACCGTTTCGATGAAACAAGTATCCAACAACGCGGAAGCCAGCGCGGAAGCCGCTCGCCGCGCGCTCGACGCCGCCGAACAGGGCAACCGCGCGGTGCGCGATACGCTGGAAGGCATGCAGCGCATTCGCGCCTCCGTGCAAGCCACCGCGAAAAAAATCAAATCGCTTGGCGACCGCTCTCTGGAAATTTCGGAAATCATCAACGTCATCAACGACATCACGGAGCAGACCAACCTGCTGGCGCTAAACGCTGCCATTGAAGCAGCGCGAGCAGGAGAAGCGGGCCGCGGCTTCGCGGTCGTTGCCGACGAAGTCCGCAAACTGGCCGAACACTCCCGCAGCGCCACGAAAGATATCGCGGCACTTATCAAAGCCATTCAGGCGGAAACAAACGAAGCCGTCGTGGTCATGGAAGAAGGCACGAAAGAAGTGGAAGGCGGCGCGACACTGGCTGATCAGGCCGGACGCGCGCTCGACGCGATTTCCACCGTCGTTCGCCAATCCGCGGAGCTGGTGCAGGAAATTTCGCTGGCATCGAAGCAGCAGGTACGCGGCACGGAAGGCGTCGCACACGCCATGCAGATCATTTCCAACATCACGCGCCAGACTTCGCAGGGCACACGCGGCACCGTGGCGACCGTCAGCCAGCTTGTAAAGCTCTCGGACCAATTGAACGAAGCGTTGGCCCAGTTCCGCGCCATCAACAAGCAAGCCAACAATATTGCTTCGGAAGTATCCGAGCGGCCCGTTCCAGCAGTCGCTCTGCGGTAAGCGGTCGATGATTTTTTGCTCCGGCCAGGCGCCGGAGCGGAAACGTTGGCATCATGAGCGAACGCCATGGACCGGTAGCCGGTCTGAGCGAACACGAATTGAGCGAGATCCGCATGCTGATTGAAGAGCGGACCGGCATTTGCTTCGACGAATCGCGCGAGCGTTTCTTCTCCACGCGCGTTAGCGAACACTTGCGCGCAAAGAAGTTCGCCACCGGCACGGACTTGCTGCGCGCGATGCGCAAGACCAACGTCGAGTACGAAGCGCTGCTGGAAGGCCTTCTTACCCAGGAGACTTCGTTTTTCCGTTACCCGGCGGTGTACGAAACCTTTGAGAAGCGCGTGCTCCCGGAATTGCATGTGAAGAAATTTTGGAAGAATCCCAGAACGTTGCGCGTGTGGAGCGCCGGCTGCTCCACCGGCGAAGAGCCTTATTCTATCGCTATCACCATCGCGGACGCACTTTCGTTCAGCGATGCCTGGAACGTCGAGATTTTGGCCACGGATGTGGGTCGTCAAGCCCTCAAGCATGCAGAGCGCGGAGTGTACTCCGGTCGCAGCCTCGGCAGCGTTACCCCCGCTCAGCTCTCGTCACATTTCGCCGCTGTCGAAGGCGGTCATCAGATAAAGCCGCGTCTCAAGAAAATGGTCACTTTCGCGCAAATGAATCTCGCCTCCGCGGTCTACGTCGGCCGCATGGACCTGATTTTCTGCATGAACGTGCTGATCTATTTCTCGGAAGAGCGCCGCCGCATCCTCGTGCAGCGCTTCTACGACTCCCTTGAGCCCGGTGGCTATCTGTTTCTCGGACACTCCGAGTCCATCTCCAAGATGCCCGTAAAATTTCAAGCCATCGTGCTGAACGATTGCATCCTGTATCGCAAGCCGACCGCCGAGGAATTCCAGAAACCCGAACTCGTCACGGAGGGACGCGCGTGAGCATGCCCGACCGCGAAGCCGTCGAAATCTTCCTCCAGGAAGCCTCGGAGCACCTGCAATATTTGCGGGAGTACGTCAGCGTGCTTCAAGAAGTCGAGCCGCGACGTGAAGATCTTGAGCGCCTGTACATCGCGGCGCACACTCTGAGCGGCACCTCGGCCAGCTACGGCTTCCCGCGTTTCTCGGAGGTTGCGGGCAAGCTCGCTCACGTTTTCCAATACGCGCTGAACGCCACGCTCGGCAACGATTTGCACGGACCACTCACCGAATTTCTTTCCGATGGAATTTCGGTCCTGGAAACCGATTTGCTCGAAATCAGCGACACCGGCGATGAAAGCATTGAAGACATCGCCGGTTTCAAGGAGCGCTATCGTTTCGCGTTTCCAGCCGAACCCGCGCCGCTCAACTACGGCCAGCAGCGCCTCACTGAGCAGGCCATCGAGCAGCATGCGCAGGAAGTCCAAGAAGAGGCGTCCACTGGTTCCTACTTCGACGCGCTGCCCGCCGATGACGAAGTGCCGGACGAGATTCTGGAATTCTTCCAACCGGAAGCAGAAGAACATCTGCAAGTCGTCAGCGATTGCCTAATTTCTCTCGAAGGCAACAACAATCCAGAAGAAATCAATCGCCTCTTCCGCGCGATCCACACCGTGAAAGGTTCGGCGGCGCAAGTCGGCTTGAAGCGCCTGGGCGGCATCGCGCACCGTGTCGAGGACTTAATCGGCCGTTTGCGCGACGCTGAAATCGAGCCATCCGCGGCGGTCGTCGATCTCTGCTTGGCATCGGTCGATGTGCTGAAGAAGACTTTGCATCGTCAGTGGGCCGACGAATCCGAAATGCGCGCTGAAGTCGATTCCCTGCTCGGGCGCATCGCGGAATTCGCGCCATCCGAGGAACAAGAATTCGACGCGGCACAACCTGTGGCCGTTGAATCGAGTGCTGCTCTGGAACAGAGCGCCGCGCAAGCGCCGGCCATGACACGCAAGCCTGGCAAGCATCCCGTTGCTGCCAATGCTGCCAAATCCGTGCGCATCGCGCTGGAACGCCTCGACCGCATGATGAATACGGTCGGCGAGCTGGTCATCAACCGCACACGCATGGTTGGCCGCGTAGCAGAGCTAGAGAAACTCGTCGATACCCTCGGCTTTTCCAAGGAACGCCTCCACGGCAAGGTTTCCGAATTCCAGGAAAAATACGAATTCAATCGCATCAGCTCTTCGCGAAGCGCCGGCGCGTGGAACCCAGCAAATACGCCACAGCGCCTCAGCAGTGCGGCCGCCGGAGACACTTGGTCCGATTTCAGCGAACTCGAAATGGACCGCTACGATGATTTCAATATTCTTTCGCGCTCAATGGCGGAAATTTCCGCCGACGTGAACGAAGTCCTGACGCAGTTGGAAGGCTACATCGGGCGTGTGGAAGGCGACATCGACGAGTTCACCAAACTCGCGCATCACCTCCAGGACGAATTCACCGCCGCCCGCATGGTGCCCATCGGAACGCTTTATTCGCGACTATCCCGCGCAGTGCGCGACGCTGCCACATCCGCCGGCAAACAGGTCGAGCTAGATCTCACTGGCAGCGAAACCGAGCTGGACAACAACATCATTCAGCAAATTTCCGACCCGCTCGTACACCTGGTGCGCAATTCCGTCGCTCACGGCATCGAACACGTGGCCGAGCGCCGTGCATCCGGTAAGTCCGAAGCAGGCAAAGTTTCCCTGCGCGCGTATCATCGCGGTAATCACATTTACATCGAAGTTGAGGACGACGGTGGCGGCATCGATTACGATCGCGTGAAAGCCAGCGCGATTGAGCGCGGCCTCGTCTCACCCGAAACCGCAGACCGGCTCACCGACCGCGATTTCCGCGAGATGCTCTTCCATCCTGGCTTTTCTACCGCGCCCGCAAAGACCGAACTAGCCGGCCGCGGCGTCGGCCTGGACGTCGTGCGCGCCAATCTCAACGCGCTGAATGGCGAAATCGACATTCAAAGCACGCGCGGCCAAGGTACAAAGTTCACGCTGAAAGTTCCGCTGACGTTAATCATCTCCCCCGCACTGTTCGTGCGTTGCGGCGGCACCAGCTTCGCGCTACCTCTCGCCGTTGTAGAAGAAATCCGCCGCCTCCGCGCTGACGAAATCGAAGACGTCGGCGGCAAGCTGCTAACCAAGGTTCGCGACGTAGTCACCGAAGTCATCCGGCTGGACTCCTATCTCGGCCTACCGCCACTCGAGCCCATCAACGGTTATTTCCGCATGGTCGTGGCCAACGCCGGCAATCGCCAGATCGGCCTCGTCGTCGAAGAAGTCATCGGCAAAGACGAAATCGTAATCAAGAATCTCGGCGAGTACCTGCGCCGCGTCAAGCTTTTCCCCGGCACTACGATCGCTCCCGACGGCAGCTTGATTCTCCTGATCGACCTAAATCGCATGGTAGCCAGCGAGCCGAACGAGCGCCGCACCTTGCAAGCCAGCGCGACCGCCGCGCGTATCTTCGCTCCAGGCTCCACAGCAGTCGCTCGCGGCACGATCCCCGCCGAAGCAATCGATCGCGTGGAGCACGAGCGCGTGATCGTCGTGGCCGACGACTCTATCAGCGTGCGCAAATTCGTTGGTCGCATGCTCGAAAAGAACGGCTATCGCGTGAAGCTCGCCGCCGACGGCCTGGAAGCCGCCGAACTAGTCGCGCAGCACGGATGCCACCTCGTCATCACCGATCTCGAAATGCCGCGCATGACCGGCTACGAGCTCATGGTGCAATTGCGCCAAAGCCCCACAACGCGCCGCATCCCGGTCATGGTCGTAACATCGCGCGCCGGCGCCAAACATCGCGACCGCGCCATGAAAGAAGGCGCCACCGCATTTTTGACCAAGCCCGTGCAAGAAGATCAATTGCTCGCCGCGGTCGAACAACTTATAGGAACGGAGGCAACGCGTCCGCTCGTACCAGTGGCGTAGAGTATCCATGGCACCCGCAGCAACAAAGAAATTCCGCGTTCTGATCGTCGACGACTCTGCCTTCATGCGCAAAGTCCTGGAGGCGATTTTCAACGCCGACGATCAGCTACAGGTTGCAGGCCACGCCAAAGACGGCCGCGAAGCCATCGCCATGGCCGAGTCGCTGAAGCCTGATGTCATCACCATGGACATCAACATGCCCCACATGGACGGCCTGCAAGCCACCGCGCAGATCATGACCACGAATCCGAAACCTATCGTGGTCGTAAGTTCGGAATCGCGTGAAGGCGCGGCCAGCACGCTCAAAGCACTCGAACTCGGCGCCATCGAATTTGTAGCCAAGCCCTCGAGCGGCATCGACCTGGATATGCAAAGTGTCAAGGAAGAATTGCTACGCAAGGTACGCATGGCCGCGAAGGTGCGCGTCGTACGTACCGCATCGCGCCTCGCGCTAACGGTACAAGGCACAAACGGCAGCGCCGCCCCAGCCAGGCCAGCGCCGCCAGTGCGCACAGCTCCAGTTGTCCCCGCGGACCAACGCTTCCCCGTTGTCGTGCTCGGCGCGTCGACTGGCGGCCCCGCGACGGTAATGCGCTTGGCCCCAGGATTCACACGCGACTTCCCTGCTGCCGTTTTCCTCGTGCAGCACATGCCGGCGACTTTCACAACGCAATACGCAGCGCAGCTCGCCGAATTCACCAGCATTCGCGTCAAGGAAGCCGAAGCCAACGAAACCGTGCAGCCCGGCACGCTCTACATCTGTCCCGGAGCGCAGCATCTACGCGTCACTCCCACCGGCCGCATTCAACTCGACGGCGCGACCGGTCGCATCAACGGCTACCTACCCAATATCGATGTGACCATGGAAACCGTAGCAGCCTACGCCGGCGCCATGAGCATCGGCGTAGTGCTCACCGGCATGGGCAACGACGGCGCGCTCGGCGCAAAAGCAATCAAGGCGGCTGGCGGGTTAGTTCTCGCGCAAGACGAAGCCACCTCCGTAATTTTCGGCATGCCCGCGGAAGCCATCAAACTCGCCGCGGTCGACCAAGTCCTCGCCATTGACGACATCTACGCCGCCATAGAAAAGCGCGTGATCGGCATCTGCAAAGCCATACCCGTGGGAGTCAAGTAGTGCGCCCTTTATCCCCAACCAAGACTCCCGCTGCGCGCACCGAGCAGATTATTTTATTCCGCGTGAGTGGTCAGATTTTCGCCGTCTCCTCTGCTTCCGTCCAGGAAGTTCGCGGCGTTGACAGCCTTTCCGGAGCCGCCAAGGAGATGTCGTACCCCGCGCTGCGCAAGGTGAAGTATTTCGTGCGTCGCGGCGAAAATTCCGTGTACGTCATTAACGCCGCCATGCACTTCGGCTTGCCGCCCGCGCCTCCCGCACTCGTTTTCGTACTGCGGCGCACGCGCACGGCTCTGCTGATCGACGGCATCGAGAAAATGACCAGCATGAGCCGCTTGCAAGCGCTGCCTCTCGCCTATTGCAACGAAGAGCGCACTTGGTATCGCGGCCTCACCGCCCTGGACCAAACCGTTGTGCCGGTCGTCAAGCCCGACGGCTTTTTGACTCCCGATGAGCTTTTTCTGCTGGATGCTTCGCTCTCGCAAGAGGCCGATGCAGAAGCAAAACACCAAGCTGAGCTTAACGCGCCAGACGAGCAACAAGACGAGCACAACACGAGCATCACGCAATGACCTCGATCGCCGAAACCGATCTGCAATCGTTTGTCCTGCTCCGGCTGGGTGACCGCCGCTTTGCCATAATGGCCACTCAAATTGCAGAGTTAGTCGCCCCCAGCCGCATCTTTCGCTTCCCACATCGCACCAGTGAAGTGGAAGGCGTGATCTTGCGCCGCGGTCGCATCGTGCCCGTCTGCGATGTTGCCGAAAAACTTCTCGGCAAGGGATTGCTGTCGCGCCGCTTCTATTTAATCGTGCAGCGCCGATACGGCGCCCAAACGGAGTGGGTCGCCCTGCCGGTCAGCGGCGATTGCGAGCTCATCAATGCAGAGATGACTTTGCCCAGCGACACGGACACGCCGCACGTTTCCGGCTGGCTCTCGCACGCAGGTGACGTCATCGAAGTGCTCAACCTCGCCGCGTTGACTCCCGGTCCAACCGAAGCGGCGCCAACGCCAACCTCCGCGCCCATGCAGCAGGAGGCCAGGCCATGATCCCCATCGGCCGTCCCGCAAAGATTCTGCTCATCGACAGCAACGTCTACTTCGCCAAGAAGCTCGGCGATGCACTCAAGCGCGAGGGTTTTGAAGTGATTTCCAGCACGCAAGCCGCATTCGCGCTAACCACCCTTGAATACGACGCGCCCGCCGCCATCGTCTGCGCCACCAACCTGCGCGAGATGGGCGCTCTCGAAATCGCCAAGATCATTCACGCCGACCCGAAAAATTCCGCGCTGCCCGTGATTGCCCTGGGCGACGGGAGCCAGCGCGCCTTGATGGAAGCGTTTCAGGCGGGCTGTGACGACTACATCGATCGCCGCCGCACGCCCGCGACGATTGCTTCACACGTGCGCAATATCGTCACCAGCAAGGCGGAAGGCTTCCAGCCCACGCAGATGTTGGCTCAAGCGGACACCAGCATGAGCGGCAGCCTCTCCCACACCGATCTTCCCGGCGTGCTGCAAATGCTGGGCCACGCGCACCAAACCGGCGCGCTCCACATCAACGCCGCGAACGCCGACGCTGTGCTCTTTTTCGATGCCGGCGAAATTCGCCATGCAGAATGCGGCAGCCTGTTCGGCGACGAAGCCGTCGTACACATCGTCAAGAGTGTTCACGGAGGCGGCACCGGAGTTTACAAGTTTCTCTACGGAAGCACGTCAACGCAGCATACCGTGCTGCGTAATGCCACGGATCTCATGCTCGATGCCATGCGCGAATTCGATGAAGGTGCTCGCGACATGGCGGATAAGGAAGCGCTATGAGCGAAGCAATGACCATCCCTCCCTTGGCCGATGCGCCCGCGAAGCGCACGCCCACGGTATATTTCATCGACGACAGCGCCACCATGCGCGAAGTCATCAAGATTGCCTTCCGCCGCGAGAGCATCAACATTATCGCGTGCGCCGACGCCGCCGCCGCGCTCGCGCAATTCCCCCAGAATCCACCGGACGCCGTCATCACCGACGTCATCATGCCAGACCAGGACGGCTACTCCGTCTGCACGCAAATCAAGCAGCACGCGGAATATGGCTCGATACCCGTAATCCTGATGTCCGGAGTTGTAAACAAGACCGTCGCGGATAAGGCCATTGCCGTAAAGGCCGACGAATTAATCCGCAAGCCATTTCAGCCGCAGGAATTGATTAGTCGCGTAAAAAGCCTGCTGGGACCAAAAATCGCTGCGCTGCCCGCGCCCGAACGCCACGTCGGTGCCAGCTCGCTGCAAACCTTGTTTGCGCCCCCGGCTCCGCCTCCTCAAGCACTTCCCGCTTCGCCGCCCTTGCAAGCTGTGCCGCTTGCCATGCAGCCATCTCACACAGCAAGTGCGCCGCCCGAAAATGTCTGGCCCCGCGCGCTCGCCGAAGCTTTCACGCCAAAGCCGACCGCGCCCGCGACGCCCACTGCCCAGGGATTTCGCGCACCGGCCGCGAGTCCAGACATCATGAAGCTCAAAACCGAAATCGCGCGCCTCGAGCTCCTCGTCAAGAAACTTCAAACAGAGCTACAAATCGAGCGCCAATACAATCAAGCCCTCGACCAACACATCCACAACCTAACCACCACCGAATAGCTCCCGTTCATTCGCGATATTTACATCAAGATTTCGCTCCGACGCCGACCCTGACTCATCTCGTTTGAACGAACGCCCATTCCGGTTCATAGTGAAAGAGCATTGGGAGGTCGCCTCATGCGCGGTTTCATCTGGCTTGCCATCGCCCTGCTGCTGATTCTTGCCTGGATCGGAAGCTTCATCATGTACCATGTCGCTGGCTTTCTGATTCATCTGCTTCTGATCTTTGCCCTAATATCGCTGGTGATTCATGTTTTCAGCGGCAGACGCGACGGGCGTGACGTAGTTCGCCGGGACTAACACTGGCCAGCAGACATGGACAAGCTTCTGCACTTTGGTCGCATTTGTTTCTCCATCTCCATCGCCTTCTTTGGGGCTCAATATCTGCTCTATGGTCGCTTCGAAGGAGGCTTGCCGCTCGTACCGCCGTGGACGCCGGGCGCTCCGGCCTTGGCATATGTACTTGGCGCGGCCCTCATTCTATCGGCCGTAAGCATCGCCACCCTATGGAACGCGCGCTATTCCGCACTTTCTATAGGGACCCTGCTACTCCTGTCTTTCCTGTTCTTGCACAGCCTTCATGCCTCTTCGATTCTCCACAATGGCACGGACCGCACCCGCGCCTTTGAAGGTCTAACGCTATCGGCCATAGCCTTCACTCTGGCGGGAACTCTGTCCAACGGCCGCAACTCTCAAGCGCAGAACACCACCACGAACTGGCCCATAACTCTCGGCCGCTTCTTATTCACTTTCTCCATGATCGTCTTTGGCGCGCAGCATTTCATGTATGCCGCCTTCATTGCCACTCTCATTCCGGCTTGGATTCCTGTTCATCTTTTCTGGGTCTATTTCAGCGGTACAGGCTTTATCGTCGCGGGCCTATCTATCGCCACCGGCATACTTGCGCCGCTAGCCTCAATGGGCTTGGGACTGATGTTCCTGCTCTGGTTCCTTCTTCTGCACGCGCCCCGCGTCGCCGCCAGTCCACGCAATGGCAACGAATGGACAAGCGCCTTCGTAGCGCTAGCCGTATCGGGTGGCTCCTTCATCCTGGCCGCCGCGCTCGCCACAACAACTCAACCGCTTGCCAAAGAAAAAAGCGGGCCCGAGAGGCCCGCCTTTCCGAGAAACCAAGAAACCTACGTCGCGAAATAAAATCTACGCCTTTGCCGCTTTCGCTCCGTTAAATGCCAGCGACAAACGCGACTTATACCGATTCCCCGTATTTTCGTGCAGCACGCCCTTGCTGATCGCCACATCGATAGCCGACATCGTCGGCTGTAGAAGACTCCCGGCCGCCGTGCTGTCACCTGAGGTAATCGCCGTGCGCAGCCGCTTCATCAATGTGCGCACCCGCGTGCGGTTGGCCCGGTTCACTTCCGCGCGTTGACGAGCTTGCGCCGCGCGCTTCAGAACGGACTTCTTCTTCTTCTTTACTTTGGTAGCCTGTCCCTGGGCCATCTATTGCTCCTTTTACGTGTTCCGGAAACCTTTAACGTTAAACGAGGCGTTTCCCTTTGTCAAACGAACCGAAAGGCATTTCTTCGGGGCAAACTCTGACGCAGCCGCCCAGTAGCGCCGCTTCTGTACCGGCAAAACCCGCAAACCCGCGCCCAAATAAGCGCGACGAGCTGCGGCTGCTGGTGAATTCGCACCACCCCATCATCGCCGTCGAGACGCCCGAAGAAGAGCGCCTCGAACAATTGCTTCTCGATGTTGCCGCAGAACTCGCTGTTCCTATGTACACCTGGAGCGTCACTTCCGGCTTGGCCAAGGCGCACGGCGCCCCAATCTACAACACGGATAGTCCCGAGCAGGCTGTCGGAAATATTGCGCTGATTCAGGGCGACGCCATTTTTCTGCTGAAGGATTTTGCGCGTTATTGCGACAACGATCGCGTGTGTCGCCGCCTGCGCGAGCTAGCGGAAAAATTCCGCGCCGAGCGCCGTTCCATCGTGATTACCGCCGCTGCTTTGCAATTGCCTCCAGATCTGCGCGGCGACTCCGTGCCATTTCAACTCGGGTTGCCAACTGCGGACGAATTGCTGCAAGGCGTGAAGAATGTGCTCGCCGAAATGAACCGCACCCAACAAATTCCGATCACCCTCGATGTCGCAGGTATCGCGCAGCTCGCGCAGAATTTGGTCGGCTTGCCGCAAGAGGAAGCCATGCGGGCATTACGCATGTGCATCCTCGCGCGGCGGCGCATAGACGCCGGTCTCTTGGACGCTGCCCTCGATGCCAAGCGCGACGCGCTGCGCAGCGACGGTTTGCTCGAAACCGTGCGACGCGATGCATCGTTTGCGGACGTCGCCGGATTGAAGCGCCTGCGCGAATGGATAGCCAAGCGCAAAAGCGCTTTGACTCCGGAAGGCCGCCGTTTCGGGCTCGAGCCGCCCAAAGGGATTCTGATTACGGGCGTGCAAGGCTGCGGCAAAAGTCTGGCGGCGCGGTCTGTAGCTGGCGAATGGGGCTACGAAATGGCGCGCCTCGATGCCGGCGCGCTCTACGACAAATTTATCGGCGAGAGCGAAAAGAAGCTGCAAAAAGCGCTGGAGCTAGCGCAAAAACTCGCGCCCATGGTGCTGTGGATCGACGAAATCGAGAAAGCATTTGCGTCCGCCGGGAGCAGCGGCGATGCCGATGCCGGGTTGTCTCAGCGCTTGTTGGCCACGTTGTTGACCTGGATGCAAGACCGCGAGAGCGGCGTCTTCCTCGCCGCGACATCGAATAACATCAGCGCCCTTCCTCCGGAAATGCTGCGCAAGGGCCGCTTCGACGAAATTTTCTTCGTGGACCTGCCAAGCGCGGAGGTGCGCAGCGCCCTATTCGCTCTGCACTTGAAAAAGCGCGCACGCGACGTAGCCAGCTTCGATTTATCAAAGCTCGCTGTCGCCAGCGAAGGCTTCAGCGGTGCCGAAATCGAGCAAGCCATCGTCTCCGGCCTGTACACCGCATTCGCCCAAAAGCAGCAGCTCAGCACGGAAATATTGATCGGCGAAATCCGCGGCACCCAACCCCTCAGCATCACCCGTGCGGAAGACATCCAAGCCATTCGCAACTGGGCCAAGAACCGTGCCGTACCTGCCGACTAGGCTAATTTCAAACTCGGATCGGCATTCAGCGAAGTGTCCGCGAATATTCCGGATTTGAATCTGGAGTACGCGGCCGCCGCGATCATGGCCGCGTTATCGGTGGACAGTGCGCGGCTGGGGAAGAAGACTTCCAGACCTTTGGATTTTGCGCGGTCCTCAAATGTGGCGCGTAGCTGACTGTTGGCAGCGACTCCACCCGATACCAGAATGCTTTCCGCGGATAGTTCTTCCGCGGCGGCCAGAGTGCGGTCGACTAAATCGCGAACGACCGCGTTCTGAAATTCACGCACGAGCGCCAAGGTTTGCGAACTGCACAACGGCAGCAACTGCTCGTATTTGCGCTCCCCGCGCGCAAGCGATTCTTCCCTGCGATGAATTTCTGGCGCGTACTCGGGATGCTCGCGGACATGGTAGAGAACGGCGGTCTTGAGTCCGCTAAAGCTGAAATCGTAAGGATTGCCGCGCGTCTTGATCGATCCGAATTTCACCGGGGCGGGTACGCCGTTTTTTGCAGCAGCAAGGCGGTCCAGAATTGGGCCTCCCGGATAGCCGAGGCCAAGCAGCTTGGCAACCTTGTCGTACGCTTCACCCGCAGCGTCATCGCGTGTCTGCCCAATCTTCCGATACAAAAATGGCGCAAGCCCTCCCTGTGGCACAGCCATTTCTGGCTGTGCGCTCACTGCGTTCGTCACCTCATATAAAACCGTGTGCCCGCCAGAAACAATCAGGCACACCGCAGGCAATTTCGGCTCAGAACCGCTTTTGTGCGCTTCCAGAAAAACGGCGTGGACGTGACCTTCCAGATGATTCACCGGTACGAGCGGTTTTTGCAGTGCCGAAGCAAGTGTTTTTCCGTAGGTGATGCCAACCAACAAGGCGCCGACAAGTCCGGGGCCATGCGTCACACCGATGGCATCGATATCCGCCAACTGCATCTTCGCTTGCTCCAGAGCTTCGCGCACAACGGGAACGATCTGGCGCAGGTGCTCGCGCGAGGCCAACTCCGGCACGACGCCGCCATATTTCCGGTGCACATCGATTTGCGAAGCCACCACGCTGGACAAGATTTCGCGTCCGTCAGCAACAACCGCCGCAGCGGTCTCGTCGCAAGAAGACTCGATGCCTAGAATGCGCACGCTCATATTTTTATTCTGCGCCACCGCATCACAAACCTGCAAACACTCGAGCGGCAGCGCCAGCATCCTGTTCAACCCTGACCCGCGAAGTGGCTGGCGCGTTCATCTCCCGGCGCGTGCCCCACCTAACTTTTATTCACCCAACAGGTGTTTTCCGCCTTGTGCTACAGCTTCCACGGTATTTTCTCTTAGGCGCGGATTGACAATTCTATTGCGACGCGTCTACTGTGCGAAGGGAATGCTGCCAAACCTCCCCTCGAGCTTGCGCTAAATCTAATGACTACAAACGACTCGCAGTCGTCTCCGAACTCCGTTCCCCTGCGTAAAGTAAGAAAAGCCGTCCTGCCCGCCGCAGGGTTGGGCACGCGCTTTCTGCCCGCCACCAAAGCGCAACCGAAGGAAATGCTGACGGTTGTCGACAAGCCGCAGATTCAATACGTCGCGGAAGAATGCGTCGCGTCCGGGATCGAGCACATCATTATTGTCACCGGGCGCGGCAAGAGCTCCATCGAAGATCACTTCGATGCCTCCCCATTTCTCGAAGATTTTCTCGAGAAGCACGGTAAGAAGCAGCAAGCCAAGATGGTGCGCAACATTGCGGACATGGTGCAGGTCAGCTACACGCGGCAGAAGGAACCGCTTGGACTTGGTCACGCCGTACTCGTCGCGCGCGATTTGGTCGGCGACGAGCCGTTCGCCGTCCTGCTCGGCGATGTCCTGATCCCCGGCGAAAATCCGGCGACCAAGCAACTCATCGAAGTCTACGAGGCGACTGGAGTCGGCGCGATCGCGGTCGAGGAAGTGCCGCGAGACCGCACTCATCTTTATGGCATTGTGGCTGGAGAGCCGGCACCGCAGCCTCCGTTTGGCGCGCGATTGCTGCGCATTCATGATTTGGTGGAAAAACCGAAACCGGAAAATGCGCCCTCGAACTTGGCTATTACGGGCCGCTATGTTTTGCCGCCTTCCATTTTCGATTGCCTGCAGCGCACGAAGCCGGGCGCGGGAGGCGAGATTCAGCTCACCGACGCATTGCGCCTGCTGTCGCAAGAACAAGGCCTGTGGGCCTACATCTACGAGGGCATTTCCTACGATGCCGGCGACAAGCTCGGCTTTTTGAAGGCTACCGTGGAGCTCGCGCTGCAAAATCAGGAACTAGGCTCCGATTTTCGCGCGTACCTGAAAACGCTGAAACTGTAAACCCAACCTGACGATTATTTTTTCTTCTCCGATTTCGCTGACTTCTCGGATTTCTCGGCTTTTTTCTCTTTGCTTCCTGAATCTTTCGATCCTGAATCTTTTGGCGCTGAATCCTTCCCGCCCGAATCCTTCGCTGAATCTTTCGACTCGCTTGCGCCCTTTTCTTCTTTGCCTGAATCGCCGCCGGACTTTTTGCCGCCGTAATCCGTGACGTACCAGCCGGAGCCTTTAAATTGAATCGCGGGGGCGGAGAACAGCGCTTCCACTTTGCCGCCGCAGTGCGGGCATTTTTTCAGATGCGGCCCGGCCATGTTTTCGATCTTTTCCGTCTTCCGGCCACATTTCAGGCATTTGTACTCATACAGAGGCACAGAAACTCTCCTTTTGCTGGTGCGGAATCGCTGAGTATACCATGCTGACGACAACTGCTTTCGCCGCGCGTGCTAGACTCCTAGCTATGTCTGCAAAGCATGGTGCCGAGAATTCCGGCGAGCAACCATCGAGCTCGCAAACGAGCGCGGCGGAGCCTCGCGGTTGCCTCTACATCGTTGGCACGCCGATCGGCAACCTTGAAGATATTACGCTTCGTGCGCTGCGCATCTTAAAGGAAGTCGACGTTATCGCATGCGAAGATACGCGGCATACGCAAAAGCTGCTGAACCACTACAACATCGAAAAAAAACTGGTCAGCTACCACGAGCACAACGAAATGACGCGCTCGCCGGAGTTGCTCATCCAACTCGAGCAGGGCGCCAAGGTCGCGCTAGTCAGCGACGCGGGCATGCCGCTCGTCTCCGATCCAGGCTACCGGCTGGTCACGCTTTGCGTGCGGCACAAGATTCCCGTCGTGCCCATCCCCGGCCCTTCCGCGATGCTGGCTGCGCTCTCGGCGGCTGGACTGCCCAACGAGGAATTTCTATTCGTCGGATTCTTGCCGGCGCGCAGCGGCGAACGGCGTCGCATGCTCGAGCGGCTGCGGATCGAAGAGCGCACTATCATTTTTTACGAAGCGCCGCATCGCGTGGCGGAGAGCATCGCCGATTTGCTCGACATTTTAGGTGACCGCCCCGCTTGCCTGGCGCGCGAAGTGACCAAACTTTACGAGGAATTCTTGCGCGGCAAGCTCTCGCAGCTTGCGGAATCTTTGGCGGAGCGGCCCGCGCGTGGTGAAATTACCCTCCTCGTGGGTCCACCGGAACAGTCCGGCGTCGGTGGGCAAGTGGACTCAACGCAAAGTTTGTCGGATCGCGTCGAAGAACTGATCCGCCAAGCCAAGCTGGACCGCAAAGATGCGCTGAAGCTCGCGGCCAAAGAGCGGGGCATAACGCGCCGCGCCGCCTACGACCAATTGATCGATAGCAAAGCAAAGCCGAATTAGCCTTCGACGTTCTAATCAATTGATGTATTTGTTGGCTCCTTCTGTGAGGTAAACCGCCGGTTGCCCTTCCTGCGAACCTTGGCAAGCGTGGTTTCTGAACGAGGGGGGGTGCCACCCCTATTGACAAGAAAAGAGTGTGGAAGCTGCTGAAAACATTGGTCATACCAGATTCCCGTTGCGCAAAAGAGTTCGTAACTGCATGAACGCAGTGGGCTTACAGGGATGTGATAGGCAGCACAGGGCTTGCGCCCTCGGAAGACTCGGTCGGCCGAACATTCGGGACGACGAGAGTCCGCTGCTGGGTCTACCCACCCCCCTGTTTTGGGGCAAATAGGCGGCAAGGTGCTGAAAACAAAGGGCACGGACCGGAAAAAGAGATGCAAGAGACTTTAAGAGGCTGCAAGCCACTGAAGGTACGAGATTTAGACTCGGGCGGCGGGAGGAACTAGCGAGGTTTGTTCGAGATAACACGAGCGAGGTTACAACAGATCTGAACGTATGTCAATAGTAAACTTGTAAGTGCAATGGTGTGAATGCGGTGGGCGGAAAAGTCAAAAACCCACGGGGCTACTGTGGTGTTGATGTCTGTGGAGACGCTGACCTCTCGCCAGCGTTCTGCATCGGCTGTGCGCGTTGCCTCGGCTTGGCTGGCGTACTCGACGGCGTCGCTGCCAATCAGAAGGTGCGGGGGCAACTGATCGCTCGCAGCCAGACGAAGGATGACCTGAGCCACCTTGACCGGATCGCTATTCTCGTTACCCCAGTGAGACTCCAGGGCCTTGATCAAGCCGCCCACGGACGGTTCATACTCCGGGAGCAAGCGGGAAGCTTAAACGCCGGCACCTGCATCACTATTCTGCCTGAAGGGCCGCACTTAGAGCAGCAAGCGATCCCACGTGCCGCCATACCTAATTGCACGAACCATCTCTCTGTCGTAAATACTCTGAGGGAATCCGGGTTCGATTCGGCTTGCTCCATCGAGGGATTTCAATTGTTCGGCGGAGAGTTCCATATCCAAACTGGCGAGATTATCCTGGAGTTGAGATACCCTCCGCGCTCCTATGATCGGGATTACTGGCACCGTTCGATGCCGGAGCCAGGCGAGTGCGACTTGTGCCATGCTGCGACCTACCTGTTCGGACACCGATTTCACTGCGGAGATGATCCGCGCCGCGAGTTGTTCCTCGGGAAGGAATTCCTTCATTCCCTCGTTGGTCATCCGCCCCTCGGCTTTACCCTCGCCGTGATACTTCCCGGTCAACATGCCTTTCGCCAAGGGAGACCATGCCAGAACCCCCAAGTTCAAAGCTTTCGCCATAGGAACAAGTTCGCGCTCGACCGTTCGCTCGATCAGGCTGTATTCGATCTGCAACCCGGTAAACTGTGTCCAGCCTCGAAGCTCGGCCAGAGTGTTTGCCTGGGCGACCCACCACGCGGGAGCGTCCGAGATGCCGACGTAGAGAACCTTGCCCTGGCGAACCAGGTCGTCCAGACCGCGCATGGCTTCTTCCACAGGTGTGATCCCGTCCCACATGTGCACCCAGTACACTTCGATGTAGTCGGTTTGCAGTCG
>JAOAPV010000101.1 GCA_025463055.1 Candidatus Acidiferrum typicum
TGCGAAAACGCCCTTCGATGTAGCGCAAAATGTCGTCATTGCGGCGCAGCTTGCGGCCGAGAAGATCGGCAACCGTCTCCCGCGTCAAGTCATCCTCGGTCGGTCCAAGTCCGCCACACGAGATAATCAGTGGCACACGATTCAGCGCATCGCGAAACGCTTCCGCAAGCAGGTCGCGATCGTCGCCCACAACCGTCTTGCGTAGAACCTCAATACCAATCGCGTTCAGCTCCGCCGTAAGGAAGAGGGAATTCGTGTCCAGGCGGTCCGGCGTAAGCAGTTCCGAGCCAACCGCAATGATCTCCGCTTTCATTTTTTTGATTATCCGGCCAGTGGAAGCCCGCGTACATCCCAGTCCAGCGTGAATAGCGCGTTTACAGTGGTCAGGATTGCGCGTCCGGACGGCTGTAATGCCAGCCCCACCAACCCTGAGCCGCTCAGCACCGTTTCCGCATGGCCCTGCGGCGTTAGCCGCACAATTCCGCGGTGCCCGCCATGCGATGCCGCCACGTAAAGATTCGAGTCGCGGTCGAAAGCCAAACCCTGCGGACGTCCGAGCCCACGGTAAAAGACGGAAACATCGCCGCCCTGCGTGATGCGATAAACGCGGTCGTAGCTCGAAGTAGTAGGTCCCGTAACGTAAAGATCGCCGCTCGAATGAAACGCCAGGTGATACGCCGAGAGGGAAGGCTCCAGGGTGGCAAATACGAAAATTTCGCGGCTCGCGCTAATTTTGAAAATGGTGCCGCTGCGGTCGCCGACGTAGAGATTTTCGGAGTGATCGAACGCGATCCCGGTGGCGATGCCCATGCCTTCAATCCACTGCTCGGCGCGCCCCTCCGGCGTCACGCGGTGAATGGTGCCGTCATGGCGGCAAGAGACGAAGAGATTACCCGCGCGATCCACAGCCAAGCCAGATGGATTGATCAGCGACGTGACGAACGGCTTCACGCTGTAGTTGGAGGTAATCTTGTAGAGCGAGACTGGAACGCGCTGGCCCCGCGGCCCGCTAAATGTCACGTAAATATTTCCATTCGCGTCCACCGCAGGATTTGCCACTGGATGCAGATTGTCCGCGATCTGTACGGCGATCGAAACCGGATGCGGCTGGCTCTCACTTTGCGAGGTAGCCACGCGCACTGTGCCGCCATTCGCATTGTCTGGTACACGCGCGATCAGCCGATTGTCCGTGGCGAGAACCAAGCTCGCTTCCGCCTCGCCAAAATGAACCACTGGCCGCGCGCCGGTCCGCGAAGCGAATCCGCTGCCATGAATAACGATTTCGCCGCCCGGAATAGCTGCCGCGGGCGCGATTCTATCGATGCGGGGAAACCCGTTTTTTTCCGCCGTAGAGCCGAAACCGAATTTCATACAAGATTAAAGTGTAACGCGAGGCGCAGAAGAATTGCAGCGTAGACGCCCGCCATCCAGTCATCAGCCATTACGCCCCATCCGTGCGGAAGATGTTCCAATCGCCGCGCCGGAAAAGGCTTCCAGATGTCGAACACCCGGAAAAGTATAAAGCCCAGCAGCAGGTATTTCCAATTGAGCAGGCTCATCGCAAAGAAAATAGCGTAACCGGAAAAATCAAAATGCTGCGAGAGGTGAGGCAGAGCGATAGGAACAAGGGGAAGCAGCAGCGTGAGGTGTTGCCCAGCCACTTCATCGATCACGATATATTGCGGATCCTTCTCGCCGGAATATTCCACCACGCGAGCGCTGCTCCACACGCCCACCGCGGCCAGAATGACCAGCAGCAGCAAAGCGCAAAACAGCGGCAGCGCCAGCGCGCTATCGTAAATGTCGCTGCCCCAAACAAGGAAATGTTTGTCCGCAAACATCGCCTCCGAAAGCGGATGCTTCGAGACCCAGCCGCTCACCGAAACTGGGTGCAGGAAAAATATCGCAGACACCGCAATCGTGGCCACGCCCATCAGCGACCCGTACGTCCCCGGCGACGGCCGCAAATATCCTGTGCCCAGTGCCGTAGCGATGGCGTAGGCCAGTCGGGGCTTCTTTCGCGTCGGCGCAGGGCTGGGCGATGCCTCAGTGTTTGATGTCATCCGGCTCGGGTGAATCGTCTGGCTCGTCGTCATCTTCGCTGAAAATGGGCTCGGAAACGACATATTTCTCGGACGCCCAGTTACCCAGGTCCTGTAGCTTGCAGCGTTCACTGCAAAACGGGAATTCGCTGTGAACCTCGGAGTTCGTCGGTTTTTTGCAAATCGGACAGCGGTGTTGCATTTCTCTACTTCTTTTAGGATTTTTACTCCTCTGCGTTAGACGGGATTTCTCGCGCGGAGGGCACAGAGTTTGCAGAGATACATCTTTCTGCTGCCGCCAGTATAGCTTAGCTGAGTATTCGCTTAACTGAGTACTCGCAGCGGTGCGCCCGTCGCAATGCGCGTCAGCGTTTCGGCGGGCGGTACCCTCGAGGCAATAAGCGCATCCCGCCGCGCAGGGCTCGGCAGGATTTCTACCACTCGTCCAATCAAGTCATAAGTGTCAGTTTTCGTGATCTCCACGCGGGCCACGTCTCCCGTTTCAGCCGCTTGCCCGCTTGGCAATTCGATGTCAGTCAGATAAAGCTTCCCATCGATATCCGGCGCCATGCCTTCCAAACGCGCTTCCCACACCAGCGGATTTTCTTTGGATGGCCCCTCAATGAGTGCCGTCGCCGTGCGGCCCTTGAAAGCGCGCAGCTTCTCGCGTGAAATCTTCTTTTGAATGGCCATCAAGCGGTTCCGGCGATCGGTGGTCGTTTCCGCGTCTACCTTTTCATCCAGCGCGTAGCTCCCGGCATTGTCCACGTCCGAATATTCGAAGACGCCCATCCAATCGATTTTTGCCGCTCGTACGAAATCGCACAGCTCGTCGAAATCACTTTCGGTTTCGCCGGGGAAGCCGACAATAAACGAAGTCCGCAGCCAAACCCCCGGAATCGTGGCGCGAATCCGCTCCAGCAACTTCAGGAACGCGTCGCCGTGCGAGCCGCGCTTCATGCGTGCCAGCACGTTGCGGCTGGCGTGTTGCAGCGGCATATCCATATATTTTGCAAGCCGCGGATATTCCGCAAGCGTATCCAGCAGTTTCTGCGTCACGCGATTCGGATATGCGTACAAAAATCGCACCCATAGTAAATCTTCCACTTGCGACAGCTTTGCAAGCAGTTGCGCCAGTCCGTCGCGCAGACCAAAGTCTTCGCCGTAAGAAGTGGTGTCCTGCCCGATCAACGTGACTTCGCGCGCGCCGGCAGCCGCCAGATTTTCCGCCTCGCGCATCACGGATTCAAAGCGCCGGCTGCGAAATTTCCCGCGAAGCTGCGGAATGATGCAGAACGTGCAGGGATGATCGCAACCTTCCGCGATTTTGATGTAGGCAGCGTGCCGCGGCGTAGTCACAACGCGCGGCGTTAGATCGTGATAGAGAAACGCAGGAGGCTGCGCCGGCAGCATACGTAGATCGCCTTCGACCGCTTCGATAATGCGCTCAACCTCGCCGGTGCCCACCACCGCATCCACTTCCGGCACTTGCTCGAGAATCTGCTCGCGAAAGCGTTCCACCAGGCATCCCGCAACAATCAGTTTCTTCGCCGCGCCAAATTTCTTGTGCTCCGCCATCTCCAAAATGGCGTCCACAGACTCCTTTTGCGCCGCCTCAATAAAGCTGCACGTGTTTACCACCAGCACTTCCGCCTCATCCGCGCGCGGCGTCAGCTCATACCCTTCGCGCGCAAGAATGCCCATCATCACCTCGCTATCCACGAGGTTCTTCGGGCATCCCAGGCTGATAAATCCGACCTTAGTCATAAGCAATTTTTTTGCGGCATTCGCAATTCTCTAGTGTAACACGCCCGTCTCCGCAGCCTCCCTGTGCGTAACGCCAGCATCTGCCATTGGGTGAGTTCACGGCTACCGCGTTTATCAGGCACTACCACAACTTACCTGACGAAGACGTTCAGGAGATAGGGCGTAGGTGAGGGATTAGAGAGCGCAGTGCGGGCCAGCTTTATTGGGACAACTTTCGTAGGTATGCGACTAAGGTCGCTTTTCGCACCCATTTACGATCCTCGCTGAATGAACCCCGAGTAGATGAGGGATAGGTCTTTAAGCTGTTTGGCAAAACCACGTGGAAAGTGTTCACTCTAACTCCGTAATCGCATTGTTGCCTTATTTCCTTTCCAGTGAATACACAATCGTATTTAACAGGTAGGGCACTGTAGCCGTCATACATGACTAGGTAAAAAGAGGAAACTGGGCCGTAGCTAAAGCCGGAACTAGTCGCCTCGTGCTTGGGTTCAATCCCGGTTTCGGAGTGATGCAGGAAAACAAGTAGCTCTTCACCGAGACCGAAACCGATAAATGGCCCGAAATAAAAGGTCGCCCCTTTTTCGAGACCCTTGAAGGGCTGGAGCACTTCAGCTTTATAGACGGCCTGTGAATAGTGCTCCGTATCGCCTGATATAACACGGACAATCGCTGCCAAATCTGCTTGTTTCAGCAATTCTTCGATTTTGACCGGAGCTGGTTCGCTAATTGTTGTTCTCTGCTCCTGTGACTTGGCGATGGGAGCGGAAACAATGAAGCAGAACAGGCATGGGAAAAGCACTCGATTAATGAAATGTGTCATATAAAACATTTGAGCCTTACTTGCCAGTATTTCCCGGGCCGCCTACCGGGTGCAGGAGCGGGAGCCGGTCCTGCAATGCGGGCAGCGCGGGAAAGGCAGCGTGAGGCTCGGTCTGATACCAATACGCCACCGAAAAATAATTATCCGAGCGCACGTTCGCGTGTCCGTGCTCGATTGTGGCCTTCAGCGATTTTGTGAATGTGATCGGCGAGTCCAGATGAAAACGGTAGACCGAAGTGCGGGCGCCTGCGCGTTCTTCGCCCTTCAACGGCGCGCCAAATTGCGCGTAAGCGAACGGCCGGTCGCCAAAACTGAACGCCCCTAGAAAGTAATCTTCCGACCCCGTTCCAATAATCGACGGGATTTGCTCGCCGTCGATAAAAAACATATCGTCGCCCTCGCCCCACCATCCGTCCTGGTTTTGCAACAGAGACATTGTTACGCCCACAAAGTGGCCGCGCCCTTTCGCTTCCATCCAAACGTAGTTATCCGCGCCGTTCGGATTCTTTTTGTCTTCCACGATCTTGTCGCCGTTGGATTGCCACTGATTCGTCCACCCATGGTTCGGCGACGCTTGCCGGTATTGCGCGTGAAAGTAGAGCAGATCGGCAGGCAAAGCCTGAGCGTACGCGCGATAGTCGATGTTGAAATAAAAAGAGGCGACGTTTTTCGAGCCTTCATTCGTTAGCGTGATCCGTGCATGCTTTTGAAATGGCATCGGGAAAAAAGAATTCAAGGCTCTGTTCGGCGCCACGTTTAATGGCGCTGATTCGTAGATTACATAGTCGCCCAGGCCGAGCCCAAAAAAATCTCCCAGCGGGCTCTCCACACTTGGTGTTGTTTCTTCGTCCCAATACATGCGCAGAACCAAAGCTTTTAGCGCAGGGCCCTCCGCCCACATCGTCGTCCAGAAATGCGTGATCTCACCAGGACCACGCTCGTCCATCAACACCAGGGTTTCGCCGGGCGCGATTCGGCGGTAATCGGCATTGCCGCCGCTGCGGTCATAACTGGAGGCGCGCTTCTGTACGTAATCCTTTGCCTGCGGAAGCCCGGCAAGCCACTCACTCGCATTCTGCGCAAAAAGCAACGGCGAAAACATACAGCACGCAAATAGGACCAGCAGATTCTTCACGGGCACCTCCGGAGTCGCCGCATTCTATCTCAGGAGTACCACTCACAGATGTGGTGAATGTTAGTGCCGCCGCGGGGCTTGGCGAATTTGTTCCAGGAGGTGGCGCAAGCGAAGCGTGTCGCAAGGCGCTCCGCCATAGCGCGCATTGGAGTAAATGCGTGTGAATTCGCTTACAGCTGGTGCGAGCACGGGCGTTTGCACGCTCAACGAGAATTCCAGAGGCGTTTGCGCCGCGCGCCGCGCAAACCCGTGGCGTTCCAGCAAGCGCAAGAGTTCGGCATAGAGGCGCGAAGCCAGCAGCGGATTCGCTTGCGGCGATTTCGGCGTGTGCAGATGCCAGTACAAGCGCAACCGGCGCATCGTCTTGCCAATCAAGTCGTAGCGCAATGCCACCAGCAGCAAGATCAGCGCAAGCGGCAGCAGCAATCCCAACATTCCGTGGCGGAGCTGCATCGACTTCAGGCGCTGCCGGTTGTAAATTTGCGCGCGCTCGAACCAGGCGCGCAGCGATTGCGTCCAGCTACGCGAACTGCGCTGCAGCGTTTGCGCCATCTGCACCTGGTGCCCGAAATCATAATTGATGACCCATTCGTTCCAGGAAAGCTCGAACCAATCGATGTACTTCGCCAGACGGGAGAGCAAGCCGGAATTTCCGGCCGCGGGGGGCGTCGGATCGAAAGTCACCCAGCCGGTGCCGGGAAAATAAACTTCCACCCAACTGTGTGCGTCGCTGGCGCGCACGATGTAATCGCCGGCAAGGTCGTTGTACTCGCCAGGCAAAAAGCCGTTGACCTCGCGCGCGGGAATATCCAGCGTGCGCAGCAAAATCGTCATCGCCGAAGCGAAGTATTCGCAATGGCCGGCTCGCGTGACGAACAAGAAATTTGCCAGCGGATCGTCGCCCGGCTTGCCTACCAGATTTAGCGTGTACCCAAAACGGCTACGCAGAAAACTCTCGACGGCCCGCGCCTTGTCATAGGAATTATTCGCGCGCGCTGTCATTTGCTTTGCTAGCTCTGGAATGCGTGCATCAAGCTCCGGCGGGAGCTGCAAATATTCCGTGCGGATTGCGGGGGGATAAGAGTCGGTGGTCGCGCGCAACTGCTTGACGTCAAGTTGGGGCAGACGGGATAGCCCCGCATAGCGCACCGGCGAAAAATTGTGAAACGGATTAAACAACGAGCCAGTGGAGTCCCGAAAGATGTAGCCATCGGTGCTGGCATTATCCGGCGAAAAACTTCCCTTTAGGGAAATGGGTTCGCCAGCCGTGAAAATCGCGGAAGTGGCGATGGGCTGCAGGAAAACGGTGTACTGCAAGGCCGTGCTGCCTGAAGCCGCAGCATGTCCCGGATCGCTGCTCAAGAAAATCCATCCGTCTGGATGTGCCCGCAACGTTTCGTTCGTGTGTTCAGGGTTGGTCCAACGCTTGCCATCAAACTTGGTGAGTCCAATGCCGCGCCAGCGCAGCATCGTATAGGCAACCGGCTTCCCGGTTTTCACGCGCATAACTACTTCGGAATTCTTCTTGATCTCGCCGATTTGACCCAGCTCGATATCGTTGCTGAATCCCGTCATCAGTGAGGGCTGCATGCTGGCCCGGCCCAAATATCCGGCGGTGAATCTTGGGAAAACAAAAAACAGCACGCCACCTAAAACTATGGAGCCGAGTGCGACACTGAGTGCCGCGAGGCTCAGCGCGCGGCTGAGTCGCCGCTCTTCCGCGGGCTGCCTGCCGAAGGAAGAAGTGAGCGTTCCGATTGCGGCGCGGCGCAGTTCCAATCCGATAAAAGCCGCCACACCGAATAGCATGAAGATGAAGAAGAGAATGAGAAACGAAGTGTCCACCGTGAGGATCGAGGCGGCCAGCATGGCGGCGAAGGCGAGCATGGCGAGAAACAAAGCGTCGCGATCCGTGGTTGCGCTGTACATTCTCACCAGCATCACGAATACCAGGAAATGTACGGCGGCGAGGAGCGCGGCAAGCAGCGCCGGATTAGTGGAATTCGCCACGAACGCGCGCGAAACGAAAAAAATGTCGACCGGAAAAAATGCGAGATATCCGATGACCAGCCATGTTGCTTTCGTATGCGATAACTCTGGTGCTTGGCCGCGCCACAGGCGAATGCCTTTATAAAGCAGCGCTAGCGGGGCAATCACGCAAGTTAGCGGATCGAGTTTGCCGGTGCTGACCAACGTAGCGACTGAGGTGAGAATCAGAAAAAAAAGCGCCGCGCGAAAAAAACGCTCGGCTGGGAGTGTTGGCAGCTTTGCGGGAAGTGTGGCGGAGGCGGCCATCGGAGCGAACTTTCATGGTAGCACCCGGACGGCGTGGTAGGCGGGGAGCTGCTGCGAAATTCGGTGCAAAAGATAACGCGTCACGCGCGAGCGGCAAGTGCGGCGGGACCTGCGAGTGCGGCGCGCGCGGCCTTGCGCGTGAGGTTGGAGATTGCGTGCGCGGAGGGCGAGGCGACGTCGGCGAGCGGAATTATCTTTGCGCCGGCAATACGCGGGAGCTGCGCCATCGTCACTCGAAAGGGTCGTAGAGTTATCGCGCGGTAGGTCACGGCGTGTCGCGCGATGGGCAAGGGTTCCAGTTGCAACGACTGCTTTGTCATGGATGCCGGCAAGATTTCATGGAGGCGAGTGCGCAACTCACCGGTCGGATCTATTCGCACGGCGATCGTCGGGAAATGCCATAGCTTAGATACTAGGATGGAAATTTGCTCATGTGTTGCTTTCGCTTTCGACAACGTCGGCGGAGGGAGCAGCAGGGTGCGGCCGCGAGGATCGAGCAGAACGGCTGCGGCGAGCACGATGTTCTCCGTTGCACGCTTCTTGCGGCGCGCGGGAATCGAATCGGCAAGGCCAAGCTTGCGCGCTTGGCAGAATTTTGTGACCGGGCACAGCAGGCATTGTGGTGATTGCGGCGTACAAAGCGTCGCGCCCAGCTCCATCATCGCTTGATTCCAGTCGCTGGGCGAGCCGGGAGCAAGCAGCGCGTCCGCGGATTCTTGCAGCGACTGCCAGCGCCTTGCATCGCGCAAGTCACCGCGCACCGCGAAGATTCGCGCCAGCACGCGCGCGACGTTGCCGTCGAGAACGGCATGTTTCGCACCGTAGGCGATACTCAAAATCGCCGCTGCTGTGTAGCTGCCGATTCCGGGCAGCGCCAGCGCTTCTTTCTCCGTCCGAGGAAAAGCTCCATCGTGTCTGGCAACGATTTCCTGTGCCGCACGCTGCAGATTGCGGGCGCGGCTGTAATAGCCGAGCCCGGACCACAGCCGCAACACTTCTTCCTGTGGCGCGGTTGCCAGCGCGTGCACATCCGGGAAGCGCTCGAGAAAACGTTCGTAGTAGGGAATCACCGCCGCAACCCGCGTTTGTTGCAGCATGATTTCCGAAAGCCAGGTGCGATAAGGATCTTTCGTGCGGCGCCAGGGAAGATCGCGCTTGTACTGCTTAAACCACGCGAGCAATTGTTTTCGGAATGCGGCGAGTTCGCGACGTTGCAGCATGTGACGCCGTATTCTCGCACGAATCAACGCTTCAGAATTTCACCGCAATAACTCTTCAAGAAAGACGACGTAGGAGGTGTGCCAGAGACTTGCGGGGATGGAGCCGCGGGGCTGGCTGGTTACGATGATCTTGAACAGCTCGGGGGATGCGGCTAGATTTGTTAGCAATGCGTGATCCGGGTCCGGTGGCAGCGGCTGTGCGAGCGCTAGGTGATGCAGAATGGCGAAAATATTTTCTTCCGCGGGGGCGAGAGGCGTCTCCATTCCGGCCGTGCGGAATTGCATTAGCGCGTTGCGCTCGAAGAAATGCCAGGCTACACCGGCGCAGAGCGTGACCGCACGCTCGAAGCGATCGGCGGGCATTTGCGATGCTGAATCTGGCGCGGTGGTGAAAACATGCGGATCGAGTACGAGGAGAACGCGGGTTTCGTCCTCGCGCGTAAATTCGCGCACCATCAGTGAGCCGAGGCGCGCTGAGGCTTTCCAGTGGACGTGGCGTGCGCTGTCTGTCGGCACGTAATCACGCAACGCGTAAAGATCCTGGCCACGGCCTTTCGCAAGACTTTCCATCGCGCCTTGCAGGCCGGGCATAATCTCGAAAAATTCGCGCGTGGGTTCAACGGAAGGATAGACAAGGGCTTCGGTGCGCAAATCCACCCGGTGCGCTTTTTGCAGGAACCCAAAGGGGAAGCGGGTGACTATGCGGAAGGCGTCTTGGCGGTAGACTCCCCGAGCTGGAAAGGAGATGGGAACGGATTGGTGCGCGCGGCCACGCTTGGGCAAGTAGGGAAAATAGACTGGCGTTTCAAGGACCGCTGCGGCAGGCGAATTCTTGGCGGTCACGGCTTCTACGCGGAGGGAAAAGGAAGGCAGCGTCAACTTTTCGTTTTCGAGTTCTATGGAGGCGCGGATTGGCTGGCCGGCGAAAATGTGTTCCGGCAATTGCAGGCGCATGGCGACGCCGGAAAGCGTGATGGACGAGAGAATTCCGGACATGAGAATGATGGCGATTAGGCTGGCAAGAATCAGGAAGAGAAGATTGTTGCCGGTGTTGAGCGCGGCGAGCGAAATCAGAATGACTCCGACCATGTAGAACCAGCCCTCGCGCGTGACTTTGTACTCCATTTTGTAACCGAGCCAGCGTAGCGGCGTGCGGCGCGCGAGAACCGGGACGAGGGTGACTGAGACCCAGCCGGCGACCAGTAGCGCGACGAGAGCGGAAATGCTGGCGAGGCGGAGGCGGCCGAGTTCCGCGGCGGCTCCGGAATACAGCGCAAGCACCAGCGCGACTCCCAGTGCAGATATGGATAGGAAGAACGCGCGAACTCCCGGGCGGTCGGCTTTAGCCCAGAGATTCGCGACGGTTGAGATGACGCTCACGGGATGCGGATCACAACGGAACGGCTACGGACTCGACGATTTCGCGCAGAACGGCTTCGGTAGTTTCCGATTTCTTCTGGAGCGAGGCATGGCGTGAGCTGGCGACAACGCGGTGGGAAAAAACCGAAACGGCGAGCTGCTTGAAATCATCGGGGAGGCAAAAGTCGCGGCCGTCAAGAAATGCGCGGGCTTGCGCGGCGCGTTGCAGCATTAAGGTGCCGCGCGGGCTTACGCCAAGGGAGAGTTGCTCGGTCGTGCGTGTGCGGGCAACGATCTCAAGCGCGTAATCGTGCAGGCTCGAATCCACTTTGACTTGCGCGACGGCGTGCTGCATGGAAAGAACGTCGCTCACATCAGCAACCGGTTCCAGCGATTGAACCGGGTCTGCGCTTGCGCGCATGCGGAGAATTTCGCGCTCGGTTTCGTGCGACGGGTAGCCCATGCGGATGCGCATGAGGAAGCGATCGAGCTGCGATTCCGGCAGCGGGTAGGTGCCATGGTGCTCGACCGGATTTTGCGTTGCGATAACGAGAAAAGGATTCGGCAGCGCGAGCGTTTTGCCGTCCACCGTGACTTGCGCTTCGTTCATCGCCTCGAGGAGCGCGGATTGGGTGCGCGGCGTGGTGCGGTTGATTTCGTCCGCGAGGACCACGTTGGCGAAAATCGGACCGGAGCGAAATTCAAATTCGCGCGATTCGGGATTGTAGACGCTGACGCCGAGGACGTCGCTGGGCAGCAAATCTGAAGTGAATTGAATGCGCTGGAAGGTGCAATGAAACGATTTCGCGAGGGCTTGCGCGAGCGTGGTCTTGCCGACGCCGGGGACGTCTTCAATCAGCAGATGGCCGCGCGCGAGCAGGGTGATCAGCGCGAGCTGAATCGCTTCTTCCTTGCCGTAAATGACGCGTGCGATGGAACGTTGGAGCTGCGAAACCGTTTGAGAGGTGGCGGTGGGCATTGTTGAAAACTCAGCTTCTTCCTGCTACAACATAGATGACGGCATGGCCGTGCGTGTCGTATTGTGCCGCTGATTCCGGGCGACTAGCTCAGTTGGTTAGAGCGCTCCCCTCACACGGGAGAGGTCAAAGGTTCAAGTCCTTTGTCGCCCACCACTCCTTGTCGCTTGAGCAATTTTCATTCTAGCGGAAAACCTTGATGTCAACCTTCCTCCGTACCGTCGAGTTTCTATGTTTGGGATTGTGGCTGGGGAGCGATGTATTTCTTAGCTTTGTGGTGGCGCCGGGGGCGTTTCGGATTTTGGGTAGCCGGGATGCTGCTGGGTCGATGGTGGGGTTTGCTTTGGGCCGGATGCACCTGCTTGGGGTGATTTGCGGGATTGTGTTCTTGTTAGCGCGGCTGGCGCACACGCGGACATTTGCCAGCTTTGTGGCGCCGGTGGCGCTTTGCATCGTGCTTATGATCGGGCTTACGGTGATTTCGCAGGTGGCCGTTAGTCCGCGGATGGCGATGCTGCGGGTGCAGATGGGATCGATTCAGGCTACTGCGGAGGATAGTCCACTGCTGGCGGAGTTTGGGCGGCTGCATCGCGTTTCGGTTTCGCTGGAGAGCGGCGTATTGCTGGCGGGATTTGCGGCGGTTTATTTCATGGTTAGAGAGCTATCAGCGGCAGGGAACTGAAATTGGGGGAAAAGGCCGCAGGGCTCCGCGGACCTGCCTGTAGCAGGCAGGCTCCGCGCTGCGCTACATTGGACTTCGCGCACTGACGCACCCGGATGAGTGGCTTGGAATGCGGTCTGTACCCACTGTACGGTGTACCCCCTCCCCCCCTTTTTTTTATAAGTGTTCATTCTAAAGGGAGTTAAAGTCCTTTGTTTTGATACACTTTTGCAAGTGTTCATTCTAAAGGTGCTTGCGCGCTAACTTTTCCACAGGCTGCGAGAGGGGCTAGCACGAGGAGCCCGCTTCCCTTCGAGGCTCAGGGTAAACAGAAGGCGGGCGCTGCAAAACAAAAACGCGGCTGGCTCTGATTAGAGCTGCCGCGAAAGTTCCAAGGCGTGGCTTTCTACGCTCAAGAGTATACCTGATTCGGTATTCACTTACCAGGAAAATCTGCTTCCACGCAAACAAAAATCGACGGGAAAACCGTAGATTGGGCTCCTTCGCTCTCATCGTGCCGAGTAGGGGGCAGCGTGCTGCGCCCCTACAGGTGATTGCGGAAAGCATTGCGCTACTTGGGTTTGCGGCGCTTGATTATGATTACTGTGCGCTTGCGGCGCTTTGTTACTTTTACTTTGGCTTTTAGGATTTTGTTGGTGGTGGCGTAGCCGGCGCGCTCGAAGGCTCGCCACATGTACCAACTGGCGATGGTGCGGTAGGGGCGCCAGCGCTCGCCGAAGGCCAGGAGTTCTTTTGGTTTGGGCATGTGTTTTTTGCCGTAAGTCACGGACCAGCCTTTCTTTACGCCTAGGTCGTGGATGGGTAGGACGTCGGGGCGGCCTAGATTGAAGATCAGGAACATTTCTACGGTCCAGGCGCCTATGCCGCGGACGGAGTCCAGGCGCTCGACTAGTTCGGCGTCGGACATTTTCTCGGCTTGCTCGCGGGCGGGGACGATGCCTTCGATGGTTTTGCGGGCTAGATCTTTCATGGCGAGGACTTTTGCTCCGGAGAGGCCGGCTTTGCGTAGCGTCGACGTGCGGAGCTTCAGCATTTGTTCGGGGGATGGTGGGCGGCCGTTGCCGCTGAGGGCCTTTATGCGGGCGAAGATTGTGGCGGCGGCTTTGCCGGAGATGGATTGGTAGGCGATCGATTCCAGGAGGGCTTCATAGGGGGATTGCGCGGTGTCCATGTCGGTTTGGAATTGGGCGGTTTCGGCGATTAGGGTGGCGAGTTTTTCGTCGCAGGCGGAGAGGTGGCGGGTGGCTTCGGCTAGATCGAAGGGCAGTGACATGACGGAAGAAGATAGCAGGCCGCGAAGCGACGACGCAATTAGGTCAGAATGTTCCAATCCGTTTTCATGTTTTTTTCGCGCTTGCGTAGGCGTCGGCGCCCAAAAAATGGAGCGAGACGTATGGTTCCTCTCCGACCACCCAACTGTCGTGGCCCGGAGCAATGTAGAAAACGTCTCCGGCCTTCATTTCGATTACCCGGCCATCATCCATCGCCGCCGTTGCCCGGCCCGACAGGACCATGCCAACGTGCTCGACGGCGCAGCTCTTCGCTCCCACCGCGTGCCCTACGTGCACTGACCATTTCCATCCCGGCTCATACGTCGCGCGCCCGATGGTCATGCCGCCGAGCCGCAGTAGGTCGAACTTGCCCTTCTCAAAATTTCGGGTCTCGTCGGGCTGCTCAAATTTTTTCAGGGTTACTTCCAGCATTGTGCTCCCCTTGCGGCTCAGAAGTTGCGGAGTCAGGACTTAGCGTAGTTTTTTAGTTGCTTGGCTAGCTTTTCGATTTCTTGGGTTTGCTTGAAGATGGCTACTGAGAATACTTGGGAGGGGTGGAGGGCGTCGACCTGGAGTTTTAGGTCGCTTACTTTGGTGAAGAGGCGGGCCATGGTTTCGCGGAACTGTTTTTCTTGGGCTTGCAGTTGTGCGCGCTTCATGTTTCTGGATGTGTCCACGGGACTATCAGGGTCCTGTTTTTCGGCGGGCGGCGGTGGATCGACTGGAAACCTGCGCCTGGGTGCTGGTATTGGCGGTGAGGATTGAAAGAGCAGAAACGAGCTGGAGATTCCGGCGAGATTTTTCAGGAAGCAGCGGCGCGTATCGGGCATAATCACCTCCGATCGAAGGATTTACGGGCAACTCTGCGGAATGCTAACTTCGATGATATCACTGTAGTTTTAGAGGATGCCGACTACACGTCCAGCTTGCACCACTCAGGTTAATAACTCTATCGTGCGACTCGAGGGTCTTTTGCTTTGATAGCGGCTATCTCTCTTATACATTTGGTTCGGAATGGCAACTTCTGATTCCCAACACGAGGACCAACGGTTTCTAGTCCTCCGCAGCTTTCGAGACCTGCCACCCGCCCTCCTCTTCCGTGGCCTTCTTGACTCTGCGGCTGTCGAATGTTCACTTGCGGATGAGAACACGATTCGGATGGACTGGTTTTGGTCCAACCTGCTCGGTGGTGTCAAACTTTGCGTCAGAAAGGCTGATGCTGATTCGGCTGCGAGTTTGTTAGATCAAGGCGTTCCAGAGAAGTTCGAGGTGGAAGGAGTGGGGGAGTATCAGCAGCCCCGCTGCCCAAAGTGCCAGTCACTCGAAATCTCTTTCCAGGGATTGAACAAGCCAGTGGACTACACTCGTGCCTTGCTTGGCGGGCATCTGCCACATTCTCGTAGTCTTTGGGAATGCGATTCCTGTGGTTACCAATGGCCGGAGTCCAACGAGAAACCTCCAGCGAACTTGTTAATATCAGCATCCTCTGTGCTCCTGATTGTGATGACTATCGGGACCATGTTGATTTGGACGATTGCAGCCGTCCGCTCTGTCGCATCGCACTAACAGCAGTAATAAGTCGACCCACTAGAGGGACTCGCTTCCTCGAGTAGCGCCTGATAAACGCACGAAACTCGACCGTGACGCCCGTTTGCCAACGGACCGGGCGCGGAAGGGGTGTGCTACTATTTCGGGTTTATGCAGACGGGAATTATTGGGCTGGGGCAGGTTGGGAAGACGACGCTGTTTCGGATATTGACGAAGGCAGCGGTTGAGGGCAAGGCTTCGTCGCAGGCTACTCACGTGGGAGTCGCGAAAGTTCCGGAGCCGCGGCTGCTGGAACTCGCCAAGTTGTATAACCCTAAGAAAATTACTTACGCCACGGTGCAGTATGTGGATTTGGGCGGGATGCAGAAGGAGCGCACACGGGATGCGCTGGCTTCGCTGCGCGACGTGGACACGATTGCGCATGTGATTCGCGTTTTTGATGATCCGAGCGTGCCGCATGCGGCGGGGAGCATCGATCCCCTGCGGGACGCTACGAATCTGGAGCTGGAGCTGATTCTTGCGGATCACGATCAGATTACGCGGCGGCTAGAGAAGCTGGAAAAAGATTTGAAGAAAAAGAGAGAGCCGTTGCTGGAACTCGAGAAAACGGTGCTGGAGAAGTGCAAGGCACATCTGGAGGCGGAGAAGCCGCTGCGGGAATTGGAGTTGACGCCGGAGGAGCGGAAGCCAATCGGCGGATTTTTGTTTTTGTCGCAGCGGCCGATGTTGTTTGTGCTGAATTTGGGGGACGACGAAGCGGCGGAGCTGGACACGGCGGTCGAGCGGCACAAGCTGGGGGCGCTGCAGGGGCGGCCGAACACGGCGGTGATCGCGGTTTGCGGGCGGCTTGAGGCGGAATTGGCGGAGATGGAGGAGAAGGAAGCGGCGGAGTTGCTGTCTTCTTATGGATTGAAGGAGCCGGGGCTGAACCGGCTGATTCGCGCGACTTATGACTTGATGGGATTGATTCAGTTTTTTACGGCGGGGGAGCCGGAAGTGCGGGCGTGGACGATTCGAAAGGGCGCTACGGCGTCCAAGGCGGCGGGAGAGATTCATAGCGACATTGAGAAGGGATTTATTCGCGCGGAAGTCGTGCGATGGAATGATTTGCTGGCAGCGGGAAGTATTGCGGCGGCGCGGGAGAAGGCGCAGGTGCGGTTGGAGGGCCGGGAATATGTGGTGCAAGAAGGGGATGTGATTTTGTTCCGGCATTCAGGATAAAGACCAAGAAAAGGTTTAACACAGAGGGCGCTGAGTTCGGACACAGAGGGCACGGAGAATGTTGCGGTGTAGCGGATGCTGCTCGATGGAGATTACGGGGGCACAGGCATGAGTGCCTGTGCTACTTGATGAATCACGAACTGGCAGCGCGGGTGGGGATGGCGGCGGGGCTTGGGGTTGTGGCCGCGGCGGGAAATTTGATTGGCGGGTTGTTTCTGGTGCAGCGGGATTGGCCGCGTCGGTTCCTGCACTACTTCATGGCGCTGGGCGCGGGGTACATGCTGGCGGTGGCGTTCACCGATGTGATTCCGGAGTCGGTGCGGATTGGCGGACAGAACGCATATTTGTTGGTGTTAGTCGGATATTTCCTGGTGCATTTGTTCGAGCACATTCTTGCGCCGCATTTTCACTTTGGGGAAGAGACGCATACGGAGATGATGGGGCATCACCGGGCGCGAACGGTGCTGTTCGGGTTGGGGATTCACACGTTTTTCGATGGTGTGGCGATCGCGGCGGGCTTTCTGGTTTCGACTTGGCTGGGCACCGTTATTTTCATCGCGATTTTTCTGCACAAGCTGCCGGAAGGGTTTACGATAGCTTCGGTGGTGCTCGCGAGCGGGCAAAGCCGCACAAACGCGGTGGCGGCCGCGGGAGCGCTGGGAGTCGCTACATTGTTGGGAGTGCTATTGACGAGCGTGCTGCAGGCGCAATTGCGATACGCGCTGCCGCTGTCGGCAGGGGTAACTGTGTACGTGGCGGCTACGGACCTGCTACCGGAGGTGAACCGAGAACCGGGTTGGCGGACGGCATTGCTTGTGTTTGGTGGAGTTGCTATGTTGTTGATATTGCAGTGGTTTGTACGCGTGTAAATCCGCCCTAGATTCGCTTCCTTTTTTCCTAGCCTCGCAACTTTCTGACAACGCAAGTGTTTGGTACAGTGTGGCGGCTATGGCCAGGTCCGACGTCCAACTGATGCTGGACGTGAAGGCGGGCGATGAACAGTCGTTCGCGCTTCTACTCCAACGCTACAGAAGTCCCCTGGTCAATTTCCTGTACCGGATGGTAAGGAACCGGGAGCAGGCGGAGGATTTGGCGCAGGAAGTATTTATTCGTGTGTACCGGGCACGGGCGGACTATGTCCCGAGCGCGAAGTTCACGACTTGGTTGTTTCGGATTGCGACGAACCTGGCGCTGAACTCACTGCGGGATACGCGGCATCAACGGATGGAGCTTTCACTGGATGCGCCGGTGACCGCGGATGCGGAAGACGGGGACGAGCGGGCGCTGGACGTGGCGGACAAGCATCCGGATATTGAGCAGCACCTGGTGGAGGAAGCGCGGAAGGCGATGATCAAGCATGCGATCGACAAGCTGCCGGAGAAGCAAAGGGCGGCGGTGCTGCTGCACAAATATCAGGAGCTGGACTACGGAGAGATCGCAAAGATTTTGTCTTGTTCGGAGAGCGCGCTGAAGTCGCTGTTATTTCGGGCGTACGAGACGCTGCGAGTGGAGTTGGCGCCATTGGTTGCGAGAGGCTGAGTGGAAGAGATTAAGAGATTGAGATTGGAAGGATGGGAATCATGAGTTGCAGTCGAATGGAAAAGCAGATGTTGCCTTATGTAGACGGGCGACTGAAGGTTAGCGAGCAGCGCGAAGTGGAGGTGCATCTTGCGGCTTGCCCGGCTTGCCAGTTGCGCGTGAATGAATTTCGCGCGGTTTCGGGATTGCTGGACGAGCTGCCGCAGATTGAGCCTTCGGGCGCGTTTGATGCGCGGGTGCGGGCGCGTGTGGCTGCAGAGCCGGTGAAGCAGAGCTGGTGGGCAGTGTTCGCGCCGTCGCCGCGAGCGGCTTTGGCGGCTTCGATGTTGCTGCTGGCGACGATTTGGATTGGCTCGCGGCCGACGCCGACAACGCCTGGGAATTCTCAGAATGTTGCGGTGTATCCGGGGAACATCGATCCGAACGATTTACCGGTGCTGGAGAATTACGACATTTTGGCGAATTTTGAGCCGTTGACGGACCTGCCGCAGCCGGTGCAGGGAGATGATTCGGACGAGGTTGACGGCAATCAGGCGATGTAATCAGTCGATGTAACTTTGATCGATGTTGCGATTAACTTGGGATGAGATTAAGGCTCCAATTCGGTGTGTGGTTGTGCGGGCTGGGACTCAGCGCCGTTACGGTTGTTCCTTGCGCGCACGCACAATCGAACAACCGGCCACCGGCGAGGCAGCAACAGCAGCCTCAGCCGAGCCGACCGCAGCAGCCAAGCCGCCCGCCGCAGAATGACAGGCCAGCGGGGTCGTATCATCCGCAGAACGCTCCACCCGGCCGGAATGCGAATCGGCAACCAACGTCTGAGGACAGGCAGCGCTCGAGTCAAGATCGGTCGCGATCGAATCAAAATCCGCGAAATGATGGACGTAGTAATCCGCGTGACAATGCGCAGCGCGATGACCGAGCGCAAAATCAATATCGCCGGCAAGCACCGGCTACTCCGCCGCCGAACGTGCAGGATCGGCTGCGCAACATGTCGCCGCAGGATCGTCAACGGCTGGCGCAGAACGAACAACGACTACGCAA
>JAOAPV010000116.1 GCA_025463055.1 Candidatus Acidiferrum typicum
GCGCTGGGCTTCGACGCGCCGTCGCTGGCGAGCTTGCGGGTACTGGCGCAGGAAGCCTACGGCATGCTGCTGGTGACCGGCCCGACCGGTTCCGGCAAGACCACCACGCTGTATGCGGCGCTCACGGAAATCCACAATGGCCGCGACAAGATCATCACCATCGAGGATCCGGTCGAATACCAGTTGCCGGGCATCCTGCAAATTCCGGACAATGAAAAAAAGGGGCTGACCTTCGCCAAGGGCCTGCGCTCCATCCTGCGTCATGACCCCGACAAGATCATGGTCGGCGAAATTCGCGACCAGGAAACCGCGCAAATTGCTATTCAATCCGCGCTCACCGGTCACTTGGTCTTCACCACCGTCCACGCCAACAACGTGACCGACGTCATCGGCCGCTTTATCAACATGGGTGTTGAACCCTATAATTTCGTGTCAGCGCTGAACTGCATAATGGCGCAGCGCCTGGTCCGCATAGTCTGCCCCAACTGCAAACGACCGAAAAAGTATTCGCCGCAGGAACTGGCCGAAGCTGGCCTCGATGCGGCGATATGGTCGGACGTCACGCTGGTCGAAGGCGCCGGATGCCTGGAATGCTCAGGCACCGGCTTCCACGGGCGCACTGCAATCTGCGAGCTGCTGGACCTGACCGATCGCATCCGCGAAATGATTGTGGATCGACGGCCCACGTCGGAAATCAAACGCATCGCGCGCGAGGAAGGCATGATTACCCTGCGCGAGAGCGGCCTCGCAAAAATTCGCGACGGCATCACCACCCTGAAAGAAATAAACAAGGTGACTTTCGTTGAGTAGCATTTCCACATTGCGCCCGGACACCCGCGAAACCGGTCTCCTCAGCTGGCTCACCCGCTGGCTTGATGCCATGCCGCATCCGCACTTCGCCATCGAGTTTTCGCCGGACCGCATAGCCGCTGCGCGCTGGAAAGGCAACTCCGTGGACGAATTCACCGTGGAGACGCTGCCGCCAGCGGCGCTCGTCCCCTCCGCCGTCGAGGCCAATATAATTAACGCGAGCGCTTTGAAGACGGCGATGGCCAATATTGTCACCCGGTTGCGCGCCAAGGATCAGGAAGTGGCGCTGATCCTGCCCGATCCTGTCATTCGCGTGTTCGTGCAGCATTTTGACGAGTTCCCGCGCTCGCCCGGAGAAGGCATACCCATGCTTCGCTGGAAGCTCAAGAAGAGCATTCCATTCGAGGCGGACGAGACCGTGATTTCCTACATGCGCCAAACCGCGCGCGAAGACGGCGTGGACATGGTTACCGCATTGGCCCGTTTGCGCATCATCCGCGAATACGAGGCATTGGCTGAAAGCGCGAGCCTTTATCCGGGTGTAATTCTGAGTTCGTCTCTAGCCGCGATTTCGCTGCTTGGGGACGAAAAAGCCACGCTGCTGGCCCGCGTCTCCGGTGTTGCGCTCACCACCGCGATCGTGCGTGGCGACGTGCTCTGCGGCTACCGTTGCACGGAGCTTCCCGTGCATAGCGGCGACATTACGCCTCAGATGCTGCTGGAAGAGATTTATCCCGTGGCTGCCTATTATCAGGACACCTGGGGCGAAGGCATTGGTTCCGTGCGGGTGGCGGGTTTGGGTGCAAGGCTTCCGGATTTTGTTCCGCCGCTGGAATCCGAGTTTCACTGCAAAGTAAGCTCATTATTGCACGCGGCGGTTTCCGATGGTCGGATACCGCACGAGGCGCGGGCGTTGGCGGAACGCGAAGCCGATGGTTTGGTCGGCTGGATGATGCACCGCAACTAAAACTAAAGCCCCCGGTGGGGAATCCAGGGAAACTAAAGCATGAAGGTTCGTTTAAACGTAGCTACAAATCCATTGCAGACGCACCGCAAGTTTCTGGCGGCGTCGGGCCTCCTTGGTGTGATTGCCGGAATCGTATGTCTTGCGCTTGGCTGGCACGTTTATTCCGTGCGCAAGTCCAATGCAGCGACACGCGCGCGAGCGGCAGCCGTGCGCCAGGAAATGGTCGGGCTGATGGGGAAGCGCGACGAATTGGAGACCTTTTTCAAGGAAGAGCGAAATGCCAGGCTCAATCAACGCTCCACGTTCCTCAACTCCTTGATCAATGAGGAAAGTCTTAATTGGACGCAGATGTTTATGGACTTGGAGAAGATCATGCCTACCGGCGTGCGCCTGATGAACATCGAGCCTGCGCACGACAAAGGGCAAGTGTTGGTGAAGTTGCAGATTGGCGCCATCAGCGATGAAGCAAAGCTCAAGTTCCTACGGGCGCTGGAGAGTTCCCCGGCCTTCAAAGAGGTGCGCGTAGAACATGACACTAAATCTGAACCGCAAGAGGGAACCGGTGACTTGGACCACCTGCACGTTCAACTCACTGCGGTTTACGTGAGGAGCTGATGCGCCGCGATTTCAAAACTAAGATGCGCGTGATTGTACTTCTGCTCCTGCTGCTGGTCGCTGCAGACGTCGCTCTGGGCGTCTACACTTGGAATTTGGCGTCGGCGCAAACCGCCCAGCAGGAGTTGGTGCTGCTCACGCGAAATCGCGACCTCCTGAAAAAAGACATTCAGCGTGCCCAGGAAATCCGCAGCCGCATTCCTGCCATTCAAAAGGATTGCGACGCATTCGAGGAGTCGCTGTTCGCTCAGAGCAGCGGATATTCGACAGTTAGCGCCGACCTAAGTTCGATTGCCGGCAAGGCCGGTCTACGATTAGAGGGCAACGCTTTCAAAACCAAAAGCCTGCCAGGCACCGGCCTGACCGAACTTGGCATCGATGCTCAAGTGACAGGCGATTATCGCGGGGTGGTGCGATTTCTGAACGGATTACAACGCTCCGACAATTATTACGCGGTGGAGGGCCTCTCGGCGCACCCTGGCGGCCAGGCACGAGGCGCTAAAGGAGTTTTGCAAGTGATGTTACGCATTAAAACCTACTTCCGGCCAGCATGATGAAACAAAGAACCAAAATCGCCATGTTGGCGCTCCTGATCATAATTGCCGCCGGAGTCTTCTATCTCGATACTAAAGGCACGTCGCTTGGCGGTAAGGAATCCGTATTCACCTCTAAATCGTATCCGCCCCTTGCGGTCGAAAATCCGGAGCTGCAGCGCTGGAAACTGGAAACGAGCCGCCGCACGGAGTACAAGAGCAGCGGCCGGGACTTATTCAGCGAAACTCTGCCGCCCCCGCCTGTCCAGAAGGTCGAGCGGCCGCCTGATCCTGTCCCACAGGCTCCGGTGGAAGCTCCTCCGCCCAGCCTGCCGGCAAACATGAAGTTCTTTGGCTCTGGCACCGTGCCGAATGGCACCGCCAAGCGCGCGTTTCTCAGCGACGGGGAAGAGGTTTACATCGTCGGTGAAGGGGACACGCTGCTGGGACGGTTCCGCATCTTGAGGATTAGCAACGCCAGCCTTGAATTCGAGGAATTAGGCTCCGGCAGGCGCAACTCCGCCCCGCTGGATGAACAGGCCGCACCGCCGGCATGAGTATAGTTATGAAAAAGCGCTCCAGAAGAATCACGGCAAAATCTCAGCGTGGATTTGCATTGTTGATGGTCCTGTTCTTGACCACACTGGTGCTTTTAGGTGCTATGGCCGCTGCTCCCTATGTCCGTACGGAGGCGCAGCGCGAAAAAGAACAAGAGATGATCTGGCGCGGCAAACAGTACGTTCGCGGGGTCAAGCTCTATTACCGCAAGATGGGCCGGTTTCCGACGTCGGTGGACGATTTAACAAAACCGAAAGTCGGTTCGCTCCGATTCATGCGTCAGGCCTACAAGGATCCGATGAACAAGGGGGACGGCTCCTGGAGGTTCATTTATGTTGGACCGGCCGGCCAGCTCATCGGCAGCTTGAAGCCGCAGCAAACGCTTCAGATGCCCGGGGTTGGCGCTGGCCAGTTCGGCACGCCTGCGGGTGCACCTGCGCAGCAGACTACAAGCTTCGGAGCGTCGGGCTTTGGGCAATCACCACCGGCGCAGACGGGACCCCAGCAAGGCCCGCAGGGTGCTGCTAATCAAGCGGGGACGGCGAATGCCGGACAGCCCGGGACGCAGCCGCCAACTGGCAATGCGCCAGGAACGGACGACGTCGCCAACGCAAACCCCTCCGGTTTGCTTTCGGATAGCCCGGTGCTGGGCGGCAATATCATTGGAGTAGGCAGCAAAATCAACAAGCGCTCGGTCATCATCTACGAAAAAGCCAAGAACTACCGGCTGTTTGAATTTGTCTGGAATCCATCCAAAGACATGGCCAACGCGTTGAACCAGCAAATCGCCGCGCCCAACCAGAATCCGCAGGGAGCCCCGCAGGGTCAGACTGGGTTTGGTTTCGGGCAGCAGCAGAACAACCCTCAAAACAATCAGCAGAACAATCAGAACAATACGCCGGGGAACCCTCCAGCGAACCCGCCGGAAATGCCCATGCCTACACCGCCTCCGCAACCGTAATCATTTTTTTAAATGCAGTGCGGTAGCCTCGATAGTTTAAAACTGCGTGGACGCTGTTGCCGCCGCCTGAGGTGTAGCGGCAGCCGTCGCAGTACCCCGCTTCACAGTCTTCGCAGGCGGACTGCTCGACTTGCGCTGATTGTAGGTTTGCTTCACGCGCCGGATGTAAGAAATGGTTTCCGCAAATGGCGGCACGCGTTGACCGTACCGCTGTACGCGGTCTGGGCCGGCGTTATAGGCGGCCAGCGTCAGGGCCAGATCGTTTTTGTACAGCGCCAGAAGATCGCTCAGGTAATGCGTGCCCGCGTCTATATTTTCCTGCGGATCGAAAATATTTTTTACGCCTAGGTGGCTTGCAGTTGAGGGAAGAAGCTGCATCAGCCCGCGCGCATTGCGGCGGGAAATCGCTTTGGGATCGAAGTTTGATTCCGCGGCGATAACGCTGGTGATCAGGTCAGCATCGACGCTATAGCGCTTGGCCGCCGCGCTGATTAAATCGCCAAAGGGCTCCTGCGACACCTCAACATGCGGTACGGGCGTGAAGATGTCTTCTGGCTCGATCGCCACAACTTGGTCGGCAGGCACATCCACTGTGCCGCCTTTCATTTGCAAATGGTATTTATCGCCAATGATCTGGTAGCCGGTTACAGTTAGCCGCTGGCCGCTGCGCAGTACAATGTATTCAGCGCGCGAAGCAGGCGCGGCGAATGTCACAAACAACGCGCTCAAGGCCAAGTGCTTCAGCCGCACGGTGCTACCTCCCGCAGCGCAAACAGCTCGATGGCCGCGGCTACGCCATTATGGTCGTTAGACGCCGTTTCATGCCAGCCGAAATTTCTTAGCTCCGGGACGCAGTTGCCCATAACCACCGGAACTCCCGCGAAGGAAAGCATTTCCAGATCATTGTGATTGTCGCCCACGGCCATTACTTCGTTGCGATTCATTCCGCGTAGAGCGGCCCATTCGGCCAGCGCGGCTCCTTTCGAACACTGCGGGTGAATTACATCGATCATGGAGAAATCGCGGCTCTCGTACACGGTAGATGCCACTTTAAAGCCTTCGGCTGCCTCGGCGGCGCGCAGGATGGCCTCCACTTCGCGCATGCTTTCTACTTTGCCCGATAGCATGACTTGCAGCGGATCTTCCGTAAGACAGCTTTCAAGTGGGACCGCTTGCCCAATAAATTCTTTATTACGCGCGTAGTATGCGGAGCGAATTGGATCGTCCGTCGCAAAAACTTCGAGAATTACCTGGTTCTCGCGCAGCCGGTCGAAAATTACGCCGGTACTATCCCGCCAGGATCTCGTGATTTCCAGGACGCGAGCAGCCGTTTCGCGCGGCAGGAGATGCCGCAGGTGAGTCTCCCCATCTTGCGTTCGAATGATCGCGCCATTGCTGACGATCATGGTAAGCGGTGCGCCAATCTGAAGAGCAATCGTCATGGCGAAGTCATAGCGCCGGCCCGTGACGAGTGCGACTTCGATCCCACGCCGCGTCGCTTCTGCAATGGCCACGCGATTTGCTTCCGGCAGGGTCCAGCGGCTGTCCAGCAACGTGCCATCGATGTCTAGCGCGATAAGCTTCACGGCCATGCCTCAATTGTACCGTGGATTAGATGTGTTTTCGGCCGCCCGCGTTCTATGTGCAGCCATTCCAACTGCAGCCATTCCAAGTGGAGCCCTTGGAAATGTCACCCTTCGAAACGTGAAAATTAGGCTGTGCTAGACTTTTCCATTCATGACTACAGCGACCAATGTAATGGAGCTGGAATGCTCCGAATGCCGCAAAAAATACGATGCCGAAGTGGAGCAGCATCTGTGCACGTGCGGCCGGCCGCTGCTAGTTCGCTACGATTTGAAGCAAGCCGCAACCACACTTACGCTCGAGAATCTTTCGAAGCGCGCGCGAACGCTGTGGCGTTATCGCGAGGTGCTGCCCCCTGGCGATCCCGTGACACTAGGCGAGGGCATGACTCCGCTCCTCTACACAGCTCGGCTCGGCGCATCCATGGGACTGCGCCGCCTTTACGTGAAAGACGAAGGATTGAATCCGACCGGCTCGTTCAAGGCACGCGGCATGACCGCTGCGGTGACGCGCGCGAAACAACTCGGCGCAAAAACGCTCGCCGCTCCCACTGCGGGGAATGCCGGGGGGGCATTGGCGGCTTATGCTGCGGCAGCGGGGATTCCGGCGGTGATTGTTATGCCGGCGGATACTCCTAGCGCTAATGTGATGGAGTGCCAGGCATTCGGCGCAACGGTGGTGAAGCTGAATGGGCTCATTTCTGATTGCGGGAAATATGTGGCGGAACGCAAGGATCGCGAAGGCTGGTACGACGTTTCGACATTGAAGGAGCCGTATCGCGTCGAAGGCAAGAAAACGATGGGCTACGAATTGTGGGAAGAATTTCGGGGCAAGTTGCCGGAGGTGATTTTGTATCCGACTGGAGGTGGGGTTGGACTCATTGGGATGTGCAAGGCGTTTGATGAAATGCAGGAAATGGGATGGATCGGTGCGGAGCGGCCGCGCATGGTTGCGGTGCAGGCGGAGGGATGCGCTCCGATCGTGAAAGCCTGGGAAGGGCATCGCGACGCGGCGGAATTCTTTGCCAATGCGGCGACGATTGCTTCTGGATTGCGCGTGCCAGGCCCCCTGGGCGATTTGATGATGCTGCGCATGCTCCGGCAGACGAATGGGACGGCGCTGACGGTGAGCGACTCTGAAATGCTGCAGGCCGGCAGGGAACTGGCATCGATGGAGGGCATTTTCGCTGCGCCGGAGGGTGCTGCGACCGTGATTGCTGCGCGCAAGCTCGCGGCGTCCGGCTGGATTAAGCCAGGCGAAACTGTGGTGCTCTTTAACACCGGGACGGGATACAAATATAGCGAAGCATGGCAACGCGCGCTGCAGGCTTGAACAGCGCGCTGCAGGCTTAGGGCTGAGCTAGTCTGGCTGGGCTCAAGCCCAGCGACGACATGGCCTGATTCGGCTGGCTGGGCTTCAGCCCAGCCGCTGCATTTGCTGACTCGGCTTGGCTGGCTGAAGCAGGCGCTACACAGCCCTTACACGAGAATGACGATGGAAACACGGCGACTCTATTACGACGACTCTTATCAGCGAGACTTTAGCGCGCAGGTGTTGAGCTGTGAGCCTGAAGCGCACGGTGCTACGCCGGCTTGGAACGTTGTGCTGGATTGTACGGCGCTGTATCCGACTTCCGGTGGGCAGCCGCACGATTTGGGCAAGCTTGGCGAGGCGAATGTGCTTGATGTGCGCGATGAAGGCGAGGACGTTGTTCACGTTGTCGACAGGGAATTGCCGCTCGGCTCGGTGAAAGGTTGCGTGGATTGGGGGCGGCGATTTGATCACATGCAGCAGCACACGGGGCAGCATTTGCTTTCCGCTATGTTTCAGGAGCGCTATGGACGGCCGACCGTTTCGTTTCACTTGGGAAATGATTTGTGCACGGTCGATTTGCGTGGGCCGGAGCCGACGGAGGAAATTCTTGAGGGCGCGGAGCGTGCCGCGAATCAGGTGATTTCGGAGGACCGGCCGATTAACGTGCGGTATGGCACTGCGGAGCAGTTCGCGGAGATGGGCGTGCGCAAGGAAGTGCAGCGCGCGGGAATTTTGCGGGCGATTGAAATTGAGGGAGCTGATTTGCAGCCGTGTGGAGGCACGCACGTGAGGAGCACGGCGCAAATCGGAATTGTTCTGGTGCGGGATTGCACAAAGATGCGGCAGGACTGGCGCGTCGAATTCGTGTGCGGCCTGCGTGCTGCCCGGGTTTCGCGAAACGACTTCCAGCTTTTGCATCGCGCTGCCGAAGAATTGGGCTGCGCGCCGGAAGATGTGCCCGGTGCTGTGCAGCGCGCCGTTGCCGAGCGCGATCTGCACTTTAAGAATATGCGAACGCTGCTACAGCGAGTGGCGGAAGCGGATGCCGCGGCGGCGCTGCGGTCGGCGAAGGTGGAAGGCAACGGGATTCGCGTGATCGCCCAGATTTTCGGAGAAGGGAACCAGCCGGAATATTTGAATGGCTTCGCGACGGGTATTGCAAAGTCGGACAAGGCAGTCGCGCTGCTGGGAATGTCCGCGGAAGGGAATTTGCTTTTTGCGCAGAACCCCGCAGCGGGGAAAGACATGAATGCTTTGTTGAAGCAAGTGTTTGCGCAATTCGCGGGCAAAGGCGGCGGCACTCGTGATTTTGCGCGCGGGAAATTGAATGACGCGGCGCAGGCTAATAGGGCGGTGGCTTTCGCCCGGCAATTTCTCGCGTCCGGATCATAGTGGATTTGATCTTTCGTTTTTGGCGTCCGCTTTGGCCCATTTGGTTTCTGGCTCGCGCGGAAGTCGAGATGACTGGTTTGCACGACGGCGGCATCCCGATGACTCAGCAGAAAGCGCCCGCGACGGTCCGCGGCCTCTACAAGTGCTTGTGGATTCGTTCGTCGAAAATGATATTGTTCCTCGGCTTGAAGTGCGGGTAGAACCGCGAGGAACGAATGAACAACAAAATGAGCCGACGTGACGCACTCAAGTTGGGGAGAGACGCCGCAGTCACAGCCGCGGTGTCGCCTTTGCTGACGAACGACGGCGTCCCTACGCGCGCAGCCGAGACATCGCCGGATATTTGTTTTATGCGGGCTGTGGACATGGCCAGGTTGATCCGGGAGAAGAAGCTTTCGGCGCGTGAGGTGATGCAGGCGCATCTGAAGCAGATCGGGCGCGTAAATTCCAAGGTCAATGCGATCGTTACGCTGGTTGCGGAAGAGCAGTTGATGGCGCAGGCGGCTGCCGCGGATGAATCGCTGGCGAAGGGGAAATTGCTTGGGCCGCTGCACGGAATGCCCGTCGGCGTGAAGGATTTGCACGAAACGGCGGGCATTCGTACCACGTATGGTTCGCCGCTGCATCGCGACTTGGTGCCGGATTTTGATTGCCGCGTGGTGCAGCGGGAGAAGGCGGCGGGCGGAATTGTAATCGGCAAGACGAATGTGCCGGAGTTTGGGTTGGGCTCGCAGACGTTCAATCCGGTGTTTGGTCCGACGCGCAATCCGTACGATGTGACCAAGACCTGCGGAGGGAGTACGGGTGGCGGCGCCGTGGCTATCGCCTGCGGCATGGTTCCGCTGGCCGATGGAAGCGACATGGGCGGCTCGCTGCGGAATCCGCCGAATTTTTGCAACGTCGTGGGCATTCGGACTTCACCTGGGCGTGTGCCTAATGTGCCCACGAATCTGGGATGGTTCACGCTTTCGGTGCCCGGGCCGGTGGCGCGGAATGTTACGGACTGCGCATTCTTCCTGAGCATTCTCGCGGGATATGACCACCATTCGCCAATTTCCATCGATCAATCCGGGGAGCAATTTGCGCGGCCGCTGGAGCGGAGTTTTAAGGGTGTGCGCGTGGCGATGTTCAAGGACATGGGGTTGCCATGGGATCCAGAGGTGAAGAGCGCGATTAAGGCGCAGGGCAAAGTGTTTGAGTCGCTGGGATGCATCGTGGAGGAAGCGGAGCCGGATTTTACGGACGCGAATGAATGTTTCGTGGCGTGGCGGCACTGGTCGACCGAACTGGCGTTTGGCGATTTGCTGGCGACACAGGGCGATCAGTTGAACGAGTACATTCACTGGCACGTGGAAGAGGGGCGGAAGCTGACTGGGCCGTATCTGGCACGCGTGGAAGCGAAGCGCACGGCGCTGTTTCAGAGGCTGTGCGGGTTCAAGAATGAGTTTGATTATTTCGTGTTGCCGGTGAACCAGGTGCTTCCGTTCGATGTGAACGTGCATTACCCGACGGAAATCGCGGGGACGAAGATGGAAAATTACATCGCGTGGATGAAATCGGCTTACTACATTTCGGCGGCGGGGAATCCGGCGATGTCGGTGCCGTGCGCGTTCTCGCAGAGCGGGCTGCCGATCGGGCTTCAGATCGTGGGGCGGCACCATGATGACTGGGGCGTGCTGCAGTTGGGGTATGCCTTTGAGCAGGCTACGAACGTAGGCCCCTCGAAGATCGGGGTAAATAAGCGCCGCCCGGGCGTTGTCTGAGGCGCGAGCTTCTGGTCCACACCCCCCACCCCCTGTTGCAATGAAAAGAGTGTGTAAGCTGTTTAGAATGTTAGAGATAGCTTGGCGCCGTTGCGCAAAAGAGTGCGTAAGTCTATGAATGTACTGGCTTTGCACGGATGTGATAAGAGCGAAAGAACTTAGGCGCAGATAGCGGCATTCGGCTCCTCGGAGGCCGGGGCAAACAAGCGCCCCCCTGGCGTTGTCTGAAGCGTCAGTGCCGGGCCTTACGGCGTAAAGGCGGTGGCAAGCCCACCGCACTCCACGAAACTGCGATGACCCCTCCCCCCGGTTTTTGCATAAGTGTTCATTCTAAAGGTAGTTAAAGTCCTTTGTTTTGATACACTTTTGCAAGTGTTCATTCTAAAGGTACTTAGCAAGGAGCCGATTGGGCGCCGTTTCGAGGCGAGTCTTAGCCTCGAATCTAGATTCGTAGGAAAATCAATCGGAGTAGAGAACCCGCTGGGCAGGGTCAAACCCCGCACCCTTACAAAGACAAAGGGTTGCGGCACCCCGCCTTACGCTTGCGCTCATTCGAGCGACTGAGTAACTCACCGCGATATCTCTTCGCCAACCGCACTGAGCATTTTCGCGGCCGCTTCTCGGTCGTTTTGCGGTTGCAAGAACTCAATAGGCACTGGTACCAAAGTTATATAGGCCCCGACGTTCGGCTATTGTCTACTCTTTTCAGCTGGCACCGCTGAAGCTCTTTCGGTGTCCAAGCTTCCAGCATGACGAAAACTCACAGAACGTTCCTCGCGGTTCTCGCGCTTCTGCTGCCCCGGTGCACATCTGCTGGTCCCGCCCCTCTGGACCGCGCCGAAATTTTCGGTCGCCTCACACAGGGCTATTCCCCCAGTTATGTAGCTCATCTCGTTAAAATTCGCGGCGTGAGTTTCTCGCCTAGTGCGGATTTCCTCTTCCGCGTCAAACTTGCCGGAGGCGATGGTATTCTCGTCGAGCGTCTTTCCTCATCGGACCTGGCTCCGGCGAAAAACTCTTCAAATCGCGACCGTCCATTCGAGCACTTCGCAAGATGTGCTGAATTGATTCATGTTGGTGACAATGAGCAAGCTGAACGGGAATGCCAGGCGGCAATCGATGAAAACCCTGAAAGTGCCTGGCCCATCATGGCCGCTATTCACGCGTTAACCGCGACGGGGAATCCGGCACCAGACAAGGTGGCTCGTCTTCGACGGGCCGTAGCCCTGGATCCGAGTTTAATCAGCGCGCACCGGGCACTAGTCTCCAGCGATCTCGGTCCTGAGGAAAGCGAGCGGGAACTACGAAAAGTGTCGGAACTCGAGCAGGTGGAAGCTTCTGATGACTATGTTTCCGCAGGCGCGTACGCAGGAGCTTATCCGTTCGAGGCTATGCCCGCGACGGCAATCGATTCGACGGAGACGCGAAGGTTCGTAGAAGCTCAGATTCCCTTTTTTCGGGGAAAATGTCCGGATCTGGCTGCTGGGCGTCTGCGCGTTGCCTCCTTGTACGGTCGCTTAGGCGATCTGGACAACGCGTACGTGGAGATACAGGAAGCTCTTCGACTTGAGCCCGGAAATCCCTACCTCCACCTGAATCTAGCAGCTTTCTATCTCTTTGAGCATCACACGGAGGCGGAATTCGCGGAGTATCGCGAAGCCATCCGGATCGCTCCCTATGCTGAGCCTTTGCGCAGCAGCTTGGTCGAAGCTCTTGTGCGCGAGCAACACGCCGACGAAGGCATCCGAGAGTGGAAGGCCTTTCTTACACTTTCTCCGCGCAGCGTCGCGGCAAGCCGTTCGTTGATCGACCTGTATCTTGCCGGCCAGGATCGTAAATCCGCCATCGCCGAACTTCGTCGCTCCCTGAAGGCCTCCTCGGACGCGATCCCAGATCAAGCCCAATACGTCGAGAGCCGCATCGAGGACCTTGACCGCCTGGGTCACTTGCTGTTCGATAACGGAGAGGCGGATGCCGCCGCACAGCAGTACACCTTTCTACTCCGGTTCATGCCGGACTCTTCAGTTCTGCACAATAATCTTGGTAACGTTTTATTTGGTCAACGTCGCTGTGAAGATGCCTCCCGGGAATATCGCGAGGCGCTTCGTCTGCAACCCGATCTGGCGGATGCCCATCACAACCTGGCAAATTGTCTTTTCATGGCGAAAAAGGCGGACGATGCCATCGCCGAGTATCAGCAAACGCTCGAACTGGACCCAAGCAAATATCAGACCCAGATGATGCTGGGCGCAGCTTTCCTTCAGAAGGGCTACATCAATGACGCAATGGAGCAGTTCCAAAAAGTCCTGACGGAACACCCTGAGGATGCAGAGGTTCGTATGCTTCTCGGTCATAGCTACTATCTGCACAAAGAGTTGTCCTCGGCCATCGTGGAACTAAAGCACGCTCTCGCGATAAAGCCCAATTTTCCGCAAGCGGAAAATGACCTCGCCTGGATCTATGCCACGGCCGAAGATCTCAATCTGCGCAATCCGTCCGAAGCTCTCCGACTTGCGAAGCATGCCGTCGACAACTCGCCTCGACCTGCCCCCGAAATCCTCGATACTCTCGCGGAAGCTTTGCTCCAAAATGGGCAGCCCGCGGAAGCGCTCAAGACCGAGCACCAAGCGGTGTCCCTTGACCCGAAGAATCCTGAAATGCAGTCGCGTCTCGCCCGCTTCCAGGCAGCCTATTCCGGATCGTCAGCCTCGCAACGATAGACATTTTTCTTCAGGGGCTGAAGCCCGGTTTGGCGGCATTGTTACGTGGGGGCTGAAGCCCCCACCTCCTAAAGAAAAAGCGGAGCCCGCTTCCCTTCGAGGCTCAGGACATGCAGAAAGCGGACGCTACACGGGCCACGATCAAAGCAAGCAGATGCGGCCTTCGGCCTGGACGCGCCCTTGCTTCGTCAGGATAAACTGAAGCGATGCCCTACAACCTAGGCAAGGGCAAGCAGGTTAGTCACGATGACTTTAGTTCTGCTCGGAGGCGGGGGATGCATCTGATGTCTCCTCTGGAGTTGGAGCTTGAGTCGAGTCAGGGTCGGGCTGGGTGTGATCGGCAAAATGATCGGCGGTCTGCTCGTGCGAGTCGCGGATGGTTTCGCGCCAGGAATCTGTGCCGAAGGCGTTGATGTATTCGTTTTGGGCTAGGGGCAGGGTTTGGACGAGAGTTTGGCCTAGATAGGCGAGGGTGGAGGCGGTTTTGGGTTTGAGTTGACCTTGGGCGACGGCGGAGAAGAGGCGTCCGAGGGCGGAGCTGAGATCGCAGGCGGACACGTACTCGCCGGAAAGGTGATAGGCGATGTCCTTGCCGGCTTTTTCGCCGGCGAGGGCTTGCGCGTCCTTGCGAGCGTGGAACGCGCAGAGGTACGTATGCGCGGCGCGGGGAGTGCGGCAGTGGCGGCCGTCGGCAAAGGTGAACGAACACAAAGAGGCACGGACGTTGGAGCGATTGGTGGACATGGAAGTCTGCAGAAGAAGATTAGATTTTGGATTTTTGGGGAGTCTCGCGGAAGCGAGGCGTAGTTCTGAACGGGAGTAGTCTACCAAAGCGGGTAGTGGCAGGTCAATACAAAGTTTACGTGTGGGCTCGAAGGTTGCCACATTCAAAGGAGCTTTCCTGATGGTAGGTTGGGTCTCATCGGTCTTTGTGGGGTTGTGATGTTGCCACGGTCCCTCCACTCCGCGAACCCTTCGAGGCTCAGGGTAAACCGGCGCACAAAAAAACGTGCGCAGGAAAAAGCCGGGTCGCTTCGGTCGGGATGACAGAAAAAACGCAGATGGAACACGGCACGCGGCGGACAGCGCGGTTCCCGCCCGGGGGCGGGGCGCCCATCTGAAGATGGCCGCTACGTAACGCGAACAGCAGGTCCCTCGGCTGGTGCTCGGGAGGCACATGGGGCGCGTTCGTGGTGCAAGAAAGACCCGGGCGTAACATCGACGTCTGGGGCACCCACGCCTCGAACGCATTTTCGAGTGTCCAATGTTGAATACACAGGGTTTGCCCGACCGTGGTATAAACGCTTGATTCCTCGATCTGAAAACGTCCACACTCTTAACGAGAGAAAAGCATGTCGGGATCTAACGCACCTGGGAAGCTCGACAGCTTACACACGTCCATTCCTGAGGGCGTCGTGCCGCTGGAAGCAGTTCTCTGTACGGAGGAATTGCAGCGTCGCCCGGCGCGTCCTCCGGATCACGAGAAGGAGAACCGCGCGCTCGTGGCCCTGGCCCGTGCGTTGGCCGAGTCGCCGCGTACGATTCTTCAGCTGCTGGCCGACACAATTCTTGAGGTCTTTGAAGCCGACTCGGCCGGCCTCAGTCTCCTTACCACGCACGACGGCGGAAAACGGTTCTACTGGCCGGCCATCGCGGGCAGATGGAAACCGCATATCGGCGGCGGCACGCCGCGCGATTTCGGACCTTGCGGAGACGTGCTGGATCGCAATGCACCGCTCTTGTTCCGGCACTTCGAACTACGCTACACCTACTTCCTACCCGTCACGCCACCAGTCGAAGAGTGCCTGCTGGTTCCTTTTTACGTGGAAGGCAAAGCCGTCGGCACCATCTGGGCCATCGCGCACGATGAGCGGCGCAAGTTCGACGCGGAGGATGAGCGGCTTTTGAGTTCCATCGGGACATTCGCCTCCTCCGCGTACCAAATTCACACATCCATCGAAGCAGTCACGGTAGAAATGACCGAGCGCCAGAATGTCGAAGCAGCGTTGCGCCAACGCACCGCCCAATTCGAGATACTCCTCAACGAGGCTCCGCTCGGAGTCCATCTCGTCGACGCAGATTTTAAGCTTCGCCACGCCAACCCCACCGCTGTGTCTGCCTTCGGCAATGTTTCAGACTTGATCGGCAGGGACTTTGGGGAAGTGATTCACACACTGTTCCCAACGCCGCAAGCGAACGAGATCGTTGAACGATTCCGCCACACTCTCGAGACCGGAGAACAGTTCTTTGCGCCTGAGTGGGCCGGCGAGCGCCTTGACCGACCTTCACGCGAGATCTATGAGTGGCAAATAAGTCGCATCCCTCTTCCCGACGGTCGCTACGGCGTGGTCTGCTATTTCCGGGATATTTCCTCGTACGTAAGCGCGCGGGAGATTCTTCGTGCTAACCAGGACCAACTCCGCGCTTTAACGGATACGCTGGAGTCGCAAGTTCGAGCTAGGACAATGGAACTTGAGAAGCAGTCCGAACTCCTTCGAGAGTTATCACAGCGCTTGATGCAAGCACAGGACGACGAAAGGCGCCGCATCGCTCGCGAACTGCACGACAGCCTGGGGCAAGTCTTGGCGGCGCTCGGCATGAACCTTGGGACTGTCGCTCAGCATGCAAAACAAAGCGCCCCGCAGCTCGTTCGCATCGCCGGGGAGGGGCAGCACCTGGTGCAGCAACTAGATCAAGAACTACGCACAATGTCTTATTTGTTGCATCCCCCGCTGTTGGACGAGAGCGGGCTCTCCCAGGGACTCCGTTGGTACATACGAGGTCTGAAGGAACGCAGCGGTCTGAATACCGCATTGAGCATTCCCGAAGATTTCGGAAGACTGTCTCGCGAGATGGAGTTGGCAATGTTTCGCGTCGTGCAGGAATGCCTGATGAACGTTCATCGCCATGCCGAGAGCACCAAAGCGACAGTTCGGATCGCTCGAGACGACAAGCGAGTTTACCTTGAGGTTCAAGACGAAGGTAAAGGAATGCCACCGGACAGGTTACGTCAGATTCAATCACACGGGTCGGGCGTGGGGATCACGGGAATGCGTGAGCGCGTGCGCCAGCTCAACGGCCATTTGGAGATTGTGTCGGATCGCCACGGCACCAAGGTCTCAGTTACATTCCCCAGTCCGAAAATCGATTCTTCAGGGTAGACGATAAACGCGCTAGCCAGAGAAGTGCCCTGCTTACTCCTCAAAATACCCAGGCGCATCGACTTCTGGAGTGGCAAGCTGCCACGCACTTGGCTGGACAGCGGGGTTCCCGCCCGGGGGCGGGGCGCCCATCGGAAGATGGCCGCTACGTAACGCTTCGGCCCGTGGCGCAGATCCAATTGTTTCCGGGGAGGTGTTTGGTCGCGACTTCGGCGAATCCGGCCTGGGTTAGGAGGTCGCGGTGCTCTGCGTCGCTCAGGTATGCGGCACGGAGGAGCGGCATCGGTTCTCGAACTTGTTTGGCTCTTTAGCGAGCGTTCTATGCTGCGAGGTCGTAGCGGCTGGTGCCGCTGGGTGATTCTATAGAGGCGGATCGGTCGGCGATCTTGGGTTTTCTGGTCTCAAACAGATTGAAGATGGCTTCCACTGCGAAGCCGCTGGCAAGACCAAACACGTAGAATGCCGCCGGAGAAAGGGAACTACGGTCGGAGTGATCCAGATGAAAGAGTGGAAAATCGATGATGCGAAGCTGCAGGATCAAGGCGACAACTACGGCAAGGAGGGCGCCAAAAGCTCCGCGAAAGAGGAGACTGGCCTGATCTGCTTGCACATCGTTGCTGACCAGATGCCGTTGACGAAGTCGCATGGTGGCTACGACGAGGGCGCCGATGCCTCCAAAGGCGGCGGTGATCATCAGCTGCCAGGGAGAATCGGACGGTACTTTCCGGATTGCGAGGGACACCAGCGAACAAATCACGAGCACACACAGGAATGCAGCGAGGTACAACGCTCGCCGAATAAGCCGCGAGCGAATCTCGCTGTCATGCCTTTTCCGGACGCCACATTCATGGATGGCTTTTGCGAGCGAAGCGATCTCCGCACGCAGGTTGGCGTCGACATGGCCGAGGCGAACGTCGCGCTCGATTTGCGCTAGTTTATGGCCGGGCCACACGTCGTGATTGGGCTCATCGAGCACGTCGAGCCGGGAACGCAATTCGAGAATGAGGCCAAGAAGATCCTCCTGCTCAGCAAGGGGAATGTAACCCTCATACGCGAGTTCGTATGAATTCCACCGACCGATGGGATTGCTTTCCTGGCTGATGGCGTTGAGATGGTTTTCGATCTGGTGAACCGTTTCGGCAGAAGCTTTGCCGGCCTGGCGAATCAGCTTGATCTTATCTCGCAGGAATTGAGACTTCGAGGAAAGATTCAGCTCGTCATAGGTGAGCTCGAACCTGTGAACACGCAGCGCCGGGCTCATTGTAATTTGCATGATCCAACTCCCATTTTGTGTTGCGGACTTCCTGGGGGTAGAAGGCCCGTGGATTGACGGGGAAGCTGGGAATGTCGGACGCCAACCTCGCCACAAGTTTAAAGGCTCCCCGGAGGTGGCGCAACTGCTAGAGCTAAGCGATCAGGTAGAAATGTCTTCAGGGGGCTAAAGCCCAGGTCACTCGTCGTTATTACGTGCGGTAGGGAATCCGGCGATGTCGGTACCATGCGCGTTGTGGCAGACGATTGCTTTGTATAAAGCTGCCGATCGTGACGAATTGCTTACGCGAGCCGCGGTTGACGCTGCGTTCGAGTCGCTAGATGTATTAACCTGTAATTATGCAGAGCAAGTTCGTTCAGCAGCAAACATCGGAGACGGCAAAATGGCGGCGATTGGTGAATTGCTCCGGGTATTGGAAGGCTCTGATTATTCTGTTCCTGTTGACGCTCCCCTTTCTTCATGGGGAAGTCGACGGGGATGGCATCGGCTACTACGCTCACCTGCGTTCTCCCTTGATCGACCACAATTTTGCTTATGCGACGGACTGGAAAGACCCGCATGACGTCGATCGGTTGGCTTATGCGACGGACTGGAAAGACCCGCAGGAGGTTGATCGGACGCTAGTGAAGCACGTCTGGGAGAATCCAGTTCGCAGGCCGGGCCACCTGCCCAACTATTTCACCGTCGGTCCGGCCATTCTCTGGAGCCCATTCGTTGTAAGCACACATATTGTCGTAGTCGCGTTAAGTCATCTCGGAGTGCACGTCGTGCCGGATGGCAAATCGAGGCCCTATATGGGTGCGATGGCGATGGCCACAGCGCTCTACGGATTCGCGGGGCTATGCATCTCTTTTTCCATATCGCGACAATTTGTTGCCGAGCGCTGGGCCTTTTGGGCCACGGTAGGCGTTTGGCTGGGGACGTCGCTGCCAGTTTATATGTATCTGCACACGTCTTGGTCGCATGCTTTTTCAGCTTTCACGACGTCACTTTTCCTATGGTATTGGTTGAGAACGCGCGAATCGCGAACGGGCTGGCAGTGGCTGATCTTGGGATTGTTGGCCGGGCTGATGATTGAAGTCTACTACCTCAATGTCGTGTTTCTTCTCGCTCCGTTGTGGGAAGCTGCTTGTGCTTACCTTGAATTGTGGCGAGATCACGCGGATGGGCTAAATCGGATAGGGAAGATTTTGCGGCTGCATTTGGCGGGTATCCTTGGAGCTTTGGTCGCGCTGCTGCCCACGTTCATCATCAAGCAAGTCGTCTTTGGAAGTCCCTTTACCCCTGGACCATATTCTCTGCGGTTATGGAACTGGAGTGCGCCTGTATTTTGGAAGGTTTTGTTTTCGGCGACTCACGGTCTGCTTGTGTTTACTCCCATTGTGCTTCTTGCGTTTCTGGGACTCTTTTATCTATATGGTTTTAATCGGACCGTTGGAGCCATCTCCCTTTCTGTGGTACTGGCGTTTTATGCCTTGATCGCATTTTATCCTGGGTGGAGTAGTGTATTCGGCTTTGGCAATCGCTATTTTATATCCCTGACGCCCCTGTTTGTTTTGGGACTGGCGTGCGCACTTGCATTTGCAGAGCGATTTTGGCGTGATCACAGACGCGCTTCGCTCCGGCTGGTGCCGCTAATTCTGATTTTTGTTATTTGGAATTTAGGGCTGATCTATCAATGGCGCACGCATCTTATGCCAACGCGCAGCGCGGTCTATTGGGACGAGGTCATTTATGTGCAGTTTCACGATGTTCCGATGCAAGCGCTTCACGACCTGATAGCGAGGTTTGCCCCTCAAAGCAATTAGAGACCTGAGGCTCGGGGCTGCCAATTCGAGCGAGCGAAGAACACAGGGAGGCGCCTCCCTGGCGTCGAATAGCAGCCGCTCCCGCAGGGCGGGTAGCGGTGTTCCTTCGTTCCCATCTTGGATGCGCCTGGGGAAGGGCTCTTGTGGCGGGCTCCTGCGAAACAAAGAAAAAGCCGGAGCCCGCCCGGTAAGATCATTCGGGGTGCAGACAGCGCACTTCAGAAGTGGGCGCTATACAGGCTGATTCCGGAAGGATGCGGCCCAGATTCGGTCAATTAAAGAGTCGCGGGGACGCTATAGTGCGATGCAATGAGCTGCCATTTTCCGCCGACTTTCATCCACACGTCGGTTAGGCGATCGTGATAGTCGTAGGGTCTTCCGCCAAACTGGCCGCGTTCGTGATAGGCAGCAGTCAGCACCGCTATGTTTTCGTGCATGTGAATCTTGAGGTCTGTTACGTCGGCGATATCGACGCGCAACGGTCCGGCGTTATAGCTGATGAAGCCGACCTTGCCGTACGTGCTGCCGTCTTCCAAAGTGATTACGTAATCTTCTGCCAGCAGGCCCGCAACCGCGGCGATTTGCCGCTGCTTATAGGCATCCACCCACTTCAATTCCAGGACACGAATGTTCGCCACGTCCGATTTTTCTTGCGCAGGTCACGGACGGCGAAGCATCCAAGCAGACAGAGAAGTAAGGCCGAGAATATCAGAGCGCGCATATTTTTATGGAATCCGCCTTTGGACACTCGAGAGTTGCAGGAAGTATACGCGATTCCGCTGCTAGAAATATGTGAAGAGGTTTCACGTCTGGAGTGCCCGCAACAAGCGGGCTAGCGTCGCTAATCCAAGAAGGCTATGCTGTGGATGGCGATACCTGCTGGACTGATTGTTTCGGCGGGGCGAGTGCAAGCAGCGCTGCACCAATCACAACGAGTACAGCGGAACCGATCAAGAAACCTACCTTTTCGCTCGGGATGTGGAAGCCGAGGATCGTCATCACTATGGCGTGAGCGAAACTCGACCACGCCGCGAATGCGAACAGGCTACGATGCGCCGAGGGGTTACGCGCGGCCACTAGCAAGGAAACTCCCAGCGTGAAATACAGGCTCATCATCATGGTGTCGCCGGTATCGTCTGACGGACTCGGGTGCCATAGCGACATCACCACTGGATAAATCGCCGCGACAAAAAGCAATCCTACCAACACCATCACAACCTTCAGCGCGCGCTCTCGATACATGGCGCCCTCCCGCTAAATATTGCACTGCAATGTTACTCGAAGAAGCGTGTGCGGAGGCGATCAGGGATGTGGTGGATGTCGACGAGTGTAAGGAAGTCGATGGTGCGGAACTCGGGGTCGATGGCTGGCGGGCCGCAGAGGCGGCCGGAGACATCGAGGTAGGCGCGGAAGAGGCGCGGCGTGCGCGGGGGCGCGGCGAATTCGCGGGTTTGTTTGCAGCCTGAGGCAGGGTGAGGTTGGGTCCGCAGGGCGGGCTCGACTAGATATTTATCGCGGAGAGCGTGGTAGAGCGCCATACCTTCGTTTTGGTCCTGCGAGGTGAGGGAACTGCAGCCGATGAGATAACGGGCGTTGCAAAGCGTGGCGTAGGAGGCGATGCCTTTCCAGAGGAGGAATAGTGCAGTCGTGCTGCGGTAATTCTCGTGGACGCATGCGCGACCTAGCTCCAGGATTTCTCCGCGAATGCCCTCGAACGGCGTGAGGTCGAAAAGCTGCGCGCTGTAATAGCCGAGATTGCCCTTGGCGCGGTAGCCGGTCTGCATGCGGTAGGTGCCGACCAGCATGCCGGTGGCGGAATCGCGGACCATCAGGTGGTCGCAGACTACGTCGAAGCCGTCGCGGTCGAGGCCGGTGGCGTGGGAGTCGAGCAGGCCTTCGCCCATCTCGCAGTTGAACACCTCGTAGCGGAGACGCTGACAGGCAATGAGGTCGTCCATATTTTGCGCTAGCGAAAGACGAAAGAGGGAAGTGGATTTTGCCAGGCTTTCGCAGTCTTGGGTTAGGACGGCGGTAGTGGGCATGAGGGCAGTTTCGGGCAGGGTAGATTACGGGAATGTTGCGGGGGCGTGATTTGCGTGTTGTGGAGCGCAAACAGCTAGTAGCAGTTGTGGAGCGACGTGGCGGTAATAAAATCGTCCTGACGAAAGCGGTCGAGCGGGTGGGGAGGCTATGCGTGGGCGGCGAGCGCGGTGGGCAGGGTGAACTGAAAGGTGGTACCGCGCCCGGATGCACTGTTGGCCCACAAGCGGCCGCCATGGGACTCAATGATAGAGCGACTGATGGGCAGTCCCATCCCAGTCCCGTTATCCTTGGTCGTAAAGAATGCCCTGAAGATCTGGTCTGCCTGCTCAGGGGGGACTCCCACACCGGTATCCCGGACCCCGATCAGGATTTGGCCATCGTGGGGTTCCGACTTGATCGTAAGTTCACTTCCGACACTTGTATCTTTCATGGCCTCGATGCCATTGAGCACGAGGTTCATGAAGACCTGCTGAAGTTGCACGCGGTCTGCCATGACCTTGGGAAGATCCTCCGCAAGCTCGGTGCGGATTGAGATCGAGTAGCGGTTCGCTTCGCCCCGCAACAAGGCAATCATTTCTCGAACGAGTTCATTTACATCAACTAACTCACGCTGCAGCGCGCCCTTCTTGAACAGCAAACTGACTCTGTTAATGATGTCCGCCGCGCGCGTAGCGTCTTTAACGAGCCTGGATGCGGCTTCGGATGCCTCCGCCACGTCCGGATCGTCGCGACGAAGCCATCGCAGGCAGGTCTGAGCGTTTGTTACTGCCGCGGAGATTGGCTGCTTGATCTCGTGGGCGAGAGAAGCAGTTAGCTCGCCCATCGTGGTCACCCGATTTATGTGCGCGAGATCCGCCTGGGCCTGACGCAAGCGTTCGCGCTCCTCCCGCGCCAGCTTGCGTTCGATGGCAATGCCGGCGAGGTGGGTGGCCATTTCCAGGGCGTGGGTCTCAGCCTGGCTCGGACCGCGCGGTTCGCGATAATACATCGCAAACGAGCCCAGCACTTTGCCCGAATGCGCGAGTATGGGAGTGGACCAGCAGGCGCGGAATCCATAGGGCTCGACCACGGCTCGGTACGGCACCCAGAGCGGATCCTGGAGAATGTCAGTGACCACGACAGGTTCTCCGCGGTACATGGCGGTGCCGCATGATCCCGACTTCGGTCCGATGGAAAGGCCGTCGATCGCCTTGTTGTAGGGTTTGGGAAGACTGGGGGCGGCGCCGTGGCGCACGTGCAGCCCGTCCTCATCGAGGAGCAGAACAGAGCAAAGCAAGCCGGTAAATTGGGCTTCCACTACGAGCACCAGGTTCTCGAGTATTTCCTGCAGCGGAGCATCGCGGGCTATCATCTCCAAGATACGACTCTCTCCGTCACGCAGAGCCTCTGCCCGCTTGCGTTCGGTCACATCCATCAAGATGCCCACGAATTCGCCGACATAGCCGGACGGGCTGAAAACGGGATGGCCTACACAATGCACGTATTTCGTCGTACCGTCTGGAAGAACGACTCGGAAATGCGCCTCGAAATCCTTCCCCGTGGAGGTTGCTGTGTCGGAGATTTCAACGACCCGAGATCGATCTTCCGGATGCATACGCTGTACAAATTCTTCGAAGGGAGGCATCCCGTTTTCCAGATCGAAACCATACAAGCGGGAATGCTCCTCGGACGAGTGACGCATCTGTCGCGTGGCGAAATTGCATGCCCAGCTACCTGTGTGCGTCAGCCTCTGTGCGTCTGCTAAATAGGACTCGCTCCTCTGCAGATCGGCAGTGCGTTCCGTTACCTTGATCTCAAGTTCGCTGCGGGCTTGACGGAGTTCGGCTAACTTGGCGTCGAGTTCGTGACGCAGGCGGGCGTTCTGGAAGGCGGCCGCAGCGTGATTCGCCGCCACGGAAAGCAGCAGTTGGTCAATTTCGTTGGGGAAATCGGTACGAGCGCACGCCGCAGCAACCAAGCCACCCTCGGCGTTAACGCCAATGGGAATGACAACACCGCAGCATGGGTCCGCGCCACCAACATCGCTTACGATTTGCTTAGACGAAAACTGGACGACGGCGCCCTGGTTAGCTTGCAGCCATTCGGGGAAAGCTTTCCAGGCATGCCCTCGGGTTACTTCGACGGCGCCGGCGCCCTTGTGATCACACAAACGCACAAAAGCGAAATCCAGGTGCAGCGAGCCGACCAGCGCATCGACAAGCCCGTCGGCAATGATGGGCGGGTCTCTCCCGACCCACGCCGCCGGGATTGTGGAAAGAGCTACCAGTTCTCGAAGCGCTCCTCGCAGGGCCCCAGTGTCAGGATGCGGCTCGAGGCACACTTAGTTCGCCGCGGCTGCAGCTTTCCGAATCGACCGACGCTCCCGCAACTCCAGGAGAAACTGTTCGGGAGGAACGAAGAAAGGGTTCTCCTGCAATAAACCGCCGACAATCACAAGTGGATGGGTGCGCAGGGCGTCCATTACCACGCTCGCGCTGAATTTTGACAGATCATAGGCGCAAATCACTATGTCGTCATACTTGGGCACGACGTAGTTGACGCGGGTCTCGAATTCGATGAGGTCTTCGGTGCCCGGTAAGTCGACGAGCGCCCATTCCATGTGCGCCAGGAATCTTGTCTGCGCGTATCCTGCCGCTGGCCCGGACTGGAGCACTTTCTCGAACGATGCGAGCCAAGACTCCTGGTCAAAGCGGCCGCCGCGGAGCGGAGCGTCGTGCCAGGAGCGCACCTCCAACTGGCCGGAGTCTATCGCCTTTTGCACGTCGACACCTCCTTCGGCGAGCCGCCGGAGATGGTCTTGCCGTTGGCCAAGGTCCACTAAATGGAAAGCTTTATCTCCCTTGTCGAAGCCCTCTTTGATGAAGGAGCCAAGCACACGGTGCTCCTCGTCACTGCTGTTGAAGAAAGCGCAAACATGACGGTGGCCCCCCAGACTGCTTCGGTCAAACTGCACGGAATGACTCTTGGTTGCCATATATCACCTCAATAGATGTAGGAATGGGATGAGGATGGCCGCAAACAAAGCGGCGAACACAGAGAACATGTCTACGGCGATCGATGCCAGGAAAAGCGCGCACGGCACGCTGAAATACCGGTGGAGAAGCGGCAGCGCGAATGCGATTGACGACGCAGAGAAGTGTTGGACCGTCGTACGGAACGGCGACGAGAGGAACAACTATGGTGGGGCCTTGATGCGCCATGGCTCACCTCATCTGGATAGCGTCAAGCTGGGTTGCGCAACGGCTTCCGAAGGAAAACATCATATCGCAGAAGCCGCAACTCGACCAGTGTCGGTTTATCGTCTGCGTTAGCTCGATATTTTGTCGCCGTTAACGGATTCCAATAGCTTTGGTGGGTTGGAGGTGAGACGAGAAAAGGGTGGACGAGAGGGGATTCGAACCCCCGGCCTCCTCGTTGCGAACAAGGCGTTTTCTAAGCTAAGACGCGGTGCTGCAATCACCGAGCTTTCGCAGCGGGTCATTGGATGGGCTACTTGGGCTACCGGATGATAGTGGGTTCGACTCCCACACGCCTGCGACAAAAATGCCTGCATAATACTTGGAATTGTGCAGATGGTTTTGTTTCGTGTCGCAATTGTACCAAAATTGTACAAGTGTTTTTACAAAGCACGCGGACCCCACGCGCGAGATAACCAGCTCCCCGCGCTGCGCCTCGGCTCATCAGGAGACGCAGAAATGTCCACCGTCCTCAATGCCGCAGGTGAATGCAGCGGGCTACCAATTCTTTGCCAAACAAGGATTTGAGGCCAGAGGATAAGGTCAGTGCCGATCAATGGTGGCAAGAAGGTCTCAAAACTCGAGAAATCACAACTGGCGTTTGGGCAGCTTCCGTGACCGCCCGTATGGACATTCGCTGACGTTAGGTGTGCCCTCACGAACATCTCGCTCGTCATTTAGCTACCCTCGTGAACATGTCGCTCATTAGTTAGCAGTCCACACCTTGTCTGGTCGCCAGACCAGTGGTTGCGTGCGCCCACTCTTTCTACACTTGCCGCATGATGAATCAAAGGTCGGATGTAAATACAACATTGAAGTATCTAGTGACTCTGGTACTTGCCGCATCGATGATCGCCAGCGGCTGCGCGGGTGTAACGGGTTCGAGTGCGCCAAGCCCGAGCACGCCGAAGCCACAGCTTTCTGCGGCTCCGATCAGTGCCCGATTCTCTGAGGTGGCAGCTGGCTCGAGGAACTCGCAAACCATTACGTTACAGAACAGTGGGAACACGAGCGTTATGATTTCCAGCGCAAAGGTAACCGGAGCCAGATTTAGCACGTCCGGTCTGACGCTCCCAATGAGCATCGCGGCGGGCCAGAATGCGGCCTTTAACGTGGTGTTTGCTCCCACATCCGCAGGGAATGCTGCCGGCTCGATTTCGGTTGTGAGTGATGCGCCTAACTCTCCATTGGCTATCGCTACGAGCGGCACAGGCATGGCATCGGCACCGTCGCTGAGCTCGAGCACGACTAGCCTGAACTTTGGAAGCGTATTAGTAGCAAGCCGTAGTGCGCTGGGCGTGACACTAACGAACACGGGGAACGTTAACATCACGCTCGGCAGTGTACTTGTGACCGGCGCGGGGTTCAGCGCAAACGGCGCCGAAGCGAATACAATATTGACACCCGGGCAGAGCGCGGTGTTGAACGTGATATTTGCGCCGTCCGCGACGGAAAGCATGGCGGGATCGATCGCAGTCACCAGCAATGCGGGAGTAGTCTCGATCGCACTGGCTGGCAGCGGAGGACAGCTAAGCTCGGATAGCGTCACGCTCAACTGGAACGCGAGCACCTCGGACATCATCGGATATAACGTCTATCGATTTCTTGCAGACGGAACCTACGCGGAAATTAACAATGCGCCGTTGGTTTTGACGAATTACACCGATACAAGCATTCAATCTGGTCAGACCTATACGTATGTGGTGACGGCGGTGAATTCGGACAATGTCGAAAGCGATTATTCCGATCCAACCATAGCGACAATTCCCTGAAGAGCTACGAGGTCGGCGAAATCGGGTATGTATCGGGGGCCAGCCGCTAGGCTATAGCGCATCCATCGGTGCGACAGCTTCACTAAAGTTCTGGAATTCCGCGGAGCCCATGTGGGTTTGGATTTTGCGTCTCGTCGCATAGCCTTGAAGCATGTCGCGCTTTCATACAGCTTTGCAGCATTCTTGGCCAAAGCGGAAGACCGAATCTATTGAGCCAAAGGCACGCGCCCTCCTTTCGAACCTTTCGAACCTCGCCGAGGGCCAGACTGGACCTACAAAGTTCAGCTCGACGGGCATCGGGCCATCGGAGTCAAGACCCGTGGAGAAATCACCCTGTACTTGAGGAATCACAACAACTTCAACAAACAATTCCCGCAGATTCTCTGAGGCGCTCCAGGAACTTTCTTCAACACGGTTATCGACGGCGAAGTGGTAGCCCTGGGCGAATCTTGATGACCGGATTTTCACCGTCTCCAGCACCTCACAGTCGAAGCTTTGCGAATTTGCGAGCCCATTTTGGATCACGAATGCCACACGTCCGATCAGCCGACTATGCGTTCCCCTTGGCGGCGGTGCAGTGGCTTCTGGAACCGCTCTCCTAGTTGTTCGGGTGTTTGATACTAAATCTGTCTGAGCGTGGAGAATCCAAGAGAATTGCTCTGGTTACAACTTGCTGGGCGGCGTAGCTCGTTACTCTTGGCGCATCAAAGAATTCTAATAATCGTGGAACGACTCCTTTAGCACAGTCTTGCAGACCGTTTTAATGAACCATGGGTAGGAAAGATTAACAACGCACTATCGAACAAAGGCTGTTGTTAGCGACAGCGGTCAACAGGATAGATGAACTAGAGTAGCGACCAAGGGAGGCTGAAATGAGCAAATCTGCAGAGTTTGTGACCGGCCCCAGAGAGCGCCCGGATACTGCCTCGATTGAGAGCGTGGCGGATATTCTTGAACGCGAACTTCAATCCGTGATTGTGGATTGGCTTGCTCGAGTCGAGCAGGAGCCAGACCTGAAGTGTATCCCGCTGAACTTTGAAGACCGGACGGGCCATCTTCCTCATCTTCTGCATGACGTGATTGCGCGCTTGCGCCTGGACGCAGGGACGAAAGCTCCGATTTCGAAGGCTGCGGCCGAACACGGGGATTTGCGGCATAGACAAGGTTACACGGTGGCGATGGCGGTGGAGGAGTCCCGTCTACTGCAGGTCACCATTTTTTCAACGCTGCACAAAAACGTGAAGAATTTGGAATTCAGCACGCTGCTTCCCGATGTTGTGACGATCGCGGACGAGGTGGATGCGCAATTGAAGGAGCAAATGCTGCGCTTCATGGCGGCGGATTTCGCGAAGGCGGCGAAGGGCAAGTAGCGCGTTTTTTGGAATAAGCAGATGCCAAATCCTACCGCTTAGGACGACGGTGCGCATGATGATGGATAAAAGGGCAACGGAAGCAATGGTTTTGGAAAATGAAGTCGCCAACGTGACGCTTGATTCGATCGGAGAGGCGGTACTGCGCACGGACGTGCAGGGCAAGGTCACATACCTAAATCGAAAGGCGGAAGAGATGACCGGGTGGCGCCGGGAAGAGGCACGGGGGCGTCCCATGGCGGACGTGCTGCGGCTCATCGAAAGCGTTGGCGGCCCAGCGGTTGGCAATGCCGTGGGAATTGCAATCCAAGAAGACCGAGCCACGAAGGAAACGGCCGAATGCACAAACTGTGTTCTGGTTAGACGAGACGGGTTCCAATGTGGAATCGAGCGTAAAGTGACTGCCATCCAGGACCAGGATGGGAGTGTAACAGGGGCGGTTGTGGCTTTCCACGACGTGAGCGCGGCCCGGGCCAAATCGCTCGAAATGTCGCACTTAGCGGAACACGACGCCCTGACCGATTTGCCAAACCGCGTACTGTTCAAGGACAGACTGACGCAGGCCATTGCCCTGGCAGAGCGCCAGGGCAAGCAACTGGCGGTGATGTTTGTCGATTTAGATCACTTCAAAAAGATCAACGACTCACTCGGCCACGATGTTGGCGACAAACTGCTGCAGTCAGTAGCCGGGCGATTGATAGCCTGTGTGAGACGGTCGGACACGGTAAGCCGGCTAGGCGGGGACGAATTCGTGGTACTCCTCGCTCAAGTCGAGCACGCCGAAGACGCAGCCTATAGTGCGCGAAAAATCCTCAGGACGTTAGCGGCGCCGCATATTATCGACAACAAAAGCCTTGATATCAATGTGAGTATCGGGGTGAGCACCTACCCCAATGATGGGGAAGACGCGGAAGGTTTGATTAATCGAGCGGACAACGCGATGTACGAAGCCAAGGAACACGGCCGGAATAACTGCCGGTTCTTCCGCCATGAGATGCACGCCCGGCTTGCAGAACGGCAATCGCTGGAAGCGGATTTGCGTTGCGCACTGGGGCGAAACGAGCTTTTGCTGCACTACCAGCCTAAGCTTAATCTTCAAACGGGGGAGATCACAGGAGTGGAAGCGCTGATACGGTGGCTACATCCGCAGCGGGGAATGATATATCCTGCGCAATTCGTGTCGATAGCGGAGGACTGCGGTCTGATTGTGCCTATCGGACAGTGGGTACTGCTGGAAGCATGCAAACAGGCGCAAACCTGGAGAGATTCTGGACTCGGGGTTGTGCCTCTGTCGGTGAATGTGTCCGCCGCTGAATTCGGCGCAAAGGATTTTCTGTCCGGGGTTCGGGCGGTGTTGATTGCAACCGGGGTGGAACCTCAACATTTAGAGTTGGAATTGACCGAGAGCGTGCTGATGCGTGACGCGGAGGCTGCTGTGGTCAACCTGCTGAAGTTGAAAGCCATGGGCGTGCAGCTTGCGATCGACGACTTTGGCACGGGGTATTCCAGCTTCACCTATCTGCGGCGTTTTCCATCGGACGCCCTGAAACTGCATCAATCTTTCGTGCAGGAGATCACGGCGGACCCGGCAGACGCGGCAATTGTCAGCGCCATGATTAATCTCGGCAGGAGCCTGAAGCAGCGGGTGATTGCGGAGGGGGTAGAAACCCGAGCGCAACTCAAATTCCTTCAGCTCCACGGGTGCGGCGAGGGACAAGGCTATTATTTCAGCCCACCGGTTGTGGCCGAACAGGCCACGAAGCTGGTTGAGGACGGCATACAAGCAAGGGTGGTCCATTAGCGAAGAAAGAGGTTGTTCAGGCCGGCCGAAGCGGAGCACAGGATACTATCTGGGTTCGCAAGATACACCGGTGCGTCCGCGTAGGCACTTCTAGGCGTTTTTTCCTGAGCCACATCCCCTTCAACGAAGCCATTCTTTGTCGAGCGGCCGCTTGAAATGCTTGAAATGTTTCGACGTGTTCCCAGCGTTCAATTTGAACGAGCCTCGTTCCCACCGGACGGCTGGTAGCAGTCAAATTGAACACCCACGCCGAAGTGTCCTCTCGTAGAAGTACTAGGTTCGACTCGCACTACATGGCCTGAGTAAAGCCATTCGTTCGTCGACTCCCCGTTGATCATCTCCGGCATTTTTAGAAAGATTTCCAACGTTGTGCCAACTGGTATAACCGAATCTGTTGCAAAGAGAATTCCCCTCTTGGATAAATTCTCAGATTCGCCCAACTCCTCCTGGTTCGCCGATTTCCAGATGCGAACACGAATAGGAATCTTGAACTTTTCACGGACGCTGAGACGACGGTCTGATAGGGCCGCTGTCATGTGATGCTCTTGGCGCTTTAAGAGAATGGCGCTTAATCAACGAAGGAGAGGAAATTGAGATTAAACCCGCCGGATCGTAGGCAGCAATAATATTCCGTCAAGTAATACGTTTATGTTAAAAAACTAATCCGGCATTCGCTGTCCCAATCGCCGAGACAGCAAACTACGTCCAAGTGACATGTCCGTTAGCGCGTTAGGAAAGCCTCGAAACTGGGGGTCTATCTCAATTCCAATCATGCAATTGTTACCGCTGCGTCTTCAGCTATCGGGACAAAGCGGTCCTAGGTCGCAAAATTGTTCAGAATCCGCACCGGCTCCCTTCGTTGAGAGCGAACAGTAGAAATAGGAATGCTCTTTTCATATTTCTTTCTTGCTAAAATTTCTTTAATCCGCTTGCTATGTGCTTGCTTTTCTTCATCTGTCCAGTGAGGGTAAACGCTTTGGCGGTGAAGGTTGACCACAATCGGTTTAGGTACAGCAGAGAGGATGTGGCCACAATGCTCTACCGCCTCCACGTAATAAGCTTCACACATCGGAATTCCATAGAGTTCTCGGGTAGCAGTCTTGTCGCATTCTGGGTCGCTGCACTTCAAAACGTGTCCTCGATCATAGTCCTGATAGTTCCGTGCTGTCCGGCGCGGTCGATGGCAACTCCACATATATATTTCGCAATGTTCATCTTCCCAGTGTTCCCAACGTTCATTTCGAACCAGCCTCGCTCCCACTAGACGCCTGGTAGCGGTCAAATTGAACAGCCACGCCGAAGCGTCGCCTCGGAGAAGTCCTAGGTTCGACTCGCACTACGTGGCCTGAATAGAGCCATTCGTCCGGCATTTTCAGAAGGATTTCCAACGCTGTGCCAACTGGTATAACTGAATCTGTAGCAAAGAGAATTCCCTTCTCGGACAAATTCTCCGATTCGCCCAATTCCTCCAGGATGGCAGATTTCCCGATGCGAACACGAATAGGAGTTTTGATGTCTTCACGGACGTTGAGACGGCGGTCTAAGTATGACTCTCTCATGTGATGCTCCTGGCGCTTTAGAGAGGGGGTGGCACTGAATCAAAGATGAGCAAGTAAGGGGAATCAAGATTTAACTCGGCGAATCGTAGATAGCAAGAATATTCCGCTGAAAAACACGTTATTGTAAAAAATTAATCTAATACCCCTCGCTGGCCAGGTGGGCGCCGCAAGCAGCCTATGCTTCGATTATCTGATTCCGCACTGCGTAGCGCACTAGCTCCGCAACCGAGTGGCAGCTTAACCGGCGCATGATATTGGCCCGGTGCGTCTCCGCGGTCTTAACCGAGAGCTCCAGGAGACTCGCCACTTCTTTAGTGCTGCGGCCTTCCGCCAGAAGTTGCGTTATTTCGCGTTGCCGCGCGGTCAGACGCCCCACGGGTGAATCGGCGCCATACGCGCGGGATTGATCACGAGCAAAATCGTTCAGGATTATTTCCGCGACTTTACCAGTGAAGAACGTATTGTCGCCTTGCATCGCCTTGACGGCGTTCACCAGATCCCGAGCCGCGTCCGTCTTAAACACGTACCCTCGCGCCCCGCAGCCCAAAACTTTGTGAATCATGGAATCCGAATCGTGCACCGTGAGCATCACGATTTTCGTCCGCGGGTCTTTCTCGATAATCTCACGGGCTGCTTCCAGGCCGTTCATGACAGGCATGCCGATGTCCATGACTGCCACGCCCGGGTGTGTTTCCGCGGCTTTTGCGACCGCTTCACGTCCGTCAGCCGCCTCGGCAACTACAGTCCATCCGGGCTCTAGCTCTAGCAGCCAGCGCAGTCCGGCTCGAAAGATTTCGTGATCATCCGCTATCAACAGCCGCAAAGGTCGCATCGTTACCTCCAGTGAAAATCTATCAGGAGTCGCGGCAAAACATACACACATATAAGTACCATGAATCGTAAACTGTCGGCTTTTGGACCCCTCCTGCGGACGACGCTTCGCGCGGATAAAACTGTCTCTAAAGTGACAGATTCCCTTCATTCGGATGTCCATAATGTGCCCTCACCCCCCTTTCAACTTGAAGTACTGATCTGTCGATTCACTCTAATGCTGTGACCGCAAGGGAAAATCAGTAAGCACCAACAATTCAAGGAGAGAAGAAACCCAGCCTATGACTACAGAGATACATCTACTGGAAATGCTGGGGCATGGCGCCCCAATGTTGGAAGTCTTGAACGAACTTTGCAACTTCATCGATGGCAAGTCGCCGGGAGCGATCTCCACCGTTTTCTTGCTCGATAGCGACGGAGTACGACTTCGCCCGGTTGCGGGGCCAAATGCTCCCAGAACCTGGAAGGAAGAAATCGAAAACTTGGAACTGGCCACCTACGCGGGGTTCTGCAGCAGCGCGGAAGGTCAGGGAAGAGCCCCGACGGTCGACGATATAGAGAGCGACCCGCTGTTTGCCGTTCACCGCGAAGCCGCTCTACGTGCGGGCTTGCAAATGGCGGCTTTCCATCCGATCTTATCGATCGAAAAACAAATTCTGGGGGCCTTGGCCCTCTCCTATCCGCAGCGCCAGAGTTGGCCTAAGCCAGACGCGGAAATAGTCGAACGGGCCATCCATCTGGCGGCTATCGCCATAGAGTGTCACCGCAATGAACAAGAGCTACGGGAATTCTCCCGGCGGCTCAGCCAATCTCAGGATGACGAACGGCGCCGCATCGCGCGTGAGTTACACGACAGCAGTGGACAAAAGCTCGCTGTGCTGGCCATGAATTTGGCTATGTTCGAGAGGCAAACGCCTTCCTCAGCAACAGAAACTCACAAGATGCTCCTGGGGTGCTCCTCCTTAACCAAAGAGATCTCCGACGAGATTCGCACCCTTTCCTATCTATTGCATCCGCCGCTGCTCGATGAATGCGGCTTGGCATCGTCCCTCCAGATGTATTTCCGGGGAATCAATCGACGCGAGGGCCTGGAGGTGGAATTGAAGATACCGCTCCGCTTGGAGCGATTACCCGAAGAAGCCGAACTTGCCATTTTCCGGATTGTCCAGGCGTGCCTTACCAATATTCACCTGCATTCCGGAAGCGACCAGGCCACCGTCAAAATAGAATATGTCTCCGATGGATTGGCCGTTACCATCAGTGATCATGGGCGGGGCATACCCAGCGGAGTGCTGGACGGCGCCTCCGTAGGCAAAGGCGCTGGCGTCGGAATCGTCGGAATGAAAGAGAGAGTAAAACATCTCGGCGGCCGCCTGGAAATCACGACCGGCGCGCACGGCACGCAAGTGACGGCAGTAATTCCCACTCGCCATTTTCGAAGAGCTAAGTCAGGCATGGCGATTGCAAGCACATGCTAGCCTCTAAGGTGTTGTGTACTGAGCGTCTATTTTTGTGATGTTTTAGGCAAATAAAAGGGCCATCCGAAATTAACGGATGGCCCGACGTTGGTCGGATATCTCTCGTAGGTATCCTTTTACTTCGTCACTCAAGAAAAAGCATTTCAACGCTTTCTCTGAGATTTATTAGCGCGATGGTCATACCACCTAAGGCACTAACCTTTGGTTGTCACACCAAAGAACCAAGCAATCGCTCTTCCGCTTAGGTTTTAGGCGAGTTGCTTTTAAGCTTGCACGTCCTCGCTTGCACGGGAGCTCATTGGGACGCAAAATACCTTTAGTTGACTCACCTTAGCAGGTGCCAACGCCCATTACTTACCTTGCGCGTGGCGTGCCACTCTTGGCTGTGGTAGGTCGCGTAAAATCAGGCAGATACGAAAACGACTGCTGTCCGGAGCTGTTCCAACGCTTCTCGATGTTCTTGAGTGGAACACACCGAATCTCGAACTAGCCACGCGAGTCGCAGAAATAGGACCAAACAAGAAAGAGGAATCGTTCTACACAGGCCGGCTACAACTGGGGATGCTGCTAGTCAGCGGAAAGCAAAAAGCTCCTGTTGGTTAGAGAATGCTAATAGATCGCGGGGTGAATCTTTTGGGGCAGTTTTACCGACTTACTTGGTGAGAGGATTTGTCTGCGCTAACGCGTCTATAGGATTAAATCGGAGTGATAATGAACGACAAGCTGAAGGAGTATTACCGAGTCTCTGCTGTAGGCATACCCAACGTTCCCATCGTTACAAATGAGGTTGACGCAAAACGAATCAAGCGCGAGATTCTGATGGTTTACCCGGCCGCGACGGTTCGGATTGAAAAAACGGAGGAGTCCGGCCGAGCGAAATAAGTTGCTTTAAGCCCTGTCTTCCTTCTTGGATGATCGGGTATCTGGGGGCATGCAGTGAGGTCGTGCCGAAAGAGTGCAAATGACCACGTTCATTGTCACCGTCACCTTAGCTGTAATCGTTGTACTCGTTGTAAGGCGTGCCTTTCGCGGCCAATCCCGGTTCGCTGATGGACACGTGGGGAAAATAGGCGAGCGCCTGGATCTGATGGTTACGCTCGTTGATGTCGTTGCGTTTCAAAAATGGGGGCGGACTCGGCATCGTTTTCGTTTTCAGGACGCCCAAGGCCATTGCTTTGTGCGTGGAGCGATATCTATGAGGTCTGTATTCCTATTGGCGCTCGTGGTTCAACAAGGATGACCATTACGGAGCACGCTCACGATCACGGAACCGACGAGACGATTGTACAAAACGTGCGCGTTCGCGCAATCTCGAATCACGAGCACGACGCAAGGGACAGTGCAGCAGGGAGGCACTAGTATTTCTATCTAAGCAGCAATAGGAGGCTCCCGCTGCAGACTATGCATTCATCGGGCTGGATGTTGTCCTCTGCATCTTCTGCTTCCGGAATGAAGCAGCGTTATCTGCCTTCAATCCTGAGAGTTGTGTGATCCCTGTTGAACACGGCCAGTCTAGACTCTTCCATTGTCTGAATTTCAGCCGCAAACGCTGAAGGCCGATTAGTGCTAAACTTTCCTTAATCCGCTTGCTCTGTGCTTGCCTTTGTTCAACTGTCCACTGAGGGGCAACGTTTTGGGAGTGAATGTTGAGCTTAATCGGCTTAGGTACAGCAGAGCGGATATGACCGCAATGCTTTAGCACCTCCAGAAAATAGGCTTCGCACATCGGAATTCCATAGATTTCTCGGGTAGCAGCATTGTCGCATTCTGGATCGCTGCACTTCAAAGCGTGTCCCCAATGACCGCACATATATTTCGCAATGGCCGTGCTTCCTAAGAGGAGGGAGTGTCCCCAACGTTCAATTCGAACCTGCCTCGTTCCCACCGGACGGCTGGTAGCAGTCAAATTGAACGCCTACGCCGAAGTGTCCTCTCGTAGAAGTACTAGGTTCGACTTGCACTACATGGCCTGAGTAAAGCCATTCGTTCGTCGACCCGTTGATCATCTCCGGCATTTTTAGAAAGATTTCCAACGTTGTGCCAACTGGTATAACCGAATCTGTTGCAAAGAGAATTCCCCTCTCGGATAAATTCTCAGATTCGCCTAACTCCTCCTGGTTCGCAGATTTCCAGATGCGAACACGAATAAGAGTCTTGATCTCTTCGCGGACGCTAAGACGGCGGTCTGGTGAGGCCTCTGCCATGTGAATGTTCCTCTGCGCTTTAAGAGGGGTGGCGCTGAATAAAAGAAGGTGCAGGTAAGGGGACTCAAGATTTAACTCGGCGGATCGCAGATAGCAAGAATATTCCGTTGAGAAACGTGTTTATTGTAAAGAATTAATCTCACGCTCCTGCCCTAATCGCGGAGGGAGGAAACCACCTGCAAGTGGACGTATAGCTCCAATTTCGGAGGCTGCGGCTGTCCACGGGGACTTGGGGCGTCCGGTGAAGCACTACTGTCTGAAGTGAAGAAGGAATCATCCAGACTTTCCTGAAAACCAAGAACGGGATGCGCGATGTAGACCTATGCAAGGAACTCGGAGAGATGCTGCGTGAATTTGTCGGCGACCGTCGCGAGTGATTGCTGTTCCGTACATCGACCGGCGCACAGCTCCTCCAAGCGAACACCTTGCAAGACTCCCTGCATCCCATCCTCAAGAAGCTCGAACACCCTAAAGGCGGTTTCAATTTCTTCCGTCGCTTCCGTTTAATGCACGTCGGGAAATCCGAATGCCCGGAATTCCTGCGGCACTTCTGGTCTGGACAAGCGCAGCGACACGTCTCCGAGCGTTACATCAAAATGCTACAGGAACGTGCGTTTCGTTTGGATTGGGCCGAGAAGATCGGAATGGGCTTCAAGCTCCCAAGCGGGCAACCTGGGCAACTTTTGCAAATGAGAAAAACGGCGTAAGTGTTTTAGGATCTGGTGGACGAGAGGGGATTCGAACCCCCGGCCTCCTCATTGCGAACGGGGAATCACTAAAGCTAAGACGCGTCGCCACAATCAGTTAGCTTTTTGAAAAGGCCGTGAATTGCCCAACTCGCCCAACCGAATCCTAGCGCTTGCCCGTCACCCGCTCACAACGCGCCACGGAGGCGTACCCGCATCGGAGGGAGAGCACGAGATTCACGGGTTGCGATTCTGGAATGGAGACCCGACTGTGCAACTGCTCATGGCCGACGATGATCTGGGCGCCATGCTCTTGGAGCGTTGCGAGCCGGGGCCGGCACTACGCGCTCTATCGGAGTGCG
>JAOAPV010000003.1 GCA_025463055.1 Candidatus Acidiferrum typicum
AGGAGGTTGACGATTTTGGTCAGTTCCTCTGTATTTGGGGTGAACGCTCCGAAATTCGTGATCTTGCAACCTTTAGGCGCGTCGGCGGAAGGATGAAGCGAGCTCGCACTCCATTCGATAAAGAAGGGGAGCAGGCCATCTTTATCATCTTTCAGATTGAGGGTCTTCCATTGAAGGAGCTTGCCGTCAGGACGTTGACGCGAGCCAGGACGCGGTCCATCGAATGAGATGCCTGCTTCGCGCAGACGTGCCGAGAATTTTTCGAGGTCACCGGGATGCGCGGCCCAACCAATCAGACGAGGGCAACTCAACTGTTTGAGTTGCGCGACTTGCTTTTGCGCGAACTGGTCGATGCGGTCTTGTTTCGGGTCAGGCGCAATTACCTCGAGATAGCGGCGCTCACCGAGAGAGAGCAGCGCGTTGCGGGTGCCACGGCCAGGATGAACGCCGCCGAGGGAGGCGCGAATGCCCGTGTGCTGCTCGACGAAGTCTATGCCTCGATCGAGGTCGTCACAGCCGAGTAGAACATGATCGAGCAACGAGGGAACCTCGGTGGAGGCCCATGTTAGCAGCGGCGTGAAAGCTGCTCCAGCCGCGACTGCGAGGAAAGAGCGTCGGTAGATCGTCTCCATGTGCTCAGCTTGTCGCGCGCGAGTCGGCTTCTTGCTGCAATGCGGCTACGACTTCGGCGAGGGGCTTGGGGCCGAGGTCGCCTTTACTGCGGTGGCGCACGGAGACGGTGCCGGCTTCGGCTTCTTTTGCGCCGACTACGAGCATATACGGGATTTTTTGCATTTGCGCGTCGCGGATCTTGGCGGGGAGTTTCTCGTTGCGATCGTCAAGATGGACTCGGATGTTGTGGTTCTTGAGGGTTTCTGCGACGTGCTTGGCGTAGTCCGCTACTTTTTCGCTAACCGGGCAGATTTCGACTTGGACAGGAGCTAGCCAGAGCGGGAAGGCTCCGGCGTAGTGCTCGACAAGAATGCCGAAGAAGCGTTCGACAGAGCCGAGCAGCGCGCGATGCACCATGAGCGGCTGGTGGCGGGCACCGTCTTCGCCGACGTATTCGAGGCCGAAGCGCGCGGGAAGATTGAAATCGAACTGGACGGTGGTGAGCTGCCAGGGGCGGCCGATGGCGTCGATTAATTTGACGTCAATTTTGGGGCCGTAAAAGGCGGCTTCGCCTTCGATTTTTTTGTAGGGAATGTTTAGGCGCTGCATGGTGTTCGCGAGAGCCGCTGACGCGCGGTGCCAATCTTCGGGTTTGCCCGCATAGTTTTCCGGGTGCGAGGCGTCCCAATCGGAAAGCTCAACTTCAAATTTGTCAAAGCCGAAATTTTTCATCACCGCGAACGCGAAGTCGACGCAGGCTTCCACTTCTTTTTCGATTTGCGACTGCATGCAGAAAATGTGTGCGTCGTCTTGAGTGAAGCCGCGAACGCGCAGTAGGCCGTGGAGAACGCCGCTGCGCTCGTAACGATAGACGGTGCCTAGTTCGGCCAGTCGGACGGGAAGGTCGCGATAGCTGTGGAGCTTCGATTTGTAAATCAAGATGTGGCCCGGGCAGTTCATGGGCTTGAGCTGATACTCAGCCTTTTCAACTTCGATGGGCCCGAACATGCTGTCTTTGTAAAAATTGGTATGGCCGCTGGTTTTCCAGAGGTCGAGGCGCATGATGTGCGGTGTGTAGACAAGGTCGTAGCCGCGTGCGAGGAGCTCGTTGCGCAGCCAGTCCTCAATGATTTTCCGGATCAGGCCGCCCTTGGGATGCCAAAAAATTAAGCCCGGCCCGGCTTCGTCTTGAATGCTGAAGAGATCGAGTTCGGTGCCCAGTTTGCGATGATCCCGGCGCTTGGCTTCTTCGAGGCGGTGGAGATATTCGTCGAGTTCTTTCTGGGTGAAAAAGCACGCGGCGTAGATTCGCTGGAGTTGCGGATTGCCTTCCTGCCCTTTCCAGTAAGCCCCGGCGACGCTCATCAGCTTGAACGCCTGGATACGTTTGGTTGAGGGAATGTGCGGGCCGCGGCAAAAGTCGATGAACTTGCCGGTGGTGTAGAAAGAGACGATTGGCTCTACGGCTTTTTCTTCGACCAGCTCGCACTTGAAGATTTGATTGGATTTTTTGTATAGCTCGAGCGCTTCCGGCTTGGGAATGAGCTTGCGCTCGTTCGGGAGATCCTGGGCGGCAAGCTCGTGCATTTTTGTTTCGATCTTGGCCAGGTCTTCGGGAGTGAAAGGTTCTTCGCGCAGGAATTCGTAGAAGAAGCCGGTGTCGATGGGCGGGCCGATGCCGAGCTTCACGTTGGGATACAGCTCCATAACGGCGGCCGCGAGCAGGTGCGCGGCGGAGTGGCGGAAGACGAAAAGTGCGTCGGGATCTTTTTCGGTTAGGATTTGAAGCTTTACGTCTTGATCGAGCGGGCGGCGCAGGTCAATTAGCTCGCCGGTGCCATCATTGGGCGCGGCAACGCGGGCGACGAGCGCGGCGTCGGCAAGGCGAGGTGAGATTCCTCTCGCAATATCCGCAGGTGTGGTGCCCTTGGGCACTTCCTGGACTTTGCCGTCCGGCAGTGTGATGTGAATCGGCTCCATGCGCTTTTCACCTAGTTGGAGAAACATCAAGCTTATCGGCGCATTCTAGTGTGGTCAAGGCGGGGCCTGGTCAAGGCGAGCGCGGGACACGCACCGCTGCTTCGCGCCATTTCTAGTACAAGGTAAACTCGGTTGGGGCGAAATCCTCCTAGGAGATTCATGCGACGATTCGCGGCTTACTGCTTGTTCCTTTTGCTTCTTCCCGTCTGCAATCCTGCCCAGGACGCAAAGGCGCTGCCGCCGCCGGACGAGCGGTATAAGGCGGACATTCTGTTGGTGGTGGCGCATCCGGATGATGAGGGCGCGGCTACGCCGTATCTGGCGCGGGCGATTTATGACGAGCGCAAGCGGGTGGCGGTGGTTTTCACCACGCGCGGCGGGAGCGGCGGAAACGATTATTCGCGCGAGCACGGTCCAGCGCTGGCGGACATTCGCGAGCAGGAAGGACGTCGGGCGTGCGCGACGCTGGGAATCACGAACGTGTGGTTTCTCGATGGTAAGGACACGGCATCGCAGAACGTCTTGAATTCGCTGGCGAACTGGGGCCACGGCGCAAATCTGGAGGCGCTCGTGCGAATCGTGAGACTCGCCCGGCCAGAGGTGATCCTAACCTGGCTGCCCAGCATATTCATCGGCGAAAACCACGGCGACCATCAGGCTTCCGGGGTGCTGGCTACGGAAGCATTCGACCTTGCGGGCGACCCGGTGGCGTTTCCGGCGCAGGTGGCGGGCGCGTCCAAGCGATTGGAGCCGTACCTGGAAAATCTGACGCCTTGGCAGCCGAAGAAAATCTATTTCTTCAGTGACGCCAGCGACGAGAAGCAATTCGCGGGCAAGGGACCCGCGTATTCGGTGAAGGAAATTTCGCCGTCGCAGAAGAAGCCGTATTGGCGGCTGGCCCTGGAAGCCGCGAAGCCGCACCTGACGCAATTTCCCGGTGAGATTCACAGGCTTTCTGATCTTAACGACGAACAGTTGGAAAGACTGATGAGCGATCCTGAACACGCCTGGTGGTCTGAGCCGATGACGCTCATCTTTGGCAAGGCTACGGTTCCGACACAGCCTACGGATCCGATCTTTCCGGATGTGGAGTCTGGACTCAAGCAACCATCCGGCCCAGTAAAATCTGATGGAGGTCCGGGAGTTGTTTCAGATTCGACGCAGCCTGTAATTTTGGAGTTGGGCGATCCGTGGCATTTTTATGGCGCATTTCGACATGCGCACAAATTGACAAAGCTGCCTGCCGCACGCATTCCGGAAATCGCGGTAAAGGACGGCAGCGTCGTGGGAATTCCTTTAGTGATCACGCGGAAGCCTAGTGCGGCACGCGAAATCATGGTGAAGGTTACGGCATCGAGTGGATGGAAGGTGCTCAGCGGGGAAGGAAAGTTTTTGTTAGCCGACGTGGAGGCGAACTATTTGCGCGTAGAGTTGCAGTCGCCGCAAATTGCTGAAAACGAGTTGAAGGGCCGGCAGCCGGATTCCATTGTCGTGAGCGGAATGGCAGGGGACAAGTCGATTGGGCAGGCCGAACTGCGAGTCTTGCTGCGCTCCAGCACTTTGCCGCAGTAGTTCGGCGCGATTTTCTTTTCGGCGCACGCGTGACAGTGGCACAGTCAGAATTCATGGCGCAAAAGAGGCGTGATGTGCGGAGGCGGCTGTGCCGCTTACTTCTTGCTTCGTGCGGCTTCCATACTTTCCCATGCGGCGTCCGGCAGCAGCAGCAGATCGTTGAATTCGCCGGCGCCGCGGAGCCAGTCGCCTCCATCGATCACCACGCATTCGCCGTTGATGTACTCGGCCATGTCGCTCAATAGAAACGCCGCGAGGCTGGTGAGTTCTTCGTGGCGGCCGAATCGTTTCATGGGATGCGATTCCTTGGCGTGCTCCTCGAATTGTTTCGAAGGCATGAGCCGCGACCACGCGCCTTCGGTGGGGAACGGGCCGGGAGCGATCGCGTTTAGCCGGATGTGATACTTCGCCCATTCCACGGCGAGCGAGGTGGTCATGGCGAGCACGCCGGCCTTCGCGCAAGCTGACGGCACGACGAAGGCGGACCCGCAATTCGCCGCGGCGTAGCTGGTGACAATGTTCAGGACGTTGCCGCCGAGTTTCTCCGCGATCCATTTCTTGCCAAATATTTGGGTGCAATTGAACGTGCCGTTGAGCACGATGCCGACCACGGCGTTGAAGGCATTGGGCGTGAGCTTTTCCGTGCGGGCCATGAAATTTCCCGCGGCGTTGTTGATGAGCGAATCGATGCGGCCGAATTGCTCGTAGGCGAGATTCGCCGCAGTTTCGACGGCGCCGTAGTCGCGAACGTCGCAGGTGGTAAACGCCGCGCCGCCTCCGCCACGTTGAATTTCGTCGCACACATCCTTCAAGGGCTGCTCGCGACGGCCCACCAGAAACATGCGCGCGCCCAGCATCGCGAAATGCAAGGCCATCGAACGACCCAGGCCGGTGCCGCCGCCGGTAAGAAAAATTGCGCGATCCTTCAACATGTCTTGCTGAAACACGGTCACCGCCCGGAGAGTTAGGATTGCCGCAGTTCTCTGATTTTGCGGCAACGGGATTCTAGTGCATTCAGGTACGAGAAGCTGCGGATTTCGACTGCAAATCGGAGTGAAGGAATCAGCGCGTGACGATTGCGGGGACGGGCAAACCCATAGCTTTGGCGTACTCGGCTGCGAAAGTGTCATTCGAAGGAAATTCTTGGGTCAGCTCGTGCAACAGTTTTTGAGCGAGAGCGTTCTGTTTTTCGCGGCGAGCCGCCAAGGCCAGCATGATTTTCGCAAAGGGACGAAGATAACGGCCATCTTCAACCGTTTTGCCAACTTGCGCCATGCCGAGTTTCTTGTCGCCATGAATGCCGCCGAACCACAGCGCGAGACGATAGCCCGGGTTCAGCGAGCCGATGATGTAGTTGGCGATACCCGGAGCGACGTAAGCGTCCGCGGCGTCGGGATGCACGGCAATCAGCTGTTTCGCGTACTCATTGGCTTCCTTCATGCGCTTGAGGCCGTCGAGCTGCCTTTTCTCGAGGATCGCGTCGGCGTCCGACTCCATTCCCGCGGCCAACGTGAGCGTGAACAAACCTTCGGCGTCCTTCGGATTTGTCTTCATGCGCTTCTTTGCCAGCATGCGTGCGCGTGTAAGAGCGTCGCGGAAATTGTTCATGCGGACCGGGTCTGGTTTGCCGTCGATACCGTGCAGAAATTTCCTTTCGTTGAGGAAAAAATCGCTGGTTAGCACGCCCTGGCGATAGAGCTCTTCGAAGAGAAAGGAAGCGGCTACGGCAACTTCACTGAACGGCTCTTCTGGATGACTCGAGTGCCAATCGCTAAAGGTTACGCGAGCTTGGTCGAATTTTTGTTCGTAGAGCTGATGAAATCCGGACATGAGTTCAGGCACGGGATAAAACGCCGGTGTTGCGGAAGGCGCTGGAGCAGCGGCAGCAGATATAGCAGTTGATTCTTGCTCCAGGCTTCTAGCCGGCGTGAGGAATAGTACAAAGATTAGTGCACAGGCGCTGTAGCGCATTTCTCAATTCCAATCAGAACAGGCCGGGCAGAAATCTGGGTTTGCCAGCCATCGCGGTTCGATACGCCGGATTCGCGAAGAGCACGCTTTCTTCCAGGGCAATTCGCCGGGAAATAGTGGCAAGGCAGCCAACGCAGCCTAACACCGCTGTGATCCATGCCGTATGAATCAATGGGAGCGCAACCATCTCTACGAAAACTGCGGCGTAGTTCGGATGCCGGACGAAGCGAAATGGTCCATCCGTAACCACACCCAGGCCCATCGAATTCATTATCTGGACATTCCAATGCTTGCCCATCGTTCGCACAACCCAGAGACGGACCGCATTCGCCGCAAGGAACAGCGAGAACATGATCGCAGCGAGAATGGGAATGAACGGCCGGCGCAAAAGAACAACTTCCAGGGCGGCTCCGATAAGAACCGCGGTGTGAACAAACACCATCCAGCGGAACTGTGGCTCGTTCACTTTGGTGGCACCATCTGCCGCCATTTGCCGTTGATGACGGCGGGAGACGCCCAGTTCGAAGATGCGCAGGATTCCAACTGCGAGCAACAAGGCGAGGAATGCGATGACGCTTATGTCCATTGCAGCAACAAAAACTCCGCGCTGAATCCGGGCCCGAAAGCGGCGGCGAGCGCGTAGTCGCCCGGTTTCAGTGGCCGCTTTTCCAGCCATTCCTGAAGGATAAAGAGGATTGTAGCGCTCGACAGGTTGCCTACATTGCTGAGGATATCCCAGGACGGCTGCGTCTGACATTTGGTAAGGCCGAGCGCGATTTCGATGTTACCGAGGAGGCGCGCTCCGCCGGGATGCAGAATCCAACCTTTGATGTCGTTGAATTTCTTGCCGTGGCGCTCGAGAAATCCGTCGACCAGCTCACGGATCTTTTCGCCGATCATTTCCGGCACGTCCTTGGCGAGCAGAATGTGAAAGCCGGAATCGCGAAGGTCGAAGCCCATCGCGCCGAGAGAATCGGGAAAAGTGTAAGTCTCCGAGACCATGATCTTTGGGCCGCGAACTTGCCTGCCGGTGACCAGCACCGCGGCGGCGCCATCGCCGAACAGGATGGATGAGATTAAGTTTGCCTGCGAAATGTCTTTTCGCTGAAAAGTTAGCGAGGGAAGTTCGACGGCGATGATCAAGACGTTGCCGCCGGGGTGGGCCTTGAGGAAGTCCGCCGCGCGGCCCAGGGCCATAGCTCCAGCAGCGCATCCTAGTTCGGTGAACGGCATGCGACGGACGTTCGAACGAAATCCCATCAAATTGATGAGATGCGCATCGAGCGACGGAATCATAAAACCGGTGCAGGAGACGGTGATGATCAGGTCGACTTCGTCAGGGCGGACGTTGGCGCGCTGCAAACATTTTTCCGCAGCTTCCTGTCCGAGCTTGACGGCGTGCTCGATGTATTCCTGATTTGTCTGATAAAGCGCGCGTGGTTCGACGGTGTACTCGATGGGGAAAATGGAGTGACGTTTATGTACTTGAGCATTGTCCACAATGCTCATCATGGCTTCGAGGCGGCGCTCCGGAATATCGAAGACGCGACCCATGTAGTACTTCACATCGTCGCGTGTGATCGTGTGGGGAGGTAACGCCGTGGCCGTTGCCGCGATGGAGCAGTGGTTCGAGTTGGTCTGATGCGGGGGCGCATTCGTGGCCGCCTGATAGGTACTCAAATTTTCTCCTGCCTCATGGACGCGCAACTACGCGGGACATCGGCACGGCTGGTAAGTCTTTAAGATGCAGCGGCCCACCAGCACGCTGCCTATTGGCAGTAGACTCTACATCATTCCGGTGCGAGGCGAAATACCATTTGAAAAATGTAACAGTCGACCGCTGCAATGATTCAACTGCATCACCATTTTGTTAACCCGCCGTAACGCAAAAACACTCGCCTTAGAGTATTCTCTTTCGCCACATGAAATCACAACGAATTCACGCGCTGCTTGCGCGCTTCTTGCCGCTTCTCCTCGGGCGGTATCTTTCGTAGTGTAGCCGACAATCGCCCAAGAGCAGCGAAAGACTCCGCTGCTGGTGATGATTTCCGTTGACGGCATGCGGCCCGACTATGTGACGGCCGCTGATGCACACGGTGCAAAAATACCGCAGCTTCGACGCTTCATGAAAGAAGGCAGCTACGCGGCGCGCATGGGGAATTACCCGATCTGCCGGACTTGCGCGCTGCGTTTTTCCTTGCGGGCCCTGGCGTTCCCGCCGCACATTCCTTGAACATCATCGACATGCGCGACAGCGCGCCGACACTGGCGCACGCCGTCGGCCTTTCTTTTCCTTCCACTGAGGGCAAAGTTCTGCTTCCGTAGCAGTCTCCATCCAGCTTTTCCATAGCCAGAAGCGGGAACTTGTTTGGTATGGCGGTGTCCAACCTTGGGAGGACGCGCGCAACCTCACATCCCTGCGAGCGCGGCGCCGGTTCCTGCAGAAGTACGCAGGGTCCGGCGTCGCAAATTTCCTAAGCTTCGCTCTCAAGTTTTTTGTGGAGGTGTGTGATGTCGCTCGACCCTGAATCGGTCCCTCGTCAAAGTCTGGGTTCCCTGCAAAGTTGTTTGGTGGAAGGCGATCCGGATCAACGTGCGCGGGAACGCGGCGTGCGCCGCAAGGCATTGATTTCGTCGGTGCTTTTGCAAGCCAGCTTTCTTGCTGCGCTGCTGCTGGTGCCGTTGTTTGCGAAGCCTGCACACCTGGAAAGGTCGATAGTGACGCCGATCCCACCATATCGGCACGTCGCCGCGCCCACTGAAAACCCGCCACGACCACAACCTGGAACCAGGCTAGTATGTGTTGTTTGCTTCAATTCGCGACCCGCGCCCCTCACGCCTACTTCAAGAACCGAGACAAGCGAACCTGCCGATCCTCTTTCACATTGGCCAGTGGATGGCTTTCCGATCGCCACTTGCACTGGTTCGGGATGTATCGAGATAAGAGCCGAGGTGCCGCGGCCTCCTGTCACGAATGAGGCTCGGCGAGACAAACCGAAGGTGCTGCACCCTGGGCACATAGATCCCGCGATGCTCATTCATCGCATCGAACCGGTGTATCCAATATTGCCGAAACAGCTCGGTCGAAGCGGGCGCGTTGAATTGCGAGCAGTGATCGCGACGGACGGCACGATTCAGTCGCTACAAGTTGTCAGCGGCGATCCGCTCTTCTATCAATCAGCAATGGATGCGGTGCGCCAGTGGCGCTACAGGCCGACGGTGCTCAATGGCGAGCCCGTGGAAATCGATACCTTCATCAGCGTGATTTACAACATCGGTCGCTGAAGACAGAACCTCAAGAAACTGGTGCGAAGGGCCGCGTTCTGCCCGTACTGCTGCGCGGCCCTTCTGCCTGCACCATACAACCGACAGTCGATCGCCCTTAGTGCAATTCCCTTAGAAGCGAAAAACAATTCCGGTGGACACACGGAGATTGTTTTGGCTTTGCGCGCGAGGATCGGTGAACTCGTTGAAACGCGTCAGCAGATACTCAACCTGTGCCGGGCGAATCGAAAAACGCGAGCTCAGGCGATAGTCAACTCCTCCGCCAACGGTCATGGCAAATGCATTCTGGCTGTTCGTCGTGTTGAGCAGCGATCGGCCAGTATGAGCCACGCCAAAGAGCACCTGACCGAACGGCGTTATGCGGCCGAAATGATGGTACGAAACGCGCGGACCAAACAGAAAAGTGGATAGTGTGTCGGACCCGCCGCTGCCGAGAATATTGGTGTTGTGGTAGCCGCCCAAATCAGCGACTCCACTTAGCCAATTGTTAAAGTTGTAGGCGACAGACGCGCTGCCGCCGTTCAAGCTGAAACTGTTGGCACGGGGAGTTGCTGGGTTGGCGCGGACATAGGAATATCCTGCGAAAACATCGATGGTCTTACGCTCTTCCTGCGCCTGCGCGGCGACTGCAAAAAGTGACGCAAAACCAAGTAAAGACACCACGACCCTGAACTTCATAAAGCCTCCATTAGTTTAATTTTCGGCGCAGGTCGGCAGAATTCGAGCGCGACCGCGCATTTCGCGGCGTGCCTCAGGCAGGGAGGCAGTGTCCGCATTTGCTTATATTTTTTCTTGTACGTAAAGATGCGCGGTAAGCAGCGAAAGTTACCTTAGTTTATGTGTAGCTGTTTCTGTAAGGATGCTGGCGCTGCGATTAAAGGAGTGGCTCTGGGACGTGGCGGGCGATTGCCGTGCGCGTCTGATCGCGCAAGTGGATGAGTTCGTGCCAGTTCGACCATTCGCCGCCATCTGTCGCGGTGCGATCCCGGTGCGGATAGATTGGGGGTGACAACGTGATTGTCACGCTGGTCGGCCGTGGCAAATGGGTGCCGTCGCGGAGGAACTTGCGGGTGCCCGCTAATGACACGGGAATAATCGGCGCGCCTGTGGCCACCGCTGCTTTAAATGCGCCGAGCTGAAACGGGCGAATTCCTTCGTCGGACGTAAACGTGCCTTCCGGAAAAACGAAGACGGATTCGCCACGCCGCAAAATTTCTTCCATTTCGTCCGCCTGTCGCAGGCGAGAACTCGCGTCCGTGCGATTGAACGAAAGATGGTCCATCTGTCGCAGAAATGTGCCGATGAACGGCATCCCAAGAACTTCCATCTTGGCGACGAAGCGATAGGTGACGCCCAGCCCGAGCATCAGCGGGAGCACATCGAAATAACTGGTGTGATTCGATGCAAAAATCTTGGCGCCAGGCGTGTCCATGTGCTCTTTTCCAATCACTCGCACCGGGCAGCCAATCAATGCAAACAACATTTTCAGGGCCGAGCACGTAAAGCGGCCGGCGGCGCGGGAATCCGTTATCACGCTCACGACAGCCCACGTCGGCACGATCCACGCCAAAAACACAACGCCGAAATAAAGACCGTAGAGAATTTCCAATGCTCGGCCAAAACCGGCGGCCACGGCCTCGCCAATTCCTCGCATCCCGCTGCGCGCGCCAAGCCGAATAAATTGTATCCAAGCCGGCGCTTTCGCGGCGCAGAGTTCGCCGCTGATGAAGAGCTGCTTGGTCTCTTCGCGGCGCAATTTTCCGCTCGACGTTTTCGGAATGCTTCCCAGCGGAAGCAACTCGACGCGATCCGGCGGCAGCCCCAGCCCTTGCGAAATTTGGTCGGTTACGGCAGCGACGATAGCCGGGTACCGCCGCGGATCCCGCTCCTTCACCTCCGCAACAACCACGAGCTTTTCCGTCCCCGAACCTTCGTCCTTGAGCCCAAATGCGACGATGCAGCCTTTGCGTAGGCCGTCCACGCGCGCTGCCAACTCTTCCACTTCGTGCGGATAAAGATTTCTGCCGCTTTTGATGATGATGTCTTTCACGCGGCCGGTGACGTAAATCTCTCCGTCCGCGCGATACGCGCGATCACCGGAATTCACCCATGCGAATTCGTTATCGCTAGTCGAGCGACCGGCAGGAAACAGAGTTTCCGTTGCGACCGGATTTTTATAATAGCCCGTGGTTGCTGACGGCCCGCGGAACCAAAGGAAGCCTTCGGTGCGATCGGGGACTTCGTCTCCTTTTTCGTCGACGATGCGGATTTCATGATTGGGAAGGGCGCCCCCGGAAGAAACAAAGGAAATAATAGAGGAAGATGCCGTTTGCGCAGGCACGGCGGCGCCGTGTGTCGTAAATGCTTCGCGCTCCACGCGGTCGACTAAAGGTCCGCGATTGAGGGGCGGAACAGTGACTGCCAGCGCCGATTCCGCCAGTCCGTAGACCGGAAGCTGCGCTTCGCGGCGAAATCCGTATTTCGCAAAACGCGCAGCAAAACGTTCCAAGGTTTCGGGATTGACCGGCTCAGCGCCGTTCAGCGCCGCGCGCCAGGAGCTCAGATCCAACCCTTGGATATCTTTATCAGCTACTTTGCGCACGCACAGCTCGTACGCGAAATTGGGCGCAGCGGAAATCGTTCCATGGTGCTTGTGAAATGCCCAGAGCCAGCGCTCGGGCCGCGTGAGAAACGCCAGGGGCGACATTACCGCCAGCGGCATGCCAAAGAGCAGCAGCGTGAGCCACGCGCCGATCAGTCCCATGTCGTGGTACAGCGGAAGCCAGCTCACGCCTACGTCGCCGGGACCCATCTGCACCGCTTCGCCAATCGCGCGCATGTTGGCGAGCAGATTCGCGTGCGTGAGCACGACGCCTTTGGGGTCGCCGGTCGATCCGGAGGTGTACTGCAGCAGCGCAATGTCCGCTGGTTTGCGCACGCGGCTGCCGCTCAAGTGCGCGGGTAGTGCGCCCGGCGCGGGAGGAGGCGCCTTATCAGCCGCATCAATCAGCCTTTCCGCATCTACCACCGACGCGAGCGAGCGCACGCGCGGCTTCAGCAGATGCGCAACGGCTTCCGCGCGACGAAACGTAAGCAACATGCAGACTTCCGCATTGGTAAGGATGGCCGCCTGACGCGCGGCGTATTCTTCAATACGGTCCGCGCGGAAGGGAGGATAGATCGGAACCGGAATCGCGCCTGCAATGAGGATGCCGGCGTACGAGACAAAGAATGCGCGCGACGTGGGCAGCATCATTGCTACGCGCCCACCTGCAGGCACACCGCGGCGCGCTAGTTCGGCGGCGACACGCTGCGCGGCCGCGTAGAGTTCGCCAAACGTCAGTGTGCGATCGCGAACCGCACCGTCGCCGTCTTCCGTTATGAGCAAGTGCGCGCGCTCTGCGTCATGCGCGGCACGAAAACGCAGAACATCGATTAGTGTCTGCGCGGCAAAAGGGCTCGCTTGCGCTGCTTCGTTGTGGAGTCTTTGTGTCGCCGCGGACATGCGAAGCGCCGAAAACGTTTTCTCGTCGACGGCGTCCGCCTGCGGAGCTTCCAAAATCACGCGCGTCAGGTCTTCCGGAGTATTGGCCTCGGAGGCTGCGCGGTCGGGGAGACGCACGCCGAATTCGGTCTCTAAGCGCGCCAACAACTCGACTCGTTCCAGGCTGCCAAGTCCTAGCTCACGATCCAAGTGCGAATTAGCATTCAGAATCGGCAGTGCGCCGAAGCTGCCCAGCTCGTGCAGCAATCCGCGGACGATCTCAAGCACGCGCTCTCGCGTTGCCAACCGGTCGAGTTGTGCAGTAGTAGTTGCCACAATTCCGCCACAATTGCGACTTCTCGCGCAGGCTACCACGCAGCGGCGTTGATTGCCATTAACAACGGATGTAAGCAGTCAAACCGCTGTCACCCAGCGCTCTGGTCTACGCGGTCTTCTGCTTGGTTTGCGGGACCCAGCCTTTGGGCATCAGTGTGGTGGAGAGGTCTACGCCAGAAAGATCCGCGCCGCTCAGATCGGTTTCGCGCAGGATGGCTACGCCTAAATCCGCGCCTGTGAATTTGGCGCCGTTTACATTGGCTAAGCGAAGGTTGACGTTGCGGAGTTGCGCGCGTTGAAAATTTGCATTCGAAAGGTCACAACGGAAAAACTCGATGCCGCTCGCTTGCGCTTCCGTCAGGTCCGCACCCGGAAGGATTGCTTCGGTCAAGTCCGCGTTGCGCAGGTCAGCTTTGCGCAAATTCGCGCCGGAGAGGTCGGCTCCCGGGAGTTTCGCGCGGCGTAAATCCGTTTCTTCCAGATTGGCGTTGCGCAGGATCGCGCCGCTCAGGTTGGCGCCGCTCAGGTCAGCCCGCGACACGTCCGCGCCCGTAAGGTCTGCCCTGGCGCCGCCGTCTTTGCCCTGGAAAAAGAGCGCATGCGCCTCGAGTATCTCGGCCACGGTCTTGCCGTTGTGCCGAATGCTTTTCGTCTTCCGTAATCCCATGTCGTTGCACCATCTCCTGTGTTCGCCGCGTCTATTCTACTGAAGGCGTGGGCAACCGGAAAGCTGGATGCCGCACCTGTGTCATTTGTGTGGCCGCCTGCCGTGGGGGCCCGGCTGAATTCTTGGTATTGACGCTACGGCATTCGGCCTTACGATATAGCTGTAATGAATCGCAGTCACTATTCTCGGTGCTCGTTTTGCTTGATCGTCGGTATCGCAACCGTTCTCGCGTTTGTGTGCGTGCATCCAAAAGCTACTGCACAGCTGCAAGCGCCGGAAGATGAGATTGTGGCCAACCTCGCGGGTGGCCGTGTAATCGTTCACGTAGCGCGCGACGGCAACATTGTTTTCGCCGCGATCAATCAGCCCGTGGAGGCCGGCGGTGTCCCTCCTCGCGTGTTGGAAGTCGACTCCATGCACGTTGCAGTGTTGCTGGGTGCGTCGGAGTGGCGGCTTCCGGCCGATCCCAATCCGGTGCGGCTGGACCGCAATTTCGAGCGCGTCCGCGGACGTGACCCAAAGTATCAATACAATGCGGACGAAGCCGAGCCGGATTTGGAAACGATTGGTGTAGCTGTACTGGAGAAATTGCGCCCTCTCACCTCGCAACTTCACCACAAAATCGATCTACCGCCAGACGAGCCGCTGCTCGAGATGGTGCTCATCGGATATGCGCCAAATAAGTATGGCCCGGAGGTCTGGACCGTCGAATACCGCGTGCAGCAAGAGCAGGTCTCCACGCGCGGCGAATATTGGCAGACACGGATTCTGCGCCCGCGATTCACGCAACTGTACCCGCCGGAAAAGCATGCGCCGCGTATGATCGTGGAGGCGCGCTATCCTGCGGACTTGAAAGCACCCACGTTGATGGCGCTGATTCAGGGCAACGATCCCGCGATTGCGCAGTTACGAGGTTCAGACCAGCGTTTTGCGAAAGTGATTGAAGCGGTGGACAAGGGCCAAGCGCAAAAAGCGGTTCCGGCCGACGCCGCCGATTTTCTGCGTGCCGTGCTACCGCTAATCGCGGACAAGCAGACATTCATCCTCGCCAAGATGGAAGAGCAGCACGGATTCGATTGGATTGTGCCGCCGGACGAGCCCGTCGAGCGGGCTAAGAAGAGTGAGGAAGACAAGAATCGGCCGCCGGAAGCGCCAAGCTTGCGCCGGAAACCCACTCCCCCTGATCGGTGAGAAATCTCACTAAAGAAGTCTTTCGATGTTGTCGCCTTGCCGGATTGTCCCGCCGGCGATCACCCGGCACAGCATTCCGCGCCTGCCGCGCAGCTCCCGCCGCAGTCCCGGCCTAATCTTTTCTAGTAAGTCGCAGGGCGTGCATGCCAGGCTGACTTCCAGTTGCGCATCTCCCACACGTAAGCGTTGGCCAACGGTCAAGCCGTTGACATTGATTCCACGCGTGGTGATGTTCTCTCGAATAATTCCCGGCTGCAGTTCCATGAGTTCCAAGGTCTCGCTATCCATGAGTAGCACTTGACGGGGACTGCCGGTCCTTGCATGCGCGCAGCCCTCGAGGCCTGAATTCTCTAGCGCGCGAATCTCCGCGATCTCTTCCATCGGCAGGCGCCGTTTGTTTGCGCGGAACAAATGCAGCACATTTGCCATCGATCAGTCTCCCGCAGCGTGCACCCGGCCGGCGCTCGCCGCGATATCCTTCCGGTAGTGCGCTCCATCAAAGTGAATCTTTGCAGCAGCTTCATAGACGGTTGCCAATGCTCGTTCGACCGAAGTCCCCGCCGCGGTCACACCGAGGACCCTGCCGCCATTCGTTATGGTCGACGCTCCTTGGCGCAACGTGCCGGCATGAAATACCTTCACACCGTTAATACGCTCGGCATCGGTTAGCCCGTCAATCTTCTTTTTTGAGGCGAATTTGCTGGGGTAGCCCCCCGAAGCCATAACCACACAGACGCTCGCCCCTGGTTTCCACTTTAGCCGAGCGGGTTCCAAGATGCCGGCGGCTAATTCGGAAAGCACCTGGGCCAGATCGAAATCCATGCGCATAACGATTGCTTGCGCTTCCGGATCTCCCAGCCTGCAATTGAACTCGAGGACTTTGGGTCCGGAGGCCGTCAGCATCAAGCCAATATAGAGGAAGCCTTGGTACAAGATTCCTTCGCTGGCCAACCCGCGCATCGTGGGCTCAACGATGGATTCCAGGACCTGTTGCCGCAGCTTCGGTGGAAGGAGCTCGTCTGTAGAGTACGCGCCCATCCCGCCCGTATTCGGACCGCGATTGCCGTCGAAAACCCGTTTGTGGTCGCGCGTCGGTACGAGCGGCGCATAATGTTGCCCATCCGTAACCACAATAAAAGAAAGCTCTTCCCCCTCGAGCGCCTCTTCCAGCAGCAGGCGATTGCCGCCTGACCCCAGCTCGTTCGTGTCCATAGCTCGATGGATGAAATCCTCCGCTGACGCCGCATCCTGCGCGACGAAGACTCCTTTTCCAGCACACAAACCATCGGCCTTTATGACCACCGGCCAATTCAATCCTGAGAGCGCTGCCAAAGCGTCCCGCGAAGTATCAAACACTCCATACATTCGGGCCGTCGGAATACCCTGGCGCCACAGAAACTCCTTCGCGAACACCTTGCTGCCCTCTAGCTGCGCAGCTTGCTGCGAAGGCGCAACAATAGGCCAGCCGCGACTTCGGAACGCATCGCCGACGCCGTTCACCAATGGCAGTTCTGGTCCGACAATGGTTAGGTCAGGGCTTAACCGCTCCGCCAGGGCGACAAGGGTCGGCACGTCAGCAGGATCCGTGGGCAGGCACTCCGCTTCCGTTTCGATTCCCCCATTTCCCGGCGCACACCAGATCTTCTCGACTCGCGGACTCTGCTTCAGCTTCCAAACGAGTGCGTGCTCGCGCCCGCCTCCGCCGATGACCAGAACCTTCATCTATTTTCCTCTTTGCAGGATTCCTTCCGAACGATAGGGCTACTCCCGTTTGGTGTCAACCTGACCCAAATCACCGGTCTCAAAACATCAGTGTTTCGTATCGCTAACCGTTACTTATTGCAGGTACAGTGCGGGAATAAACACTTCTCGCGGACAAACCTGCTCCTAAACTGAAGACAAATACGTTTTCCCCCGGGGTTCGGTCCAGGAGGGGCGAGCCATGCTGATTCCTTTGCGCCATGAAAATATGGAGGGCCGCCGCTGGCCGATCATTTCGATCGCTCTGATCGTCATCAATTTCCTCGCATTTTTCGCAACGCATTGGCAGATTGAAGCGCAAAACCCGAAGCAGGCCGAGCTACGCGTGCACATTCTTCTTCTTGCGGCGATGCACCCGGAACTAAGCATGAACGCCGAAGCGCAGGAATTCGTCACCAACTTCCGCGAAAAGAATCCCTCGCTCTGGAAAACAGCCGTATCGCAGACGCGCAGGCCCGAGGATGCCTGGGAAGTAAAAATGCGCATGATCGAAGACGGTGCGGAGCTGCAGCGGGAGATGGATACGCTCGAGCAAGAATACGGCGAAGTCGAGCACGACTCCATTTTGGCGCATTACGCCTTTATTCCTGCGCATCCGCAACCCATTTCCTACGTCACCGCGAATTTCCTGCACGGCGGCTGGATGCACATCATCGGCAATATGTGGTTCTTGTGGCTTGCGGGCGCCATTTTGGAAGATACGTGGGGCCGAATTATTTATCCTATTTTCTATTTCCTTTCTGGAGCCATGGCGTTGATGTTTCACGCTTGGGCCAATCCCGGCAGCCTTGTCGCGACGCTTGGCGCATCCGGCGCTGTCGCTGCTTTGATGGGAGCGTTCCTGGTCCGCTTTCCAAAAACAAAAATCGAAATGATTTGGCTTTTCGGGTTTGGCTTCCGTTCGTATCGCTTTCAGGCGCGAGCTTACTGGCTTCTGCCTCTATGGCTGTTCATGGAACTATTTTCAGGGGCGATCTTCGGCGGTTCTTCGGGGGGAGTTGCGCACTGGGCGCACGTCGGCGGGTTTGTCTTCGGCGCGGTGGCAGCGGTCGGGCTCAGTTATTCAGGCCTCGAGCACGTCGCGAATCAAGCGATCGAAGCAAAAGTCACGTGGACTGCTGAACCCGCCATCGTGCAAGCCACGGAAAAACTGGATCAAGGGAACCTGGACGAAGCGATCGCCGTTCTGCAAACACACGTGGCGAGTAGCCCAACATCGATTGACGCTTGTACGCTCCTGTCGCAGCTTTATTGGCGCAAGAACGACATTGCCAAGTATCACGAAACAATGATCAAGCTCTGCCAGATGCACTTGAAGGCGCAAGATGTTGATGCCGCATGGCAGGATTTCGGCGAATATCTGAATTCTGGCGGCGAGCGTATGCCCGCCTCTACCTGGTTGGAGCTTTGCCGCTCGGCAGAGGGCCAGCAGAATTTCGAGCGCGCCGTAGAGGAATACGACAAATTGGCACGCGCTTACCCGACCGAACGGCAATCCCTGCTCGCGTTGATGGCGGCGGGAAGGTTGTCTCTGAACAAATTGAAACGGCCAGCCGAAGCGCTACGCTTCTTCCAGGCCGCGGCAACTTCGCCCGTTCCACACCTCGATTGGGAAACGAATATTCAGGGCGGAATTACAGAAGCACACAAGGCGCTAACTGCGATTGAGGTACCAGCTGTAAAGGTCTAGACCTCGCCACCACGTTGTTTTAAAGCGAATGGAGTGACAAGGATTACGCCGGACTTAACCTGTTTAATCACTAATTACGGTTAGGCGCGGTTACGCTGTGCTGGCAGCTCTAATCGGAATCGTTACGCTCGAAACTGCGTCGGAAGATGCGAGCATGTGGCAGCGCCCATCGAAGATGCCGCCTGGGTCGATCACCATGCATGGCGAATGAACCTCGCCGGTCACTACGCCCTTGGCCTCGATCTCAACCCGGCCCTTGGCGAAAATTACCCCGTCGAAACGTCCGGAGATCACAACCCGGTTACCTTCGATCTGCCCCTCAACCTTGGCGCCTTCACCGAGGATCACCGTCTGCTCAGAGATGATGTTGCCTTTTACATTGCCGTCGATACGGAACGTGCCACTAACGGTGAGCGTTCCGTCGAGAGTCACGCCCTGGTCAATGAAGCCTGTCCACTCTTCGTTGCTTGCGCCCTTTGTCGCGCCGGGCCACTTCCACGCCATGACGACCCCCTGGAGAGACTCATTCCACTTTAGCGGCGTTCACAGACAAGTCAACGCGACGTTGCGATGGAGTTGTCGAATAAGATGACAGTTGAATCTTAGTTGATACAAGCGGCGAGGCAGAAGCTATTTCATCAAGCGATCGTATAAGCCCATGAGTTGACCATCTTCGTAATACTCCAGCACGAGCTGCCCGGGGCGGGCCTTGGTTTTTTCTCTCAGCAGGACTTTGGTGCCCAGATGCCGCTGCAACTCTTCAAGCGCGGAGCGAATGTTTGCATCTTGCGGTACGCTCAGGACGGGACCGCCGGTACGGGCACGGCGCGCGGCCAAACGCTCAATCTGGCGAACAGTTAGTCCACCCCGCGAAGCGCGGTGCGCATAGCGCATTCGGAGTTTTACGTCGACGACTGCCAACAAAGCGCGGCCGTGGCCCGCGCTCAGTTTGCCTTCCTCTATCCAGTCTTGAATATTTGGTTCCAGCTTTAGGAGACGAACGGCGTTAGCCACGGTAGTCCGGTCCTTGCCGGTACGTTCTGCCACAGCTTCTTGCGTAAGGTCGAACTCTTCCATCAACCGGTCGAAAGCGCGCGCTGTTTCGATGGCGTTCAGGTCTTCGCGCTGGATGTTTTCGACCAGGGTCATTTCCAACGCCAATTCGTCGGAAACGTGGCGGACAATCGCCGAAACCTTGGTCAGCCCGGCGCGCTGGGCTGCACGCCAACGTCGTTCGCCGGCGATAAGCTGGAAACGTCCCCCAATGGGCCTAACCACGAGTGGCTGAATGATTCCGCTGGCTTTAATCGATCGCGCGAGTTCTTCGAGCGCCTCCTCACGGAAGCGCGTGCGCGGTTGGTACGGACTCGGGTCGATCAGGTCAATATCGATCTGTTGTGGGCCCGCCGACATCGTTTCCCGGCTCGGCGCGGCCGCAGTCCCAACGGCAGCCGGAGAAGGCGGCGGTGCAACCTGCGATTCAGGCTCCCGAATGAGCGCTCCGAGCCCCCGTCCCAGCGCGTTTCTCGTCATTGGCGATTACCTCCTGAGCGAGTTGTGTGTAGCCCTCGGCCCCTTTGCTGTGTAGGTCATAGAAAATAATAGGCTTACCGAAACTTGGCGCTTCCGCGAGCCGGACATTCCGCGGAATGATGCTCTGAAATATCTGTGTACCAAAAAAACTGCGCAAATCCGTGGCGACTTGGCGCGAGAGGGTGGTCCGCTCATCATACATCGTGAGCAAAATGCCCTCAATCTCGAGACTTGGATTCAAGGTCCTGCGAATTCGCATAAGGGTGTCGAGGAGTTCCGAGACACCTTCGAGAGCTAAATATTCGCATTGAATAGGAACCAACACAGCATCTGAGGCCACTAGAGCATTCAAGGTCAGCAGATCCAAAGCGGGAGGGCAATCTAGCACGATAAAGCGGTATTTTTCGCGAAGGGTATTCAAGAGAGCTTGCAATTTGTACTCGCGGCCCTCAGCGGAAACCAACTCAACTGCCGCGCCGGCGAGATTTTTATCTGCCGGTACGACATCTAGGCCTTCCACTTGCGATTTCTGGGCAATTCGTTCAAACGGCTCGTTTAGAATTAGTAGGTTGTAGAGAGTGCGCCGGGCGGGATCTTTCTGAAAGCCGATCGCCGCCGTAGCATTAGCCTGCGAGTCGCAATCGACAAGCAATGTGGGCTGGTCGGCCGCTGCAAGGCAGGCGGCTAGGTTAACGGCGGTTGTTGTCTTGCCCACTCCGCCCTTTTGATTGGCCACAGCAATGATCCGCGCCACCGAACCCCCGTGGGCGAAAACTTAGCAAAGCTAGAAAGTAGATGCAAGATGTTTCACGTGGAACACTCGAGCTTTGCGAAAATCATTGGTGCCCTGGCTGGAAAGGATTGTTTCACGTGGAACATCTCCGCGAATGCGAGCGCCAATTAGGATTGTTCCACGTGGAACACTGCGATGGAAATTGAGAGTGCGATGTTTCACGTGGAACACTTTGTCGGCTCAGACCCCGTCGAGGGGGTCAAGTCAAGGTGATTTGTTCCACGTGGAACAATCGACTCGGCATGACTACCATGAAGCGGTAACCCTATGGCGGCGCTGTGCCTTCTCGAACTCCGACCAGGAGGAAACGCTGCAGTGAGTGCGGAATCGCAATCAGCTCTTTCCAATTCCATCCGCGTACCTTCTTAACTTCCTCCACGTCGCGCCCCCCGACCCAAAGAACCGCTTCTCTTGCCGCGACGCGTTCAGACCCCGCCCAACCCAAGAACTTGTCAAATTCTCCTAAAGCTCGTGAGCATGCAAAATCCAGCGGAGCGATTTCCTCGCCCAGATCTTCATAACGACTGACTAAAACTCGCGTGTCGGAAAAGCCTAGTTCCCGTACGACCTCTGCCAGGAAAGTGGCCTTTTTCACGTTTGATTCGATGAGAATCACTTGAAGCTCTGGGCGCGCAATTTTCAGCGCCAAACCCGGAAAGCCTCCGCCGGAACCCACGTCGGCAAGCCTGCCCGCGTCCAGCGGCATCGCTGCCGCTGCATACATACTTTCGCAAAAATGACGATACAGCACTTCCAACGGATCGCGAATGGCGGTCAGATTTATCTTTTCGTTCCAAACCAGCAGCATAGACACATAGCGCTGAATAGCGGCAATTTGGGCAGTAGTTGCCTCTAATTGGAATTCGTGCAGCGCTTTGACTATCGCGTCGGCCGACAGGGGAGCTGTGTTCTTGGTTAACATAACATCTAATGTCCATTCGTTTGTTGTGTAACTGCTTTGTTGTTAATCAGATACTTAGGCCCAGCCGTCCCGGCAACCACGTCCACGCCGACATGCCACACAATCACCGGGAGCACGCTACCGAGTACTGCCCGCGAAATGCCAAAGAGAATTCCCAGCACCATGGTGCTCACGAAACCAGCGCGGCCCTGGTACAGATGCGCCAGTCCAAAGAGGATAGACGACAACAATACCGCCACACCGGTCGGCAAGCCTGTTCGACTAATCACCGCCATGGCAAAACCCCGATACAAAAACTCCTCGCATATTCCGGCCGTAAGGGCTAACCCTAAAAAGGGAATCAGCTCTTTCGTGCTTTGCGGAAGAATGCGTTCTGCCAATGCCTGAAGCGGTCCTCGCAGAGGACTGGCGGAGCGCCCCATGCGTCGCAGGTTCAGCCACTGCAGCGTCACGATCAACGCGGCGCCGAACACGGTAATAGCCAAAAGTCTGAAGCGCCCCGGCATCGCCAAGCCAAGCTGCGTCGCAGTGTATCCGTGCGCCCAGGCGCGCCATGCAGCAACGGCAGCGGCAATCCACTGAAATGCGATTGTCGAAAAGTAAAGCGATAGACGCTCGCCGGATTCGACATGCGGTTTGGCCATGAGCTGCTGCAACCTCTTGCGGCCGCGCCATGGTACGACGACGCCCAACACCAAGAAGATCAGCAGAATGTCCCAAGGCATGCGGGATGAAAGCACGTTCGGGCGCAAACGCGCAATACCCGCGCCCGCACCCTGCTCCTATGTCACGAGCAGGAGAGTAGTGGCATCCTTAATATGGTGTAGTGAGTACGACTGAATCGGAGAGGTGTTCCGTTGGCGACGCAAGTGAAACTGACATCTATGGCCAAGGCGGCGGGCTGTGCCGCGAAGCTAAATCCGGCAACGCTTGACGCGGTGTTGCGCAAGTTGCCGCGTCAATCGGACCCCAATGTTCTGGTTGGCTTTGACACCAACGACGACGCGGGAATCTACAGAATTGCCGAGGACATCGCGCTCGTGCAGACCGTCGATTTTTTTACACCGATTGTGGACGATCCATTTCTCTTCGGTCAGATCGCGGCGGCTAATGCGCTAAGCGATGTGTATGCGATGGGCGGGCGGCCAATCTCGTCGCTCTCCATCGTAGGCTTTCCGGAAAAGGGCGATCCCGCAATTCTCGAGCAGATCATCCGCGGCGGTCTGGCGAAAATGAACGAGGCGCGCTGCAGTGTCATCGGCGGCCACTCGATACGCAATGAAGATATGTTGTTCGGCTACGCTGTCACGGGATTGATCAATCCAAAGCGCGTCTGGCGGAACGTCGGCGCGCGCGAAGGCGATGCTCTGCTTTTCACGAAACCGCTCGGGACGGGTGTTATCACCACGGCGCTGAAAAAGGACTGTGCGACAGAAGCATCACTAACGGCGGCGGTTTTGGCAATGACAACGCTGAACGATGCCGCTGCTGCGGCGCTGCGGGAAGTCGACGAGAACTCCGCGGATAGCCCAAGCATTCACGCAGTCACCGATGTCACGGGCTTTAGTTTGCTGGGCCACGCACGTGAGATGGCGCTAGGTGATCCGGCCCACGGTGTTGCGCCGGTATCCTTGGAAATCGATTATTCCGCTTTTAACTATTTCCCTGGCGCGGTCGAAGCTGCGCGCGAAGGGCATCTCTCCGGCGGACTGAAGAATAATCGCGCATTTGTCAGCGATTGCGCGAGCTTTGCACCAAGTGTCCCTGCCGAATATCAGGATCTGCTCTTCGACCCGCAAACTTCTGGCGGCCTGCTCGTAGCTATCGCTTCGGAAGCTGCGGAAACTGCTCTCGCAATGTTGCAGCGTCACGGCGTTGCCGCACGACGTGTTGGCACAGTCGTGGCCAAGCGTTCGCCACTTCTTGCCGTAAGTTGAAATCACGCAACTAGTAGTAAATCCGCTAGACTTTCCGGATGGACACCATCACTCACGGCATTGCCGGCGCGCTGATCGCGAAGGCTGCCTTCCGCGGGCAAGATATGCTTGCCGCAAAGCCCGTAAATCGGCAGCGCATCATTACTTGGTCGTTGATGCTCGGTGCGATTTTCCCGGACTCCGACGTATTTCGCGAATTTATCTCGCACAACGATCTCCTAATCCTGACCTGGCACCGCAGCATCACGCATTCGTTAGTGTGTCTGCCCATTTTCGCGGTGGTCCTCGCGGCTCTGACGCGATGGTTTGCCCGCTGGCGCAACTGGGACTCGCCTTCCTTTGCCGCGCTAACTGGCATTTATGCCATCGGTATTCTCAGCCACATTTTGATGGACCTGATCACTTCGTTCGGCACGATGATCTGGTCGCCGGTGAAATGGTCGCGACCAGCGTGGGATCTCGTTTTCATCGTAGATTTCACGTTTAGCGCGATTCTGCTCGTTCCGCAGCTTCTTGCGTGGGTTTATAGAAAACCGGAAGGATTGCAGCGCCGCGCCATCGGAAGCTGGCTTGTTTTCGTAGTCGGGACGCTCGCAGTGGCCTTCATCGGGCAAGTGATAGGTGCGCCGTTTTCGACAGGAGGGGTTTTCGCGGCGATCGTCGTACTCACAGCCGCGTTTCTTTTGCCCGCGATTCGCAACGCGGGATTGCGCGTGCCGCTCGGAACATGGAATTTGGCGGGATTACTGCTGTCGCTCGGCTACATCGGAGCCGCGGTTTACGCACATCGCATAGCGCTAGAACGCGTCGACAATTTTTCTTCCTCGTTGCACCTCGACGCACAATCGCGTGGCGCGCTCCCGTTCCCGCCATCGCTTTGGCATTGGGACGGTTTAGTCCTCACACCACGCGGAGTCTATGAAGTACGCATGAATCTCGGTGGAGACGCTAAAGAAGTGCAGGCGGCCGGTACCGCTCCCGAGTCGGCTCCCTCTCTGACTTACAGCTTCTATCCGGACGCCCCGCCAAATCCATACATCGAAGCCGCCAAGCGCCTCCCGGAAGTTCATACAGTCCTGTGGTTCGACCGCTTTCCGGTGACGCGCTTTCATAAGGAAGGCGCTGAAGCGATCGTCGAAATCTCCGACTTGCGCTTTCCCCAAATGAAGCCCGGCCGCCCGTCGTCATTCACCTATCGCGTCCGCTTCGGTCAAGATGGCACTGTGATATCGCAAGGCTGGGTGAAAACCAAGTAGGGGGCCAGCGCCTTAGCCAAAATTGTGCGGGCGTCGTCTCAGAAGTTAGCGCGAAGGCTTGGCATCTACGGGGTGAATGACTACCTGCCGGTGCTCGCCGACGCCAACGCTTTCCGTACGCACGCCGGGGATGTCCTTCAACGCAAGGTGCACGATGCGCCGTTCGCGCGAGGTCATCGGATTCAGCCGAAACGGTTGCTTGGACGTCTGCACGCGCTCCGCGGCCACCTTCGCGGTCATGCGGAGCTCTTCAAAACGCAGCGCGCGATATCCGCCACAATCCACGTGAATCTTTTCGTGGTGCTCCGGCTCCAGCCGCAAAGCGCGAAAGGCCAGATGCTCGAGGGCCTTCAAAACGTCAGCGCCACGCTCCAGCAGGATTTCCTTGTCGCGGCCGTCGACGTCGGCGATGACTTCTGCTTCTGTTACAGCCCCGGGCGCAGCCACGCTCACCGTCACGTTTAGTTGAAATCCTGCCGCGCGGATGGTCGTTTCCAGAAATTCGCGCAGAGCGTCCGCCGCCGCTTGCCGATCGAGTTGTCCGTTCTGAATGAGTTCCTTAGCCATGGCACCTTGCGCTTTGAACCGTTATTCCAGACCAAGCAATAAGCCACGAACTACCACAGAGTCTTATTTCTTTTTGTTCTTTCCGTTCTTGCCTCGCGCCTGACTAGGAGCCGCCGCGGGCAACGGATGCGTACGATTCAGCCACCACTGCTGAACGATTCCGACCAAGCTGCTCGTAAGAATATACACTGCCAAGCCGCTGGAAATGGGAGAGATCATGAACAGTCCAGCCATGGTTACCGGCATGATTTTCATCATCATTTGCTGCTGCGGATCGGTGGTAGTCATCGGCGTCATCTTCGACACCAAATACATCGAGAGGCCCATGGTGATCGGCAAAATGTAATACGGATCTTTAGCGGACAAATCTCTTATCCAGCCAAACCAGGATGCATGCCGCATTTCAATCGCGTAGCGCAGCACGGTGTTCAGCCCAAACCAGATAGGCATTTGCAAAAACATCTGGAAGCAGCCCCCCACCGGGTTAATTTTCTCCCGGCTGTAGACCGCCATTACCTCTTTGTTCATCTCCGCTTTGCGCGGATCACGCATGGAATATTTCTTATATTTCTCCTGGATTTGCTTGATTTCCGGGGCCACGCGCTGCATTTTCAGCGTTGTGCGATAACTGGAAATGCGCAGCGGAAACAGCAGCATGTTGATGATCAGCGTGAGAACGACAATGTCCCAGCCCCAGTTGGGGATGTACTTGTGCAGCCATTTCAATCCGTGAAACAGCGGATCGGCAATGAATTCCAGCCACCCGAAATTCACCAACGAATGCAGCGGCGGATTCATCTTCTTCAGTTCGTCGTAATCCTTCGGACCTACGTAGACGCGCAGCGACAATGGCTGGGCCGAAGTAGCCGTTTGAATCTGAGGCACGGGCTCTTGTGTATCTTTGCCTTCCACCTGAACGGTCCGGAAATCCTTCCAGTATCGAACCTCGAGACTTCCCGGAGGGGCGCCGACCAATGGCAGAAATGCCGCCGTGAAGTAGCGGTCCTCGATTCCGTCCCAATCCTTTCCGCCCTGCCAGACTCCGCGCGGCCACTTCTCCGGTCCTTCCAACTTCTTGGCAGGAATATTGGTGAGCTTGCCGTTCTCGCTGTAGAAGATGGAAACCGTGTCGATCGGCGCGGGATTGGAAACCGTTTGATCACCGAAACCGCCAAGCCAGCTCGTTCCGGACGGTACAGGCGCACCGTTCACCTTCACAGACGTCTCGACGCGCACGACGTAGGTGTGGTCAAAGTGGAGGCGTTTCGTGACTTCCAGGTGGCCGTCGCTCCAACTAAATTCCACATCGGCTGGCGCCTGCAAAGTGCTTGCTGGAGTAGAAATCCGGTACAGCGCGCTATTCGCTGCGGACTCTTGCTCTTGATCGTTCAGCGCGACGGCAAAGGGCCATCCGCCAGTCTGCTGCGCGGCTTCGGGATGCACTAAGTCGAGAATACGCGGCGGTTTCCAGTCATCCGTATAGTGCTTAAGCTGCCAGCTCTTCACCACTGCGCCGCGGTTTGAGAATTCCACGTGATAGAGGTCATTCTCCACCACAAGGGTTCGTTCTTCCGTATCCGCCTTGGGGGGAGTTGCAGCTTGCACGACGCCAGAAATGCTCGTGCCTGGTGCTTTTGAACCTGGCGTAGTCTTGGCCGATGGCAATGTGCTGCTTGGAGTGCTGCTTCCCGGAGTAGCAGGCGCTGTTTGCACCGGTCGGTTAGCTTGCGGCAAGTTCGTCGGCGGTTTGGGTCCGAAATATTTGGCCCAGAGCAAAATCACAACCAGCGACAGGAGCGAAGCCACCACAATACGCAGCTCATGCGTCAGCTTAAACTTCTTCTGCAGTTCGCTCACGAATGCGCCTCTTTTGGTCTGGCAGCGGTACAGTGTGGGGTCGCGTCAGGGACGGGGTCATAGCCAAATTTGCGCGATAAAGGATGGCATCGCAGCAGGCGCTTGAGCGTCAGCCACACTCCATGCGCAACTCCGAATCGCTCGACAGCCTCGTATGCATAGACCGAACACGTCGGCACAAAGCGGCAGCTTCCACCAACCAGTAGCGACAAATATGTTTTGTAAAATCGCAATGCCCCCAGCGTTATGCGCACGCCGGGGCTGTGCCCCAAGCTGCTCACGCCCGTGGCATCAGGCGCAAAAACTCCGCCGTCAGCGCCGCAAATTCCGTCTTCGCCACATTGCTCTTCGGGTGTATGACTATGTCCCATCCTGCAGGTATCTCCAGACGATGACAGCGCACGATCTCCCGCACACGCCGCCGGATGCGGTTGCGCACCACCGCGCCGCCTAGTGCCTTCTTGATGCTGAATCCAAACCGGCTGTTCGGCAGTTCATTCGCGCGAAGAAAAACGGTGAAGAGAGAATTCGAGCGGCGCTTTCCGGCGCGGTATACGGCGTCAAACTCTCCGCGCCGCACCAGCCGCGCCTCGCGCGGAAAGTTTAATGCTCCCGCGCTATTCGGGAGTGAGCCGATGGCGGCCCTTCTTGCGGCGTGCCGCAAGCACCTTGCGGCCTCCTGCGGTCTTCATGCGCGAACGGAATCCGTGCGTCTTGGCGCGCCGGCGCTTGCGCGGCTGATAAGTGCGCTTTGGCAAAGCAATCCCCCTTTAGAATACGCGCGCCGCTCATGCGAAATTTCGGATGCAAAATTCCGCACCGCGGCACACGCCGCCCGAACAAAGCGACGGTTCACAAGCCGCCTAAGCGGCACTCTGCGAATTAGTTAGTGTAGTCGACCCCCGCGCACACGGTCAAGAAAGCTGGGAATAGCTTACGGGCCAGGGAAAGCCCTAACTCGGCGGGAAACTCAGCTAGTACCACAATACGCGTCCGGCGAATTTCTTGCGTTCGTCCTGACTCCGTGGCGCCATTTCTCTTCTTAGTTTGATGAGCACCTCCGTGCCGGGTACGGCGTCCACGGGGCACGCGGTTACGGCCCAGCGGCCCGGCGCGGCAAATTCACGCAGCAGCACGAGTAGTGCGGAAGGTTTGTTGTGCTTCACGCGCGCGAAGAATTTTCCTTGACTGTCTGAATAGACGACGGCACCACCTTGCAACTGAATGGCGGCGCCTTCCACGGGCTGGCCGTGGTCATCGACGACAGAACCGGCGATAACAAACTTGCCGCCAGTGCTGTGGCTGTGATTATTCACGGCCAGTCCGGCTAGTGGACCCTGCACGTAACTGGAAGCGTAAGCCGTGTATGTGACGCGCATCATAGGGTCGACGTTGGTTTGAAAATTGAGAGCCGTGTCATGAATGCGCAAGGACACGTGCACGGTAGTGGTCTGCTGAAAGCCCTTGCCTCCAATGGGAAAGAAAAGCACGGAGTGATCGAGGCTGACACTGATTTTGTTGCCGTGATAGCCGCCACCAAAGGCATAAGAAGTTTGGCCATGCATTTGGTTTACGATTTCGGAGAAGGTCCAATGGCGGAAGTGCTCCTGGAGGACATAAACGAGTAAGATACGATGATTGGATTCATATAAGTTGGATCGCACGGTGATGGAGCCGATGCGGAGGCTGGACCCGGCGGAAGCGCCTCTGGTTTTTGTCGTATTGTACTGACCATCGAGGACGGAAGCTTGCAAGGTGATGCGGCCCAGCGCAGCGAAGACGCTAAGGCTGTTTGTGGTCAGTTGGTCAGCAAGAAAATAATCATTGTGGGTTGCCGAGAGGAAGAGGCTGCGGAGCGGCTGGAAGTCCGCTTCACCCGTGAAGTATCTTTGGTTTTGGAGCAGACCCCCGCTGCCCGTCAGATGAAGAAGATGATTTTGATAGGAGAGACCCTGCACAGCTGTGTGTTTGCCGCCCTCAATCACGGCGAGGGAGGAAAGCAGCAGACCGTTATCATATTGGTGTTGAAGGAAGAAGCCGGCGCCGACGTGCTGAGCCTTCGCGGTAACCATGAATGGCGTGGCGTATCCGAGGCCCGTGGAGCCCACGAAAACGGCGACTCTCGTGTGCTGGGTGCTGTGTTGGACGAAGAGGCCGCGAGTGCTGATGCCCAGGCCGGCGCCGTCAAACGAATAGCCAAAACTTCTGTCACCCGCGGTGACGTCCAGGCCGTGAAATTTGAAAGTATCGGAGGCGCCGAAAACAAAGTGCCCGTTGGCGAAGCCGGCGGAAGCACTGAGGGTGCTCTCTGGGAAGAAGGCTGTGACTTCGCCGCCGGTTCCGCCGAGTAAGGTGCTGCGGCCAGCAGAAAGCTGAAGAACCTGAGCGCTGGCAGGAACGGCAAGCAGCAAGACGCAGAGGCAAACACGCAGCACTAATTCGCCGTGACGCCGGCTGCTGCGCGCACTTGCTTGCGGCAGTCTTTCTGTTTTTCACAAGCGTAGACGGTGTGTGCGAGTTGCACGCGGACCAATATCCCCTCCGCGGTGTGCCCCACGACCATGGAAGAGAGCAGCGCGACCGAGCAGGGAGGGAGCGAGCACTTGAGTTGATAGGCAAATGTGTGCGTGCCTTTCGGCGAGATGCGCGCGCTACCTTCTTCCAGCCTCAAGTCAACGCCGGAGTCGAGGGGGCGATTCGTTGCGTGCCCGAGAGTATCCAAGCTAAAGCTGCGCGCCTCGACGCTGACGGCCAGCGGCGTCAATCCATTGTTGACGATGGAAAACTCACCGCGGCACTTTTTCCCGCATTCGACAATGATGGGTGAGACGGTTTGCGCCGAAATGGCCATTCCGAAGAACAAGAACTGCACGAATAGCAGGGACAAGACTTTGTTCATGTTGCGCATTCCCTCAGAACGAAAACAAATGCGGGCGCGTTTTAGCTGGCACGCACCCGGCAATGTGCTACGAATTTACGTGGCCTGGGCACTGATGGTGATGGTTCCCGCGTAACTGGCCACAGGGAAGGCCGTAGGGCTGGTCAGTGAAAGCAGGAGGCTATCTGAGTGAGTACCCTGAGCGGCAACGCCGATCCCGCCGAAGATCTGCGGGCAAATAGCGCCTGCGTTTGCTGCCGCCACGTTCACGTTGGCTAGCGTGCAAGCACCGGCCGCACCGCCGTTAACGGATGCAAATACATCGCTGGCGGGAATGTTCAGGGTGCCGTTCGTTAATGCAGCAGGAATGCTTGCGAAGTAGGCCGCCGTGAATACATTTCCACCACCTACCGCAAGGTTCCAGCTGGTTACAATGGCGATCGGGGCAGAGGCCGTAGCATTCTTAGAGTCCGTCGGCGTAAAGACGATGCTGCCAGGCGTTGCTGCTACGGTCATGGAACTATTAACCGCGAATGTCATGGTTACAGCGGCCGCGTTGCTGGTCGACTGGGCCCGCGACCGAGGTACGGACAACAAGCTCAGCGTTAGCACAGCAATAACAAGCGTGACATTTTTTAAGATTTTCAATTTGTACTCCGTTGTTCATTCTTATCTGACGACGCGACCCAGAGCAGCCGCAAGTGTTTGCAATGCAGGTATGGAGGGGAAGCCTCGGACACCGTGTTGGCCCCAGCCAGAAGCTGAAGCGACTTTGGACGCAAAGGACGATCCTGGCTATAGTACTTAAGTTTTAATATTACAGGATTCTAATCTATGTGTAATAAGCCCAGGAGGGGATTAATGAGCGCAGGGCTAAGCGTCTTTGATCAACGATAGGCGAGGAACGTCCCTCAGTGCGGCTTCTTGTACGCAGGCTCGCCGTGAAGCCAACGCCTCCAGCTTTGCAGTTTTTTCGGCAGCATACCTGCGCCGCTAAATTGGGAAGCGGCCCACAGCAGCCGATAAAGGACCAGACCCATGGCGATGAAAAAGGTGCCGAATGTAAGTACGCTAGCAAAAGGAGGGATTTTAAGCATGCTAGAAACTCCTCCTGAGCATAACATGCACTGAATCGACAAAATTCGCTTTCACTCTCTTCATTATGTTGGGAAATTTCGAGAGCTTTGGTTTTGTACGCTCGGCTATGTTCTCACGTGCCGGTATTCGTCAAACGCCGCAAGAAACCGATCCACTTCTTTGCGCAGCAAATAATACGGTGTCGAGAGCCGTAGCTTCGAGGGATCGCCTCCACGAATCCGAATCTTCTTCGTCTGCCACAGCCATTTCTCGAGCTCCGTTCTTTGCACGCCAGGCACGTTCACCGTGGCAATCGCGCAGCGAAGAGAGGCGTCCGGCGAAGTCCATGATTCCGCGCCGCGCTTCACCATCTCGCCGAGGAGGTAATCCGCCATTTTTCGGTGCCGCTTCTCGATACGTTCCATGCCGATGTCGTTGGCCAGCTTGATGGACGCACGCAGGCCCCATAGAGCAGGCACATTCGAGCTGCCTATGCGTTGAAATCTTTCGGCGCGAATCTTCGTGTCGTCCCAACCCTCTGTCGCAATCGTGTTCCACACACGGTCGATCACTTCGTCACGCACAAACAAGAATCCGGAGCCCTTGGTCGCCTGCAACCATTTGTGCGGACTCGACGAGTACATGTCGCAGCCCAGATCGTGCAGATTGAGCGACATCATCCCGGGCACGTGCGCACCGTCCACTGCGGAGAGAATGCCTTTCGATCGCGCCAGCGCGCAGAGTTCTTTTGCGGGCAAGACGACGCCCGTGACGGTCGTAATATGGCTGAAGAAAAGAACGCGCGTGCGAGGCGTGATCGCGTCATTTATGAGATTCAAAACCGACGCGGCATTCGGCACCGGCTTCGGCAGCGTGACCTTTTTCACCACAATGCCGTAGCGCTTGGCCCGCAAGTTAAAGGGATGCTCGCCGCCCGGATGCTCCTGGTCCGTCATCAGGACTTCGTCACCTGGCTTTAAGTCCACGCCATTCGCAATGTAGCTGTTCGCCTCCGTCGCGTTGCGCACCAGCGCAACCTCGTCCCGCTTGCACCCAATAAATGCGGCCAGCGGATCGCGAAACTCGTTCCAAGCCGCGTAGCCCCAGATCGGATAGTCCTCGGGATCGCTCTGCGCCATCTTTTCCGTCTCGTTATAGCCGTCGAAAATTGCGCGCAATACCGGCGCGGGAGAAGACCCCACGGTTCCATTGTTCAAGTACACTTCGTCCGCCGGAATCACAAACTGCTTGCGCAGTTCCGCCCAATACGCTTCTTCGTTCGAATCGTAAAGCCCACGGTCCGGAAGTTGAGCCGGCGCCTGCGCGGCCCGTGCAAAAAGCTCGCCGCCAAAGTTCAGCGTTGCCCCTGCGGCCGCAGCGCCCGCAAACGACGACAGAAACCCTCGACGATCGACCATCTCGCCTCCTCCGCAAAAAACTGCGCGGATTGTATCCGTACTGTTGCGCTCCTACAACAAGTCTTCGGCGTGATGCTTGCCCTCTGTTCCTGCCCGGATTACTGTACCTAGCGCCTGACACTCGAGAGGATGTGAATGTGAAAATGATTCTGCCTGGCCGCAACGCTGCCGTACTTGCGATTCCATTGTTGTTTCTAGTCGCGGGCCATCCGCTCGCGCAAGACAAAACCGGCACGACTCAAGATGTCGAAAAGCGCCTTAAAGCCGCACAAAAGCCGCAAGCCGCCACTCCGCTCGATAGCGTCATCCATACGCTTTTCGCCGCGCACACCTTTGAACAAGTGGCCCTGGCGCCTGACGGAAATTCCATCGCGTGGGTTGAAGCAGTTCATTCCAAAAGTGGCGCAGGTTCGGGCAGCACCGTCATCTACGTAAAAAATCTCAAATCCGGCACCCCACCAAGGCGCATCGGCGCAGGCGCTGCCGATTCCTTGCACGCGGAGAGCGACATCGCATGGTCGCCGGATAGCCAAAAGATTGCTTTCTTGTCCGACGCTGCCAAAAAAGGCCAGCTTCAGCTCTACGTCACGAGCGCCGCTGGTGGCCCCACAAGAATGCTCACGAATGTCAAAGGCTTCCTCTCCAATCCAGGCTGGTCGCCCGACGGCAAAACTATCGCAATCCTTTTCACCGAGAACGCCACGCGCGCTTCCGGTCCCCTGGTAGCCGAAACGCCGGAAACCGGCGAGATCAAGGATGCTTTCTTCGAGCAGCGTCTCGCGCTGATCGATCTCCCCACCGGCAAACTTACCCAAATCACCCCCGCGGACACCTACATCTACGAATACGACTGGTCCCCGGACGGCAAGCGTTTTGTCGTCAGCTCCGCATTGGGCAACGGCGACAACAACTGGTATATCGCGGAACTCTCCACCCTGGACGCTACCACCGGATTGATGAAATCCATCTACAAGCCGAAGCTGCAAATTGCCAATCCCGTGTGGTCGCCTGATGGAAAACAGATCGCCTTCATCGAAGGCCTGATGAGTGACGAAGGCGCCACCGGCGGCGACATTCACACCATCAGCAGCATTGGCGGCGAAGCAAAGGATCTGACGAAGGACATGAAAGCGTCCGCCGCTTGGCTAGGCTGGCTACCCGACAAGAAAATCCTCTTCAGCGAATACGTCGGCGGCAACAGCGCCATCGCAACGCTCGATCCCACCACTGGCAAAATTGAGCAGGGTTGGTCGGCCGAAGGAGCGTTCAGCTCGGCCGGGATTTTCGGTTTCGTGCTTTCTGTCGCAAGCGACGGCAAGACAGTGGGCGGCGTCTACCGATCATTCAGCCAGGCGCCGGAGGTTGTCCTCATCAGTGGCACTCCTGCCGAGTTGAAGCCGGTGACGTCACGCAACAAGGGATTATCTGCCGCGTGGGGTGAGGCTACGAGCATCAGCTGGAAAAATGATGGCCACGAGGTGCAGGGCTGGCTGCTGTATCCCCGGGCCTTCGATCCCGCCAAGAAGTATCCGCTCGTGGTGAACGTTCACGGTGGGCCTTCATCGGTCGCGCTCTCTCACTGGCCCGGTAGTCATGATTTTGCTGCCGGTCTCTCCGGCATGGGATATTTCGTTCTGTATCCCAATCCCCGCGGCAGCTACGGGCAAGGCGAGGCGTTCACTCGCGCCAACGTCAAAGATTTCGGATACGGCGACTTCAAAGACATCCTCGCCGGCGTCGACGAAGCCATCCGCATCGCGCCCGTTGATCCAAACCGCCTCGGCATCACCGGCTGGAGTTATGGCGGCTTCATGACCATGTGGGCCGTCACACAGACCAATCGCTTCAAAGCCGCCATGGCCGGAGCGGGCCTTTCCAACTGGCAGTCCTACTACGGCGAAAATCTGATCGATCAGTGGATGATCCCGTTCTTCGGCAAATCGGTCTACGACGACCCAGAAATCTACGCCAAGAGCTCGCCCATTAATTTCATCAAGAAGGCCAAGACCCCCACGCTAATCCTGGTCGGCGACAGCGATGGCGAGGTTCCCGCCCCGCAGTCCTACGAATTCTGGCACGCCCTCAAGACGCTCGGCGTCGAAACGCAATTTGTGGTTTACGAGCACGAAGGCCACTTGTTTGCCAGCCCCAAGCACCAGCGCGACGTCATCGCCCGCACGCTGGCTTGGTTCGACGCTCATTTACGCCAATAGCGTCGTAGCTTTATTCAAGAAAAGGATTCACTCTAGGTAAGGGGTGTGGAACTTGGCTAGACAAACGGGCGCGATGTTTTGCGCCCTACAGGAGAGAAACAGGACCACCCACGGGACCGCGAACTAACCACCCGAGCGATTCACAGCCCGAGAACGAAAAAGGGGGCTGGTGCAAGCCCCCTCTTCCTTTTGAACTGACCCCCCAAAAACCGAAACCCAGTCGAGGTTGGGTTTCGGCCACCCCGGGAAGCCAATCTTGTGTAACAACGTTGCCTACAAGAGAGCAAATCGTGTGCCAGCATGTAATCGGAAATTCACAATGGACCAAGCGCATGAAACCACACGCGTTAGCTCGCCGGACGAACTCTATCCGGCTAAATTGAAGGTTTGTACCTACAAAATCCCACAGGTAATCACCCACTCGCATCCATTCTTTGGGAGAGACACCCCTGTTACATTGATGTGACAGAGGTCGGCGGATTCGTAATCAGAAAAAATCAGGCAGCAGAACCGTTGATTCAGGGTGTCGGCCATCAAACGCCGATAGATTCGCGCAGGGCATCAGCTACCGACTGGCTATAGCGCTGAACATCCGCATCGTGCTCGGCCTCGACCATCACGCGCGCCAGTGGCTCGGTCCCCGAGTAGCGCAATACCACCCGGCCGTTATCGCCAAGCGCAGACTGCGCCTCGGCAAGCGCGCGAGACACTCCGGGAAGCGAATCCAACGGTGGCTTTGTTTTAACCTTTACATTGACGATCGTCTGCGGGTAGTCCTTGAGCCCGCTAATTAATGCCTCCAAGCGTCCATTAATGGAAGCGAGCGACGCAATCTTCACCGCCGTCAGCAAGCCATCTCCGGCGGGTGAATCGTCCAGAAAAATCACATGGCCGGACTGCTCTCCGCCCAGCACATTGTTGCTGCGCAGCATTTCCTCGAGCACATAACGATCGCCGACCGCGGCCCGTCCCAGCTCAATCCCTTCGCGAGCAAGAATCCGCTCCAGCCCAAGATTGGACATGGAAGTTGCGACCACGCGATTCCCTTTCAGCTTTCCGGCCGATTTCAAGTGACGTGCAGCCGCCAATAACACGCCATCTCCGTTTACGACTCTGCCCGATTGACACACAAACATGGCGCGGTCCGCATCGCCATCGAATGCGATTCCCAGCGCCGCCCGCTCTGCCACCACTCGTTCTCGCAATCCTTCGAGGTGCAGCGACCCGCAACCCGCATTAATGTTGCGTCCGTCCGGCTCAGTCCCCATCGCGATGACTTTCGCGCCCAGCGATTCAAAAAGCTCTGGCCCAAGTTTATAGGCAGCGCCGTTCGCGCAATCCAGGACCATGCGCAAGCTCGAAAGCTTCGCCCCCGGAACGACCTTGCTACGAAGAAAATCGAGATACCGCGCGTCCAGCGACTCGTCCGCCACGAGCGCAGGCGGATCCTTCGGCGCCGGCTCGTGCCGGTGTTTGAAAATGTCTTCTTCCAGAGCCTCCTCAACCGCGTCCGGAAACTTCATCCCGGCACCAGAGAAGAGTTTCACGCCATTGTCATGAAAAGGGTTATGCGAAGCGGAAATCACTACGCCCGCCTGGAATCCTCTTTGTCGCACCAGGCACGCCACTCCGGGCGTGGTTATAATGCCCGCAAAATCAACGGAAGCACCTGCGTGCGCAAGTCCCGCCGCCAGGAGCGCGGCAATATGCGGGCCTGACTCGCGTGTGTCCATCCCAATCAGCACGCGAGCTGCGGGACTGGTCTGCTTCAAATAGGTCCCCAGCGAACACCCAGTAGCATATAGCGTGGCGTCATCGAGAGGAGGTGTGCCAGGTACGCCTCGAATTCCGTCAGTTCCGAAGAGTTCTTTGGGCATTAGCAGAGTCGATCTTGAAGAAAGGTCGCGAAGCAATAAAGTCTAGCACGGCGTTCGGCGCAACTTGTCCTGGAGTAGGTGGAACTGTGCTCTATTATTTCAGCCCGTATTTCTTGCGCTTCTCTAGCAGCGTTTTACGGCTGATGCCGAGGATGTTTGCTGCTTGGCTGATTTTGTAGCGCACGGCATCCAGCGTCGTGGCGATAACTTCCTTCTCGACATCCTCCAGCGACCGCAATCCCGCGATCATTCCGGAGGTACCCGCGGCGGCAGCCTGAATATTTTCCGCAAAATGCTCGGGTTCGAGCACGTCGACGCGCGTAAAAACCACCGCTCGCTCCAGCGTGTTACGCAATTCGCGAACGTTTCCTGGCCACGCGTATGCGGCCAGCATTCTTCGGGAGCCGTCGCTAAGCTGCATGCCGTTGCGTGCGTGCGTCAGGCACAGTGCCGACAAAAAATGGTCCGCTAGCGGCAAAATGTCGGCTCGGCGGTCCTGCAAGGCGGGCATGGCAATTGTTAGCACATTCATGCGAAAGAATAAGTCTTCTCGAAAGCGACCGGCGGCTACGGCAGCGGGAAGATCAACGTTCGTCAGCGCCATCAGTCGCGCTTCGATATGCAATGTCTCCGTCCCGCCCAGCCGTTCGAATGATCGCTCTTGCAGCACGCGCAGGAGTTTGCTCTGCGCCGCCGCCGAAAGTGCCGCGACTTCATCCAGCACGATCGTTCCATTGCCGCCAAGTTCAAAGCGTCCAAGCTTGCGCTCGACAGCCCCAGTAAATGCTCCGCGCTCATGGCCGAACAATTCGCTTTCTACAAGTTGTGGGGGAAGACTGGCGCAATCGATTTTCAGAAACGGTGCGTCACGTCGCGGACCCATTTCGTGAATCACGCGTGCCAGGTAATCCTTGCCGGAGCCGCTTTGTCCGGTAATCAGCAGTGTGGTGGGGGCGGCGGCAACTTTCTTCGCCAACTCAAAAATATTTTGCGACGCCGGGTCCGCTGAGATCCACGGCAGCCGCTCCGCTGTCATTTTGAAACCGCTTCGCCTGGGGCGTGCGACCCGCCGATCGCCACATTTCGCCTGCTATGAGAATTCCCGTGGCTGCCTAGTCCTTCCGGCTCGTCGGCGATCGCCAGCTTCGGCGCCGATCGCCACAACCGTTCCAGGTCATAGTAGGCGCGCGCCTGTTCGCTGAACACGTGCACAATGAAGCTCCCAAAATCCAGCAGCGCCCATTCCGAAGAGCCGCGCCCCTCGCGATGCTGCGGCGACCGTCCCATCTCTTTGTGGAGCTGCTCCTCAACCTCGCTGCAGATCGCTTGCACCTGCGGCGTGCTGAAACCTGTGCAGATCACGAAGTAAGACGTAAACGCGCCCACTCCGCTGAGATCGAGTACAGAAATCCCCGCTGCTTTTTTATTTTGCGCCGCCTCAACCGCGAGACGCACGCCTTGTGGCAATGAGTTGTAGTTCACCGGTAAAGACCTTGTTTTAAAATGTATTCCTCGACGCGCGCTGCGACAAGTCCATGAATGGACTGTTCACGATGCGCGCGCCGCCGAATGTCTGTTGCAGAAACTTCGCTCGCGACGTTCTCCAGCAGGTACACGCTGGTACGAGTTAGGTGCGCAACCACGCTGGACTCGTGAGCCGCTTCGCCTTCTTTTCTCTTTCCGTCACGCGCCATCAGCTCGGGTGGAATCACCAGCCGCAGCGCCTCTGCGCGAATGCCCGGACGGTTGGCCACAATGAAATCGCAAAGCCCCAGCAGCGCCTCATATTCCTTCCACATGGGAATATCCAGAAACGCGTCCGCGCCAATGATGAAATAGATGCGGTCGCCGTGGCCATGGTACGTGTGCCGGAAATAGCGCACCGTATCTACCGAATAATGCAATTGCGCGCCGCTGAAATCTTCTCCCGCCTCCGCCACCGACGGCACGAAGTGCGGATGCTCCGTGCAAGCCAGCGCCACCATTGCGAAGCGATGCGGAAACGGCGCAAGGTGCTGCTTCAATTTGTGCGGCGGCCTGCTCGCGGGAATGAAATGAAGCTCATCGAAATTGAATCGCCGGTCCGCGGCCCTCGCGACCGCCAGGTGACCGGCGTGAATCGGGTCGAACGAGCCTCCAAAGAGCGCGATGCGGCGAGGATGATGTTTCGTAGCGGTGCGCTGCGCTTGCGCGGTCGTCAATGCGTCTCCCAAGAGCCTATGAGCTGCATCTTCTCACAAATTGTCGTGCCGCGCGGCGGATGTATCCGTCGCGTTTTCGTGTGAGGCACGCTGGCTCTCAGCCGCAGGCTCGGGCGCCGCTTTGGGAATCTTATCCAGCGCATCCGCAATCGACCTCACCAGCTCCCGCACCCCTTCGCCGGTGGCCGCCGATATCGCGTGAAACTCCAGCCCACGCTCACTGCAAAATGTACGCAGCGCATCAAGGCGCGTGCGATCCGTGGTTGCATCCAGTTTTGTCGCCACCACAATGATCGGCTTTTCCGCCAGCGATTGGCTGAACGCTTGCAGCTCTCCCGAAATCACATCATACGAATGAATTGGATCCGCGTCCGAAGCATCGCTCGTATCAATTAGGTGTACCAGCAGCCGCGTGCGCTCCACATGCCGCAGAAACCGAATACCCAATCCCGCGCCTTCATGCGCACCTTCAATCAATCCCGGCAGATCGGCGATAACGTACGTTCGCCCAATCTCACGCCCCTCGCTGCCCCCGCCGCCGTCCGCGTTCACCACGCCAAGATTCGGCTCCAGCGTAGTAAACGGATAATTTGCAATCTTCGGCCGCGCCGCGGAAATTACAGAAATCAGCGTCGACTTCCCCGCATTCGGGAAGCCTACGAGTCCCACATCGGCCAGCAGCCGCAGCTCCAGCCGCAGATGCCGCTCCTCGCCGGGATGTCCATCCTCGTGTTCCCGGGGAGCCTGGTGCCACGGCTTCGCAAAATTCTGATTTCCGCGCCCGCCGCGCCCACCCTGCGCCACCAGCACGCGCTGGCTGGGTGTGGCCAGATCCGCGATGGTCTCGCCATTCTCGTCGAACACGAGCGTTCCAACCGGCACCTTCAGAAACATGTCTGCGCCGGAATGGCCCGTGCAATTCGATCCCTCGCCATGGCGTCCGCGATCCGCCTTAAACTCGCGGTTGTATCGGTATCGCAGCAGCGTGTTGTCGTTCGGGTTCGCTTCCAGGTAAATGCTGCCGCCGTGACCGCCGTCGCCACCCGATGGTCCGCCGCGCGGCACAAACTTCTCCCGACGAAACGCAACGCAGCCGTTCCCGCCGGTTCCCGCTTTCACCAGAATCTTCGCTTCGTCAACAAACACAGTCCCTACTTCCCCTCAAAAAACGATAACATAAGCATTCGGCACTCGCGCAAATCATGAAATTTTAGGAGGTCATGGATCGTGTCTCGTATCGTTGTGTGGCTGCGTCGCGCCGCAATCCTCTTCGTGCTCCTGGCTATCTTCGTCGGCATCGGCGCTTATATCCTTTATTTCCATCGAGACACGCTAGCCGCCGCTCCCCAACACGCCCGCGTAGCGCCCACCGTCACTCCCCTGAAAAGTCTCGCCGCCTGCTGGGTGGAAACCGGCAACACCTTCACCAATTATCCCTTCGCGATGACGGCCGGAAGTATTCTCGTGAAGCATCCCGCCGGCGACCTGCTGATCGACACGGGCAATTCCAGCCACTTCGACGACGAGATCGAGAACTACCCCGTTTTGTTGCACCTGGAGCTCAAAAATATCGCCGGTCAGCTAAACCCGGAAGTGCCGCTCCCAGAGCTGATGCGCCTGGTCGGTGGCGACCCCACCAAAATTCGTTGGGTGATCCTCTCGCACACCCACTTGGATCACGCCGGCGGCTTGATGGATCTCCCCCGCGTGCCGGTTCTGCTCACCCGCGAAGAGCTGCTGTACGCCTTCGATTCCGCCGTTCAAGCCAAAGGCTTCGTGATTCCCGCGCATACGCGACGATTTCCGCCCGTCGATGCCCCCACGCTGAAATTCGATCCCCACCCGTACGAAACTTTCGACGAAAGCACCGACCTTTACGGCGATGGCTCCGTTGTTGTCGTGCCCTTGCGGGGGCACACGCCGGGCAGCGTCGGAATCTTCGTAAACCTAGATCCGCATCGCCGCCTGTTCTACGTCGGCGATGCCGTTGATGAGGAACGCGGCTTCCAAGATCGCGTAAGCAAATCACTCTTGCTGCGTGACAGCGACAACGATGCTGCACGAGCCAACGAAATCGTTGCCAAGCTCAACCAGCTCCACCAAATGGTTCCGGAGCTCGCCATCATCCCTGCTCACGGCCGCAGCGCGTACCTCAAGTTTTTCCCAGGCGGCGCACTAAGCTGCGTTTCTTCCGACGCTCCTCGTTAAGAGTTTGACGATCCGCGTCAAAAACAAAAGCGGCGGGCCTCAGTCTGCCGCGCCGCTTGAGATGTAAGCCGTATCGCGTGGCACAGCCGTCATGGCTGTGCGCATTATCCCGCTCTAACTGGCAGCCGCCTGCGCTTGCTCGGCCGGCGTAACGCTGATAAACCGTCCGTGCCGCCCCTTGTCTTCAAACTTAACGTACCCAGTCACCAGCGCGAAGAGAGTATCGTCCTTGCCCTGCCCAACATTCACGCCGGCCTGATGTTTCGTGCCGCGCTGCCTGATCAGAATCGTTCCCGCATTCACGAGCTGCCCGCCGAAGCGCTTCACACCAAGCCTCTGCCCGTGTGAATCCCGCCCGTTTGTAGACGACCCGCCGCCCTTCTTATGTGCCATGACTCATTCCCTCTTTTTTCTTTTCCCTGTCATTCCGAGTGGAGCGACCCCGTTTTTTCTAGCGCACAGTTTTTGTGCGCCGGGTCGCGCAGGGAGGAATCTGTTTTTTCTTGTCTCGGCTTCGTTACCAGTTACAGCTTAATATCGCTGACCTGCACCGCCGTATAATTCTGCCGGTGCCCGCGCGAAAT
>JAOAPV010000005.1 GCA_025463055.1 Candidatus Acidiferrum typicum
CTGATGTCGCAGGCCATGCGCCGCCTCACCGCCGTCGTCAGCAAGACCCAGTGCGTCTGTATCTTCACCAATCAGATCCGCGAAAAGATCGGCGTGATGTTCGGCAACCCGGAAACTACTACTGGCGGCCGCGCCCTGAAGTTCTACGCTTCGATTCGCTTAGATATCCGGCGCATTCAAGCCATCAAGGAAGGCGACCGTGTCATTGGCTCGCGCACTCGCGGCAAAGTCGTAAAGAACAAAGTCGCCGCGCCCTTCCGCGAGGCGGAATTCGACATTCTCTATGGCGAAGGCATCTCTCGCGAAGGCGATCTGATCGATCTAGGCGTCGAAAAGGGCTTGCTGGAGAAGAGCGGCACGTGGATCAGCTACGCTGGCGAGCGTATGGGCCAAGGCCGCGAGAACGCCCGTGTTTTCCTGAAGGAAAACAAAGACATTCGCGACAAGCTCGAAACCGCTCTGCGCAAGAAGCTAGACATCGCGCTACCCGGCAGTTCGAGCGCGGGATCTAGCGCCACATCAAGCGGCGTCAATGGCCACGCCGCAACACATTCGCAAAGCGACAAGGTTCCCCAGAAGGCTGCCGCAGCCGCGGCATCAGCGGCGGACGTTAAGCGCCCGTCTCGTTAATAAAGAGCACACGCGTTCGGGAACGAGGGCCAAAACCTCAATAGCTCGCAACGCTCCCGCTACAGCATCATTGTGGATGCTGCTACAAATCTTCTCGTATGGTCACTGAAGATGCCTCGTGGGAGTATCGCCTTGCGGGTTACTAAGCTCCGCTAAATCGAGGTAGAAGGGGGAAGCCGATACCCCCTCGAGAAAATCGAGGCGGTAGGGCTGGGACGGTTTTCCTCTTCCACTTCGCTTACCTTGTTCTCCACAGTCTAGTCTGCGTAAAACCGCTCCGTCGTCCGCTCTGCCGCCCTCAAGGAGCTTAGTGACCGGCCTTATCCGCAACAAATTGTTCGCTGAATGCGGCGCTAACAGCCGCTAAGAAGTTCGCAAAATCTAGCCGTGTGCTTTCAGGTTTTAGGTCGCCCAACCCAATCGCAAGCTTATTCTGAAATTTACCCCCCGGTTGCCCAATTCTTCTTTGGCCTTGGACTTTCCGGCGTCCCCTCCGAAAAATGTTCCCCCGCCCAGCAGCGCTTCCAGCGCATCCAGCAAATCCCGCGCCGCATGTGATTTCAGCACAAACCCGCGCGCTCCCGCTTCTTGCACTGTGGTGGCCAAGTTCTTCGATTCGTGCATGGTGAACACCAGCACCGCCGCCCGCAAGTTCAGTTTCGTAATCTCCCGAGTGGCCTCGATCCCGCTCATCTCCGGCATCGTAATGTCCATAATGATTACGTCTGGATCGAGAGCCGTCGCCTTCTCGATTGCGTCCTTCCCGTTTACCGCTTCACCGCAAATTTCCCACTGTGGCCGCGCGCGCAAAATCGTTCGGATACCCTGGCGCACGACTTCATGGTCATCGACTATCAAAATCTTAGAACCCATTGATCAGCTCTCCTGAATCCGCCAGGGCGCAAACTCTCCCCGCTCCGCGCTGTTCCTGTTGCGCGGGAATCGCGGTCAGAGCCCTATGAGCCCGGGAAGATTCTTTGGCGCTCGGGGAAAACGCCAATTGCACCGCCCACATTTGAAACTTAACCGCCCGATTCACGCAAGGGAAATCGCATACAGTGTTCGCTGTATGCACTGAGGATAATGGATGTACTTCCCTTGCTTCTAACTCTGTATTACATGTGTACGATGAGACGACCCGGCCTTATCGTTGCTTTGTGCCTGCGTTCTCGGCATCGGCCGCCGGTCGCGTGAGGGCCGCTTCTACGACGTAACCGCCCAACCGACTATCGTCATCGTCAGCACGACTAACAGGAAGCCCATGCTGATGACGCTCAGTACTTTCCCATGCCCCAGCAGGTAATCGCGGGACTCCGCATCCGCACACAGCAGCACAAGCACAACCAGCACAACCGCCCAGGCCAGCAGCACTGGCAAGCCGGGGTATCTTCCAATCATTGATAAGAACTGCCCCGGAGGCGCCCCCGCCGGAATCCACCACGGCAAGATCGGCGCCACTCCCGCCGCCAATGACAGAGTCAGCAGCTTCCGCGTGAACCATCCGCGAACCTTCGGCCGCGCTTCCTTCCACACCAAATAATCCCAGGCCAGCAGGCCGGCGGCGATCGGCACCCAACCATAAAGTGCCGCCTTGTGGTCAAACCAGATCCAGCCCTGAAAAAATTGCGAATGCGCCCTGCCCATGAGCCGCGGCAACAAAAGGAATGCCACCATGGCGTTACAGGATACTGCCAGCAGCAACGTCATCAAGCTCATCAACTGAAACCAGTGCCGCGTCGCCGCCGTATTGCAGCGGGTGCACACCGATTGCTTCGGCAGGAAGTTCAGGCCACATCGATCGCAGAACAATTTGCCTCTCCCACGGTGCTGGAAATGGGGTTCTGTCCCGTCCCATTCAGGCTACCCGCGGTGAGCCCCAAAAACTACTGGTCCAAAGTGCAGCGTAACCTCAGGACAGTAACGCAATAGCCACTTTTTCGCCTCCCAAAGGAATACATACTTTCTAGATCAACACGCTAAGTACATCTTTTTCTGCAGTTTGCGCCAGCCGACCCTCAGGGCACCACTTGCCCGCTGTCCCGTCCCATTTACTTTCGCTCTGGCCTCCGCTAACGTTCCTGATGCCTTCAGCCCTCAAGTCCCGAGGGGCCCATCATGCCGTCCAAGCCGCACTCAAAAACGCCAAAGGTTGGTACGTCTGAGCTTTACCGCCCGATCCGTATCGTTCCCCTCCACCCAGGCAAAGCCAAAGCGGCAGCCCCCCAGGTCCCGCCGAAACTGACCTACCGCAATGGTCCCCTGCTCACCTCTGTGCAGGTCTTCACCATCTTCTGGGGCGCGACATGGAATGACGCTCCGCAAAACGCTCTTCTACCGAAGATAAATGAATTCTTCGACTTCATTCTCTCCAGCCAACTCCTCGACCAGCTCGCCGAATACAGCGTCCCCAACCAAGCGATCTCCCACGGCGTGCTTATTGGCACCATCACGCTTACTACGCCACCACCGGGGAAAACGGTCGATGACTCCGCAATCCAAAATCTGATACAGCAGGAAATTTCCGCCGGCACGTTGCCCGCCTCCACGCCCAACACTCTCTATTTCCTTTTCCTCCCTCCCGGAGTCACCGTCACCCAGGGCGGGAGCGCTTCCTGCCAAGTCTTCTGCGGCTATCACGACGCGATCAACAACAGCATCTTCTACGCTGTCATGCCCTACCCAAGCTGCGCCGGTTGTCTTGGGGGCGTCGCCGACTTCGACGCTCTAACCTCCACCAGTTCTCACGAACTCTGCGAAGCCATCACCGACCCCATTCCCGGCCAAGGCTGGTACGACGACAACAACGGCGAAATCGGCGACATCTGCGCTTGGCAGACACGCACTCTCGGTGGCTACACCATCCAGCTTGAGTGGTCTAACAAGGTCAATCAGTGCGTCTGAACTGCAGAGTTTGTTTTCGGCGGCACGAAATGCAGCCCGTGAGTTTCTCTAAGATCACGCGGCTAGCGCGAAACTCAGTTGCGCCGGACGAACCTGAATGAAAGTTAATGTGACTTTAATTCTTCAACGGCGTAGTTTGCTCGATGCGAGCCCCTATGGAGGAATTCAGGATGAAGGCATGCTTCTTCGTAAGTCTCTGGACTTTGTGCACGGTATTCGCCCCGCAGTCGCAGGCCCAGAGCACTGCGCCAACCGATACAAAGGCGCCCTTGCGGCTGGTGCAAGTGATTCCGCTGCCCAGCGTCGAGGGTTACTTTGATCACATGGCCGTGGATATGAAAGGCCAACGGCTGTTCGTTCCGGGGGAGCACCAGAGAACTATCGAAGTCATAGACCTGCGCTCGGGTAAAGATATCCACACGATTTCTGGCTTCGGCGGCGATCCGCGGAAAACCATCTATTTGCCCCAGACCAATGAAATCTGGGTGGACGACGGGGACGCCACGGTCAAGGCGTTTAGCGGTGAAACCTACCAGTTGGTGCGTAATATCCCGCTGTCTGGCCACGATTTGGACAAGGACTCGCGCAGGGTGCCGGACAACGGCGTTTACGATCCCACGACGGGACTTTTTTATCTGGGTGACCGCGCGGATGGCCTCAAGAAGGAAGGCATCAAAGGGTCCATCGAAATCGTAGATACGAAGAACGGCAAATACGTAGGCAGCATCGAGGTGGACGGCCTCAATCCCGCTGGCTTAGCGCTCGATCCAAAATCGTCGAAGTTATACGTAGTCACCGGCGACACCAGCAACGTCATTGTCATTGACCGCGATCAACGGAAGGTCATCGCAACGTGGCCCATCACAGGCGGTCCTGAGCCGCATGCCGTGGCCTTCGATGGCGCCCATCACCGCTTGTTGATTGGCAGCCGGGTGAAGCGCAGTCACATCTACAAACCTGGGAAGCTCGTGGTAATGGATTCAGACACTGGCAAGGTGATTGACGCCATCGACACCGAGGGCGGCGTGGATGAAGTGGAGTATGAACCGACAAGCGGCCGCGTGTATTATACTGGCACCACCGGTTTCGTGGAAGTTTTCAAGCAGCTTGACGCGGACCACTACGAACGCCTGGGAAGAGTTCCTACTGGGCCGATTGCCAAAACCTCGTTGCTGGTGCCCGAAATGAATCGCTTCTATGCGGCGATTCCAAAGCACGTCATTCTCGTGCCGCCGATTCCTCAGTCGAAAGAAGCGACCATTGAAGATGCAAAGATCTTGGTATACGAAATAGTGCAGTAATTTCTGACCGGGAACTCCGAACCCCGGCAAAGCCGGGAATATGCGAACAACCTGCGCCACTAGCACAAGTCGTGCTTGCGCTTGATATAGAAGGCTTTTCTACCAGACGTTCATGTTGGCAACTCACGGGCTAACTTGCTAGACCTTGGTAGCAGCGGTTGACTTTGCCGCTCCTACCGTCACAAATGGAGGGCTGGACATTCCTGTGAGTCAGCCCACCAAATGAGCTTCCTCGACCTCCTCATCGGCAAGCCCCTCGCGAATACCGAAGAACGCGCCGAGCAAATCGGCCCCATACAGGGCATCCCCATCTTCGGCCTGGACGCGCTGAGTTCCGCCGCATACGGACCCGAGGCGGCGCTCACTCTGCTTATTCCTCTCGGCCTTCTCGGCTTGCACTACATCATTCCGATCAGCGCCGCGATCATCGCGCTGCTTTTGATCGTTTATTTTTCCTATCGCCAGACCATTGCTGCGTATCCGGGCGGCGGCGGTTCGTACACGGTGGCTCGCTACAATCTGGGCGCGCGTCCAAGTCTTCTGGCAGCCGCGGCTTTAATAACGGATTACATTCTTACCGCCGCCGTGGGCATCTCGGCGGGCGTCGGCGCACTGATCTCCGCCGTTCCCTCTTTGCAGCCGCATACGTTGTCGCTCTGCCTTGGCATCCTCGTCGTCGTCACCATTGTGAATCTGCGTGGCGTGCGCGAAGCGGGCCTCGTCTTCATGCTACCGACCTATCTTTTCGTCGGCACGCTGCTCATCATCATCGCCGGTGGGTTGATTCGCACTTTAATAAGCGGCGGACACCCCGCGCCCGTAACACCCCTGCCGCCTCCGCCGCCAGTGACCGAAGCCGTCACGTACTGGCTGCTCCTGAAAGTCTTTTCCAGCGGCTGCACCGCACTCACCGGTGTGGAAGCGGTTAGCAATGGAGTGAAAGCCTTTCGCGAGCCCGCCGTCAAGAACGCGCAACGCACGCTCACCATCATCATCTTTTTGCTTGCCATGCTTCTTGCCGGGATTTCGTATCTCGTCAAGGCCTTCGGCATCGTCGCCACGGAACCCGGTAAACCCGGCTACCAAAGCATCCTATCGATGTTGACTTCCGCTGTCTTCGGAAAAGGTTTCTTTTACTACGTAACAATCGCTTCGATCCTGCTCGTGCTTTCGCTTTCGGCCAACACCGCCTTCGCGGACTTTCCACGCCTTTGTCGCGCCATCGCTCAGAACAACTATCTCCCTCACGCCTTCCGCTTTCGAGGACGACGCCTCGTATATTCTTACGGGATCCTGACCCTCGCGATCCTGACCGCTCTGTTGTTGATTGCGTTTCGCGGCATCACGGACAGACTCATTCCGCTCTACGCCGTCGGTGCCTTCCTCGCATTCACGCTCTCGCAGGCCGGCATGGTCGTTCACTGGTACAAGAAACGCGGCCCGCATTGGCGGAAAAGTGCTTTTGTGAACGGCCTCGGCGCCTTTGTCACCGGCATCACCGTTTGCGTCGTGCTGGTTGCCAAATTCGTGGAAGGCGCCTGGATCACATTACTTTTCATCCCCATGCTGGTCATGTTTTTTGGCTTCGTTCGCCGCCACTATCACTACGTCCGAGTGCAGACTTTATGCAAAGAGCGCGTGCAGCCGGCAAATCCAGGGGCGCCTCCTCTCGCCGTGGTCCCCATCGACCGCTGGAGCCGCATCGCTAAACAGGCAATCGAATTTGCCACTCGACTCACACCGGAAATCATTGCGGTTCACGTCGATACAGGCGAGCATTCCGAGCTCTTGCGGGCAACGTGGGAACGCTGGGTCGAAGCAGGCTTTACCGAATCGGGGCGGCCGACACCTGAACTATTGATGCTGCCTTCGCCGTACCGATTTATCATACTGCCCATTCTTCAGTACGTTTTGGACTTGTCCGAAAAGCACCCTCAGCGGCGCATCGTGGTCGTCATCCCCGAACTCGTAGAAGGCCGCTGGTATGAATATTTTCTGCACAACCAGCGCGGCCGCCTCTTGGAATGGTCCCTGCAGGTCCGTGGCAACGAGCGCATCTTCACAGTCAGCGCACCCTACTACCTCGGCGAACACCCCGGCTCTGGCCACGAACCAAAGCTGTCGAAGCGCGTTTAAGCGCCAAACACAATTCTGCTTGGAAAGTACCGCCAACCTTAAGGCGAAAGAATTCACTTGCCAGTTGCGGCCTATCGGACCGTCGAGGGTGTTCGGAGGTCGGCCTCCGTTTCCGCAGCAGCGGAAGTACGGCGGCAGTACTGACAGGAAACCCGCTTTGGCCGGGCAACGATTCTATAAAGGGGACAGATAACAGCTCGTAAATATTGTTAGCATCCGCTGCGGTTTAGGCTCCGCTTTAACTGTCCCCTCCCGCACTGTCAGCGACGAATGACGGAGAAAACGAGCTGTGAAATGAAAAAACTTATCTTGGTTATTTGCATGGTGTGCATGGGCAGTCTCTTCAGCATGAGCAGCATGGCTTGGTTTGGCTCGCCGCCGCCGCTGGGTTCCGCGCAATGCTTTACAGTTCTGGGGGCGTCAACGGTGACGAATACGGGCCCGACGGTCGTCACCGGATCTGTGGGTGTGAGCCCCGGAACCGCGATTACCGGCTTTCCTCCGGGAAAAGTGGTCGGAGGAACGACCCACGCGAGTGATGCGACCGCCAACGCGGCGCAGGCCGATGCGCATGCGGCATACGCTAATTTAGCAGCGCAACCTTGCGCGACTAACTTGACCGGGAAAGTTCTGGGCACAACGGCCGGCGCGGTTACACTCTCGCCTGGCGTCTATTGTTTTAACTCTTCGGCGCAATTGACCGGAACACTTACGCTCAACGGCAGCGGTGTTTACATTTTCAAGACAGGCAGCACGCTTATCACGGCGAGCAATTCCTCTGTCGTCCTGACTAACGGAGCGACGGCAGCAAATGTGTTCTGGCAAATTGGCAGCTCTGCAACGCTGGGCACAAACACCGTTTTTGTAGGAAGCATTCTCGCCCTCATCAGCGACACGGTCACCACTGGCGCCAGTGTTAACGGTCGAGTGTTTGCGCTGACGGGCGCTGTGACGATGGACAGTAACGCTATCACGAATGCCGCGCCTTGCGCCGGTAGTGGTGGTGGCGGCAGTGGTGGCGGTGGTGGTGGTCAACAGTGTAAGGACTTTACGACCGGGCGTGGATCCTTCATTGGGCCATCCGGCAGCAAGGCGAAGTTCGAGCTTGAAGCTGGGTTCAAGAGCGGCGAAGACAAAAACGGCTCGCCGCACGGCGACGTGACTTACAGTGACGACGGCTTTGAATGCCTACTTAGGATGAAGAGCACAAGCGTCACGGCTTATCTTGAGAAGGGACCGAATTCGCGGCGCATCCAAGGCACTGCCGAAATTAACGGGCACGAAGGCACATACCAACTGGATGTGAGCGACGATGAATCAGGGTCAGACAGCTTTGCTATACGCTTGTCAAACGGCTACAGCGCCTCGGGTCACCTGAAAAGCGGGCAGATCGAGATCGATAAGCGCTGCCAAAATAGCAATGACCATTAGCCGGGTCGAATAAGTCATCTGCGAGGCACGAAAAAGGGAGGGCGCATCGAGCGTTAGGCTTTTGCGCTCTCTCTAACTGACCCGCCCGAAGGTTTTATTCTTCGAGTTCAATCTGGTCTGAAAATAGTTCTTCTCGTTGTGAAAATCTGTGCGCGAGTGCGCAAGAATTGAAGCTACTCGCTGTTCGCCCTGTCGTGAATCGCTTCGTTACGCAACCGATCACATTCCCGGTTGGCACACTTCGCAAACCATGCGTCCGGATTTTCTTGATGCTCGTAGGAACGAGCTTGGATTGCCATTCGCTGCATAAGCTGGCCCTCTGCCTTGTCTGCGACAGGCCCTGCTCCAAAGTAACGCGTGACAGCAGCACGGATGAAGTCAGCGTTGTTGCTGTGAAGCGACGTGATCGCCACAGTATCGCCTGTGTTGATGGAGAGTCGCAAAATGGCTTCTCGATTTGTCATATGACAGTGGGTAGCGCAAACCACTCTTGCAAGCTGGCGACGTTTCGGAATGTCTTCGACTCTATCTTCCCGAAAGCATTCATCCAATAAACCGTCAAAATATTTGATTGGCTGTCGATGCATATTCGCTGGTGCGTGTTGGTAGCCGCATCCGACGTCTTTTTCCTAAGCCACAGCACCGTGCCTTCGTCGCATTCTTCCACCTGGACAAAGCCGCCTTCTCGGGCCGCCGCTTGAAGTGCCTGAAGTTTTTCCATCGCGCCTCCAGTATGGGCTCATTCGCACCTGAGCGCCGACTTGTGACGGACATTTATCATTAGAATGAGCCAATCGAGTAAGACATCCCGCTTGCTTCCAGAAAAATTGTTATTTTTAAATATGTGCTGTACGAGACATACGCGGCAATGCGCGAAGTACATAGTAACGGGCACCGAGGTTTCAATACGTGTCTCGGGCGGGAGGGTTCTTCATGCACCGTATAAATCGGTCCATCAGTTCACTGCTTTTGGCTGCGGCCGTTGCTGCGCCAACCGTTATCATGGCCGGCCCCAGACCTCAAGAACGTGGCGTTCAGATGCGTGTTTACGACCGGGACCATCGTGATTACCACAACTGGGATGACCACGAGGACCGCGCCTACAGGCGTTATCTGGCGGAACAGCACAGGACGTATCGTGAGTACCATCGGCAGCACTACAGAGCGCAGAGGCACTACTGGAATTGGCGCCATAGTCATCCAGACCGCGACTAACACTGGCTGACAGCGGAGCACTCGACCTGTTAGGCATCACCAGCCCATGAGCGAAAAAAGAGCCGGCCCCGGAGGGGAGCCGGCTCTTTTTTTTGCGGTTCGCTTACTGCGGTGTGACTGCGGCGACGGGTTGCAGGCTCATGGAAATGATCTTGGTACCGATCACTTCGCCTGAGACGACCAATTCGACGCGCCGGTTTTGCTGACGCCCTTCGGAAGTATCGTTTGACGCGATGGGCCGAGTCTTACCAAAGCCCGTTGCGGTGGTCGAAGATTCCGGAATGCCTTGCTGTGTCAGGTAGCTGCGGACGCCTTGGGCACGGTGCTCCGAGAGTTCCTGATTGAAAGCTTCGGTGCCGATGCTATCGGTGTTTCCTTCTACGGCCAGCTTGAGCGACGGATAAGCGAGCACGATGCCCGATATTTTCGCCAGCTTCTCGCGTGCCAGCGGACGAAGCGTGAATTTGCCGGAGTCAAACAGCACGTCCGACATATTGACCACCAAGCCGCGAGCGGTGTCGCGAGTTTCCAGAATCAAGCTGAATTGTTGAAGGAGACGCGCACGAAGCTCTTCGCGATCGCGAACCGCATCCTTAAGCTTCATGTCGGATGACGCTGCTGCCGCGCGATTCCGTTCGGAATCCGCTTCGGCAACGTGTTGTTGCTGTTGAGCGTTGTTGCGGTCTCTCTCCGCGTCGGCCTGCGCGGCCTGCGCATTGACGTTATTGCGGTCCGCGTCATCGCGGTCGCGAACGGATTGTTGGAGCTGCGCATCGGATGATGCTGCATTGGCGCGATTCCGGTCGGAATCCGCTTCCGCGGCTTGCTGCTGACGTTGCGCCTTGTTGCGGTCCCTTTCGGCATCGGCCTGGGCGGCTTGAGCATTGACGTTATTGCGGTCCGCGTCATCGCGGCGGCGGTTGGCGTCGGCGGTAAGTGCTTCGGCATTGACTCGGCGATCGGATTCCATGCTGGCACGAGAGTTGGCGTTGGCTTCACGGCCTGCTCCCGCGGCGCGTGCGGACTCGGCGCGTTCTTCGTCGATATGCTTAACGGCGATTTCGCGAGCGTCTTCCGACGTCTGCACGGTTTCGCGCGATAACGCAATCAGCGACTTCTTGTTTTGATGCTTCCGGGTGGCGACCGCATCGGCCTCGTCCATCTGGCGAACAGCGTTTCCGTAGCTTGTTGCGGCGTATCTTTCTGCGCCGGCAGATTGCGCGATGCGCAGAGCATTGCGAGCTTCAAAAAATTCCAGTGGCAGTTTGGCGTTCAGGACCACGGGGTCGAACTTATAGCCCGTGGGAATGTATCCGCCACGATCGATCAGTTCATACTTGGCGTCCACGGCTTCACTAGCGCCGACGGTATCCGCGCGCATCGCGTTCTCGAGCACGACGACGTTGCTGGGGCGGCGCACGGCATAATAAGGTTCCGCGGTTACGATCATCGCGAAAGCTTGTAGGTCCGTGGTTACGTCCAGCTTGCTGCGGTGGTTATCGCCCACCAATACTTCGCCGATGTTCACTGGCCGGCCTTCCGGCGAAATCGCCCACAGCACGTAGGTCAGATACTCGTTGCCGAGGCTCGTCGGCCTGTCCAGCCCCGAAAATTCGACTTCGATTTCAAGCGCCCCGCGTTTGCTCTCGACCTTGGCCTCGCCTGTTGCGCCTGGCATCAAATCGGTCCCTTGAAAATTAATCTTGGTCGCCCCACTGCGGTGTCTGTAGCTCACCGCTCGGGTTGTACGGCTCACCACATTAATCCGGTACGTCGGTGTTGGATTGCCGGAATCCGCCGGCACTTGCGTTTGGGCCCGCGCTTGCGCCGATGCGCCAAGCGCCACTATTAACGACAGCGCGATGCTTGAAATCTTAAACATGAGTCTCCTTCTTTGAATCTTCGAGGCACCAGTATTAGGCTTTGCGAGCCTGAATACTGTGCGATAGTGCACGCTTCGCAAGAAATACCCACGAAAAGCGCTGAATTTAACTCGGATATTCACTTGGCCTACAGCCTGTACCGAGCCACCTTCCAAAACCGGCGACCCGGTTGCCCGGCTATACATCTGTGGCATGACAACATCCTGACATCCGCTTCTTTATCTGTGTTCGTTATCTCGGTTTCTGCCTTCGTTATCGCGGTCCGGATGGCTGTGGCGCCAATTCCAATAGCGTTTCTGCTCTCTGTTGTTCTGCCTGTCGTACTCACGGTAATCCTTGTGCCGTTCTTGCAGATAACCCCTATAGGCGTGGTCTTCGTGGTCGTCCCAGTTATGGTAATCGCGATGGTTCCGATCGTAGACTCGGATCTGGACCCTGGCCTCTTGAGGTAGCGGGCCGGCCATGATTGCCGTTGGTGCAACAATGGCAGCAGCCAAAAGCAGTGAACTGATGCAGCGATCTAGACATTGCATGAAACAGTCCTCCAAGCCGAGATGCCTAGATTCAGAACCCCGGGTAGTCCTGACTATGTACCCCTCTAGTTGTGATGTATTTCCATACAGCACACATAATAAAACAATAATCTTGCCGACAAATGACGCGGCTTGCCCGGCTTCGCTTTTACCTCTGATCTTTCTTGTTGTCCGGCACCGCGTTTCAGCATGCGCAGGCGCCATGGGCACGGAGAGTGTTTACAGAAATTCTTCTTCTGCGGTGCCGAATGCATGTGGCCCTAAATTAAGAACGTTTCGGGTACTGGCTTGCCCATTTCCGACCTGTCCCTTGTTTCAGTCTTTTTTCCTCTTTTGACCAACCGGTTCTCTGTACTTTTTTTGACCCGGAGGTCAGTAGTCCCTGAGAAGGCACCCCACTAAGGTCACTTGCGCAAAAGCAGGAAACGAAATCCAGTCCTCGGTTTCGGCAGGAATAAGAATCGATGCGTGAACAACAACATCCGTGCGCGCGATCAAGCGTAGTGGTTGGGAGGCCCTATGAACGTTGTCAAAATTTTCAAAGTCACACGCGAATGGACGTGCCTGGCTGCCCTGTTAACGGCAACATGTTGTTTTGCACAGTCCGATCCCGGTCCTCGTGGCGGCGCCGCTGGCGCGGGCGCAGCTATCGGCGGTCTCACACCTGGTGAGTTCGACTTTTTCAATAATCACGGGATACCGCAGTTCGCTCAGGTGGAGGCCGTCGCCGACGGGCTCGGTCCGCGTTTCAATCTGGATTCTTGCGGTGGTTGCCACATCCAGCCGGCCCTGGGAGGAACTAGCCCCGCTGTAAATCCGCAGCTCGCCCGTGCTTTGACCATGGCGCCTGGAAATACAGTGCCTTCGTTCATCACCTCAAGTGGACCAGTCCGCGAAGCGCGCTTCATCAGGCACGCGGACGGCAGCCCGGACGGTGGAGTGCATGATCTTTTCACCATTGCTGGCCGCGCGGATAAACCCGCCGCCTGCACCATTCAGCAGCCGGACTTTGACGCGCAGCAAGCCAATCACAACGTGATCTTCCGGATTCCTACGCCCACTTTCGGCGCAGGCTTGATCGAAGCCATCACCGACAAAGCCATCCGAAGCAACCTGGCGAGCGATCCGGGCGGAGCGAAAGCTAGTCTCGGCATCAGAGGTCATGTCAACACCAACGGCAACGATGGCACCGTCACACGTTTCGGCTGGAAGGCGCAGAACAAGTCGCTGCTGATTTTCTCCGGTGAGGCCTATAACGTGGAGATGGGTGTCACCAATGAAAACTTCCAGAATGAGCGCGAAGAAAATCCGCAATGCGCCACGACTGCCACGCCGGAGAGCCACTCCGGGTTCAACGTGGGCAGTACGGACGTCGCCGATATCGTCGCCTTTATGGGGTTCATGAAGTTTCTGGATCAGCCAACGCCAGTAAGCTCCTATGGCAACGTCAGCATGTCGTCCATCACCAATGGACGCGGCCTATTCGTTTCGACCGGATGCGCCCTGTGTCACACGCCGACGTTGACGACGGGCTCTTCGTCAACGGTAGCTCTGAGCAACAAGCCTGCAAATCTTTTCTCCGATCTGGCTTTGCATCACATGGGTTCGAACCTGGCCGACGGAGTCACGCAGGGCTCAGCCGGTAGTGATGAGTTCCGCACGGCGCCGCTCTGGGGCCTGGGACAGCGTCTGTTTTTCCTTCACGACGGGCGTACTTCTGACCTGTTGCACGCGATTAACGCGCACTCCACGGACTGCGGCCTCCTCGGCGGTCTGCTGGGCGGCTGTGTCCAGTCGGAGGCGCAACAGGTAATCCAAAGGTTTCATGCGCTGACTCCGTCGCAGAAACAAGACCTGCTGAACTTCCTTCGCTCGTTGTAAACGCATGCCCGCCGGACCTCCCGCTTCCGCGTTATTCGCGAGGAGCGGGTTCCGGTTGAAGGTAAGGACTTTGTTACTGCGAGGGTTGCTCAACCGGCGCGATGAAGGAAGTAACGCGCGTTAGTAAATCGATCGGCAGATCACGCACGCAGTGACGGATAATTCTCGTTACTTCCGGGTTGCCGGTCATCCGTTCAGTGGGCCGCGCCCACGCCTGCGGCATATGCGCTGGCTTGGTTGAGTTTCTCCAGAGATTCGCGATCGAGCTTCAGCTCCGCGGCCCTCAGCAATTCCTGGAGCTGATCGACATTCGTCGCGCTGGCAATCGGAGCGGTAACGCTCGGCTGCGCCCAGCTCAAGTGGCCCTCGCCTGGCCAGCAGGGAAAGGTGCGCGCGATTGGCGCATCAAACTTCACGGCAGATCGCGAAGAAAGCAGCCTATTGGAAGCCTTCCATACAGCCGCTATCGCAACCTGAAGATTTGGTTTTAAAAAATTGATAGCTCAACACCCAAAAGATGATTTGCAACGTCAAAGCATGTTAGATATCATTTCACTTGTGAATGGCTTCATTCCAACCACCGCTGCCTGTTGTCGTCAGCAAATGACGGCTAGGGCCGCTGTGTCTTGTAGGGGTGAAAGCTAGTTTTGTAAGAAGCCTTTACTGCAAGATTGTAGCTGACCCACCGCCGGGAACTCTGGCAGGTGGGTTTTTTGTTTTTAGACTGAGGTTTATGGCGCACACATCGCAAATCTCGTTTTCCGAACTGACCGCACCTTCTTCCCATGGCGGGAGCCGGGTGACGGTTGTCCCTCGGCGATTGAATCATCTCAGGGCGCTAGAGGCTGAGAGCATCCACATTCTGCGTGAGGCGGCGGCTGAATTTGAGCGCCCAGTAATGCTGTATTCCATTGGCAAAGACTCCTCGGTAATGCTGCGTCTGGCGCAGAAGGCGTTTTTCCCGGGCAAGATTCCCTTCCCGCTGCTGCATATCGACACCAGCTACAAATTTCCCGAGATGATCGAGTTTCGTGACACGTACGCGCGGCAAATTGGCGCGGAACTAATCGTTCACAAGAATCAGGCGGCCCTTGACGCCGGAGCCAATCCCTTCTCGCTCGGAACGCAGAAGTGCTGCGGGTTGCTCAAAACGAAGTCGCTTCTGGACGCGCTGGCAGAAGGGGGCTTCGACGCGGCATTTGGAGGGGCGCGCCGCGACGAAGAGAAGTCCCGAGCGAAAGAAAGAATTTACTCGTTCCGCGATTCGTTGGGGCAATGGGATCCGAAAAATCAGCGGCCAGAGCTCTGGAATATTTTTAATTCCCGGATCGATAAAGGGGAAAGCATTCGCGTTTTCCCCCTGTCCAATTGGACCGAGCTCGACATATGGCTCTACATCCAAGCGGAAAATATTCCTATTGTCCCTCTCTATTTCGCGAAAGAACGTGAAGTGGTGCTGCGAAACAGATCGATTGTGTTGATCCACAATGCAAAGGAACTCCTGCCCGGCGAAAAGACGCAAATGCTGAAGTGCCGCATGCGTTCGCTCGGATGCGTTCCCTGCACGGGAGCCATCCGTTCGGAAGCGGACTCCGTGGCGAAGATTGTCGAAGAAATGATTTCGTTCCGGCGTTCCGAGCGAGAGAACCGCGCGATCGATCATGACGAAGAAGGATCGATGGAGCTCAAAAAGCGGGAAGGGTATTTCTAGTGATCTCCACAACACAGGAGAGACCGCGCGGGAACTCTGGGGAGTTCCTCGAACAGAGTATGGAGATGGAGCTTCTTCGCTTCACGACCGCGGGAAGTGTCGATGACGGCAAATCGACACTTATCGGGCGGCTACTCCATGACTCCAAATCGGTTTACGAAGACCAGTTGGCCTCGGTGAAAAAGAGCCGCATCAACCGTTCCTCCGGCCCAATCGATTTTTCACTGCTGACGGATGGCCTGCGCGCGGAACGAGAGCAAGGCATCACGATCGACGTCGCCTACCGCTACTTCGCGACCCCGCGGCGGAAATTCATCATTGCAGACACGCCGGGACACGAACAGTACACGCGCAACATGGCCACCGGTGCGTCCACGGCGGACCTTGCCGTCATTCTACTGGATGCCACGAAGGGAATCCTTGCACAGACACGGCGCCACGCGTTCATCGCTTCGCTGCTGGGAATACGCAATGTTCTCGCGGCCGTGAATAAGATGGACCTCGTCGATTACAGGGAAGATGTGTTTTTGAACGTTGAGCGGGATTTTCTGCAGTTGGCAGAGGAGCTCGGCATAGCCAATGTGCAGTGCATTCCAATCAGCGCGCTTGAGGGAGATAACGTTGTCGAGCGAAGCGCGCGGACGTTTTGGTATGAGGGGCCGACGCTGCTCGAACATTTGGAGACTGTTCCTCTCAGCGCAAACGATACTCTCGAGAGCCTGCGGTTTCCGGTGCAAATGGTGATTCGTCCCGACGCTAACTTCCGCGGATTTGCCGGTCGCGTCGCGAGCGGACTGATTCGCCCCGGTGACGATGTGCTGGCCTTGCCGTCCGGACAGAGAACGCGGGTCCGCTCGATCGTAAGCTACGACGGCGATCTCCCGGAGGCGTTTGCTCCGATGTCGGTGACCCTGCAACTGGAGGATGAAATCGACCTCAGTCGCGGAGACATGCTGGTGTCGCCCCACTATGGCCCAAAAGTATCGAAGAGATTTCGCGCCATGGTGGTCTGGCTGCACGAGACTCCGTTGGAGGTGGGCAGGACCTATCTCGTAAAACATACGGCCCGCCAAACAAAAATTCGCGCACTACAGATTCGCCATCGTGTGAACGTCAATACACTCGAACGGGAACAGGCAACGCAGTTGAGTAGGAACGACATTGCCTCGGTCGAATTTGAAGCTCACGTTCCGCTTTTCTTTGATCCTTATACCAGCAATCGGGCAACGGGCAGTTTCATTCTGATCGATGCGATCTCCAACGCCACCGTCGGCGCCGGAATGATCGAAGAAGCTGTGCCCGAGGGACGACGGTTGGAGGCGCCAGAAGTCGCGTCTCCAAGGACGCCGCAAGAACGTGTTAGTGCGCAAGAGCGCTACGCGCGCCACGGGCACTACCCGGCCACCATCTTGTTGCAGGATAAGCCTTCCCTCGCTAACCGGTTGGAGCGCGCCCTCTTTGATCAAGGCTTCGAGGTTTTGCATCTAGACGATCGGGAAGAGTCTTCCTTCGTGCTCTTGGACGCTATCCGCGCAGCGCACAGGATCGGAGCTGTTTCTATTTACTCCGGACACGTCCTCGATACTGACACGAAACAGCGGCTCGCCTCTGAGATGATGCCCCGCTTGCTAGACCTTTCTGGGGAAAGCGAAGCCTTCGACGATGAAGAGGTCTTACGGCGCGCCCTAGCGCTGGCGGACTCCTTGCGACTCACGATGCCGGAAGAGAATCAAGAAAAGGTCAACTAAATGGAAGTGGATCGCATCGCGCACGAACTGGAAAGTCTTGAACCCGGGCAAGCACTCGAAACAGTGCTCACGGCCAACCAGAGCCCGCAAGTGTGCCTGACAAGCAGCTTTCAAGCGGAAGACATGGTAGTGGCGCATCTCCTCAGGAAAAAAGTGCCGGACGTACCGGTGCTGTTCCTCGATACGGGATATCACTTTCCGCAGACCTACGAATATCGCGACCGAATGACGCGGCAGTGGTCGCTCAATCTCATCAACGTGCTTCCAACGCAAACCGTCGAGGAGCAGGAGTCCGCATTCGGCATTTTGTACCGTAGCGAGCCAACGCGGTGCTGCCAATTGCGTAAAGTCGAACCACTGATGCGTGCGCTTGAACCGTTTGACGTCTGGTTCACCGGATTGCGCCGCGAGCAATCGCCCACACGAAAAAATCTGAAGAAGCTCGAACTGCACCGCCTACCGACAGGAAAAACTTTGTGGAAAGTAAGCTTGCTCGCCGATTGGACGTGGGAGCAGGTATGGCAATACGTGAATACGAGCGGAATACCGTCCCTTCCGCAATACGAGGAAGGATATTTGAGTATCGGATGCCAGCCGTGCACGGCGCTACCCTCCGATCCGAATAATCCCAGGTCCGGCCGCTGGGGTGGAACGAAGCTGGAATGCGGAATTCACACTTTCTCCGCGCGAGAAGAAAGATGAACTTCCTCATTGGATTCTTGATCGCGGCCGCCGTTGGGTTGACCGGAATCGGTGGAGGCAGCTTTACGGTTCCAGCTTTGATGCTTATCGTCGGCCTCACCGCGGGGGAAGCTGTTGGTACGGCTTTCCTGTTTGCCGGGGTACTGCGCTTGATCGCCGCTCCTTTTTATCTGTTCGGGAAGCAGATTCACTCGCGTTACCTTTGGCTGCTGCTGCAAGGAGCAGTTCCCGGCCTTCTGGTCGGCATTTGGGCGCTTCGTTTGTTGAATCGCGATGCGGGGAACCCGCTCGTAATTGTGCTGCTCGGTGTTCTTTTGGCGACCTCATCCAGCATCACTTTTATACGGCGTGTGCAGAACCCCAGCTTCGCCGGCAAAAACCATCGCTGGCTGCCATGGCTCGCTTTGCCGATTGGAGTGGAATCGGGATTCTCGTCGGCAGGAGCCGGCGCGCTCGGGACGGTTCTCCTGCTGAACTATTCTGAAATGACGCCAGCGCAAGTCGTGGGAACGGATATTCTCTTCGGATTGGTGCTGGCGGTCATCGGCAGCGCATTTCACTGGACCTTTGGCTCCATCAATAGCCCGGTGCTTGTCGAACTGCTCGTGGGAGGCATTCCCGGTGTCGTCGCCGGATGCCTCCTGGCACGCAGAGTTCCCGCGCACAAGCTGAAGACAGTGGTCGCCACTATCGCAATCTTTGCGGGATTGCAGTTGGTGTGGACCGGGAGCCGCGCACTCATTGCCGCGAGCCGCGCGACTCCCCCTGCGAAAGTCGCGGCGAAGATCACCGACCAGTCACGCATCGGACATCCGCGCTAGCTAACCTGTTTCGTCAAAGAATCCCTGCAGTGTGCAGTCAAACGAAGCGGCAGTACCGGTCGCTGCTTTGCGCTTTGCCCCCCGTGGTCATGGGCGGTTTTCGTCCGTCGTTACCCTCAATCGAGCTCCAACCATTCAACTCTCTACATCCCCATTCAGCCCGAGATTTCGACCGTTCAATGTATATTTCTTGCTTACGTCACGTTCGGGTGCTAGCGTTCTCCATGCTTCAGCGTGTCCCCGCACAGTTTCTCGATGTCGGTCCTTCTCCGTCAGCCAGTCTTTCTCTGCGGGTGCGCGCTACGCACTTTATCGCTTCCTTTCTTTTCACAACCTTACGAATCGCTTTTCCCGCAAACCTTTTGGATTCATATTCATCCGAATCGCCCCGGGGTGTGCCCCTCCAACATCCCTGTTCGACGTTTTTTTTCCCTGCGTCTCTACGTCGGCGCCTGCCCCGACCCGGTAGGGGTGGCAAACCGTATCTTTTCAGCAGCTTGCCGCCTCTTGTTCTCTCTTGCCTCTCTTTTTCGCGTTCGCTCCCTTTGTTTTCAATGGCTTGCAGCCTCTTTTGCCAAAATACGGGGGGTGGGCTGGGGTGTCTCTGCCAAAGCTCTGCGCTCTCTGCGTCTCCGCGTTATCTTTTTCCCTTTGTGTCGGCTTTTCCCGTCTCTCCGTCCGCGCAACGTAGACGCTTCCCGTACATCCAACTATCATCGCTTCAAGGTCAGCGGTCCCAGGTCCATGGATGAATCCGCCAAACTCGCCCCATTTCCGCTCATAGGCGACGCCGACCCCGTTCCTGCGAGTCTGTTCACCTCCTACCCCGAGCAGGCCAACACTCTGGCTCTGCTGTACGAAGTTAGCCGCGAGATCACTTCCATTCTGGACCGCGAAGAACTCCTGCGCCGCGTAGCCCAGCGCGTCAAGAAACTCGTCAACTATCATGTTTTCAGCGTCATGCTCTGGAATGAAAAGACGCAGCATCTCGAAAGCGCCTTCGTCATGCGCTATGGCGATTCCATCCCGGCGCGCACGCGCATTCCCCTCCATCAAGGGCTTACCGGCGCCGCGGCGGGGCAGCGCCGTGCCGTGCGCGTTGCAGACACGCTTACCGATCCCCGCTTCATCGGCTGCGAAGTGGACACGGGTGTGGCCGTACGCTCCGAACTCGTCGTTCCGCTGTTGATACAGGATCGCTTGATCGGCGTCCTAGACTTGGAAAGTGCGGAAACGCACGCGTTCACGGCAGAGCACGAGCGCATGCTCGCGACGCTCGCCTCATATGTTGCTATCGCGCTCGAAAACGCCCGCCTCTACGAAGACGCCCGCGAGACGGAGCGCCGTCTGCAGGATGATCTTTCTACCGCGCGCGAAATTCAGCGCCAGCTACTTCCTAGCGGGGCTCGCGAAGTGCCCGGTCTGGATTTAGCTGCCGGCTACTGTTCCGCACGCGCGTTGGGCGGCGACTTCTACGATTTTCTTCCCTACGGTAAGGGCCGGCTCGCTGTCGCGCTCGGCGATGTTTCCGGCAAAGGCACCGCCGCCGCCTTGTTCGGTTCGCTCGCGATTGGCACAATGCGCGAGCACATCGTCGAGCATCCCTGCCCGCCACCGGAAATGCTCGCATTGCTGAATCGACGTCTGCACGGGGCGCGCCTTGACGCGCGATTTATCGCTATGGCTTTCGCCGTATACGACGCAGGCGAGCGCCGGCTCACGCTGGCGAATGCCGGCGCGCCTTATCCGATATTGCTGCGCGATGGCAACGTGCAGCAAATCTGCGCCTCTGGCATTCCGCTCGGGCTTTTCTCCGATACGCAGTACGACGAAGTTGTCGTCGATCTTCGCCCCGGCGACACCGTCCTGTTCGCGTCCGATGGGATCCTCGAAACGGAAGACGCCGAGGAGCGGGAATTCGGCTTAAAGGGGATCACCGCCGTTCTCAAAAGCGTTTCGCCAAAAGATTCTGCAAAAGAAATTTGCGACAGGATCCTTGATGCGACGGATGAATACGGAGGCGGCGGATTCGCTCCTGGCGATGACCGCACCTTGCTGGTACTGCGCGTAACCGATCACGCCTCGACCGACTTCTCAAAGCTTCCCATCATCTACTGAGTGAGAAATACGTCGAATGAGGAATCGTACGAATGAGTGGTCGTGCTCGGTGAAATGAGCTGGGAAGGCTGAGTGAAATGAGACAGCCGCGCCGAGTGGAATGATGCCGAGATTACCGAGCCGGCTGCCTTATGAGCGAGTTTATTTGCCGGTGGAGAGCAGCTTCAGTTCGGCGCGACGGGCTTGCGCCTGCGCCGCGAAATAGTTTTGTTCACGCAGCCGGCGATAAATGCGCCCGGCGACCAGCGCCGCGGTCGGGCCGATCACTTGGCGGGAGCTTCCGCGCAGCAACACAGCGAGGGCGATTTTCGGATGCGCTTCATCCGCGTACGTGACAAACCAGCCCACGCGTGAAGTGGGATCGTTGCAAGTTCCGGTCTTGCCCAGCGGCATTTCGTCGCCGCCGCTGTCGAAGCTGCGCTTACCCGTGCCATACAGAACCGCGGCAAGCATTCCTTCGCGAATTTCCGGCAGAACCGTCGCAATATTCAAATCGCGCTTTACGCGCGGCGCAAAATTCTGAATGTCATCGGCAGTGCGCGGATACTGCAAATAATAGAGAGTCCCGCCATTCGCAAAAGCCGCGGCAACGGAAACCAACTGCAATGGGGTGATCTGAATTCCTTCGCCAAAACTGGACATGCGCGCAATACCGCCATGCGCGGGCGGCTGCATCGGGAACGAACCCGGATGCTCTTCCGGCAAATTGTAGCCGGCGAGTTCGCCCAGGCCGAGCAGGCGCGCGTAACGCGAAACGGTGTCAAAACCCATGCGACGGCCCAACTCTTCGAAAAAGACGTTATTGGAATGCGCCATCGCTTCCGTCAAATTCATGTACTTGCGGCGGCCCACTTTAAGCATGGTGTCGCGAGTGATGACATTTTCTTCGAGAGCAGCAAGCGCTACGGTGGGCTTAATGGTGGAGCACGGAATATAGCCGGAGCCGAAAGCAATTTTCTGATTGACGATAGTGAGAATGCGGCCGGTGTTGGGATCGACGGCTACGACAGCGCCGTTGTAGCGTCCAAGGCCTTCCACGGCGGCGGCGCGGACGATAGGATCGTCAAAGGTGCCGATATCGGCGAGCGTGGAGTCAGCAAAGGTCGGGACGCCTCGAAAACGCGAGACACGATGCAGCGAAGCTCTGCGCGCAGCAGGCGCGGCTGGCATGGGCGCTGCGATCGTTACAGCAAGGAGTGCGGCTAGGAAAACACGTCCCAATTGCTTCACATTGGCTCCGGAAACTTTATTGCCCGACTCAGCTTCGGTTTGTGAAGGCTGTTTGTATCCCAGGATGTTAGCCTGGTCAACCTTCATTACCGCAAACCGTTCTCTCTGCAAAACAGCATCGAGAAAACTAAGTCGAACTGCTCAGCTTCGTTGCACCCCGTCGGCCAAAAGGAGGACCGCACATTTGACGCTACTTAGCTGGTAAAAGATTCTATTGCACTGTACCTGAAAGGAACACATCCTCTCAGGCTGAGACAGATTCTAAAGACTCGGGCCAGCGCGGGCAATAGCCAAATCGGTCCAGTACGGGGTATGTGCTTTATTCTGAATGGCTGACCGGGGGACCAGCGGGCGGACAGGGTGAGGAGGGCGGACCTGTCCGGGAGGGTGGCTTTAGTGCCGGTCGCAAATTGACACAGATGCTGTGCCGCGGAAAGCAGCCAGACCCACCGCTGACAATTCTGGAGCTCCGCTAATAGCTCCTCATTTTTCCTCTTGACCAATGGCATCAGTAAGCTATAGCTTACCGTTCGTGCAGACTTACGTACAGGCAGGGCTGGAGGCGCTAGGCGATCCCACGCGCTTTGCGATTTTCCAAAGCCTGGTGCGGCGGCCGCTGGCAGTCGGTGAGTTGGCGGAAACTCTGCCGGTCAGCCGGCCGGCGGTTTCGCAGCATTTGCGCGTGCTGAAGAATGCACGGCTGGTGAGCGACCGCAAGGCGGGCACGAAGCGCATTTATGAGGTGAATCCCGAAGGGATTGCCCTGCTTCGCGAGCACTTTGACAAATTGTGGGAGCAAGCTTTGGCCGCGTTTCAGATGATCGCGGAAAACAAACAGGAGGCACAGCATGGCCGAACCCATGGCAGCAAAGGCAAACAGCGTCCGAAAAACACTAAACGTTAGCGTTCCAATCGAGCGTGCGTTTACGGCGTTTACAGAAGAGATGGGCGCGTGGTGGCCGGCGACGCACCACATCGGCAAAGAACCGTTTGCGGAGGTAGTGGTTGAGCCGCGGACGGGAGGCCGATGGTTCGAACGCGCGGCGGACGGAAGCGAGTGCGAGTGGGGACGGGTGCTAGCTTGGGAGCCGCCAAATCGCATGGCGTTTTCCTGGCATTTGCAAGCGGACTGGAAGTTTGACCCGAATCCCGAGAGAGCCAGCGAAGTGGAGATCCGATTTATTGCCGACGGCGCGGGAAAAACGCGCGTGGAACTCGAGCACCGCGGATTGGAGCGCCATGGCGCAGGTTGGGAGCAATTGCGCACGGGAGTGGATTCGCCTGGCGGATGGACGTTTATTCTCGAGAATTTTGCGAAAGCTTTGAATTAGGAGAAAAAGACCAATGGCCATTACTGGAAAGTCGATCAGGACTGCATTGTTCACTCTTGTTCTGCTGCTGGCTGGAGCGGCAATCGCGCAGACGCCGGGAGAGTTTCCGCAGGGCGCGAATATTCCGAAAAATCTGAAGCCATATTTTCTTTGTGTCTTGGAAAAAGGAGAGAAGTGGATACCGGTGCAGTTTGCGGACCCGGCGATGCAGGAGCATCTTGCATACATTCGGGAGCAAGTGGAAGCGGGAAAGTTTGTGGTGGTGGGACCGGCGCTCGACGAAGGAAGGATTCGCGGTATGGCGATCATCAACGCGGCGTCAATCGAAGAGGCGAAGAAGATCGTGAATGGAGACAAAATGGTGCAAAGTGGGCACCTGGTGGCACAGATTCATCCGGTGATGCTGGCGGACCTTTCGGCGCTGCACACGGAGTATCCGGCTAAAACTGCAAAGTAATACCTTTGCGCTCGCGTGCTCAGACCAGACGAATATTGTGTTCGATAGTCTTGATGACCGAGTCCATGCGGCCTGACAGCACCTGCTTGGCGAGACTCAGGGTGTAGCTCTCTGCGGTGTGAAAGGGCACGTGCGATGGCAGTGAAAGCGCAAATGGATCAACGACGGCATCAACAACAACGGGCCCATTCTTGTGCGCCAGCGCCGCAGCGAGCGAATCCTTCACATCTCCGGGCTCCTCGAGCCGAATGCCTTTCGCGCCCATCGCCTCCCCCACTTTCGCAAAATTAGGATTCTTGAAATCGACGCCAAACGGCACCAACCCGCCTCTCGCTGCTCGATGTTGACGAAGTCGAGCGATTCATTGTTTAGAATGATTTGAACGACGGGCACCTAGAGGCAGGCGGTATCGAAAAATTTGTACGGGTTGAGCTCTTCGAGCGCAGCCGTGTCGATCAGCTTTGTTTCCACGTCCCCCGCGATCGCAATGATTGGCGCGCCTTCCTTCCTCGCGTCCATCAGCCCGTTGAATAGGTGTGTGACTCCCGGGCCCGCAGTGCCGCACACGACGACCGGTCTGCCCGTGAAATACGCCTCGGCAACTGCCGCGAAGACGCCGTATTCTTCATGGCGCGCATGGACGAATTCGATCTTTTCATTGCGGTGAAGCGCATCAATTACGGGATTCAGCGCGTCTCCAATCCCATAGCACCGTTCCACGCCGGCCTTCTCTAGCATTTCCCACATCACATCGGCAACGTTTCGCGCCATGTGACACCTCCAATTTTAGCAAAGGCGTTTTGCCTCTTGATCTCGAAATTCCGTCCGACTCCAAACCGCCGTAGGAGGATGGATTAGGAGCACTGATGCCGCATGCCTTTGATGACGCCAAAACCTGAGAAAGTTCTATGTGGATCTAACCCAACTTCCGCGTAGCTGGCTTGGCACACATAGTGACTACTTCGCCGTGCTGCTATGAGAGCTCACGTTCTAGCTTGAACTTAAAAGGATTGAGCAGGGAAAAATAAAGAAAAAACCCTCGGCTCCGAGGAGAGCCGAGGGTTGAACTCACGTCAAAGGAGTTAACGCTGAGCGTTACGCTTCGCACTTTAGAAACGGATGTATGGGCCGAGTGAGATTCGCAAGTTGTTGTGGGTCCCGTGAGCGAAATAGATCTCGTCCGCGATATCAAAGCGCACACCGATAGGTCCGAGATGCCCCTCAAGGCCGCCACCAGGGTAAAAGACGCCCGAGATGTTATCAGTGCGAAGGTTGCTGACAGCAGTAACGAAGTTGCCGACTGTCGCGGCGCGATTGCTAAAGTTGAAGTTTATGAAACCTCCCTTAAGTTGCACAAACGGGTGGACATGCCAGTGTTCGCCGAGATTGACCTTGGGCCCGAACTCGCCGTGCAAGATGCGGATGCCCGTACGGTGAATGGCGACGGAGCCGGTTGCGGTGTTGGTGAAACCATCCGTCACGGCCTGATCGAAATCGTAATTGAGCTCAGCCTCCAGCTTGATATTGCGAAAAGCCAAGAAACCGAGACGAGCGCCGACGCCGGCAAAGTTCGTGTCGGTCTGGGACAGGCGCAAATAATCAGCGTTGACGCCGAACTGAAAATGTTCGGTCTCTTGAGCTGATGCGAGAGGCACAAGCCAGCCCGCTAAAAGGAAAAGATATGCGAAACGCTTCATGGTTCGCGTACTCCTTGGGAAATAGGATTTGAGAATCAAGGAACAGAGGGCTGGAGGGTCTGTGCTTCGTCAACTTGGATGTCCTAGGGGAAGAGGCAAGTTGCGAAAAAAGGGGCAGATTGAGGGAACGTGCAGAGCGAGAGTTTAACGCGTACATGGGTACAGGGCGCGTCCATACAGGGTTTACTGTAGAGATTACGCAGAATTCGCAAGAAAAATGCGGTTTTTCGGCGAACTGGCATTGTCCGAGACGACGGGATGCGGATAATATGACAACTTCGGGGTGAACGCTCAAAGCTCGGCTTCTTCGAAGTCACGAACGCTCTTTCACACTGTAACCCCTTGATATCAGCAATGCCAAGAATCGAAACGGAAAGGCTTTCCTTAGGATGAAGCGGCTGGATAAATCGCCCACGGGTATCGTGGGCTTCGACGAAGTGACAAATGGTGGAGTGCCCAAGGGGCGTCCCACTATCGTGTGCGGCGGTCCCGGTTGCGGGAAAACGATGTTTGCGCTGGAATTTCTGGTGCGCGGAGCGACGGACTTTAATGAACCTGGCGTGCTGATGACCTTCGAGGAGACTTCGGAGGAGATGAGCAAGAACGTGGCGTCGCTGGGATTCGATTTACAGAAACTGGCGGCCAAAAAGAAATTAGTGCTTGAGTATGTACGCATCGAGCCCTCGGAAATACAAGAGACGGGTGAATATGATTTGGAGGGATTGTTCATCCGGATGCAGCACGCGGTGAAGTCCGTTGGCGCGAAACGCGTGGTGCTGGATACGTTGGAGGCCATTTTTTCCGGCTTCTCGAACACGGGGATGCTGCGCGCGGAGATTCGACGGCTGTTTCGGTGGCTGAAGGATCACGGGTTGACAACGGTGGTGACGGCGGAGAAGGGCGAAGGGACGCTGACGCGGTATGGCTTGGAAGAATACGTCTCCGATTGCGTGATTTTTCTCGACCACCGGGTAACAGATCAGATTTCGACGCGGCGGATGCGGGTGGTGAAATACCGGGGGTCTTCTCACGTTGCGGACGAGGTCCCGTTCCTAATCGATGAGCGCGGTTTCTCCGTGCTGCCTAGCTCTTCCATGAAATTGAATCACGAGGTTTCGAGCGAGCGGATTTCGTCGGGCGTCAAAGATTTGGACGAAATGCTGGAGGGGAAGGGATTCTACCGGGGATCTTCGATCCTGATTTCGGGGACGGCGGGCACAGGAAAGTCCAGCATGGCAGCCCATTTTGCGCAGGAGACCTGCCGGAATGGCGAACGATGTTTGTACATTGCGCTGGAAGAGTCTCCGGCGCAAGCGATGCGCAACATGCGGTCTATCGGCGTCGATCTGGAAAAGCACGTGAGAAAGGGTTTAATGCGGTTTGAAGCGTGGAGGCCAACGCAAAGCGGTTTGGAAATGCACTTGCTCCAAATTCATAAACTGGTGGAGCAGCACAAGCCATCGACGGTGATAATCGATCCACTGACGAGTTTAATGACGGGCGGCAGGGATCAACTGCACTCCATGCTGATGCGGCTAATCGATTACCTGAAGATGCAGCAGATCACGGGCTTTTTTACGGCGCTGACGACCGGGCGAAACAAGGAAATCGAGGAGACCGACGTGGGCATCTCTTCGCTGATCGACACATGGATTTTCGCGCGGGATGTGGAGCTAAACGGCGAGAGGAATCGATGCCTGCATGTGCTGAAGTCACGTGGAATGGCGAATTCGAATCAGATACGCGAGTTTGTAATGTCCAAGGAAGGGATACATCTGCTCCCAGTATACGTGGGTAACGGTACGATGCTGACCGGCTCGGCGAGGATCTCGCAGGAGGCACGCGAGAGGGCGGAGAACCTGCAACGTCAGCAAACGGCGGAGGAGCAGCAGCGCGTCTTGAGTGGCAAACGGAAGGCACTCGAGGCGCAGATCGCGGCGTTGCGATTGGAATATGCACAGGAAGAAACGCGAGCGACGCTGGTGAAACAGCAGGACGCGCGGAGGGAACGCGAGCTGTCTGAAGACATGCTGCAAATGGAGAGTTTTCGAAGCGGAGCGCGCCGGGGAAAAATAGGAGGCAGAAACGGGAAAGTGGAGGTTGAGCATGGGAGCTAGGACGGGCGTAAAGTCGAAAAAGCCGAGTGCAAATGGCAATGGGCGGTTCTTAGAGCTGCGACTCTACGTGGCGGGGCAGTCGCCAAAATCACTTGTGGCTCTGGCGAACCTGAAGAAGTTTTGCGCAGAGCACTTGGACGGGCAATACGAGTTGCAAGTAATCGACCTGGTGAAGACACCGCAATTGGCGCAGAACGACCAAATCCTGGCGATTCCGACTCTTGTGCGGAAATTGCCCGTGCCAATTCGGAAGATTATCGGCGATCTGTCGGACACCACCCGCGTGCTGGTAGGACTGGATCTAAGGGACAAAGCGGGTGCAGAGTGAAGCGGACCAAAGACGCAGCGGGCAATAGCGGCAAGGAATCCGCGAAGAACCATAATGGCAAAGAATCCGGAAGGAAGAAGTATCTTCTGCGACTGTATGTGACGGGCCAGACTCCCCGCTCCGTAAAGTCCGTAGAAAATCTCAAACGCTTTTGCGAACAACACCTCAAGGGCCAATACGATATGGAAGTAATTGACATTTATCAGCAGCCGGCCTTGGCTTCTGAAAATCAAATCATCGCGGCGCCGACGCTGATCAAGAGCTTGCCATTGCCGCTGCGGCGGCTGGTGGGGGACTTTTCGAATGCAGATCGGGTGTTGGTAGGCCTGGATCTGAAAATTGCTTAGGGGTGGGAGCAGTGAATAAGCTAAAGAGAACTAGTTCTTCAACTGCGAACGAGGAGTTGAGGGCGCGAGTGCAGGAGCTCGAGGAAACGCTGCGTGCCATCCGCATGGGCGAGGTGGATGCGGTGCTAGTGTCTGGCGCGCAAGGGGATCAGGTGTTTACCTTGCAGGGCGCGGAACATCCGTACCGGCTGCTGGTGGAGACTATTGATGAAGGCGCGGCCACGCTTTCCGATGATGGCACGGTGCTGTATTCGAACAAGAGCTTCGCGGCGTTTTTCGGAGTGCCGCTCGAGAAATTCATCGGAGCGCCGCTGCACAATTTCGTTACCGGGAATGACGCCGAATTTTTGAAAACGCTGATTCTGGGAGCCAGGCTGGCCAGCACGCGCGGCGAAATCCGGCTACAGAGAAAGCACGGGAAACCCCGGACCATCCGCTTAACGCTGAGCCCCAACCACGAACTGGGCCTGGAAGCGATTTGCGCGGTGGCTACGGAGCTTACGGAGATTGTGGACGCCAACGAGGCACTGCGGGTAACGGAGACGTCGCTGCGGCAATTATCCGCGCGGCTGTTGCAGCTGCAGGACGAAGAGCGCCGGCGGATCGCGCGCGACCTACACGACGTGACAGGACAGAAGATAGCGGTGCTATCCATGTCGCTGGACCGTTTGGCGAGGCTGACGGAGCAGCGCAAACCGGAAGCCAAGGAGTCCGTCAAGGAGAGCCGGGAAATTGTCGGCCAAATTGGCGAGGAAATCCGGACGCTGTCTTACCTTTTACATCCACCGTTGCTGGATGAGTGCGGGTTGGCGTCGGCCGTGCATTGGTACGCGGAGGGTTTCGAGAAGCGCAGCGGCATCAAGCTCGAAGTAAGCATCGGGGACGACATCCCCCGCCTTCCCATCGATGCGGAAACGACGCTGTTTCGCGTGGTGCAGGAAAGCTTGACGAACGTGCATCGGTACTCCGGTAGTTCGTCGGCAAAGATCAAGATCTCGAAGGACGCGAAAGAAGTGCGGCTCGAAATTATTGATTACGGCCGCGGGAACAAATCCGGAACGGCGAGGGCAGGGCTGGACGGCCCGGCGCCGCTTGGAGTGGGCATTCCCGGAATGCGCGAGCGCCTGCACCAATTGGGCGGCGAACTGACCGTTGATTTTGCGACCACCGGGACGCGTGTAACGGCGACGCTGCCGGTCAAGAAGGCGGCACAAGAGGATTCTGAAGAAAACATCGACCAAACATCGCTGACTTTTGCGATTCGTTCCGCCGAGGATGCGCGCCGACGGATTCTGATTGCGGACGATCACGAATTGATGCGGCGCGGGCTGCGGGGACTGCTGGAAAGTCATGATGAATGGGCGGTGTGCGGCGAGGCAGTCGAAGGAACGGAAGCGGTGCGAAAGAGCACGGACCTTAAACCAGATTTGGTGATAATGGACGTGAATCTGCCGGGGCTTAGCGGGATTGAAGCGGCGCTGCAAATTCGGCGGGAACGCGAAGCGGCGAAGGTATTGTTCTTCACCGTGCATGATTCCGACGAAGTGATACGCGAGATTGTGGAAGCTGGGGCGTCGGGGTATGTGGCGAAGTCGCGAGCGAGTCAGGACTTGGTCGATGCAGTGCGCCTTGTGTTGAGCGGCAAGACGTTTTTCCCGAATCTGGTGGCAGCAGCGGCCGGGCGGAGATAGGGTCAGTTTTTCCGTCCGGAGTGGTTTAAACCTCGCTGCGAACCCGGCGCGCTTGTCTCCCGGCGCGTTCTTCAACGTAAGATTCAAAAATTCAGCGAGAGAGAGTTTCGCTCGACTCGATCCGGTCGGGTGTGTCAATGCGGATATCGGTAAGGTCGGATAACAGGTTGGCAGCCCAACGATAGACGTTGTGTTCGCGAACAGAGCTACGCATGTGTTGCATGCGGGAAGCTTGCTCGTCGGACGGCATGTTGAGCGCACGATGGATAGAGCCGGCCAGCTGCTGGACGTCATAGGGGTTGACGAGCAGAGCGTCGGTCAGCTCCAGAGCCGCACCTGCGAACGTGCTGAGGATCAGGACGCCGAGATTGTCTTCACGAGAGGATACGAACTCCTTGGCGACGAGATTCATTCCGTCGTGCAGTGAAGTAACCATACATAGCGACGCGGCGTGATAGAAACGCGCGATTTCCTCGTGCGAATGATGCCGTTGTAGAAAGAGGATGGGCTTCCAGTGGCCGGCCTGGAAGCGGGCGTTGATGCGCTCGGCGTCGGCCGCCACGTCTGCGAGCAGATTCTGATAGCGCTCGATATTGGTGCGGCTGGGGGCGCCAATCTGGATAAAAGTGAAGCGGCGTTGATAGGACGGATAGAGTTCGAAAAAGAGTTCGATGGCGCGGAAGCGCTCGAGAATGCCTTTGGTGTAATCGACGCGATCGACGCCGACCCCGATAAGTGTCGCGCTGATGCCTAGCTCATTACAAAGCGCGGCGCCCTCTTCCTTCGTGCTGCGAAGCGGCTTGATCGAATGGCCGTTTTCCTGAAGAGCAACGCTTATGGGGTAAGGGCGTACGCGAGTGACGTGGCCCTGGCGGTTCACGGAGAAGCGGTCCCATTCCGTGAGGGCTTCGACGGCGCGATCGACCGTGGAAAGAAAATTGTTGCAATGCGACTGAATATGAAAGCCGATGAGATCGGCGCCGAGCAGTCCGTCGATCAGTTCGCGCTGCCAGGGGCAGATGCCGAAGACTTCGGGATTGGGCCAGGGAATGTGCCAGAAGATCGCGACGCGAGCGTCCGGGCGCGCTTCCTTGATCATGCGGGGAAGTAATGCGAAATGATAATCCTGGACCAGAACTATGGGTGACTCGGTCCCTTCCATCTCCGCAATCGCTGCATCAGCGAAGCGGCGATTTACTTCCTGGTAGGCGATCCAGTCCTCAGGACGGAAGATCGGGCGCGTGTGCGCGATGTGGCAGAGCGGCCAAATGCCTTCATTGGCGAAACCTTCGTAGTAGCCCTTCTCTTCTTCGGCGCTGAGCCATACGCGGCGCAGCGTGTAACTGGGATGGTCGGGAGGAACGCGGAGATGATCCTTGGCGTCGACGACTTCGCGGTCGGCGTTGCCGGAACCGTGCGCGATCCACGTGCCGTCAGTGGCGAGGAGCACGGGCTCGAGAGCGGTGACTAAGCCGCTGGCGGGAACGATCACTTGGACGTTGCCATTGCTGCCGTTGCTGTGGACGTGCATGTACGGCTCGCGGTTGGCGATTACGAAAAGAGGCTTGTTTTGCAATTTGTTGCTGAGGCTGACGCGCAGGCGTTCGGCGGTCCATAATGAGACGTTAGAATCGCGGAGACGGGCCTCTTCCTCGGCCGTGGCGCGAGCTGCGTTGAGATCGCGCGCAAGATGCGTAACTTCGTGGTGGAGCTGATCGAAGAGCTCGCCCTCGGGAAGCGAAGGCGGAGCATGCGATTGGCCGGTGCGCAAAGTGCGCAGCCACTTGGCGGTGCGGGTGAGCGGACCGGTAAGAGTCCAGCGCACGAGTACCAGCGCGAGACCGGCGATGAACAAGGTTTGCACCAGCGCGTTGACAAGTGAATCGCGCAAAGTGTGGGCAACCTGGCGGTCGATATAAGTCACGTCGTGGACGAGCGCAAGTGTGCCAACCATTTGGCCGTTGCGGTGAAGCGGCAAAGCGTAAACGTGAATAGGCGTGTCGTTGACGCGCAGGAACTCGCCGTAACCAATGTTGCGATCGGCAGCATAAGCGGCAGCGGCGGGCCGAAGTTGGAAGAGCGAAGCGAGGCCGGAGGTCATTGCAAGGGCGATGCCGTTGGCGTTGTAGATGGCGACGCCTTTCAGGTGCTCGCGCTGGCCGAATCGATCGACGAGGCGTTGCAGGCTTTTGTCCGGGAGCTGCTTATCAAATTGCGGCTCGACAGTTTCTTGCAGGCTTTCCGCGAGAATTTCCGCGCGGCGAGAGATGTCATTGCGCAAAATGCGGCGTTCGGTACGGACCTGATAAGCGGCGAAAAGCAGAGACACTACAACCACGCTAATAATGAGAGGCAAAATGAGTTTCAGGGTCGTGCGCATTGCAAACTTCCCCTTGGGCAAGAGCGAAGATTTGTTTCGGATTCGTGAGGGTGCCGAATCCGCTGGGCGAATGGCGCCCGTTATAGTATTGAATTCGTCGGCTGCACGACTACGTGGAGAGCAATATTGTTTCCGTCGTCAGTTCGATAATCCACTGTGGCCGTGGAACCAACTTCCAGTCGTCCCTCGACTTTGGTCGTGTCGTCGATCAGGAATTGGAGCGTGACCAAGCCCTGACTTTTCTTTACGTCGACGGAAAAGGAAGCGTCTCCGATGGCTGAGATTTTTCCGGAAACTGAACCGTGCTCGGAAGCTTCCTTCGACTTGAACAAATTGCTATGCGGCTGAGAGGCTAGCGCGTCGGACGAAATCGCGACACATAAGCATGCCACAAATATGGTAAGAATGAACAGAGTAACTAGAGTCAGGATAGCGCGGAAGCGCATTGTTACTTCCCTCCAGATCACTTCCGGCTGGTGACAATATGGATGGCACGAGGACTTCCAAAGTCGCCTGACTACAAATGTTTGTGTAAGCGAAATAAAACACGAGATATACAAGGAGAGGTGTCCCGGTATTTGGTCAGGGCACGTACTAGGACTATGAAAATTTTCCCCGACTAGCGCTGGGCGACAAGGAATAGGCGGCGGAACGGAAATAGCGTCTGGCCATTGTGCTGAGCAGGGTAAGCGGCGGCCATACGGTCGGCGAAAGCGTCGATAAATTTTGTGGCTTCGGGTTCGGGAAGAGCAGAGAGAAAAGGGCGCAGGGCCGTGCCGCGCATGAAGTTGACCACGGGGTCTTTGCCGTCCAGCACCTGCAAGTAGATGGTCTCCCAGATATCGAGATTGCGAGCATGGGGTGAGAGCCAGCGCCAATACGTCTCGGGTGCGGGAATAGGCGCGAGAAGGAGCGGTTCCAGCTTGGCGCGCCATTCACTTTGCAAGACCAACTCTTTCAGGCCCAGGTGTGAAGGCGACTCAAAGTGCCGCGGGACTTGCATTGCCAGGACGCCGCCGGGCCGCACCTTATTCAGTAGTGAAGGCAGCAAGCTCTCGTGCTCAGGAACCCACTGCAGGGCGGCGTTGCTGTAAATGAGATCGGGAGGAGCGGGAGGGCTCCACGAGGTAATCTCGGCGTGCCGCCATTCAAGCGCGGGGAACTCGCGGCGAGCCTCACCGAGCATTTCGGGGGAGGAATCGATGCCGACGACTTTGGAATTGGCAAAGGTATCGGCGAGGGTGCGGGTCAGGTGGCCGGTGCCGCTGCCGAGATCATAGATTGTCGAGTATTCAAGCTTGGGGATGCGCGCGATGAGATCGAGGCCGGCGCGAAAGCGGATATCGGCGTAGCGAAGGTAAGTTTGCGGCTCCCAAATAGTCACAGCGGTCACGCAAATCATACCACCGCAGGTCGGTCCGCCCCTCGAGGCAGGTTCAGACGAGAAACCCCTGCGTGCGATAGAGCTGCACCATTTCCAGGCGATCTTCGGCGCCGATTTTGTGCTTCATGCGATAGAGGTGGTTTTTGACTGTCTGTTCGGAAAGCGAGAAATGATTCGCGATTTCCTTGTTAGTCAGTCCTTGCGCGATCAAAGGAATAAGCTGTAGTTCGCGACGGCTGAGACCCATGCGGCGCTTGCTGCTCGTGCAGGGAAGGCCGGTCGCTTCTGATTCAAAATAGCGGAACAAAGCAGCGCAAAGAGCCCCGGGACAGACAGCCTCTCCGGCGGACACGGCTTGCACGCCTTGCAGAACCTCACTCGCGGAAGCGTCGCGTAGCAAATAACCACTGATGCCCGCGCGAACGCACTTAAGGAATTCGCGCTCGTCCTTAGCCATGCCAATGAGCAGTATGCGGACGGCAGGAGCTGCGGTTCGGATCTCCTGAATGGCCGATAAATCTTCCTCGAGACTTCCGCGAGAGTTAAGAAGAAGTACGTTTGGGCGGGCATCGAGCACCGCATCAGTATGAAAAAACGCAGCCGAGTCCGTAGCAATTACGTCGATGCCGATACCCTTGGTCAGAACGCGAGCCAAAGCTTCGCGTAACAGACGATTCTCCGCGGCGATGAAGACGCGAATTTTCTCTCCGGTTGTCTTGCGAGTGTCGGGGCGCGCGGGTTTGGAGGCTCTTCGCCGGGAATCCGGCGCCGAACCTTTTGGGCGGGCGGTTTCCTTAACTGCTGGGATGTCCGTCATTGAAACGCCGCATCTCCTTGCGCGGTCCGGTGGCCCGTGAGGGGATGCAAAGGCGTAGCTAATCTATAACGTTACAAGGCAATTGCCAAGCCTTTCCAATTCAGGCTGTGATGGTGGATGTTTACGGCGCTTGGGACGCTCGGGAACTCAGACCACGTTGTTCAGCGTACTTCCCAGGTGTCGCCGGCATGCAAGATCTTGTTCAGGTCGCCTGGGCCACGCTTCGCGATCACGTCGTTGATTTGTTGATTCATTACATCCTCGTAGCGCGGTAGATCGTCCCAGGCGCGAAAAACGCCGATGGGTGTCGGAAAGCCGGGACGATGCTCCATGTGAGAAAGCAAGAATGCATATGACGGTCGCGGATGATGCGCGTCGTGGACGATGAGATCTGATTCGGTGACGCCGCTGCCGAGCGGAACGACCTCGATGTCGCCATCGGGTTTGCGGCGAATGCCTTTGTCGCGATTTTTGCCGAAAACCAGGGGCTTTCCGTGCTCAAGTTGTATTACGTGTTCGCTGCGCGCATCGCGGTCAGTGAGTGAGAACCACGCACCGTCGTTGAAAATATTGCAGTTCTGCAAGATTTCGACGAACGCGGAGCCCTTATGCACCGCCGCGTGCTTCAGCGTGTCTTTCAGATGACCCTGAAAAACGTCAACGGAACGCGCGACAAAGGTCGCTTCCGCACCGATGGCCAGAGACACCGGGTTGAATGGACGGTCCACCGAACCAAAGGGCGTCGATTTCGTCTTCTTATTGACTTCCGACGTCGGCGAATATTGGCCCTTGGTAAGGCCATAAATGCGATTGTTGAAGAGCAAAACTTTGATTCCCACGTTGCGCCGCAGCATGTGAATGGTGTGATTGCCGCCGATAGAAAGCGCATCGCCGTCGCCCGTGGCCACCCAGACTTCTAAATCGGGCCGGATTGCCTTGATTCCCGTGGCGACCGCCGGCGCGCGGCCATGAATCGTGTGGAAGCCAAACGTGTTCATGTAATACGGAAAGCGGCTGGAGCATCCGATTCCGGAAACCACCACAAAATTTTCGCGCTTGATCCCCAGCTCTGGGAACACGGACTGCACTGCGGAGAGAATAGCGTAATCGCCGCAACCCGGACACCAGCGGACCTCTTGGTCGGTCTGAAAATCCTTTTTCGTTAGCGGCGGCGGCAGTGTTGCGGTACTCATTGCGATTTCTCCCCGGTTCGGCACAGCCTCAAGCCCGCAGGCCTGGGCTACAGCAGCTACGTGCTACGCTACGCGTCCACCATTTCCTCAATTTTTTGCTCGAGCTCAACTTGTTTGAAAGGACGACCCTGGATTTTATTCAGGCCCACGGCGTCCACCAGATATTTCGCCCGCAATACCCAAAGCAATTGGCCCATGTTCAGTTCTGGCACCAAAACTTTTTTGTAGCGCTTGATGACCTCGCCCAAGTTCGAGGGCAGCGGGTTTAAGTGGCGCAGATGTACATGCCCCACCTTACGCCCCTCCGCCCGCTGCGCTTTCACCGCGGCGGTAATAGCGCCGTGCGTGGAGCCCCAGGCAATAATCAGCAAATCGCCTTCCGCGTCGCCGGTCGGCTCGATATCGGGAATGTCTTGCGCGATGGCCGCGACTTTTGCTGCGCGGATGCGCACCATTTTCTCGTGATTCAGCGGCTCATAGTTGATGTTGCCGCTGACGTCTTGCTTCTCAAGGCCGCCGATGCGGTGCTCCAGCCCCGGCGTTCCAGGAACTGCCCACGGACGCGCCAGAGTCTGCGGATCGCGCTTGTACGGCAGGTACCCACCGGTCGGCGAGTTTGGCTCGGTCGCAAAATGCACCGGAAACGCCGGGATGTCTGCTGCGTCGGGAATGCGCCAAGGTTCCGCGCCGTTGGCGAGGTAGCCGTCCGAAAGAAGAATGACGGGCACCATGTATTTAATGGCCAGCCTGCTTGCCTCGAGGGCGGCCCAGAAGCAATCACTAGGTGTAGCGGCCGCCACAATCGGAATGGGCGCCTCCGAATTGCGCCCGAAAAGCGCTTGCAGCAAGTCGGCTTGCTCCGTCTTGGTAGGAAGTCCGGTCGACGGGCCGCCGCGCTGAATGTCGCAGACTACCAGCGGGATTTCCACAGCCACTGCCAAGCCCATCGCTTCTGTCTTCAGCGCCATGCCGGGTCCAGAGGTCGTGGTGATGGCCAGAGCGCCAGCGTAAGCCGCGCCGATGGCGGAAGTTATCGCGGCGATTTCGTCTTCCGCTTGGAACGTCATCACGCCAAAGTCTTTATATTGTGAAAGCTCGTGCAGGATGTCCGAAGCCGGCGTAATCGGGTAGCTTCCTTGAAAGAGCCGCAAGCCCGATTTTTGCGAAGCGGTGATAAAGCCCAGCGCCAGCGCTTGGTTTCCGCTTAGATTCCGGTACACGCCGGGGGCGAGTTGCGCTGGGGGAATCTCGTAGCTGATCTGAAAGGCTTCCGTAGCCTCGCAGTAGGAGTAACCGGCCTTCATCGCAAGCTTATTGGCTTCGACCAAGAGCGGCTTGTTCTTGAACTTGTCTTCAATCCACCGCACCGTGGAATCCATCGAGCGGTTGTAAAGCCAGTAGCACATCCCCAGCGCGAAGAAGTTCTTGCAACGATCCATGGACTTGGCGTCCAGGCCCAGGTGCTCGAGAGCCACGCGCGTCAGGCGTTCCAACTCGACGGAAAAGAGCCGGAACTTGTCCAAGGAGTGGTCTTCCAGCGGGTTGGACGTCATCTGCGCCTTGCGCAGATCCGTTTCCTTGAAGCTGTCGGAGTTGACGATCAGGATGCCGTTTGCCTTCAAGTCGGCGACGTTTACCTTCAGTGCCGCCGGGTTCATGGCGATGAGAACGTCGACCGCGTCCCCGGGCGTGTACACGTCGTTAGAGGAAAAATGGAGCTGATAACCGCTCACCCCCGGCAAAGTGCCGGCGGGGGCGCGAATCTCGGCCGGAAAGTCTGGAAACGTGGCGATATCATTGCCATACAGCGCAACTGTGTTGGTGAACTGGCTACCAGTGATCTGCATGCCGTCGCCGGAGTCCCCGGCGAAGCGGATCACTGCCTGGTCGATCTTTTCTCGCCGGCTTTTGGTCAGCGGAGAATCAATAAGTGTGGACATAAACTGCCTGACCCCAATTTAGAGAAATCCTCGACGATTCCCCCCGAGGAGCGCGGCTCAGTCAATAGGATGACGCGGTGCAAAGAACAGGATGGATGTTGCTTGCGCCCGCCGCGAGCCGGCACGGTAAGGATACCATACCGGCTCGCCCGAGGCGGGGAGAGAGTCCGCCGCGCGGGCAATGTGCTCTAGTGAAACAGACGTGTGCGGAGGCTTTGAGGTTGCATGAAATCTTTTTTTCGGCACGCCGCTCGTTCTCTGTTGGCGATGCCCGCGGAGCTTTGCACTTCCGGCATTAGCGCCAAGGAATTGCTTGACAGTTCGCTTTCTATTCGCCTAAGGTGGATCAATGGCCGCGGATTTTGCGGCAATGAAATTGGAGGTTGCACCCATGGCCCTGACCAAACGACAGAAAGAAGTGCTGGATTATTTGGTGGCGTTCGAGACCAAGCACGGATACGCGCCGAGCTTCGAGGAAATCGGCAAGGGCATGAAGCTAACCTCGCTGGCCACGGTGCACAAGCACATCACCACGCTGGAGAAAAAGGGATTTATTCGCCGCGGCTACAACCAGAGCCGCTCGATTGAAATTTTACAATTGCCAAAATCCGTAAAAGATCAGGTCATCGAGCGCAAGGTGCAGGAATTGCCGCTGGTCGGGCGCATCGCGGCCGGACGCCCGCTGGAAGCGGTGGAAGAGCGCGAGACGCTTTCGCTCGGAGACTTCGCACGTGGTGGAAATTCCTTTGCGCTGAAAGTGAAGGGCACCTCGATGATCGAAGACCACATCATGGACGGCGACTTCGTAGTGTGCGAGCAAACGCAGGTGGCTAATTCAGGAGAAATCGTCGTTGCTTTGATCAATGGAGAAGAGGCGACGCTAAAAAGATTTTACCGCGAAGGCCCGGGGAAGATTCGTCTTCAGCCGGCGAATTCGGAAATGGCGCCGATCATCGTTCCCGCGAACGAAGTAAAGATACAAGGCCGCGTGATCAGCGTCCTACGCAAGTACTGAGCCAAGGCGAGATTCTGCGACTGGACGGCAAGCAGGACATTTTCTGTCACGGCGCCTGCTTCTACGTGCGTCCCTTTACGCGACCCGACACATCAAACTAGCAATGATTCCTCGGACGTGCGGTCGCGTTCCTGTGCAGTTCCAGTTCTAAATGCAGTTGCTCAACGCGAACTGACGCTTGACTTGCGAGGAATCACCGGAGGGGCGTACTTGTTCTCAAAATTTTCTGCGCTGCTGGCCATTCTTGCGTGCATGGTGTTTTGGCCCGCGAGCACAGAGGCGTACTCGGTGCTCTCCCATGAAGCCATCATCGATTCGGCGTGGGACGCCAACATCAAGCCAATATTGCTGAGGCGCTTTCCGGACGCTACTCCGGAAGAACTGCGTGAGGCGCATGGCTACGCTTACGGCGGCGCCATTATTCAAGACATGGGCTACTACCCGCATGGCAGTAAATTCTTGAGCGACTTGGCACATTACGTCCGCAGCGGCGACTTCATCATCGCTTTGCTGCGCGATTCCAAAGATTTAAACGAATACGCCTTCGCTCTCGGTGCGATGGCCCACTATGCCGCGGATACGGACGGCCATAGGCTCGGAACAAACCGGGCGGTGCCCATTCTCTACCCTAAGCTGAGAAAAAAGCACGGCGACTTTGTCACTTACGAAGATGATCCCTTGGCCCATGTGAAAACGGAATTTGGTTTTGACGTTCTCGAGGTTGCAAAAGAGCGCTACGCCCCGGAAAGCTATCACGACTTTATCGGCTTTCAAGTTGCCGCTCCGCTGCTTGAGCAGGCTTTTCGCGAAACCTACGGGCTGGCTTTGACGGACGTGGTTAGCAATGAAGCGAAAGTGATTGGCTCCTACCGGCGCGACGTCAGCAAGCTTATCCCCAGGGCCACACGCGTCGCTTGGTCTCTTAAGGAAAAAGAGATCGAAAAGGATGTGCCCGGGATCACCCGCAAGAAGTTTCTCTACAATCTGTCCCGCTCCAGCTACGAGCGCGAATGGGGCAAGGATTATCAGCCGCCCGGCGCCTGGGACAGGTTCCTCGCCTTTCTGTATCGGCTGCTGCCAAAAGTCGGGCCATTGCGCGTGCTCCAGCTCAAGACACCGACGCCGGAAACCGAGCGCATGTTCCAGGCCAGCTTCAATGCCACGATGGACCGCTATCGCAAACTGCTGAAAGATGAGGGCGAGGGGCGCGTGAAGCTGCCGAACAATAACTTCGATGTCGGCGAGCCCACCCCTCCGGGCAAATACCGGATGAACGATGATACCCACGCCAAGCTGCTCGATAAGCTGGCCGGGCAAGATTTCGCCGGTATGACGCCGGAGTTGCGTGCGGAGCTGTTGACCTTCTTCGGCGATCCCAATGCTCCCTACGCTACGAAGCGCAACCCAAAAGAGTGGAGCAGGGTCGAGGCCGAGTTGCAGCAGTTGAAATTGGCCACGCCGCAGCCCGTAACCGCCGAGGCTGTCCCGGGGTCCTTCTAGGCGAATTCGCCGCTTAATAACTTTTATTTGCCTTCCGCATTGAAAAAACTCCTGCGGCATCGCGCCCCGCTCGTGCGAAAATGTAAAATTTCGCGCGGGCCTTGATTCGCTCCCGTGATGACCGCTTGATGACAAAGACGAAAAACATCCAGAAACTGCTGGCTGCCAACCGCAGCGAAATCGCTATTCGCATTTTTCGCGCCGCCACTGAGCTCGGACTGCGTACGGTCGGCATCTACTCGCAGGAAGATCGCTTGGGCCTGCACCGCTTCAAGGCCGACGAAGCCTATCAAGTCGGCGCCGGCAAAGGTCCCGTGGAAGCCTATCTGGACATCACGGGAATCGTGGCCCTGGCAAAAGAGAAAAGCGTCGACGCGATTCATCCGGGATACGGATTTTTGTCGGAGAATCCCGCATTCGCGCGCGCGTGCGAAAAGGCTGGCATAATTTTTGTCGGTCCGACGCCCGCGCTTCTCGAGTTGTTGGGAGATAAAACGGCTGCGCGAAGACTAGCCGCATCTGCGGGGGTGCCAGTCCTGCCGGGCACGGAAGAACCAGTGCAATCGCCCGCCGAAGCGCAAAAAATCGCGCGCGAAATTGGTTACCCCGTGATCGTGAAAGCCGCTATGGGGGGCGGTGGGCGTGGTATGCGTGTGGTGCAGGATGCCGCGCAGCTTGATGCGAGGCTGGAAGAAGCACAGGGCGAGGCGCGCTCGGCTTTCGGCAATGCCTCCGTCTTCCTGGAAAAATACCTTCCGCGCGCGCGCCATATCGAAGTCCAGATCCTTGCCGATCATCACGGCAATTTGCTGCACCTTTGGGAACGCGATTGCTCTGTGCAGCGCCGCCACCAAAAAGTAGTGGAGGTCGCGCCAGCGGCAAGTCTCCCCACAAACATACGCGCAGAGCTGTGCGAAGCAGCGCTGCGAATCGCGCGTAAAGCCAATTATCGTAACGCCGGCACCGTCGAGTTTCTCTACGACGTCGACGCCGGCAAGTGGTACTTCATCGAAGTGAACCCGCGCATTCAGGTTGAGCACACGGTTACGGAGATGGTCACCGGAATCGACTTGGTGCAGGCGCAAATTCGCGTCGCGCAGGACTGCAATCTGCATGACCCGCCACTGTCACTTCCAAAGCAGGAAAAGGTGCCGCTCTACGGCTCAGCGCTGCAATGCCGGGTCACCACCGAGGACCCCGAAAAGAATTTCGCGCCCGATTACGGAAAAATTTCCACGTACCGCTCTCCCGCGGGATTTGGTATTCGCCTCGACGGCGGCACAGCGTACGCCGGCGCTCTGCTTGCCGCTTATTACGATTCGTTGCTGGTGAAAGTGACCGCTTGGGGCCTTAATCTTCCCGAAGCTTGCCAGCGCATGGATCGTGCCCTGCGCGAATTTCGCATCCGCGGCGTTAAGACCAACATTCCGTTTCTGGAAAATGTCGTAAACCATCCCCGGTTCCGTGCTGGCGAAGTCACCACTTCTTTTCTCGACGAGTCGCCAGAACTCTTTCGGATCACAAGCCGAGGCGATCGCGCTACCAAGCTGCTTTCTTATTTGGGCGACGTAATTCTCAACGGGAACCCCGAGGTCAAAGGAAAGAAAATTCCTGAAGCCTTCGAGCCAGCGGTCCTGCCAAGCGTGCCGGGAATCGAACCGCCCGCCGGCTCGCGGCAGTTACTGCAGAAGCTTGGACCGAAAAAGTTCGCGGCCTGGGCGCGCAAGGAAAAGCGTCTACTCATTACGGACACAACATTTCGCGACGCGCATCAGTCTTTGATGGCTACGCGCGTGCGCACTCACGATCTTCTGGACACAGCGAGTGCCGTAGCGCAACGCATTCCGAATCTTTTCAGCGTCGAAATGTGGGGCGGCGCTACCTTTGACACTGCCCTGCGTTTTTTACATGAAGACCCGTGGCAGCGCCTACGCGAGCTGCGCAAGCGCATCCCCAACATTTGCTTCCAAATGCTGCTCAGAGGCGCAAATGCCGTCGGTTATGCGTCCTATCCCGACAACGTCATCCAAGAATTCGTGCGTGAAGCCTACGCGCAGGGCATCGATATCTTCCGCATTTTCGATTCGCTCAACTCCATCGAAAATATGCGTGTGGCAATTGATGCCGTGCTCGAGACCGGCGGCGTCTGCGAACCGGCCATTTGCTACACCGGAGACATTCTCGATGCGAGCCGCCCAAAATATTCGCTCAAGTATTACGTCGGCATGGCCAAGCAACTCGAGAAACTCGGCGCGCACTTTCTCGCCATCAAAGACATGGCCGGACTGTGCAAGCCGTACGCTGCCTTCCAGCTCGTGCGCGCCCTTCGCGAAGAACTCGCCATCCCAATTCACTTTCACACCCACGACACCAGCGGCCTGAACGCAGCCTCTGTGCTAAAGGCGGCGGACGCAGGCGTTGATGTCGCCGATGGCGCGGTCGCCTCGATGAGCGGCGGCACGAGCCAGCCCAATCTCAACTCCATCGTCGAATCTCTGCGCCACACTCCTCGCGACACGCAGCTCGACATCGACGCGCTCAACGAGTGCTCTGACTATTGGGAAACAGTGCGAACCTACTATTTGCCTTTCGATTCCGCTCCCAAATCAGGTTCCGCGCGCCTCTATCAACATGAAATTCCAGGCGGGCAGTACACGAATTTGCGCGAACAAGCTGCCGCCATGGGCCTCGGTCACCGCTGGCGTGAAGTCGAAAAAATGTACGCCAACGTGAACCAGCTTTTCGGTGACATCGTCAAAGTTACGCCCTCGAGCAAAGTTGTCGGAGACATGACGCTTTTTCTGATGGCGAAAGAAATGACCACCGAGGACTTGCTCAAACTGGACGAGCACCACGATCTCTCGCTTCCGAATTCCGTAGTCGAGATGTTCTCGGGCGTATTGGGTGTGCCTCCGGGCGGCTGGCCCAAGAAGCTGCAAAAAATCATCCTGCGCGGCGCATCCCCCCTCCGCGGCCTTCCAAGCGACAACCTGCCCGCGGCGAAATTGGATCACGAGCAGGAAGCTCTCGAGAAAAAAGTCGGCCACGCAATTCAGCGCGACGACCTTCTCAGCTATCTGTTGTACCCGGATGTCTTTTTTAAATACGACAAATTCCGCCAAACATACTCGGACGTCAGCGTCCTCCCCACTCCTGCATTTTTTTACGGGCTGAAGTCCGGCGAGGAAATCACTATCGAGATCGAGCAAGGCAAAACGTTAATCGTAAAATTCCTCACCATTAGCGATCCGCACCCCGATGGCACGCGTACCCTTTTCTTCGAACTAAACGGCCAGCCACGCGAAGTCAACGTCCGCGACCGCGCCTTGCGCGTTGTCGAGCGCGCTCATCCCAAAGCCGATCCCGCCGACGCCGGCCAAGTGCCCGCGCCAACGGCAGGCATAATCTCTGGGGTCGCCGTGCAGGCCAACCACGCGGTGGAACGCGGGGCAAAGTTGCTCACGCTCGAAGCCATGAAAATGCAGTCCAATATCTACGCGCCGATTTCCGGTCGCGTCACGAAGCTTCTCGTCGCGCCCGGCCAGCACGTCGAAGCCAAAGATCTATTGGTGATGATCGTTCCGTGAGCGCACCGGAGCTGCACAAACACGAACAATTTCACTCGCGCTTCCTTCGCAATCAGCGCGACTTCATTGTTTATCTTCCGCCCGGCTATCATGATCAGCCGCACCGCCGCTTCCCGGTTCTCTATATGCACGATGGCCAAAACCTGTTTGACGGCGCGACGTCCTTCGTTCCCGGCATGGACTGGCATGTGGGCCACACGGCCGACGATTTTATTCTCACTGGCGCCGTGCAGCCGATCATCATCGTCGGAATCTACAACGTCGGCAAAGTGCGCATCCTTGAGTACACGCCCACCAAAGCGCCGCGCCTTGGGGGCGGCCGCGCTGATCGCTACGCAAAATTCCTCATGCAAGAAGTCATGCCGTTCGTTGAACGGGAATACCGCGCACTTTCTGATCCCCGCGTCACAGGGATGGGTGGCTCGTCATTAGGCGGACTATTGTCGCTGTATCTCGGCCTCAAACATCCGCAAGCCTTTGGCCGTCTAGCCGCTCTGTCGCCCTCTCTATGGTGGAATCAGCGTGTCATTCATCGCTTCACCGCAGCCGCTCCTGTGGAGCCACGACCGCGCATTTGGCTCGACATCGGAACCAATGAAGGCCCGCGGATTGTTCAGGAGGTCGAGCAATTTCGCGATATCCTCCTGCAAAAAGGTTGGCAGCTCGGCAAAGATCTGTACTATCAGCGCGTCGAAGGCGCCGAGCACAACGAAGCCGCCTGGGCCCAGCGCGTCGGCCCATTTCTGCAATTCTTGTATCCCGCAGCAGAGTCCACAGTATAATCCGCGATATTTTCGCGCTCGAGACATCCGGCATGAACGATAATCGCCCTCTCACCATTCTCTGCGTAAGCTCCTACGAAAAGGGGCAGGAATTCCTGCGCACCTGCAAGGCCCTGGGCTGCCGCGTGCTCCTCCTCACCGTTGAAAAATTACGTGACGCCGACTGGCCGCGCGAAGCGCTCGACGACGTCTTCCTGATGCCAGAGGATATTGCCCAGCACCACCTGATCTACACAGTCAGCTACATGGCCCGCTCGCAACCAATCGATCGCATCGTCGCTCTCGACGAATTCGATATGGAAAATGTCTCCGCGCTGCGCGAGCACTTGCGCATCCCCGGCATGGGCCTCACCACCATCCGCTACTTCCGAGACAAGCTCTCTATGCGCGCCCGCGCCAAAGAAGCGGGCATCCTCGTCCCCGAATTCGTCCACGTCCTCAATTACGAGGCGATTCGCGACTTCATGCAGCGCGTCCCTGCTCCTTGGCTGCTGAAGCCGCGCTCGCAAGCCTCCGGCATCGGCATGAAAAAGATTCACAAGCCCGATGATCTCTGGCCCTGGCTCGATCAGCTCGGCGATCAACAATCCTTCTACCTCCTGGAGCAGTTCGTTCCCGGCGTTGTCTATCACGTGGACAGCATCGTTTCCGAGCGCGAGGTCCTCTTCGCGGAGCCCCACGCCTACGGCGCTCCACCTTTAGACGTCTCACATCAAGGTGGCGTATTCACCACGCGCACTTTGCCCCGCGACGCCGCCGAAACCAGGAAACTCCTCGAAGTAAATCGCGATGTGATTGAAGGTCTCGGCTATCTCCGCGGCGTCACCCACGCTGAGTTCCTGAAATCGCACGCGGACGGAAAATTCTATTTCATTGAAATCGCCGCCCGCGTCGGTGGCGCCTACATCTCTGATGTCATCGAAGCAGCCACCAACATCAACCTCTGGCGGGAATGGGCGCGTATTGAAGTCGGTGCCGGAAAGCAGCCCTACCAACTTCCGGCCGCACGCCGCGACTATGCAGGCGTGATTCTCTCGCTGGCTCGACAGCAGCATCCGGACACGTCTGCGTACAACGATCCCGAAATCGTCTATCGCATTTCGAAATATCATCACGCCGGCTTCGTCCTCAAATCTCCGAACGCCGAACGCGTTCAACAACTCCTCGATTCCTACTCCACGCGCTTCGCCGAAGATTTCCTCGCCACACAACCGGTTCCCGATAGGCCGACTACATAGCGCGCAAAATCACTCTTATGGTTACAAGTACAGGGTGTATGCTGTCCGCCCTGGCCTAGTAACTCTCTGGAACAGTCCTGGCACACTTTGTTTGCCGCGTACATTCCGCAGGTCTAGAGTTTCCTCTACCCCGGCCGGAAATCTGCGTGGGGTGCTGCTGTCCCTTTGGGGAGGTCCGATGTGGGGGAATAAGAAACCGGAAACGCCGCAAGCCGCTCCAAGGCCGCAGGCCGCGCAACCGGAGCAAAAAAATTCACCAGTGAATCAGTCGCCGAAGCCCGCTCCGTCGACTTTGGAGGAAAAAACCGTGAGTACAGATGCTTTGCGTCCATTGGGTGCGACTGCGGACCGCGCGACCGCGCGGCTCGGGTCCAGCCTGCACGTGAAAGGCGAAATTACGGGCAACGAAGATCTGCAAATCGACGGCTCGGTCGAAGGACTGATCCAGCTCGACGAGCGGAAGCTGACCATCGGCGCCACTTCGAAAGTGACCGCCGACGTAATTGCCCGCGAAGTTGTGGTCTACGGCAACGTGAAGGGAAATCTTCGCGCCAAGGATCGCATCGAAATCAAGAAAGATGGCTCGGTCGTCGGCGACCTGACCACCTCGCGCATCATGATCGAAGACGGCGCCTACTTCAAAGGTTCTATCGAGATCGACAAGACTGCCGAGAAGGAATCCCGCAGCAGCGCGTTCGCGAAGCCCGCGACCGCGAACGCCGGAGCACCGGCGGCAAAAACTATTTAACTTTCCCAACTCCGAGTACCTCCCCAAGACGGCGCGGGCTTCGGTCCGCGCCGTTTTGCTTTGCCATCCCTCCTTGTAGGGGTACAGCACTGCTGCACCCCAGCTTGGCGTGATCGATCATTTTACGATTTCCTTCCTCAGGCTATCTTTTGTACCGGATATTAATCACTTGACAATATCTAACGCAGGTTTACTCTGCAAGAATTACCAATGGGCTGTTGGAGTCAGCTCGCGCTATGCAGCACTTAAGAAACCGCGCGTCTGGCAGCATCTTCCTTCCTTTGCTGCTCGTCTGCGCTGGATGTGGAGGCGGCGGTGGCTCGTCCGCAAGCGTCCAGCCGCCTCCAACGCCTTCGCCCGACTTCGCAATCACACTCTCTTCCAATTCGCTCTCCGTCGCGCAAGGCGCAACCAGCGCCCCCATCACTGTTTCCGTATCCGGCCAAAACGGCTTTACGGGAATAGCCCACGTAACACTAGCCGGTGTTCCCGGCGGCGTGGTTTCGAATCCCTCCAGTCCGTTCAACGTCGCATCCGGCACGAACACCGCCGTCGTTTTCGGTGCGACGTCCACCGCTGCAACAGGCAATTTCACGATTACCGCGCAAGGCAGTAGCGGCTCCGTGTCTCACTACGCCACGCTCGCCCTTGTAGTTCAAGTCGGCACCGTCGTTTTACTCCCGCGCACCGCCTACGCACGCACAGACGCGATAGCCACACTCGACGATCCGCCAGGAGAACCGCGCCATCGCCACATTGCCTACGACGCCGCAAACAAGCACGTTTTCGTAGCTAATCGCGCAATGAACCGCGTCGAAATATTCTCAACCTTCGACCAAACGCGCGTAGCGCAAATCGCCGTCCCCGGCGCCACCAGCGCCGACATTTCCGCGGACGGCGCCACCCTCTGGGTCGGCACCACAACCGAACAAGCGATCGCGGTCGACACTACCACCCTGAAAGTGAAATCGCGTTATCCCATCCAGTCGCTCTCGCCAATCCCAAACAGCGTCTTCGATCGCTCCGAAGAGTTGCTGCCCATGTCCACCGGCAAAATAATGGTGCGCCTCCGCCAATCCACCATTGCGCAATCGCTGCTCGCGATTTGGGATCCCAGGCCAAACTCACTCACAAATCTCACTTCCGTCGAGCCCGCCCTTTTCCAGAACGGCCTCGGCGCAATGGCGCGCACCGGAGATCACACAAAAATCATCGTCGCGGCAAGTGACGCAAGCGGTGAACTGGCAATTTTCGACGCCAACGGCGCCGCAATCGCGGGCCCGCACGGCCTCGGCACGGGTACAATCCCGCTCGTCGCCGCGAATCCCGATGGCAGCCGTTTCGCCGTCGAGTTCGTCTCCGCTGGCGCAGCGCAACTTTTTCTTCTCGACTCCGCACTCAACCAAATCGCCGCGCCAGTCTCCTTCAGCGCCCAAGGCCTCGCATTTTCGCGCGACGGAAATTTACTCTACGCCAGTGAGAGCGCCGCCGGCCCTCCGCTCGTCGTCGTCTTCGATGGCCGGACAATGCAGCCCATCGGCCAGGTCCCCGACGCCTCCATCCAGGGCGTGCACTCGGCAATAGAAGAAGCCGATGAAACCAAGCTCCTTTTCGCCATCAGCAATCGCGGCATCACCTTCATCGACGCCGCAAAGCCGACTACGCTTCCCTTCTCAACTCCGTCGTTTGCATCGGCGCCCACCGCGCAGCCATCGCAAGGATCCATCACTGGCGGCACCGCTACCATCCTCACCGGCCAAAGTTTCGAATCTACCGCCCAAATCACATTCGGCCAGCAGCTCGCAACACCCGCAACGGTCAGCGCCACACAGATTCAAGTCACCGCTCCGCCAAGCGTCACAAACGGGGCTGTCACCCTCGCCGCTCATTTCCCAAGCGGCTGGCTCGCCATCGCGCCCGATGCCTTCAGCTACGGCCCGCAAATTATCGAAGTTCTCCCCAACGCGGGTTCGAAAGCCGGCGGCGACGCAATCCAAATCTACGGCTACGGTTTCGGCAGCGACGCGACCCAGATCACCTCAAAAATTGCCGGCGCAACCGCGACTGTGCAAAAAGTGGAAGACGTCACGTCTCTTGCTAATTCGCTCGCCCTCGATTCCACATATCCGTTCCCGCTGCAACGCATCACGTTGCTGACTCCGCCCGGAACTCCCGGCCAATCCGACGTGAGCGTTAGTTCGTCGGCAGGCGTCACAGTCTCGGCCCGAGCATTTCAGTACACGCAGTCTGCGCAAATCTTCGCCAAGCCCGGCCTGTACAAATTTATTCTCTACGACCAAAAGCGCCAGTCGCTTTATCTAACGACCACCGACCATGTTGACGTTTTCGACTTAGCCGCCGCGCAATTCCACGCCACAGCTATCACTCCGCCCGGCGGCCCTCCTCCAAACGCCGCGTTCCGCGGCCTCTCGCTGACGCCCGACGCGTCGCAGTTAGTCGTCGCCGATTTCGGCGCACAAAGTATTTATCTCTTCAATCCCGATGCCGGCACAGGCACGACCGTCCCGGTCGGCGGCGTGGCTGGCTTCCTGAATTCCGGTCCCGCCCGCGTCGCCGCCACGAGCGCTCAAACCGTTTTCGTCGCCATGAGCGGCGAAGGCGGCTCGTCCGCCGCGTGCAGTTCCTGCCTCTCGCAACTAAATCTCTCCGCCAGTCCGCCCACCGTGCAGCCCGCCCCGCAGCCAGAGGTCACCACGCTGACCGGCGTGCCGCTCATCCAAGCAGACGCCGCGGGCGAGAGCGTGTTTCTCGCCTACGACGCAGTTCCCGCCGGCCCCGCCGGAACATGGTCCGCGACGGCCCCCAATAAATTCACCACCTCGCTCGCCAAAGAATCCGCCATCGATATCGCCGCAGCTTCCGACGGCACCATTTTCGCTTCCCGCACGAGCAGCGGCACAGAAATGCGCACCTCCAACCTTACGCTCACCGCCCTCGCCGCCAGTCCTGAGCTGGAGCAAATTCCCACTCAAGTTTTGGTCCCCGGTATGACCCTGCACCCAACCGGTGCCCTGCTCTATCAACCATTTCTCACCGGCCCCCCGCCGGCCGCGCCTCACGCCACCGGCATCCAAGGCGGCGTCGACATTCTCGACACCCACTCAGGCCGCCTGCGCCTCCGCATCTTCTTGCCCGAACCGCTCGCCGCGCTATCCACCGATCTCGATGCGCTCCGCGGCAGCTTCCTGGCGGTCGACGAAAACGGCCAAAGAATTTTCGCCCTGACCACCTCCGGCCTGACGGTCGTGCGACTCGCTAACGTGCCGCTAGCGATCGGCACAATTTCCCCGGCAGCCGCACCAGCCTCAGGAGGCGCCACGCTGACAATCCGCGGCAGCGGCTTCCAATCAGGCGTCACCGTAGCCATTAACGGAAAATCCGTCGCGACAACCTTCAAGGACATCAACACGCTAACAGTAACAACTCCGCCTCTAACCGCCGGCCCGCAGCAAATCGTGATCACCAATCCAGACGGCAACTCCTACACCCTAGACGCCGCCTTCACCGTCAACTAATCTCCGAGCTGTTAATCGCCGTGTAGCGCAGGGCGGAGTCCCCCGACCTGGTCCGCGCAGCAGCCGGACAGCCCTGCGGCTTTCGCTTCATTTGCTAACGCCCCGCGCGTCCACCACATATTTCGCTGCTAAAATGAACTCATGCAGCGCAAAATCTTTTGGATAACCTTCACGATCATCGGTCTCATCGCCGATTTCGCATTGCCGTTTTGGTGGGCCCTAATCGCAACAATCCCGATTGGCCTGGCAAGTTGGTGGATCGCCTACCGCAGCGATTGGTTCTAACCTGCCCACCCAGGTCGCGTCGCTTGCAACAACCGTTCCGGCGTAACATTAGCCAACTTGAGTTATATTGCCCTTCGCACCCAAGGTGTCCCGCTACAGGAGGAATCATCCCGTGCGCTACCACATTCGCGGATTCGTATCCGCCACCACCTTACTCGCCGCCGCAAGCACCGTTCTGCTCAGTTCTCTCGCCGCACAACAAGTCCCGAAGGAACTCCAGCCGCCCCCCAACGAACAACTTCTTCTGCAGGTCCACGCGAAGGGCGACCAAGTCTACGCCTGCAAAAGCGACACCGCGCAATTTACTTGGACTCTAAAAGCTCCCGACGCCCAGCTCTTCGACAAGGACGGCAAGCCCTTCGGCAAACATTTCGCTGGACCTTCATGGGAAGCGACTGACGGCAGCCGCGTGACCGGCAAAGCCGTTTCCAATGCGCCCTCGCCCGACGCCAATTCCATTCCCTGGCTTCTAGTCAACGTCGTCAGCCACGACGGCACGGGCGTTCTCACCCGCGCCACTACAATCCAGCGCCTCAACACCAAAGGTGGCAAAGCGCCAGCCTCAGGCTGCGATGCCTCCCACGTAGGCCAGGAACTTCGCGTACCCTACTCCGCCGATTACCTCTTCTACGCCCCGAAATGACGTCATCTCTCTGACTCGTCTCTCGCTTAGCGCGCCTTCGCAATGACTCGCCCCAACCACAAGCCTAAAATCATCGAGCACTATGACGTCGTGAGTCCCTTTTATCGCTCACTTTGGGGCGAGCACCTTCATCACGGATATTGGATTCGTGGTGACGAATCAAAGGAAAAAGCGCAACTTCAGCTGACCGAGCATCTCGCCCAGCTCGCAAACGTAAAACCCGGCTCCGACATTCTTGACGTTGGCTGCGGCTTCGGCGCCAGCAGCCTTTATTTGGCCAAGCACTATGCCACCACGGTCACAGGCATAACCATTTCCCCAGTACAGGTCGAAATGGCAACTCAGTCCGCCGCAGCGAAAGGACTCGATGCGAAATTTCTCTTAATGGACGCCGAAGCGATGACGTTTCAGAAGCAGTTCGATATTCTCTGGTCCGTGGAATCTATATCCCACCTGCAGGACCTCCCGGCCTTCTTTTCTTCTGCCTCCGAACTCCTCAAGCCGGCAGGCTCCCTCGCAATCACCGACTGGTTCAAAAAAAAGAACCTGACGCCCGCGGAGACGCGAAAGTTTATCGATCCCATCGAGAAAGGCATGTTCGTCGAACTCCAAACAATGGAGGACTATGAACAACTCCTAATCTCCAACGGCCTGCAAATCATGCACCGCGAAGTTCTAAATCGGAATTGCGAGCAAACCTGGGACCTCGGTCTCGAGATCATCAAATACAAACATTTCTGGGCCCTCGCAGCGAAACTCGGCGCCCACTTCGTCTCCTATCTGAAGGCATTCCAGGCCATGCGCGCCGGCTTCGCTTCCGGCAACTTCGTCTACGGCCTCTTCGTCGCCTCCAAAATTCCAAGCGTCTAAGAAACGTGGGGCGAGCGATTTTGCAGTATGCTGTCCGGCGAAACAACGGCCCTGGTTGGAGGCCGCATGAGTGATTCAGCGATAACGGAGAGCCGAGCGTGACAACACGTCGAGAAGTTTTGAAATATGCGGGCCTGGGAGTGGGTGCCGCGGCAGCTTCAGCATTGGGAATGCCGGTAAACGCCAAAGTCGCAGCGAACCAGGCGCAGTCTCCGACGAAGCCCGCGCAGACAGAAATCACCGATAAGAGCGGCAAGCGTCTGGCCGTCGGGCCGGAAACCACCTGGACGAAGCCCACGAAAAAGACTGCGCCAGCCGACGTCACGGTTGACCCAACGAAAGCGGCGCAGACGATCTTGGGATTTGGCGCGGCATTTACCGACGCGTCCTGCTTCACGCTCTCGCGCCTGAGTGATAGCGATCGCGCGAACCTCCTGCACACGATGTTCGGCCAGGATCAACATGCCCTCAGCATAGGGCGCATTCCCATCGGCGCGAGCGATTACAGCACCTCGGTATACAGCTACGACGACGGCCCAGCCGATCCGGATCTCAAGCGCTTCAGCATCGACCACGATCGCGACTACATTTTGCCGACCTTACGAGCCGCGCTCACCGCCAATCCGGATCTGTTTCTGTTCAGCTCGCCGTGGAGTCCTCCGGGATGGATGAAGTACAGCAACTCCATGCTGGGCGGAAACATTCGTCCAGAAAATATTCAGACCTACGCGCGATACTTTCAGAAATTCGTGAACGAGTACGCTGCGGCAGGCGTGAAAGTGCATGCGGTCACGACCCAGAATGAGATCGACGCCGACCAGGGCGGCCGAATGCCCGCATGTCCCTGGCCGGAAGAGGACGAGGAGCGCCTCGTGGCAGCGCTCGGCCCGCTGCTCGAACCAAGCGGCACGAAAATCTGGACGCTCGACCACAATTACAATTTGTTCGGCCGCGCCCTGGATCAACTCTCGCGCCCCCGCATCAAGAAGTACGTGAACACCGTCGCCTGGCACGGCTACGTGGGTAGCCCGGAAATGATGGTCAACGTGAAGCAGAAATTTCCAGACGTCGAAATGCATTGGACCGAAGGCGGCGACGATTACAAGTTCCCCGATTATTTGACGAACTGGAGCAAGTGGGGCGCAACCTTCGCCGGCATTCTGGCCAACGGCCCGCAAAGTATCACGATGTGGAATCTGGCTCTCGATGAGCGCGGCCGGCCCAACATCGGCCCCTTCGATTGCGGCGGCCTGGTGCAGATTCATTCGCAAACCAAAGAAATCACGCGCACCGGATTGTATTGGGCGTTGGTGCACCACGCCCGCGCGTTTCGCCGCGGCGCTGTGATCGTCGCTTCGCACGACGCGAACGGCGACCTTCCCTCTGTGAACGCCGCCCTGATCGGCCAGCCCGCGTCTTCGTCAACGGTGACAGCCACCCCGAATAGCGCCGCGACTTCGCGCGTCTATCACGCAGCCGCAAAAAATCCCGACGGCTCAATCGTGCTAGTGCTAACGAATCCGGGCAACGCGAAAGACGTCACAGTTGCGTGCGCCGGCCAGATTGCGAAAATCGCCCTCACCGCGGATTCCATCACCACGCTGCGCTGGAGCTGAATTCAAACTTTGCGGTGCCCGCTGAGATCGCTCACTTAGCGAGCGGCTGCGGCAGCGGCAAGAGGCGTAATTTTCCCGGTTACGTTGTGCGGATCGACGACGTATTTTTTGGGCGAGCCTTGATCAAAAAACTTATAGGCGTCGAGCGCGTTCTCCAGTGAAACCACCTGAGCGTTCATAACGTCGACCAGGTGATCCAGGCGGCCCCACAGGATTGCTTCCATCAGGTCGCGGCTATATCTGAGCACCGGGCACTGTCCGCCGGTGGCGCTTGGCGATTTGATCCACGCCTTTCCGAAGTCGAGCGGATATCTCCCTTGTTTCTCCATTTCATTCCTGGCCTGGGAATCTCCTGCCGTGTAAATTCCCGGTATACCGGTTCCACCGCCAAAGCGAACGACCTCGAACAAACCGTTGATGACGGCGGACGGATCTTCTCCGGCGCCAGGGCCGTAGCCGTGCGCTTCAAATCCGACACAGTCCACACCGCAATCGACTTCGCGAACGCCCAGGATCGCTTCGATTTGGTCGGCGAGGGGAGTTGGTTTTGAAACATCGACGATTTCGTAGCCCGCTTTTTTTACGACCGCGAGGCGCTCTTTGTTCAGGTCGCCAACGATAATTGCGGATGCGCCTAACAAGCGAGCGCTGGCAGCCGCCGCACGCCCCACAGGTCCCGCTCCGGCGATATACACAGTGGACCCGGTTCTTACGCCAGCGATAACGCATCCATGATACCCAGTGGGAAGGATGTCCGAGAGGTAGGCAAGTTTCAGAATGTTTTCCATCGCCTGATCTTTATCCGGGAACTTCAAGAGCGCGAAGTCAGCCCAAGGAACCATCATGTATTCGGCCTGGCCGCCTTGCCAGCCGCCCAGGTTAAAACCGTAAGCCGCGCAAGGAAAATCCGGATTGGCATTCATGCAGATTTCGGTGTGCCGCTCGCGGCAGTTACGGCATTTTCCGCACGATACATTGAAGGGAACCGAAACAAGGTCGCCCTTCTTGATAAATTCGACGTCGCGGCCGACCTCGACCACCTCACCCGTGTTCTCGTGCCCAAGTATCATTCCCGACGGAGCCGGGAAGCGGCCTCTGTAAATGTGTTGATCGCTGCCACAAATGTTGGTGACCACCAGCTTGAGAATTACGCCGTGCTCACATTTCTTTCCCCGCGGGTCCACCAGTTTTGGATAATCAAGATTTTGGATCTCGAGCTTGCGAGGTCCTACATATGCAACTGCACGATTTCCGGCCATGTCTGTCTCCTTACAGTTCCGGCCGGACGTCGACGCCGGACCGGGTTCTTTACGCTTGAAAACTCTTTCAACCGAAGTACGGATAGACAGACCTCGTCTATCGCACTCCCCACAGGAGCGCGCACTTATTGCTCCAAAGCTAGAGAGATCTGAGGGAGGCCCTAAAGTCCACTTTCTGCGAAGGTTAGCCGAGAGAGCCGTGGTGAGCACATCAAGAAAAGTTGAATACTGTCAGTTTGCCGACAGGCGACTGTCAGTTACGCAGTAGAATGGCGACCTGCTAATCTCGGTAGTGCAACGATGTTCACGCACTTGGAGGCGTTGGCATGCATGGCGTCGTGCTCGCAGAACTTGAGAAGTATTTCTCCACAGAATATGGCCAACGGGCGTGGACTCAAGTGACGGAGCATGCTGGTGTCGGCGGCAAAATCTACATGGCTTTCAATGAGTATCCCGACGCGGAGATCAATGGGATCGTTATGGCCGTCGCTTCCATGTCGGGTCGCACCGTTCCCGAGGTCCTTGAAGGCTTTGGTGAATTCATAGCGCCGACGCTGCTCAAAATGTCTGCTCACCTCCTTGCGCCAAGTTGGAAATCGCTCGACGTTATTGAAAATACAGAGTTAACGGTTCATACCGTGGTCCGCTCGAATAATCCCGGAGCCCACCCACCACAGCTCAGGACGAAGCGCTCTTCTCCGAACGAGGTTGTTTTGATTTACAGCAGATGTGCTCTCTAGCAATCGGGGTCGGACGGGGACTCGGGCGGCATTACGAAGAAAATCTCGCCATTCGCCAGACGCGGTGCATGCACAGGGGTGATCCGCATTGTGAAATTGTTTATAAGAAACTTGATTAGGAACCGGAAATATACGGTCCCTGAAAAACCGCTTTCGCTCGCTGCTGTATCGCATCTCGCGACTTACCAGGACTTAGCTACGTTGTCCGACGATAATGCCCGAGTAGCCGACCGCCCGGAAGTATTATTGGTCAAGGAGTAGGAGCCGTGACCACGCGTCAACACAAGGTTCACACTCAACTCGGCCGAGCCGCAGTCCAGATCTTTGCCGCCAATGATCGAATGAACCAAACTCTCATCGAACATCTTGACGCTACCGCCTGGACAGCTAAACCGCCCGGCAAGGCCCGCACCATTGCCGCGATCTTCACGCACATGCACAACGTCCGCGGGAAGTGGGTCAGGCTTACAGCTCCGCACCTGAAGGTTCCGCCACAGCTCAACCGCGCGCACTGCACGCCGCAGCAGGCCCGCGCGGGATTGGCTCAGAGCGCCGCTCGCTGCGCCGAGATGCTCGCTGAAGCGCTCGGCGATGGTGGGGGCCGCATCGAGAAGTTTCGCAGAGACGGCTGGGCTCAGCCTTGGCCGGTTGGCGTGGAAATGCTGTGCTACATGCTTTCCCACGAAGCGCACCATCGCGGGCAGGTCTGTATGCTCGCGCATCAGCTCGGATTCCCGTTGCCGATCGAGGTGGCCTCCGGCCTCTGGAATTGGGAAAGGCTGTGGAGAGACTGCGGGTCACCTGCCGGCCCCGGCTACGATTCTTAAAGAACCGCGCGACGCGCTAATCGGAAAAGTGAACTACGCTGTGCCCCGCTAGCTCACTCCTCGCGCAACAGGATCATAGGATCGATCGGTTGCTGGCGGGTTTTCAGCCGTCGTTCGTTACTGAGCGCTGGTGCTAGCGCTAAGCACAGCTCTACAGAGGCAATCGTTGCCTCTAATCGGGTTTTCCGCTGGTTGACGCCGAGCCGTTCAGCTTCTCCAATTTTACCAAGTGTTTCCGTACTTGATCCGAGTCTTTCGCATCTGGAGCTAACTCCAGATAAGATTCCAGCTCCGAGATCGCCATGCCGTAGTTATTTTTTCGCGTAAAGATTTCCGCTAGCAAAAGATGCAGCTGCGGAAAATTACTGCGCAAATCGACGTGTTCCGCCTTTAGACCGCTCTTTTCTGCATCGTCCATCTTATTGAGCTTGTAATTCGCCATCGCGTTATAGAAATACGCGTCGCCGTAATTCAACGGATCGAGATCCAGAATGTAAGTAGTGCCCGCGGCGTGATTCAGCGGATCAAGATCCAGAATGTGATCGGTAAGATTAAGGACTTCGCTCCAATTTCCTGTCTCGTAGGCCATGGACGCGAGCGACAAATATGGCGCCAGGAACCTGGCGTCGATAGCCGTAGCTTGCGTATAGGCCTTGCGAGCCTCTTCCTTCTGGTTTTGTTTCTGTAAAACGGTGCCCAACTGAAACCAGGCTTTCGCGGAACTGGGGTAGATCTCCACTGCTGTTTCAAACTGTTTGTATGCGTCGGCAAGTTTGCCCTTCTTCTCTGCCTGGACGCCTTTCTCGTAAGCTCTTATGGCATTCTTCGGTGTTTTGTCGGGGATGGCGCTAACCGTCATGCCTTCCACCTTTGTAACTCTGTGCACCACAATGACGCCCGCATCAATGCTGCCGCCAACCACATCGGGGTTCAGAAGGGCAATGAGGCCGGGGCGAAAACCAGCGGCCGAGGCACGTAGCTCACAATTCATCAACTCGCGTCGTGGAATTCCCATGGACGAATCTTTGCTACTCACGGTATTTGGTGAAGTCGGGTCGCTGCTAGCATCAGGAAAAGAATTGGCCCTCGATCCCAATTGCATGCTGAAATCGCCGCCCGGAGATGCATACACCGCTTGACGCACCTTGTTATTGCAGATCCGCTCTACCGACACATCGTGTGGAACAGCGGTGCCGTCGTGGGTTACAACGCGTCCCCGTACAAACATCACAAGATCGCCTCTCGGCTGACTTGGCTCCCAGCTTGGCGATGACGGCGCCACAGGACGCCCCGGCGGTGTGGAAGGCGGACTCGAAGGCGGTGGGGCCGGCGGCTTCTGCGCCAGCGTAACTGGCACTAGAAGTGCCATTGCGATTGCCAGCACGACGAACTTGCGCATGATGTGGCTCATAGATCGATGCCTGGGCGGGAAACCTGAGAGGCCTGCTGAAATCCTAGGGCCCACGTCAGTTCAAGTCAAGGCTCCCAACTCGAATAACGCGAGAAACTTTTATCTTGCGGTGCTTTACCGCAATCGGTGACGCAAAACCCGCCGGATATATACGAAGGTTGGATAAATCATATCCTCGAGGAGTACCCCCTCCCTACCAACGCATAATTGAAGCGCCCCATCCTCGATGCTACTTTGACGATGCGATGCGTAGTTGCGTCGTTAAAGGAGTAGGCCATGAAAACTCAACAAGCGTTTACAGGTCGACCCATGTGGCAGGTCAGTCTCATGGCCTCGGTCCAGTGTTCACAGAAGAGAATAAAGCAGAGTTGGGTGCGCGTGTTTATGGCAGTGCGCCCCGCGCTGACCACAAGTGCTTTCACCAGTCGGCCAGACGCCGCCTGATCATGGACAGTGCGAGATGTCGCAAGCATTAGTGGCTTCGGTTTTGACAGAGCAGGTTCGCGGCGCGCTGCCAAATACGCCGCAGTTGAAAGCTCCACGTTCGCAGCGCCAGCCAGAGTTGGACGCGCTCCGTGGGCTCATGTTGCTGTTGATGACGCTGGCGCATCTGCCCACTCATTTCCAAGTTGTCACGAACCAGCAGCTCGGATTCGTCTCCGAGGCCGAAGGCTTCGTCTTCCTGTCCGCATTTTTGACCGGTCGTATTTTTGGGCGCATAGCGAATGAATCCGGCTTTCCCACCGTTATCAGGCGCCTTTGGACGCGTGCGCTTCGACTCTACGGTTATCACCTCGTTCTTCTTGCGATTGCATTCACAGTGGTCGCCGCAGCGGCAATACACACCCAGCGCCCTAGCTTACAAGGCCTCCTCGACTTCTACCTGGCGCATCCCCACCATGCCGTCAAGAGCGCGCTCCTGCTCGTTTACTGCCCGCCCCTGCTCGACATTCTGCCGATGTACATCATCTTTTTAGTGGCCACACCCGTTGCGTTGTATGTGGCCAGCCGCTGGAGCTGGAAGCTGGTCCTCATTCCCAGCGGCCTGATTTGGGTTCTCGCACAGTTTGGTCTAAGAGCTGCGATTCACGCGCATTTGGTCCAGTCAGCAGGGCTCCAGATACCGTTAAACGAGATGGGTGCATTTGATTTGCTGGCGTGGCAATTCTTGTGGGCCGTTGGCCTGTGGATCGGAGCTGGCTCGCCCGCGAATGTCTTCCAAGTGCTGACATCGAAGAGGAGTGTGTTTGTAGCGTTATCTGTAGCCGCGGGGGTGTTCCTCGTCCGCCACCCACTTTTGCACCTACAGTTCAATGGGGCACTCTGGTCGGGACTGATCGACAAATGGCATCTCGGCGGTTTGCGGCTGCTGGACTTTTCGTCTCTCGCCATTCTCTTTGCCGTCAGCAGGTCCTGGCTCGCGCGGTGGCTCACGATCTCGCCCCTTGTCTCCCTGGGCAAAGCATCCCTGGAAGTGTTCTGTGCGCATCTGCTGTTCTGCTTCGCTGCGATTTCTCTTGTAGGCCGCGGAACACATTTGCCCGCGTGGCTACAGTTGGCTTTAATCGCTGCGAGTTTGATTGGTCTCTATGCGGTGGCTAGATTATCCGTGCGCACCCCCGCTCTGCCTGGCGGTCCCACCCGATTACCAGCCCGATAAATCGTGCAACCGAAAGAAATGAAGATGTTGTTGTTCTCAACGAACCATCCACGTCGCCGCACAAACTCAGGAGCGTTGCTTTGACTCAAACGACTCCGCTCCGTGCCTCTAATCAAGTCCTGATTAACATCTCCTTTTACAGAACGCGCTTATCGAACATGACTTAACCACGGGCTGGGGCAAATCAAGTTTTATTATTGCTGCCGGCTTGCCGACGACTCCCCCAGAATCGCGCTAATCCGAGGCTTTGCGGCGCTGCCTCTGTTTTTTCGAGATAGATCGAATGATCAGCTTGCCTCTGCCGCTCCCAGGCAACGGGCTCTTAGCCTGCGCGATGGCAGCGGCGATGAGTTCCTCAACCTCTGGACGCGTCAGCGTCGCCACCGACTCGATCCTGATAAATCGGTTTTGGCTGCCGCTGCCGAGGAGCAACTTACGCGGATCGGGAAGCGTGGCGCCGTAATAGAACGACAGCCCAACTCCGTTCGCGCCTGCGGCAATGGAGAGGATGCAATCAGATGGTCGCTCCGTCGAGCAGTATCCGATTACGAAAAAGTTGTAGTTGTCGTAAACCAGTTCATTGGCAGTGGGCAGACGCTTGCGCAATACTTTGCGCACTGAACCGATCAAAGCTGCGTTTTTCGAGTCGAATTTCTTGATAAAGCCCGCAAGTTGCTGCTCGCCTGAAGCGGCGGCTTGCGAAGTAATTCGCTTAGCGGTCTTCATGGATGGCATCCGCCTTCTTATGCCAAATGGGCGCTTAGTATAGCGCGAACGCGTTGCGTTGTTTTTCGTTCCGCGAAACTCAACTTGCCTCCAAGGGCTCTTAAGGGAGCTTGGAAAAATCAGTAAGTGGCAATTAACTCGGGAACTTAGCGGTTTTTCTTCGGTTTTCTTCAAGAGTCGAGAGATAATCCCATCGGCTCCATTCACTCCTCAGTATATTTAACTGTGTTCGCAATTATCTGCATTACCCGAATGCGCGGCGGGTGCACTCTCGACCATCAGGTCGCGCAACATTTTTGCATCCTTCTGTGGAGTCGACCAGTCTAATATGAGGTATGGCGAACCATGGAACAAGAGAAGAACTCATCGAAGTTGGCCTCAAGCAGATACACTCTGCTGGCTACACGGCGACGGGGATCAACCAGATCCTGGATCTTGCCGACGTTCCGAAGGGCTCGTTCTATCATCACTTCCCGAGCAAGGATGCCTTCGCCAAGGAGATCCTGGACCACTATAACTTTGCCGAGCAGCAACGTTGGGAATCGTTTCTCGGAGATACTAAGGTTTCTCCACTCAAAAGGCTGAGGAAATACTTCAAGGAAATGATCGCGATCTATGGAAGGCGTGGTCGAAGCGCAGGCTGTCTCCTTGGGAACATGACCCTTGAGATCGCGGAGCATAATCCGGAACTCCGCGGTGTGCTGCGTAAGTCGTTTGACCGCTGGCAGAATGCGATTGCGAAGACAATCCGGGAAGCGATCGAACAGCACGAATTGCCGAAGACGGCCAACGCTGACGAACTCGCCGCCGTGTTGGTAAATGCCTGGGAAGGCGCGCAGGTACGGACGAAAGTGGAGCAAAGCGACAAGCCGCTGGAGCTTTTCCTTGATGTGACCTTCAACGTCCTTTTGAAGGGCTAAATTCAATTCAGGTGGGCCACACGTCATTTTCTTTGTAACTATGAACAGACTGGTCTACTCTAACTCGATAGGCCCTCATTTTGGCGGGCGAATTCAGAACCTAGGAGAAACTCTCATGACGACATCGACTTACGATCCAAAGATAACCGCTGTATTGCTGGTAGACCCGTACAATGACTTCCTCAGCGAGGGCGGAAAGCTGTGGCCCCGCGCCAAGCCCATTGCCGAAGAGATCGGCTTACTTGACAACCTACGCGCAATCATGCGTGGCGCTCGAGAAGCTGGCCTAGGAATCTTCTTTGTACCGCACCGCAGATGGGAGCCACTCCAGTACAAAGGTTGGAAATACCCGACCCCCTATCAACAGGCCGGGTACGACGGCCAAATCTTCGCGAAAGATACGTGGGGAGGCACCTTTCACGATGATTTCCAGCTCCAACCGGGCGATATCCTCGTCAAGGAGCATTGGGGTTCAAGTGGTTTCCCAAATACGGATTTGGACCATCTGCTAAGGCGGCATGGTTACGAGAAAATTATCGTTATCGGCATGCTGGCTAATACCTGCATCGAGGCCACGGGGCGCATCGGTATGGAACTGGGATTCCATGTGACGCTGGTTCGCGATGCAACATCCGCCTACACGCACGAGGCGATGCATGCCGCAATGAACATCGATGGCCCCACCTATGCGCATGCGATCCTGACGACTACCGAATTGCTCGCTGCGCTCAGGCTATAACCAGTATCTAATGAACTTCGAAACACTCGACCTGATAATGGACGCCAGACGGCCTGATTGGATGACGTTGTCGGCTCCGACCCGGGTGCCCCATCCTTGCGTGTTTGGTTCATGCAAAGGTGGGTCTTGGGTTAACTTCGAAGGTTCAAATTCTGGAGCGGTCGCTTAACATCGAATCCACGTCCGAATCTTTCGTGGGCTCCAAGGCACCGCTTAGGCTGGCTTCTTCTTCGCGTAAAGACTGCGATATACTCAGCCTCCAAAAAATAATGTGGCGCGCCATACTTTTCCTAATGCTCGGGATAAATTGCACAGCCCCATTCGTTGACGCCATTTCCGTTTACGTTTTTCACGACGTGGATCAAGACAAAGTCGGGCACTGGAATGAAGCATTTGCGGATTTGTCTATCGAAATGGTGGTATTTAGTCTAGTAATCAGCGGCCCAGTATGGCTTCTGGCCTTGTTGGGGCGGCATCTTTTCAATCTGCGCGGCTATTCCCCTCGCGCAAGAATTGGTCTTTTTCTCGGAATTGCAGCAATAGTTTTCCAATACCCCTTCGAATTCGTCGGAAGGAAGCTCGTTCCAAACCACGCGGATTCATTTCTTTCTTTTTATTTGGTCGCCGCCATCTTCCTCTGTACCGCTGTTCTCCTCCGCGATACCTTCAAGCAACTGAAACTCCGAAAAGCACTCGAACCGCCGTCGACCCAGCTTTGATTGTGACACTCCGGTTCCCCATCCTTGCGGGCCCTATTATTCGCTCACTTGAATCCCACTTGTCCGACAATCCGACTACACGTCCATTGAGTTCTTCGCAAGTGTCCTGGGCCACCCCCATGAACAAAAAACTGCAGCTAGTGCGTATTCTCCTTTAGGTTGCGTCTCAAGATCGGTTCTCACCAAGCGGTGTGTTGCCGCCGCGTCCTTAGGACGCAAATAAGAGTTTCGCGCGAACGGCCCGGGCGTGTAAATTTATGCGGAGCGCCCTCCGTATCGCCAGGAGTTAGCCATGTCAACTGTGCTGCAAGACCTTCGGTTTTCCCTCCGGCAATTAATCAAAAGTCCAGAAGTTACGTTGACGGCTTTGATTTCGCTCGCGCTTGGCATCGGCGCGAGCACGGCCATCTTCAGCGTGTTGTACGCGGGTCTTCTGAATCCATACCCCTACCGGAACGCAGACCGCATCGTGCCCCTGACAATTTACAGCAAGGAGGGTGGAAGGAGTGGCGTGAATCCGAATGGGGCGCAAATCAGGGTCCTACAACAGCTACCGATAGTGGAAAGCGTGCTAACAACCGGATCCCAATCCATGAATTTAACCGGGCACGAATTTCCAGAGAATGTCTCGGTAGCAGACCTATTCGGCGATACCTTCAGCGATTTGGGAGTTCCACCCCTTTTGGGCCGCGGAATCTTACCGTCGGACACGAATAAAGACCCGCAATCTGTGGTCGTTCTTTCTTACACATTTTGGCAGAGGCATTTCTTAGGCGATGTGGACGTACTCGGACGCACTCTGCAGCTAGATCACAAGAATTATCAGATTGTGGGTGTAGCGGCCCCGCGGTTCACCTGGTCAAGTGCGGATGTCTATGTGCCGATGAAACTGACGCAGGATCCGGATACAACTTTCATTGTTTATTTGCGATTGAGGCCAGGCGTGACGTATGGAGCCGCGAATGCTGCCCTGCAGCCCGTCGTCGAGCAGTTCGCCAGCGAGATGCCGAAGCACTTTCCAGATCACTTTAAGGTGAAAGTGGAAGCCCTGAATGCATGGGCATTCCGGCGCGTCGGGGTCACGGTGTACGCCATGTTCGCCGCAGTCATGCTTCTCTTGGTGATTGGTTGTGGAAACGTATCCATCTTGCTGCTTGCGCAGGGCACTGCACGGCAACATGAACTGGCGGTGCGAGCTGCGATCGGCGCAGCTCGCGGACGTATCATGCGACAACTGCTGAGTGAGTCGTTACTGCTCGCTGGGATCGGCGCGGCTTTGGGCATTTGGATGTCGTACGCAATGCTCGCCGGCATTCGTTTGCTGCTGCCTCCGTACGCTTTCCCATCGGAGGCCGTGATCCGCATCAATTGGACGGTGCTCTTGTTTGGCGTCGGCGTTGCGCTGGCAATGGGCATACTTTTTGGAATATGGCCAGCACTGCAACTCTCGCGAACGCAGGTCGGCCAAATCATGCAATCCAGCGGGCCTCGTATGACTACAGGCGTGCGGTCGCGCCGAATACATAATGTGTTGATTGCGGGTCAGATCGCACTGACGCTGCTGCTTCTGGTCGCCTCGGGCTCGGCGATAAAAGCCTTCGTCCACATGTTGCACCGGCCGCTTGGCTACGATCCTCACAATGTCATGTCGGTGGGAATCCCGCTCCACAACAATTCGTATACAACGTGGGCGGCGCGCGCGACTTATTTTGAACAAATCCGCGCGAGGGTTGCCGAAACAACTGGTGTAACTATAGCGGCGATTTCGATCTTTTCTAACCCGCCGCGCAGCGGTTGGAACGGACGATTTGAGGTGTTGGGAAAACCCTCGAGTGAACCGCAGATGGCACACGTTCACCTCGTAAGCTCCGAATATTTTGCAGCCTTGCACATACCGTTGCTTCAGGGACGCGTGTGGGGCGCTACTGAAAATCACAATGCTGCACACCTCGCAGTCATCAATCGCACGCTCGCGCAGCGTTATTTTCCGAATGACGATCCCCTCGCGCATTCCGTGAAGCTGGGAATGGTCCAGGACTCTCAAATCCTCTCCGCCCCAAACCTCGCGGACTCGTGGTTGCCAATTGTGGGAATCGTGGACGATTTCCTCGACGACGGTTTGAGCAATCCGGTGCAACCTGCGATCTTTGTGCCCTATACACTCAGTTTGCCTCCCGGATTCCAAATTTTGGTTAGGACTGAAGCACCTCCGCTCACTCTGATAAATACCGTGAAAACGCATCTGGCCCAGGTGAATCCCGATCAGCAAACGCAGGGTCGGATCGAAGAGTTGGTCGCGTGGATCTCGAATGGACCGGAGTGGCAGCGCGAACATTTGGCGGCGTGGATTTTGGGGATTTTTGCTTGGCTAGCTGTGGCGCTTGCGGCTGTTGGGTTGTACAGCGTCGTGTCTTATACCGTGGCGCAGCGGACGAATGAGTTTGGGATTCGTATGGCGCTGGGGGCGCAGCGCGGAAATTTGCTGCGGCTGGTTTTTGCATCGACTTTGGGGAGTGTAGGCGGAGGCATTGTTGCGGGCATTGGGCTATCGGTGGCGCTCAGCACGTTGATTGCGAAGTGGGCCCAGGGGAATGTGCGGGATCTGGTGATCCTTGCGGCCGCCGCAATTGTGCTTGTTGTGGTGGCGGCGATGGCCTGCGTAATTCCAGCTCAGCGTGCGGCGGCGATTGATCCGATAACGGCTTTGCGGTGTGAGTAGGGATGAATTCGTGAATGAAAGTGTAACTGTGCCAGCTTTGGCACCGGAACATGATTGCTCTAAGCCTTGCTTTAGCAATTTGCGTTGTACTCTTCCCTCGCAATGCGGGAGCGCTGGTACATACATCGAGACACCGCTTTGACCGCGAATGTTCCAATGGAAGTGCCGGGTGCCCCATCCTTGCGCGTTCGGTTCATGCAAGGTGGGTGTCCTGGGTTTACCTTCGAAGATTGCGTCTTCCAAGGTGCGGTTTTGTTCCCGCGTAGTTAATACTAATTCTTAGATTGGTACTATACAAGATAGCTATCCGCCGTTACTATATCCCGTGAAATCGCCACTCGCTACCCTTCCCGTCCCAGCAACACCCGCTAACTCCTTTCCTTTCTGCACGCACACTCTCAACCTTCAACTTCCAACACTCGATTCCCCGCGAGTTTCGATGTTCGCCTTTCAAGTTTCCAGTAAGTCCTTTATCTACCGCTTTTACGCCAAATCTCCTTCTATCTCCTTTATCTACCGCATTTACGCAAATCACCCGGGGTGTACCCTCAAGGCCCCCTCAAGGAATAAACAATGAACGTCACGAAACCAAGCATCATCAATGAACCTGCAACCACCGCAACTCCCCGCTGCCAGCATCGCAGTCTTAAAGGCCGTTGCCGCCAGCTCGCCACCGGCCCTGCCGCAACTCTCTGCTTCGATCACGCCCGCGCCGAGCAGCAAGCCAAGAATGACTTCACCCTGCTCGCCCCGCTTGTGCGCAAGAGCGAAGACTTTCAGTCCGCCGAAGCCCTCAACGAAACGCTCGGCAATCTCCACAATTTGCTCGCCGAAGGCCGCATCTCCCCGCGTCGCGCCGCCGTCATCGCCTACGTCGATAGCCTCATCCTCCGCACCCTCCCCGCCATGGCCAAGGAAGATGGCCACACATCCATCATCTGTGACATGCCCGGTCCAGAACGGGACGAAACTCCACCGCCCGAGCCTACCTATGCCGACCTACGCACCTGATCGCGTGCGCCGGCCCTCTAACCTTTGCCCGAGTCTTACATCGAATCCATAGCAACCATCTAAACGCAAACGGGAGAAGCTATGGATACGCGCAAGCTAGGCAATTCAGACCTGCACATAACCCGCGTGGGTTACGGAGCATGGGCGGTCGGCGGTGGCGGTTGGCAATTCGGCTGGGGCCCGCAAGATGACAATGATTCGATTGCCGCCATTCACCGTTCGCTCGAACTCGGCGTCAACTGGATCGATACCGCGGCGGTTTACGGCCTCGGTCACTCCGAGGAAGTGGTCGCCCGTGCCCTTCGAGACTGGAAAGGCCCCCGCCCGCACGTCTTCACCAAATGCGGCATGCGCTGGGACAAAAATGGCCAGGTAACAAAGGTGCACTCGGCGGAATCCATTCGCCAGGAATGCCAAGACAGTCTCCGCCGCTTGCAGGTCGATGTAATCGATCTGTATCAGATCCACTGGCCGCCGGAAGATAACGGCCCCGGTCTCGAAGAATCCTGGCGCACCATGGCCGCGCTCCAAAAAGAGGGAAAAGTCCGCTGGATTGGCGTTTCCAATTACGACGTTCCTCAGCTTCAGCGCTGCGAAAAAATCGCTCCCGTCACTTCCCTTCAACCGCCCTACTCCCTGATTCGCCGCCAGATCGAAAAGGAAATCCTGCCTTTCTGCGAACGCCGCGGCGTCGGCGTGATCGTCTATTCGCCGATGGCGTCGGGTTTGCTCACCGGAGCGATGACCCGCGAACGCATCGCGAAATTTCCGGAAGACGATTGGCGCAAGAACAGCCCGGAATTTCGCGAGCCGAAGCTTTCCAAAAACCTTGAGTTGGTCGAGCGCTTGAAAAAAGTCGCAGCACGCTACAACGCGACTCCCGGCGCCATCGCCATCGCCTGGACCTTGCGCATTCCCGCCGTCACCGGCGCAATTGTCGGCGCACGCAACGCCAAGCAAGCAGAAGAGGTCATGCGCGCCGGCGACATCAAGCTGTTGTCGCAAGATATAGCCGAAATCGAGGGCGTCACCGCGCAAGTGGCAAGGTAAATAGTTGGCAGACAAAGTCGCGTTAGGAGAGAAACATGGATCTGGGCCTGCGCGGAAAAATCGCCGTAGTGTCTGGCTCGACTGCCGGCATCGGCTTGGCTATTGCCACTGCGCTCGCCGCTGAAGGTGCAAAGGTTGTCGTAAATGGCCGCACGCAATCGCGCGTCGACGCCGCGCTCAAGACGATTCAAAAGAGCGTGGCCGGTGCGGATCTCCGCGGCGTTGCAGCCGATCTCGGCACCACCGCGGGCGTGGACGGATTCCTTCGCCAAGTTTCCGCTGCCGACGTGCTCGTCAATAATCTCGGCATCTTTGAGCCCAAGCCCTTTTTGGAAATTCCGGACGCCGACTGGATGCGTTTCTTTGAAGTGAACGTGCTAAGCGGTGTGCGCCTCTCGCGCGCCTATCTTCCGGGGATGCTGCAGAAGAATTGGGGCCGCATCATTTTCATCTCCAGCGAATCCGCGCAACAGATTCCCGCTGAAATGATTCACTACGGCGTCACAAAAACCGCGCAAGTGGCGGTCGCTCGAGGCCTCGCGGAATCCGTCGCAGGCACCGGCGTAACCGTCAACTCAGTTCTCCCCGGTCCAACTGCCTCCGAAGGTGTCGGCGGTTTCCTCGAGAGCATGGCCAAGCAGCAAAACATCTCGACCGCGGAGATCGAAAAACAGTTCTTCTTGAATGCCCGTCCCACTTCCCTGCTCAAGCGGTTTGAAACTCCGGAAGAAATTGGCTCGGTGGTCGCATTCGTGGCCAGCACGCAAGCCGTAGCCATCAACGGCGCCGCGGTCCGCGCCGAAGGCGGCGTAGTCCGCAGCATCTTTTAGCCCGTGGGAAGTCCACCTCGGCCAAAGCGCCAATCATGCCCGATTTGCTACAATCTGGCGCCCTAGGGGGAATAACGATGGCTGAACAGAGTTTTTCAAATCACGGCAGATTCGTTCCACCGTTTCACTTCTTTGTCATTCCGGTGCTGGCCATCAATTTAGTCCATGCGTTGTATACATGGGGAAAGTCGGGCTTTTCGCTGGCCGGATTTTTGCAAGTGCTCGTGGCGGTTGCGTTGCCCCTGGGATTTCTGAGCGCGCGCTTGATGGTATTGACAGTCCAGGATCGAGTGATCCGGCTGGAAGAGCAGTTACGCTACGAACGCGTCTTGCCGGCCGATTTGAAACCCCGCATCGGGGAATTTGCCGTGGCCCAGCTTGTCTCGCTGCGATTTGCCAGCGATGCGGAACTTCCCGTATTGGCGCGCAAGGTGCTCGATGACAAAATGAATGAGCGCAAGGCCATCAAACAACTGGTTAGGACTTGGAAACCGGATTACTTGCGCGCGTAGCTGCAAGTGGGGACCGAAATGCCAAAAGCAACGTGGGCGGGAAAAGTCATCGCGGATAGCAATCGCTGCGTCGTAGTCGAAGGCAATCAATATTTCCCCGCCAACGCGGTGAACAAGGAATTTCTTAAGCCGAGCCGGCACACCAGCGAATGCCCCTGGAAGGGGACCGCGCAGTATTACAATCTGGAAATCGACGGCATGAAAAACGAAAACGCCGCCTGGTATTACCCGCAGCCCAAACCCGCAGCCGCCGAAATCAAGGACCACATCGCCTTCTGGAAAGGCGTAAAAGTGGAAGCATGATCACGATGACGCCAGCATTTGCCGGCACTCAAATTCGAGTCGCGCTTAGAGTCGAATGATGGCTTTAGTCCTACTTCGCTAGCTCGTTTTTGAATACCGCGCCATCCTTCATCACAAAGCGCACGTGCTCGAGCACGGTCACATCTTTAAGCGGATCGCCGCTCACCGCCACAATATCCGCAAACGCGCCGGGAGCGACGACGCCGATCTCACCTTTCATATCCAACATTTCCGCCGCGCGCGAAGTCGCGGACTGAATCGCATCCGCCGGCGCCATGCCCAATCCCACCATGCGCTTGAATTCTTGCGCAATCGACTCCGTCCAAGGCATGCCCCCAATGTCCGTGCCAAAAACAATTTTCAAATGCGCATTAACCGCCTTCTTGAAACTAATTTCATGCGTAGCCGCACGCGCGCGATCGCGTTTTCCTCCTGGCGTGTCCGCGGGCGCCCAATCGCCATAATACGGAGTAATCGTCGGGCAATACCAAGTTCCCTGCTTCGCCATCTGCGCGATTTGTGCGTCCGTGATTTCCAGGCCGTGTTCAATGGAATCGCATCCGCCATCTAAGGCGCGCTGCAATCCGATTCCGTTGTATGCGTGGCAGGCCACTTTTTTCTGCCAGCCGTGCGTTTCATCGACTATGGCTTTCAGCTCTTCTACTGTTAGCGTGGGTTGCGAAACTAAATTTCCCTGTTTGTCCACCCACGAACGATGGGTCATGTAAACTTTGATCCAGTCCGCACCATGTTCTAGTTGTTGCCGCGCGGCTTTGCGCGCTTCCACTGGACCGTCCACAAGTTGCGCGCCTTTTGGCATTTCCAATTCCGGGGCGTAGCCTTCCAGGTTGTATCCGCCGGTAGTGGAAATGGCGCGCGTCGCTCCGAAAATTCGCGGGCCGGGAATTGTGCCCTCTTCGATGGCTTGTTTTATTTCGATGTCTCCGTAACCGGCTCCTTCTGTTTCTAAATCGCGGATAGTGGTAAAGCCTTGCTCGAGTGCGCGGCGGCACGCGAATGTTGCGCGGGCTGCGCGCAAAGCGATGCCCGCATTCAAAATATTCGCGTCGTAGCCGCCCTTGGCGGGATCCTCGCCCCAGAGAAAAATGTGCGTATGCGAATCAATCAGGCCGGGCAAAACCGTTGCGGTGGACAAATCTATTACTGCAGCGCCAGCGGGAATTTGCGCGGATGCTTCCGTGACTTTATCTATGCGATTTGCGCGGACGAAAATTAGCTGGTTTTTTCGGGGCTGGGCGTTCGAACCGTCAATCAGAGTGCCGGCGCGAATGACCGTGATTTGATCGGCGGACGCAGCGGGAGATTGCGCGCGGATTGTAGTAGCAATCGCTAGCGAAAGAATCAGAAGCAAAAGGCACTTTTTCATTATTGGTCCTCGGTGACGCGCGATAGCTTGCCGTAAGCGGCGCCGCATTGCAACACGAGCAAGCTGTCCCCAAGAAGCCGATACGTGCCTTTTTACATACTTTTTAACGGACGGGCTATTGCTGGGCGCAAATCTTTACGTTGGGATAGAGGCGTAGCGAAATTCCACGTCCGTGGGGGGAACTATGAAGCGCAGGGCACAAATATTTGCGTTTGTCTTTTGCCTTCTTTTACCGCTCAGGTGCAAGGCGCAGAAGCTTGGTCAGATTGAGTGCAGCCGGCAGGAAGGGTACGTTTACCTCTATAGTTCCATGGCTACCATGGAGATTAGTACGACGCTGAAGTGCGGACAGCGAGTGACGGTTCTCGATCGCTCCGACAATGTTCTCCACGTTCGAACGGACACCGGCGAAGAGGGCTTTGTGCCGCTGAGTAACGTCGGGTTCTTCAAGCCGGGCACAGCGCCGAAAAGCAGCGCTCCCGTGGCTACGAAGCGAGAGCTGACGCATTACGATAACCCGGGGCGCTTGCCCGCGACATCGCAACCCACAGCTTCGGCTCAGGAAATCCTTTTGAAGAACCAGACGGCCGTACATCTGAAGCTTGGGCGAGAGCTTTCTTCTGCGGCAGCACACGTTGGTGAGGAAGTGAACTTTGAGGTGTCGCAGGACGTAGTTGTGAACGGTGTGGTCGTGATTGCCAAAGGAGCGCCGGCGGTTGGCGCAGTGACGGAGGCCGAACCGAAAAAGCGCGGGAAGGGCGGGAAGATCAACGCGAGCGTGGCATCCGTGCTCCTTGCGAACAACGAAAAGATTGCTTTGCGCTCATTTGGGATAGAGCAGCCTGCCGATCAGAAAACCGGCATGAGCATTCCGTTGATGCACGGCAAGGATGTGACGTTGGCGAAGGATACGGAAATGACAGCGTACGTGGACGGCGACCAGCACCTGAGGGCAGCGAGCTTTGCTCCTGCGCATTCCGCTACGCAATCGGCTTCCCAGTCAAACGCTGCGCAGCAGCAAAACTGAAATTTATCTTGGTAGCTCCCGCAACTTCCGGATTGCCGACCGCTCGCCCAGAATCGTCGGCTCCGCTGCACCCTGAAGAATGGCGAAATCCGGTTCGCGTTCACGAGCTTAACTTCGTATTAGTGCTTACCCTGCCCCGATCCACTCCGTGTGGAGCGCCGGTGGTCGGAGCAACGTTTGCATCACTACACAATATTGCTCTGTTTTTTCGCGCAATCCGCGTAGTTCCTCCGCTGTCGCCTGCGGCGCAAGAATCTCGAAACGAAGACGAATGTGGTCAAAGCCGACGGACACGTCTTTTGATATACCCAGCGTGCCCCGAAGATCCAAGTCGCCTTCAATGGTGACATCGATATGTTCGGTCCTTACACCCATGGCCGAAGCAACCATCTGGCAGGTTATCTGTGCACACGCAGCCAAGGCTCCGAGCAGAAGATCGCCGGAGCAGGCGGCGGTTCCGGCGCCGCCGACTCCTGTGTGCGCTTGCGCCTGATATATCGTGCGTCCAATATCAACTGAGCAAGCTACCGGTGTTTCCGTTTGTCCGCCCCTTGCGGTAAGGGTGATCCGTGATTTATTCGGATCCTTGCGGTATTCGTCTTTTAACGGTTTTTGGACGGATCTAATGTCCATCGTGCACCTCGGTCGTCTTAATCATCATTGCCAGCCACTCGCGACTGACTCGGCGTGCAGGTAACCATGAACAAGTGCATCGAGGTATGTGAGAAGCCACATATTGCAGCCGCAAGCCGTCTTGAAGCAAGTCTCATTCATTGCTAGCATAAGTCAAAGGCGGCAGTCATGCCCAAGTTCGTAATCGAGCGCGAAATACCAGGAATCGGAAATCTATCCGATACCGAAGTGCGCGAAATCTCTCAAAAGTCTGTGAATGTTCTCAAGGGAATGGGTCCTGGCATTCAGTGGCTGCATAGCTACGTCACCGGAGACAAGCTCTATTGTGTGTACCTCGCTGCAGACGAGGCGGCGGTCAGGGAACACGCACGAAGGGGAGGCTTCCCCGCGAATCGCATCTCCGCAGTCCGCAGACTAATCGACCCGACAACTGCGGAGTGAGCATCGGCTTGTATGCCGGGCGCGAGCGGCCTAAACCGTTGGACACCACTCATGTGGCTGGGTCCTCTGCGCTCCGCGAGGCAGTAACCGAGCGAGCCGCAGAATGTGGTATCAGCACCTCCTCAATCACCTTCCCGACCGGCGCTGTCCAGCCCTCGAACCATACTGTGGTTCCCGTCGAGTTGGTCAGCATTTGCCGTGCTGGCTCCAGACCTCTCTCCAGCTTCGCTTGCTCCGAGGGTGTGAGTGGCGCGCCGACGGTTTGGCGGAGCGCAGCCGCCGCACCAGCCAGTCGGAGGGAACGGGCGGGCAGCCGGCGTGCCGCGACGGAGCACGCGAAGCATTCCAGCACACGTGCAATACCCCTTTTGTGGCCAAGTGCCTGGAATATTCTCATGCTTTCCCTGTAGAGCGACTCCGCCATATCGTAGTTCTCCCGATCCCGAGCCAAGTTTCCCAAGTCGGCGAGTGAGCCAGCTATTCCCCATCGATCACCCTCGCGAAACGTTTCAAGGCCCTCCTCATAGAGCGACCGAGCGGAATCAACGTCGCCTTGGTCACGCGCAACGTCTCCTTGATAGTTGAGAGACCATGCGATTCCTGTTCGGTTGTTCGATTTCCGGAAAATCGAGAGGCATTCCGCGTATAAGCAGCGTGCTCCTACATAGTCGCCGTGCAACCTCACAACACTCGCCAAATTGCTGAGGGAACGAGCGATAGTCAGTGGGTCGCCAAATCTCCTCCAAAGCGCCAGACACTCTTCAAAGAGGCGGCGAGACATGGCGATGTCACCGCGGTCACGGGCATGGACCGCCAGAGCGTTCAGACAAACAGCGACGCCTCGTTCGTCCCCCAATTTACGAGCGATCTGCAAACTCTCATCAATGAGTGTGTCCGCGGATGCATAGTCTCCCTGCTCGCCTGCTAAAACGCCCATAGCAAAAAGCGCTCGCCCTCGCGCTTCCGTTGGTGCCGCCGCTCCTTCCAGGTTGAGGATCTTGCCCAGGCGATCCCGTCCTTCCGTGAGATATTCGCGGGTCTCCCAGAAGCGAAAAAGAGCTGTCCCCAGGCGCAATGCCCAATCGGCATTCCTGGTATCCGTCAACCAATCGAGAGCGGAAAGGAGATTATTGTGTTCGGTTTCGAGGAAATTCAGCCATTCCGAATTTTCCGCGCCAGCTTCATCGGAAGCTCCCTCTTCCGCCAATACAAGGTAGTATGCTGCGTGAGCACGCTTCGTCAGCTCTCCTTCCCCACTTGCCGTCAATTTGTCCAGCGCATATTCGCGAATCGTTTCGAGCATCACGAAGCGCAAGTCCCCGGAAGGTTGGTCAACCTGCTGGACCAGGCTTTTATCCACAATCGAGGCCATCCCATCGAGCAAGTCAAATCCAAGGTCGTTTTTCGTGTTGCACACCGCTTCCACGGCTTCCAGAGTACCTCCGCCCACGAAAACCGAAAGCCGCCTGAAAAGCTTTTGCTCGGCAGCGTTCAGAAGGTCATAACTCCAGTCTATTGCGCCACGAAGAGTCTGTTGCCTTGTCGGCAAGTCCCGCGCGCCGCCCGTCAAGAGCTGCAGCCGACTCGCCAACCGCGTCCGCATAGCGGAGGGTGACAGTAGCTTGATGCGGGCAGCGGCGAGCTCGATGGCAAGTGGCAGACCGTCCAGCCGCGCGCAAATTTCCGCGACAGCCGCTGCGTTCTGTTCGGCGAGTTCAAAATCCGGTTTGACCGCCGAGGCGCGCTGGACGAATAGCGCTATCGCCGAATATTGCGACAGCGCTGCGAGAGACGGCAACGACCGGCAATCTGGTAAAGCGAGTGGAGCGACTGGAAATTCCTGCTCCCCGTACACATGCAAAGGCGCACGACTGGTCACCAGGAATTTTAGACGACTACCACCAATAGCAAGGAGTTCGGCCAGCATAGATGCCGCCGAAATCAAGTGCTCGAAGTTATCGAAGACGATCAGCATTGGTGTGCACAGTAAATTCTGCAAGGATTCTTTCAGCGTCTCGATAGGCGCGTGGCCCCCATTTTCCGGGATTCCAAGCGTCTGTACGATGACAGAAGCAATCAAGCTTGGATCGCTGACAGCTGCAAGCGGGACAAAATAAACACCGCCGGGGAAGTCCTCAGTCATTTCTCCCGCCAATTGCAAAGCCAGTCGGGTTTTTCCGATGCCACCCGGGCCGGTGATAGTAACCAATCTCATGTTCGGCCGACGCAAGAGCTCCTTGGCCGCAGACACTTCGAGGTCCCGCCCGACCAACCCGGTACGCTGTAGAGGTAAATTGCTTGGGCGCGTCTTGAGTGGTTTCAGTTGCGGGCCCGATAAATGGTCGCGCATAGAGGCGAGGTCGCGAGCAAGGTCACGTGTTGAGATGTAGCGCTTATCGGGCTCGCGGGCAAGGCAGCGCTCGATGACCCAGCACAGTGGAATTGGCACATCCTGAGACAAAGAACCAATGGGCTCTGGTGTTTCCCGGAGAATTGCAACTAGCGCCTCCAGTTTTGTGGCCCTTTGATACGCCCGTTTTCCCGTCACCATCTCATAAAGTACGAGGCCGAACGAAAACTGGTCTGAGCGTAAATCGATCGATCCTCCGCTCGCCTGCTCAGGTGACATGTATTCGACAGTGCCAAGTACAGCGCCGGCGCTAGTTTGGAGATCGATAGTGCCCACGCCAACGAACTCGCCGCCCGTACCTGCAAGTTTTGCCAGCCCGAAGTCAAGAATCTTCACCAATCCTTCCGACGAGACCATCAGGTTCTCGGGCTTTAAATCCCTATGTACGATGCCAACCTCGTGGGCCTTTGCTAGACCATCGGCGATCTGCGCTGCGATCTGGATGACCTTTAGTACCGGCATGGAGCCGGAGACCAGCAACTGGCGCAGAGTTCGTCCCTCGATGAGCTCCATGGCGATGTAGTGCGTGGACTCAACGTGCCCGAGTTCGTAGATGGTGACGATGTTGGGGTGATTGAGAGCCGAAGCTGAACGCGCTTCCTGCTCGAACCGGTCGAGACGTTCCCGACTGATGGTCAGATTGTCCGGCAGGAGCTTGATGGCAATGTCGCGGCGAAGTCGGAGGTCCCTGGCACGATAAACTTCGCCCATCCCGCCGGTTCCCAGCAGCGAAATGATCTCATACGGTCCGCACCGAGCCCCGGCTGCAAGCGCCATAACTCCCTCCGGTCGGTCGCATTTCAATCATTATAGTCCCGCAATGATAAGGCGGACATCTTGCAATGCGCCACAATTCAAAAAATTAAGCGTCGCCTCAGCGGGCTGGCTGTCTGGTTAGGTGCCGAGGAGATTTGAGTGTAGGCGGGTGTAGCCGTGTTCCTGGGCCCATAGGGTGAGGGGGATTGCGGCTAGGTCGTCCACTAGCGGCACGGCATTTCCGTCTTTGGTCAAATCGATTGTGCGGACGTAGATTTTGCAGGTTTCGCAGGTTTCTACGCGAATGTGCGGAAACTGCTCGGCCACATATACCGGCAATTTCTTTTCGTCTGCTTCGCCACAGGCCGGGCAATAAATCCGGCGATAATCCCACTCCTGCAAACAAAACGAGCACATCATCCGGCGCTTGCCACCATCGCCCTCCGGGCGGAGCACGCCCAACAGCGGCTGGCCACCGCAAAGCGGACAATCGTGTGGGGTGCTCATTGCGGGAGGAGCGGTTGTGCGCGTTGCAAAGAGTTCGGCAAGGGGCTGCGCGAATGCGCGTGGAATGAACTGCGCGAAGGGACCGACTAGTTGGTCGTTTACTCCTCCTAATTCCCAATAGGCCTGCAGCAGGCAGCGTTGCGAAGTTGCGTCGAGGTTGGAGACTGCGCGAGCCGCTGCCGCCAACGCCGGTGGCGCGGCCTGCTCAATCAAGTTAAGGAAGCTCGTTAGCTTCGGAAGAAGCTTGATCGCCTCGGCGGCGGGGAGACCTGGCCGAAAGGGAATGTGCACGCCCTCCGACGATTTCCCGCTGAGATCTTTTTTGACTTCCGCGTAGAGCTTTTTCTGGAACTCGGCGACTTGCGAATAGAAACGCAGTACTTCGGCGGCAAACGGATGTTTGGACGCTAGATCGTCGGCACGGCGAATGCGGGCGTCGTACTCAGACGCGCCAACTTGCGCGGCTTTCATTTCCGACGAGGAGCCGATCCAAATAATTCTTTATACCAGGCAGGGTGGAAGCGCTTTGCAAAGTCTTCGGTTACGTCGCCATAAATGACAGAGTCAAAGGCTCCGCGCTCCGCGAAAACGCCCATGTAGACGTGAATCAAGAAGAGCCCGATGGTAAGCAGAGCGCTGGAGGCATGGATCAAAATAGCAGTGTAGCGGAGCCAGCGGAGACTCCACGGGATATATTCGGGGAACCACAAGACGAGGCCGCTGAGGAACAGGAGGATGCCGCACACGAAGAAGCCCCAGAAGAGGAGCTTTTGTCCGGCGTTGTAGCGGCCGACCGGCGGCATTTTGTCGTCTTCGTTACGAATGTAATAGCGCATGGAGCGGAACCAGGCACGGTCGTCGTCGGTGATTCCCATCTGCCGTGCCCATAGACCGTACATCTGCAGGACTCCGGCGATGAAGATGAGACCGATCCACGGATGCAACATGCGCGAAATCTGGCCGCCCCCGAGCGCAATGGCTAGCCAGAAGAGCCAGGGGGACCAGAATGCGAGGCCGGTCAGGAGGCAGTAGATGTAAGAGAGGGCGGCCAGCCAGTGAACGACGCGCTCTCTAAACGAGTAGCGAAGAATGCGGCCCGGAGGAACAGCTTGTGCCGGATGTTCGCGATATGGCGGAGCAGTCACGGTCACGGCTGTTCTCCTTCGCGTTTTGTCTCAAATTCTTCATCGCGGGATTTTGGACCGAAGCGCAAATAGTGGACGAATAGGCCGATCAGCCCGCCGACCATGGCCAAATTGCCGAGCCACTTCAGCGGGCCCTTCCACAGCTTCACGGTCAGCGGTATGTGGGGATCTTTTGGCAGGCCGCCGTAATTTTCTGGCTCGGTGACGTCGTGCAGTACGTAGATTACGCCGGTGCCGCCAACACCTGGCGGGTCATATACGCCGGCTTTCGGGAAATTGTAATGATCGCGGAGTTGCTTGGCTCGAGTTTCCGCGAGGTACTTCATGTCGTCCTTCGAGCCAAAGTGCAGACAGCCGGTGGGGCAAGACTTAATGCAAGCGGGCTCAAGGCCTTCGCTGACGCGATCGGCGCAAAGAGTGCACTTGTAAACGCGTTTGGTTTCTGAATTGAACTTCGGGATGTTGAAGGGGCAGCCAGTAATGCAGTAGCCGCAGCCGATGCAGTTGGCTTGCTGAAAATCGACGATGCCGTTGGTGTACTGGACGATGGCGCCATCGGAGGGACAAGCGGCGAGACATCCGGGGTCGGCGCAGTGCATGCACTGATCCTTGCGCATCAGCCACATGAGCGTGCCGTCTTCGGTTTCGTGTTCGTTGAAGCGGATGAGGTTCCAATAATTCCACCGCGTGTCCGGCATGGTCTGGTAGGTGTTGTCGAAAACCGTCTGGCCGAAGGGCAGATCGTTCCACTCCATGCAGGCGACTTCGCAGGCCTTGCAGCCGATGCAGGTGGTGGTGTCGATAAGCTTGCAGACCTGGAATTCGCGCTGGGTGCCCTCGCCCGGAACCGCTCCGGCGTGAGCCGAGATTTTTTGGATTCGTAGAGTTTCCTGGCTCATGAGCGCACCTAGACCTTCTCTACCTTGACCAGGAAGCCCTTGAACTCCGGCGTGTATGCGTTCGGGTCGACGACCGTCGGGGTGAGAAGGTTTGCCAGCGTCCTGGCGTCCTTGCCCTCATCCTCGGCGATACCGCGATAGCCCTGATGAATGGGGAGGCCGATCGGGTAGACTTTCTTGCCGTCGATCATCAACGGCTTGATGCGCTTGGTGACCATCGCTTTTGCAATGTAGTCTCCACGGATGCTCGAGACTTTTATTTTTTCGCCGCCGGTGAAGCCCATTTCGTTGGCCATCTCCACCGAAATCTCGACAAACGGCTCAGGCACGAGCTGCACGTTCATGGGATTGTTCTTCGTCCAGTAGTGATAAAGCTCGGTGAGGCGATAGGTGGTGCAGACGACCGTGTAACCGTCCTTGGGCGTGCCGTATTTATCGTCCGGCGTTTTGAAGCGCTTCACCACGGGATTGTGGGTCTGCTGCGGATGGAAAGGATTGTCAATCGGACTTTCGATCGGTTCGTAGTGTTCGGGGAACGGCCCATCGGCAAAGGCCGAGAGCGGCGCAAAGATTCGCCCTACGCCCTCCGGGTTCATGATGAACGGGCCCATGTGATCTTTCGGCTTGGAATCGACCTTGAAATCCGGCACGTCGTTGCCAACCCATTTTTGCTGGCCTTCATTCCACCAGACTTGTTTTCGCGATGGATCCCAGGGCTTGCCGTCCACGTCGCATGACGCGCGATTGTAGAGGACTCGGCGATTCGCAGGCCAGGACCAGCCCCATCCCGGATGCACACCCAGGCCCGAAGGATCCGAGGGATCGCGCCGCGCGGTCTGATTGCCAGCTTCGGTGAATGAGCCGGAGTAAATCCAGTTGCCGCAGGACGTCGTACCATCGTCTTTCAACCAAGCAAAGCCAGGAAGCTGCTGGCCGGCCTTGATTTGCTGCTTCGTCGCCGGGTCCTCGAGATCCGCCAGCGCCTTACCGTTAACTTCCTTCAATACCTCGGCCAGGGGCGGGCTCGATGGGTTGCTGTAATTCCAAGTCAGGTTCAGGACGGGATCGGGGAACTTGCCGCCTTCCTTCTTGTATAGCTCGCGGATTTTCAAGAAAATTTGGGCCACGATGGCTTGGTCTAGCCGGGCATCTCCGGGCGTCGGCAAGGCGGTATTTTTCCATAGCAGCCAGCGCGCGGAATTGGTGAACGAACCGTCTTTCTCGGCAAATCCCGCGCAAGGCAAGCGGTACACGGTCGTTTGAATCTGCTTCATCTCGTCCGTGGTGATCCCGGGCGACTTCCAAAACTCGCTGGTTTCATCCGGATAAATTTCCCCGACCACCAGGAAGTCCGCTTTTTTCAGCGCGTCGATGTTTTTCTTTGAGTTGGGACCAATCGCTACGCCGTTCATCCCAAAGGCAAGCATGCCTTTTACGGTCCCGTTGTACATGTCGTCCCACATCTGCACCCACGAATAGTTGCGATCCACTTTCGGCAGATAATCGAAGGCCCAGCCGTTTTGTTTAGTGGCCGCGTCGCCATAGAGGGCTTTAAGATAGCTGACCGCGAATTTCGGCGTGTTGCTGGAGTAGTTGAACGAATCCCACGGGGCAGGCTTCGAGGGTGTCGGCGTAATGCGTTTAATCCAGGCATCGAAGGAAGTGTCCGCAGGCGTGGGAACTTTCAGATAGCCGGGCAAAGAGTCGAAAAGGCCGGCCATGTCTGTGGCGCCCTGAATGTTGGAGTGCCCGCGCAACGCGTTGACGCCACCGCCCGCGCGGCCAACATTGCCAAGCACTAGTTGCAAAATCGCCGCGGTTCGTATGATTTGCGTGCCAAACGAGTGTTGCGTCCATCCGACGGCGTAAATGATCGTGCTGGCCTTCTTCATGTCGCCGTCTTTACGAATCGAAGTATAGAGGTCGGCGGCCTTGAGGAATTGTTCTTTGGGAATGCCAGTGATGCGCTCGACCATTTCCGGCGTATACCGCGAGTAATGTTTCCTCAGCAGTTGGAACACACAATTGGGGTTCTGCAGCGACAGATCGAACTCGACCTTTTCCGGCAGCTTGGGAGCGGCCGGAGAGGTTCCGCCTGGTGGATGCGGCGAGCTATCTCCTCCACCCCCGCCGGTGCCCGCATAATTCCACGTGGACCTGTCGTAGCTTTGGGTCTTGGCATCGAACCCGGAGAAAACGCCGTCTGTATCACCCGGCAACTGAAAGCCGGGTCTGACGATAAATGCCGCGTTCGTGAAGTTGACCAGGTAATCTTTCGCGATGCGATTGTTCTCGATGGCATAGCGAATGACGCCGCCGAGGAACGCGATGTCTGACCCGGCGCGAATCTGGCAAAAGAGATCGGCGACGGCGGATGTGCGCGTGAAGCGCGGGTCCACGGAGATTATTTTTGCGCCCCGCGTGCGCTTGGCTTCGATGGGCCACTTGAATCCGCAGGGATGGTTCTCGGCAGGATTACCGCCCATGATGAGCATCATGTCGGTATTCTTCATGTCAACCCAGCCGTTGGTCATCGCCCCGCGTCCGAACGTTGGTCCCAAACTTGAGACCGTGGGGCCGTGTCAAACCCTGGCCTGGTTTTCTAAATGCACGACCCCCAGGGCGTGCATCGCTTTCACAACCAGATAGTTAAACTCATTGGTATCGGTACAGCCGCCGATCCACGCGAGCGATTCGAGGCGATTTACGGTGTGGCCGGCTGCGTCCTTTTCGATAAAGGTGTCGTCGCGTGTTTTCTTTACGCGAGCGGCGATTTCATTTAACGCATCATCCCAGGAAATGTCTTGCCAATCGGTTGCACCGGGCCGCCGCACTTGCGGCTTGAGCAGGCGACGGTCGTTCATAATTTCTTGCTGCAGCGAGGAACCCTTCGGGCAGAGGGTGCCGCGGTTGGTCGGATGATCAGGGTCGCCCTCGACGTGCACTACCTGGGCGGTTACATTCTTCGCGCGGTCGCCAATCGTATAGATGATGGTGCCGCAGCCCACCGCGCAGTATGGGCAGGTGGAGCGCGTTTCGCTGGCACGCGCAATTTTCAGCGTGCGCAACTGTGCGTAAGCAGGCTGGAGGTCGAATCCAAAAACTGCCGCCGCTGTGCCGCCCACCGCTGTGTACTTAAGGAAGTCACGACGTGAAGGATTCATCGGGGACCTCAGTCCGCGAGAAGAGAAGGCAGGCAGCGTCTCGCAGAATGCTATTCATAGAACGTCAATTAGAAACTGTCAAGCACGGATTTGATGCAGAAGAAGTTGCGGGCGATACAGAGGAGTAAGGTGTCAGCCGGCTGACGCGGAGGTTATCGATCGCGGCAAGTCGGCCTCGGTAGCGGCTCCAGCGGTGCGATACCGCACCAGGAGGAGCGTCAGGTCGTCTGCCTGGCTGGCGCCGCGCGCGAAATTCTCCACCGATTCCAACAGCAGTTTCTGCAATTCATCGAGCGGTGTTTCATTGTGTCCCATTAGGAATTGCTTCAGGCGCGGTACGCCGAAGAGTTCTTCCTGGGGATCCATTGCTTCGGTTACGCCGTCGCTGAAGAGGACGAGCGTGTCGCCTGGATCCAGCTTCACGCAAGCGGTGGAATATTCGGCCTCTGGGACCAACCCAACTGGAAATGATCCTTCGGTGAAGGCTTCTTCCGGGCACCCGTTTCGCCGAATCAAAATCGGAGACGGATGCCCGGCATTGATGTAATCGAGCGAGCCTTTTTCATCGAGGATCCCGAAAAACATGGTCGCGTAGCGGCCGACCTCCGCGTGATTGCACAGAAAACGATTGAGATGATTAAAAACGCGCACAGGGTCGGTGCCCAGGGTCAGGGCGGACAAAGCGCCTTGCAACAATTGCGTCAGCAAAGCTGCACCCAGCCCCTTGCCGGAAACGTCCGCGATGAGAAAGGCGGTTCGCCGATCCTCGAGCGGAAAAACGTCGAAATAATCGCCTCCTACCGAGAGGCAGGGGAAATTGCAGCCAGCCACAGCCAAATGCGGGTAATCGCCGAAATTTTTAGGTAACAATGCTTGCTGGATATCGCGCGCGATGTTGATTTCCGCCTCGAGGCGCTGGCGTTCGCGTTCGCGGGCTACTAGCCGGGCGTTGTCCAGGATGCTGGCGGCTTGGTCGGTGAACGCGTCGAGGAGTTGGCGGTCGAGCTTGGAAAACGCAGCAGGCCGGCGGGAATCCAGGTAGAGGACGCCTAGAAATTGACCTTGCTTCAGGTTGGCCACGGATTCGGTAGTCTTGGCGTGAGAAAACGCGTACAGCGGAATGACTACTACGGCGCGGAGACGCTGCGCGACGATACTTTGCGCTGCTTGCAAATCCATTTCGGCTTGCGCGAGATCTTCGGTGATTACGGCTTCTCGTTTTCGCAGGGCGAGTTGAATGGCGGTTTGGCTCGGCGCGAGACTCTCGGGCGGCAGGCGGAGACCGCCGCTGCGGCGGGCCAGGCGGACATGCAGCGCTGCTTTGTCGTCGGATTCCAGCAATAGGCCGCGGTCCGCGTCCATAACGGAAATGGCGTGGTCGAGCATCATGCCCAACACTTCGTCGAGAGGAAGCTGCGAATGGAGGAGCGCGGTGGCGGCGAGAAGTTGATCGAGCTTGCTGAGACGGGCACCAGCGCTGGCTACCACGTCGGAGCCGGTGATGTGCTCCATGCGAGTGAGCAAGTTTGGAATCGATTGCTCGCCGGCGGATGCGGCGGAGCGGTAAATAATCTCGTACGAGTCTTCTACACCGAAAGTGATTATGTCGCCGTGCTGCAGTTCGCGGCTCTCAACCTTTTGGCCATTTACGAAGAGGCCGCGACGCTGTCCGCGATCCTCGACGTAATGTTTGTTGGCCTCCATGACCATGGCGGCGCAATTGCGGGAAATGCGGCGGTCGGAGAGCTGCAGATGATTGCCGGTTTCAGTCCCGCGGCCGATCAGGAACGGGCTCTGTGTCACACGGACGAAGCGGCGGGCTCCGTCTGGAGAAACTACCTCCAGCACAGTTTCCGCTACGATTGGCACGGTATCCGGCATAGGACCTGCTTATTTGCGGATTGTAGCACGCGAAACGAGCAAGGCGACCGTTCGAGTAGATTGGCAGTGACCGCACGCGACTTCACGGGCTCGCGCGAGGGAGCGCTTTTGGATTTCCCCGGCGGTCAAAATCCTAGAGCATCTCCAGAGGGACCTTCTTGTCTGGGGGTGGGAACGCTTGATCGAGCATGTACAGGTCATTTTGGGTTAGTTGGATGTCCAGGGCTGCACGATTCTCCTGGACGTGCTCCGGTTTCGAGGCTCGGGGAATGGCGATTACGCCTTCCTGGCGGAGCACCCATGCGAGCGCGATCTGAGCGGGAGTGGCGCCATGCTGCTCCGCGATGAGCTGCAGCGTCGAATGGCCGAGAAGCCAGCCTTGCTCAATCGGAGAGTACGCCATGATCGGCAAGCCTCGTTCCCTACACCACGGCAGCAAGTCGTACTCGATACCGCGGCGTGTCAGATTGTAGAGGACTTGGTTGGTTTGCACGGCGTCGCCGCCGGGCAGCTCGACGAGCTCTTCCATATCTGACAGATCAAAATTGCTGACGCCCCAGTAGCGGATCTTCCCCGAGCGTAGGAGGGACTCGAATCCCGCAATGGTCTCCTCCAAAGGCACAGTTTCGCGCCAATGGAGGAGATAGAGGTCTAGCCGATCGGTTGCGAGACGGCGGAGACTGCGTTCGCAGGCGACGATAGTGCCGCTGCGAGTGGCGTGGCTTGGCAAAACTTTGCTTACCAGGAAAACTTCCTTGCGGCGGCCGGCGATTGCCTCGCCCACCAGTTCCTCGGCGCCGCCGTCCGCGTACATTTCCGCAGTATCGATGAGCGTCAGACCTAGGTCCAGACCGGAGCGCAAGGCGGCAACTTCCTGGTCGTGGAGCCGCGGATCTTCCGCCATGTGCCAAGTGCCTTGACCGAGGACGGGAACCGCGGCACCGGACGGTAGCGTTGTCGTACATAGGGGCGAAGCCTTTGCGTGGCCGCGAGGTGCGCGGCGCGCTGCAGAATGTGTAGCCACTAGGAGCCTCGAATTCTTTGTAGAGCTTTACGCGTGTTTTGCCTTTGCGCGCGAGCCGCTGAAAAGATCGATCATCGCGCGATTGAAAGCAGGAATATCGTCAGGTTTGCGGGCAGAAACCAGATTACCGTCAACAACGGACTCCTGATCCATCCATTCGGCCCCCGCATTGCGCAGGTCGGTCTTGAGCGACGGCCAGGAAGCAATGCGCCTGCCGCGGGCCTCATCTGCTTCGATAATGGTCCACGGGCCATGGCAAATTGCGGCGACTGGCTTGTTTGCAGTGAAAAACGATTTCACGAAGCTTACGGCTTTGGGAATCATGCGAAGTGTGTCGGGGTTGATGACACCTCCGGGTAAGAGTAGTGCTTCAAAATTTTCCGGTTGGGTTTTATCGAGAGGCACATCCACCGGCAGCTCGTCGCCCCATTCAGTAAACTTCCAGCCTCGAACACGATCGTTCTTGGGCGAGACGACCTTTGTTTCGGCCCCTGCCTGATCAAGAGCCTTGCGCGGCTCTACAAGCTCGACTTGCTCGAATCCGTCGGTGACGAGGATTGCAACTTTCAGTCCATTAAGATTTGCCATTGCTGTCTCCGCTAGGCGTCCGGTATGTCGGACCTAGATTTTGAGTTTTGCGCCGACCCCGGCATCAAGCCTCAGCTTCCGGGCGACATCCTCAGATGGTCACGATGCTCAAAGCGATTCAATACTGCAATGAGGGTAGGGAGTCCTATCGAAAAAAGTAAGGGAGAGAAGGAGGCAGCGCTGTTTAAACACAAGTGGTATAACAGCAAAGCGTGACATGAGCGCAGGAAAACCGTATGCGCATGCCCGGCCTTCTCGGGGAATTTCGATATTCAGTCGGGTCGGCAAGGAACAAAGATCGAGGTTAAGTTGCCACTACAAAAAGCAGCGGCGCACGCTAATTAAATCCTGAAAAATGACGGGAATTTTAGCTAGCGCTACTGAGCCTGGGCAAACGTATTGCAGGCGGTTACTGTGCCGTTGTCCAGGCCCGTGGTGAACCAGTGCATGCGCTGCTGTGAAGTGCCGTGAGTGAAAGACTCCGGGACCACGTGGCCGGTGGCCTTTTTTTGCAGGCGGTCGTCGCCGACAGCAGAGGCAGCGCCGAGCGCCGACTGCACATCTCCCTTCTCCAAGAGGCCGCGTTGTTGCGTGGATTGCGCCCAGACACCCGCAAAGCAATCCGCTTGCAATTCCAGTTTCACGGAGAGCGGGTTGGCTTCGCGCGAATTGTTTTCCTGCATCTGATGCACTTTGCCCTCGATGCCCAGCAGTTTTTGAACGTGATGGCCAAGTTCGTGCGCGACGACGTAAGCCTGCGCAAATTGTCCCGGCGCTCCGAACCTGCGATTAAGCTCATCGAAAAAACCGAGGTCAATGTAAACCTTTTCGTCCTCCGGGCAGTAGAAAGGTCCAGTGGCTGACTGCGCGCCGCCGCAACCGGATTGCGTGTAGTCGCGGAAGAGCACTAGCTTTGCATGCCGATACGACTTCCCCGTTTGCTCAGGTAGAAGCTGCGTCCATGTCCTTTGCGTGTCGTCGAGGACAAACGAAACGAATTCAACTAGTGGCCGCTCGGCGGCATCACGAGCGGGATTTGGCTGCCGGACCGCGGCGGGTCCGGAGTCTGCGCCGCCGCTAAGCAGGGTGAAAAGATTGGTTTTGAATACGAAGCTGAGAATTAAGAGGATGATCGCGCCGCCGATGCCGATGTGCAGGCCGCCGAACTGGAATCCGCCACCTCCGCCGCTTTCATCGCGACGGTCTTCGATATCCTGGCTCTCGCCGCCGGGGTTCCATCTCATGGATTTCTCCTTGGGAAAAATGCAACAGGCTGCGGATTCTTATGCGCGACCGGCTGGTTCGGCTTGAATCTACCAGTCAATGAAGGAAGGGAACAATACCTTCATTGAGGTATTCCATGGAACCTTTTGCCCGTGGGCGGTCAGAAGGCAGCCAGGCTGCCCTGATATGTTTAGATATCAGCAACTTACCGGGACTTTGATGCGCTTCGAATGCATGTCCACGCCAGGCGCACCCTGACGTTTTGCCCCTTTCGGTCGTCTGTACCCAAGGAGCATCGCATGGGAAATATGGGACTTGCGCTGGCTTGGGAGACTAGAATCCCTCCCATAGCGCAACGGGGGAGGCGGTTGGAACCTTTCCGTGAACAAATCGCCGCTCCTGACCGCGGAGCGGACGCAAACCGGATGGAGGACGCGGCGCTGGCGGCGGCGTGCCGGTCCGGCGACCTGCATGCTTATGAGCGCCTGTATACGCAGCAAGGCGCGCGCATGAAAAACCTTGCCCGCAATATCCTTGGCAGCTCTACAGACGCGGAAGACGCGGTGCAAGAAACCTTTCTAAAGGTTCAGCGCAGCATTGCCAGTTTTCGCGGGCAATCCAGTTTTGTTACCTGGACCTTCCGGATCCTGGTGAACACCTGCTATGACGCGCGACGCAGCCGTTTACGCAAGAAAGAAGTCGCGACGGATGACGAGCAGCAGCACGGCGATGCTGCTCCGCGGGCGGAGCCTAGGGCGGCGGTCTCCCATCCGTCACTACGGCTGGCGCTGGAACGCGCACTCGCCAAATTGACGCGCCATCAGCGCGACGTTTTCTTACTTTACGAGGTAGAAGGTTTTCGCCACGCGGAGATTTCCGAGATGCTGGAAATCACGGAAACGGCATCAAAGAACACGCTTTTCCAGGCGAAGAAAAATCTTCGCCAGATGCTGGAATCTCCTCGCGCGAGCAATGTCGCGGGACCACGGTGAACCGATGAATCTAAGCTGCAAGGATCGGGATCGAATTTTCGAGGATGGCAGCGCGGCGGAGTGGGCCTCGCTCGAGACTCATGCAGCGACATGCGCGGCCTGTGCCGAGGAGCTTCGTTCCTGGAAGTCTCTCAGTATTGCGGCGGCCGAACTTCGCGATCGTACAGATAGCCCTGCACTGTGGCCAAGTATCCAGCAGGCTCTTGTTAAGCAAGGCGCCACAATCGGGAAGCGACGCGAAGGCTGGGGCTGGCGCTCACTCTTCGCAAACTTTTCTGTTTCCTGGCAAACCGCGGCGGCTACTGCATTTGTGATTTTGCTGATGGTGTCCGGCATTTGGATTCTGCGACGACCTTTCACCTCGCTGCCCCAGCAGGGCAGCCTATTGAAGAGCAGGGCTCTGGTCGACGTGAAAAACGCGGAATCCGCTTACGTGCAAGCAATCGACAAGCTTGCGGTGGATGCCAAACCGCAATTGGAAAATCCCGCAACGCCGCTCATGGCCAATTACCGCGAGAAGATCCTGGTGCTGGACAGCGCTATCGACGAACTGCGCGCGCAGACCGGGCAAAACCCGTCGAATGCGCACCTGCGTTATGAATTGCTTGCGATGTATCGGGAAAAACAGCGCACGCTGGAGGAAATTTTGGAGGAGAAGCGATGATCGGCCCCTGTCCCGAGAGTGCGCGGAAGCTGCTGTCAAGAATGCGGCGGAGCTTGCGCGCACTGCTTTGCTTCGCGCCTTTGGTCGGACTTGGAGTTGCGCCCGCGGCAACGGCAGATCCTGGACAAGAGCAGGTCACGCGGGACTTCCAGAAAAGCCTCTCTCTGGGCGCGGGACAGTGGTTTCGTATCGAAAATAAATTTGGCGAAGTGCGCATTCACGGCGAGTCTGGCCGCGAGCTGAAAATCTCGGCAACCATCCGCGCGCAGGCCGACTCACGCGAACAGGCGCAAGGTTTTGCGGATAAAGTGCGGATTGATGTGGAGCAGACGGCGCAAGGGGTGCAGGTCCGCACGAACTACCCGGAAGACAATCGAAACTGGTTCGGGCGCAAGAACGCTTCGTATTCGGTCGACTATGACATCGCGATGCCCGCCGACGCGCCGCTTTTTGTCAGAAACAGCTTCGGCAGCGTAAATGCTACTGGTGTGCGGAGTAAATCCGAGTTTGATAACAGCCATGGATCGCTCAATGTTCGGGAATCGGGTGCTACGCGTCTCAGCAATTCGTTCGGCAGCATTGAGCTACGCGGCGCGGCGGGCGACTCCACGGTCAGCGACAACAATGGCTCCGTGCAGGTTTCGCAAGTGAAAGGCTCGCTCGAGGTGCACAACCGTTTTGGCAGCATAACGGTCCGCGAGATTCAAGGGGCGGCCAACATCACTGGTGGCAATGGAGCCGTCAATCTCACTGACGCCGGATCCGCAAACATCACAACTTCGTTCGGCAGCGTCGAGGCGCGCAACATCCGCGGCGATCTCATAGTTCGCGACAATAATGGCAATGTCGATGTCTCGACCGTTGGCGGCGGCGCCGATATTACGGACAGCTTTGGGAACGTAACGTTTTCTGATGTGAAGGGCCGGGTGATCTGCACGACTAGCAATGGTCGTGTTTCCGGGAGTTCGCTGTCCGGCAGCGCCGTAACCATTCGGAATTCCTTCGGCAATCTTGATTTGAGCAATATCGCTGGCGCTCTGAACGCAGAAACCTCCAATGGAAAGATCACGCTGCGCTCCGCGCATGGCATGGTGGAATTGAGATCTTCCTTCGGGGCCATCGAAGCTTCCGACGTTTCCAAGGGCATTCGCGCTATCACTGGCAACGGCAGCATTACGCTTACCGACATTGGCGGCGAAACCTTTGCCAAGACCAGTTTTGGCAGCGTTTCCGCGGAGCGCATCAGTGGCAATCTCATGGTGGAAAATACAAACGGTTCGGTGAGCGCGCGCAACGTGAAGGGCGACGCGAGCGTCACGACGTCGTTTGCCGGCGTAACGCTCGAATCGGTCGGCGGCAAGATTACGGTGAACAATCAGAACGGCGGAATTTCCGTCGCGGCTGCGCGCCCGGCTAGCGGTTGCCGCGACATCGCGCTCAAGACGTCCTTTTCTTCCATCCGCGTCAGCATCCCGCCAGGTGTAGGCTACAATGTCACGGCGCGCACATCCTTCGGACGCATCTCCACGGACTTGCCGATCACCGCCACTGGCAGCATGGCTCCTGATTCGCTCAACGGCACGATCGGCTCGGGTGGCTGCCAGCTCCAGCTAACGGATGCCAATGGCAGCATCGAAATCACCAAGGGACAATGACAAGTGCGCATCTTCCGCCTTCCGCTTTCAGCGCCGTCTCAATCGTTCCATAGCGAATGCCTTCTTCAGAATCCGCGTAGCCGTCTCTGTGAGTTTGTACTTGTCTAGCTCTTCTTCGCTCGCGAATACGACCTCCGTCACATCGCTGCCCGCCACCGCTTCGCCCGCAATCCGCTCACAGAGGTAGTCGACGATCACGTAGTGGAATCGCGGCCCCTTCTTCCTTTCATTCGCGCCTGCGGTACTCGCCACGTAAATTCGATCGAAGACTTCTATCAACTCGATTACGCGGACGGTGAGGCCCGTTTCTTCCAGCAGCTCCCGAGCGACACCCTCCTCCAGCGTCTCGCCCAGCTCAAGCATGCCACCCGGAATCGACCATTCTCCGAGCAGCGGCTCGCTGCCGCGCCGAATCAGCAAGGCGCGACCCTGAATGATAATCACGCCGCCCACGCCGACCATCGGCCGTTGCGGATACTCTCGCGAAGAGGCCATTTATGAGCTGTATACCTGTTCCCCAGGGCTCGATATACATAAGCGCTACGGCCCGCCTGGATGGTGTTGACTTCACGCCGGTATATAATACGCTCGATAGTGGTGGTCGCCGGTTAGCGGCGCCGACTTTTTGAATCACGTACGGAGGATGGATCGTGATCCGCTGCCCTGAATGTTCCGCCGAGATCGACGTCGACGAAGACGAGGTGGAAGAAGGCGAAATTCTGAGTTGCCCCGAATGCGAGTCTGAACTGGAGGTATCGCAAATCCATCCTGTCCATCTGAACATCATCTCCGAAGATCTGGATGATGATGATGATGAAGACGATGAAGAGGAGGAGAAGGAAGCTACCGAGAACGGCGACCTCCCGGAGGATGAAGAAGACGACGATGAGGAAGAAGACGAAGAGTAATTCAATGTCGACCAGAATCGCCGTCCAGTTCGTTCTGGCATCTTCTTTCCTGCCCCTTGCCATCTAAGGAGTTAAGGAGCGGTGCCATGCATGTTCGTTGGGTCGTTGCCTTATGGGCCGCGGCGTTGCTGGTTCCGTCGGCTGCTTTCCCAATCCCAATTCCGCAGGACGCGCCGGCTTCTCAGCCGCAATCTTCGTCGTCCTCAAAAAATAGCAAACCGAAATATAGCCATGCAAACGACTTTTTGATCCGCGGGACTGTGTTCACCGAGAAAGCTCTGTCCTTTCCGGACGTGCAACTCCGCATTCGGCGCTCGGGGGAAAAGAAATTTCGTTGGGAGGATCGCACCAATTCGCGTGGCGAATTCGCGATTCGCGTGCCGCAAGGTACTCAATATGAGATGGTAGTGCACGCCAAGGGTTTCGCCGATCAGGCTAAGACTATCGATGCCCGGAGCGGCTCCGGGGAGAACAACGTGGTTTTCCGGATGGAACCGGCTAAGAGAGGAAGATGATGAGCCCACGCCTTCGTTTGCTATGTGTGGTTCTGGCTTTAGCCGTATGTGCTTGCGTGGGCATGGCGCAGGATGCCAAGCACGAGGCGCAGCTTCGCACGGTACGCGGCGTTGTGGTGGATAAATCCTCCGAATCTCCCATACCCTCGGCCGTAGTCTTCCTGAAAAATACGCGCACCAATGCAGTTCGCAGCTACATTGCCGATGACGAAGGCAATTATCGCTTCAGCGGCCTCGATCCCAACGTCGATTATGAAATTCACGCCGAAAAGGATGGCGCCAAGTCCGCGACTCGAACGATCTCCAGCTTCGACAACAAGAAAGAGATCGTGCTGCCCCTGAAACTGGACAAGAAAAAAGCATAGTCCTTTGTTTGACTCTGGTTTTTCCTTTTGCCCTCTCCCAGGTCGTCCCTCCTATAAAAAAATAAGCTTGTCTTTAGTTGAGTGTGGTTGTAGGTTTTCGCGCAACCACCCGCAAGACTAAAGGAGGGTCCATGACCAATCACAAGCGAGATGACGGAATTAAGCGACGCGACTTTATCAATGGAATGCTGATCGCGGCAGGGACCGCGAGTGTCGGCGGGTCAATTCCGATGAGAGCGTTTGCACAACTCGCTCCGTCCGCAACATTTCCATGCGACGGCGCCATCGGCACTGATTCAAATGTCACGCGTGGCGGCAACCTACGCTCAGTTTTCAATATTGCGCATTGGTTGCGAGACAACCGGCTGACGTTCAAGACCAGCTCGGTGGTGATTTCGCCGTCGCCCTGCGATAGCTACCAAGGTAGCCAGCCGATTCTGGCCGACAACGGCAACTACGATGTAATTATCGTTGGCGCTGGAATGTCCGGATGCTCTGCAGCCTTCTACATTACGCAGCAGCGGCCAGGCACAAAGATTCTGATTCTCGATGGGCAGGTAACGCCGGGTGGCAATGCGAATCGAGACGATGCGGTGCCAATTCCGGATATTGCCTCTACAGCGACGGCGTACGCGGTGCAGCCTTACGCGACATTCCTGAACAATATTTACAACACAACGGGAATTCTCTGGCAGAACTACGTTGTGCCCTCCCCGTTCTACAGCTATTTCTTCGACAGCGCGACTCCGTACGTTAATCCGGGGACGAGAAGCTGGAACATCGATACATACGGCAAAGGATTAGACAGCGTTCCATATTCGACCCAAATCGTAAATGATTTGAAAGCGGCCCGGGCTGATCTGATGAACTGGTATCACAAGCCAGGTGCGCCGACCGATCCTGCAGACAACAGCGATCCCAAATACGATTACCTGTCGCCCATGACGTTTGACAACTACTTGACGCAGGTGAAGGGATTTCATCCCGCGGTATCGGACTTTTACACACGTTACGCCGTAGACGCGCTGGATGGGACCACAGCGCAGGCAAGCGCATACACCTCGATCAGTTTTCTCGGCGCCGAATATTTTCCGGCCTTCGCGTATCCCGGCGGCAACTCAGGAATGCTGCGGCATGTCTTGAAATGGCTGATACCCTCAGCGATTAACGGCAGCACGGACGCCGAGCTACTCTCCAATCCCTTCAACCTTGCGGCCATGGACAATCCCAACAACAGCGTTCGCGTCCGCCAAGGTGCCATGGTGCTGCGCGGCGATACGACCAGCAGCAATGCCAGTGTGGTGTACTTCCAGAATGGACAGTTCCACCGCGCCACAGGGAAGGCGGTGATATTTGCAGGCCAATCCCACACTGCTCGCACGGCTTGCGCACAGTTGCTCAGCACGTCGCAGGCGAACGCTTTTGACCAGGTGACGTTGAGCCCGGTGGTGGTTGCGAATGTGACTATCCGCAGCGCCGCGCCGGTCGTGGACCTGGGCTACGACGGGTACTATTGGGGCAGCCAATACTGGGCGGACTTTGTTGTGGCGGATTGGGTGGGCGCTAATCGCAGCAATCCCAACCGACAAACGGTCCTGACGTTTTACGGCGGAAACACTGCGCCCGTGGCGGATCAACCGAACGAACGAATCAAATTGCTGACCACCCCGTTCTCCAGCTATGAAGATTCGCTGCGCGCGGATATGAACCGTGTGCTCGCCGGCCGGGGTTTTGATTTTGATCGCGACGTCATCGCCGTGTATCTCTACCGCTGGGGACACAGTATGGTGTACCCAAAACCAGGGTGGCCATTTTCCGCTCCCAGGATCGGATCGAATGGCCAGGTTACGCGCGTGCCTTCGCCGCGCTTTTATGCGCGACAACAGATCGGTCGCATCTCCTTTGGTGCGCAGGACGTGGAATCCAGCCCCGCAAACGAAAGTGCCATTGGTGCCGGCCTCCGCACCAGTGGCGAAGTTCTCCCGCTGCTCTGACGCGAGAGGCGAATTACACAAAAGGGCGCCGAACAGGCGCCCTTCTGACCTTCTCGAGGCAGCAGTGCTCGCGGTGCCCTGCGGCGATGCGCAAGCTCAGGACGAAGCGTCTTTAATGTCTTCCTGGGCGCGTCTCTCGGCGCTCTTGGCTTCTGCCTTTGCATCGGCATCAGGTTTCAGCGTCTGAATTGCCTTGCTCAGGCTTAGCGGCTTCCCGCCATCAGGAGCGCTGCACGTAGAAATGTTTCCCTTCACCGGCTGAGTCCCTGTGACGTCCCACTTCAAACAATTGAACTTGATCTTGAGATTGTGACTGACGTGCAGCGCGGCAACACACTCGCTCAACTGCCGAAACGCGGTGCAAGCATCTTCGAGCTTCGTCTTTGGCGGCAAAATGGCTTGCAGTTCGGACGCAAGTCTTTTGCTTTGGTCGGTATTGGCGGCAAGTTGCTCGCTGGCGGTTGGGCCTTTTTTCAGCCAGTGAACCGGATTATACGATTGCGCCGCGGCCTTCGCGGCTCCAAGGAACATCAGTGCTGCTGTCAGTCCGGCAATGATCCACTTGTTTCTCATTTGTACCCTTCCCTCCGGCGATCCTTTGCAAGCGGATCGCGAGTGACAAGCACAAGTGAAAGGGCTGGTCTTCCCTTGGGCATAGGCTGCGCGAACGCGGCCTAACTTCCTTCAGTAGGCCACCTCGGCAAATGCAATTTCGAGGACTTCGCAGGCCGGTACTCCCACAATGCGTCACTCCTGCCCATGCGTTCAGTTTTGCAGCTCGGCGGACCTGTACTCTTTGACGATTGCCCCACCGACACTGCGCGTCTACAGTTATCTTGGATCCATAAGGCTTGATGAACTCCTTGCTGGGCCTTCGCGCGCGCACTCCGGAACCTTCTCCCCTGGAAGGCTCGGGCGCTTTCCGTGCGCTTCAGATCGAAACGGAGCTGCGGCATCTCGCGCGTAGCGAGTGGTGGCTGTGGTTGTCCGCTGCTGCCGTCACGCTTCTTGCCACATCGGCCTTGGTACTCTCTTTCCTGCCTTCTCTTTTCCGCCAAGCCAATCACTTCTACGAAATTCGATCCGATCAGACGCAGTGGGGCACGGCAGGTCTCGTGCTCGTTTTCAATTTTTGGCTTGTACACCGGGAATGGTCCTTCCGGCGCCGCAGAAAGCTCCTTACGGCTCAGAATCCGTTCCCGGAAAAGGGCAGTGGCGAATTCGTGGATTCTTCCGGATTCGACCCGATCACCGGCCTGTATACGCGAGTTTCCATTGAACAGCAACTCGGCAAAGAAATAGGCCGCGCGCGCCGCGAAAACACCGCGCTAAGCGTCGCAACGATCCATATCGACGAATTCCCGCAGGTCACTCAGCGATATGGCAAGTCCGCTGTGGACTCATTACTGAAGGAGTTTGCAAGGCGAATGAAAAAAGCCATCCGTGGCTCCGACTTTGCCGTGCGTTTCGGAAGCAGCGATTTCCTGCTAATTCTGACAGAATGCACGCTTGGCGAGGTAAAGCTAATTTTGAACCGCGTCGGTCCCCTGGAAATCGTCTCCGGGGGAGAGAAAATAGCTTTGCCTTACTCCACAGGATGGGTCGACTACCAACCGGGTGAACTTCCCTCGGACTTACTGAAACGCGCCACACAAATTCTTCACCTCTACGAAAACGCGGCTAAGGATATGCTCTCCCCCACCCTAACTTCCCGCTAAGTCCTTTAGAATCTCTCTTGCAAGATTAGCTACGGAGGGGTGTACACAAGGATGCTCGCGATCGAATGGTTTCACGAAACGATCCAGCGCATGGCGCATCTCATCGGTGAACTGAACGAAGGAGAGCATCGTGGCAAATCGATTGGAAGGCAAAGTGGCTGCCGTAACGGGCGGCGATCAGGGAATTGGCCGCGCCATTGTCGAGCGGCTAGCCGCGGAAGGCGCTGACGTTGCGCTATGTTATCGCGCCAATAAAGCCGGAGCCGACGAAGTCGTGGCGGCCGTGCAAAAGGGAGGCCGAAGAGCCGCAGCTTTCCAGTGCGACGTGAGCAACGTCGCCGAAGGGCAACGCTTTGTCGCCGACGCCGTGAAGCAACTGGGGCGTATCGACATGTTGGTGAACAACGCCGGGCTGGAACGCCGGGCTGACTTCTGGGATGTGAGCGAGCAAGACTACGACCTCGTTCTGAACGTGAATCTGAAGGGTCCCTTCTTCGTAACCCAGGCATTCGTGAAGCACCGTATGGTGGCCAAGGCCGGGGGCAAGGTTATTAACATTAGCTCGGTGCATGAGGAGCTGCCATTCCCGCACTTCGCGTCTTATTGCGCAAGCAAAGGGGGCATCAAGATGCTGACTCGGAATCTGTCGATCGAGCTGGCACCGCTTGGGATCACCATCAACTCGATTGCTCCGGGCGCGATCGAGACGCCCATCAACAAGAAACTGCTGAACGACCCAGTAAAGCTAAATTCGCTGCTGGAAAATATTCCTCTGAAGCGCCTCGGCAGACCGGAAGATGTGGCTTCGGTGGCGGCGTTCCTGGCGTCTTCGGATGCCGATTACGTGACGGGAGCAACTTACTTCGTCGATGGCGGCTTAACCTGGAATTACGAGGAGCAGTGAAATCTTTTCCGCGGGATGCGGTTTAGGCGCGCATCGCCGTTGCACTACGGGCGGCTTGCAGCAGCTTGCGAGCATTTTCGCGAATGTCGCCATGGGCAAACACCGCATTGCCCGCAACCAGCAAATCCGCGCCGGCGCGAACCACGTCGCCGACCGTTGTTAGATCGACGCCACCATCGACTTCGATGCGGAAGGAAAGTCCGCGCCGCTCGCGAATCTGAACCAGCGTCTCAATTTTGTGTAGCGAGCCAGGAATAAACTTCTGCGCGCCAAAGCCCGGATTCACAGACATAACCAACACGTGATGCACGATGTCCAGGACTTCGTCGAGCATGTGCACCGGTGTGGCGGGATTAATGACTACCGCAGGCTCGCAATTGTGCGATGCGATCAGGTGCAATGTGCGATTCAGGTGCACGCAGGCTTCCTGGTGCACGGAAATCCAATTGGCGCCGGCTTCTGCAAAAGCGCCGATGTAGTCGTCCGGATTTTCAATCATCAAGTGGCAATCAAATGGCACCTTCGGGATCGTCTTGCGCAGCGAAGCCACAACTGGCGGCCCAATCGTAAGATTCGGAACGAAGTGCCCATCCATCACGTCCAGATGCAAGACCGTACCGCCAGCCTCGATCGCGGCGAGCGCTTCGGCGCCGAGCTGCGCGAAATTGGCGGAAAGGATGGAAGGTGCGAGTTCGATCAACGTGGCGCTCCCTTTATCGTGATTATACGCGGAAGCAGCAGCTATTCCGTTGTCAATGTTGGGCAAAGCTTCAGTCCGGCCACGGCTCTGTGCGGCGCCCGGCGCTGCTTTGGCGGGCAAGTTCGAGTATTTGCATGACGTCGAACGCGTGTTGTGGTGTGACCGCAGGCGCCGCTATGCCTAGCAAGGCATCCCGGATATTTGCGTAATACGCGCGGTAATCGCTGGGCGCGGGTGGCACGAGCCGTTCGGTGGCGTCCCCGTTCGCATCCACGAGCGTGAGGACGCCAGAGTTTTCTTCTTGTTCCGCTTCGCTGGGCGTTTCATTCCACGGGAGGCGACCGGCGCGCAATTTTGGCTCTTGCACGTCGAAGGCATGCTTCACGTATGCGCCGCTGCTGCCGTGAAGAATGAAACGCGGGCGCGTAACCGCGGCGAGCATCGTGGCGCGAAGTACTGCGCGCAGTCCGCCAGCATAATGCAGTGCGATATCGAAAGAATCGTCGGCCACTGCATGCTCACGCTCGATGCGGATATCGGCAGTGACCGCCTCCGGAAGTCCGAAAAGCACGAGCGCATGGTCAAGCAGGTGTGGCGCGAGGTCGAAGAGAATGCCAGTACCAGGGCCGGGGCGTTCACGCCAGGCGTTTGCTTTCAGCTGAGGACGGAAACGGTCGTAATTCGATTCGAATCGCACGATGCGGCCGAGACGGCCACTGGTAACAATCTGATGCACGGCTTGAAAATCGCCGTCATAGCGACGGTTCTGGTAAACGGAAAGGAGGCGGCCCCTTTCTCGGGCGAACCTAACCAGGTCGCGGGCTTCTTCCAACGTTGGTGTCAGCGGTTTATCCACTACTACATCGCGATCCGCCGCGAGACATTGCCGCGCTATGGAATGGTGCGTGTCATTCGGCGTGGCGATTACAATCAGTCGAATATCGGAAAGCGCCAGCAACTCTTTGGCGCTGCGGACAATGCGCGCGTCCGGGTACATCTCTGAAGCCTCGTTGCCGCTGCGTTGCACAATGGCCGCCAGCTTCAGGCCGTGAACAGCGTGAATCACCGGAGCGTGGAAAGCGCGCCCCGCCAAGCCGAATCCGATAAGTCCGACCTTAATCATTTGGGTGCCAAGTAGCTCACAGATTTCGACGAAGAGCGTACACGAATTTTCTGACACGAAGTAGTTGCCGCCTTCAACTCAAGTTGCCTATGAAGGCTGGCTCCGTCAGAATGTTTTGCAGGCATGTCTACGACCACGACGGTGGCAATTCCAGAACGCAGCACGAACCGCCGCACCGCCTTGATGGCTGTGCTTTTCATTGGCTTCATATTGAGTGGAATCGCCACCACGATTGTCGGGCCAATGCTGCCGGTGTTCATTCGCAAGTGGAGCCTCGATGACGGGCAAGCCGGCCTCTTCTCGAGCATCCAGTTCCTCGCTTCATTGGTAGGCACCGTTGTATCTGGCGCGTGGATGGCTTGGCGCGGTTATCGACCCTCGTTGGTCGCGGGCTACGCCTTTATCGGATTGGGCCTCGCCACCCTAAATGCAAACACCCACGCGAATGCTCTGGCGGCCACTGCGGCATTCGGGCTCGGGTATGGACTCATCACACCGGGCACAAATTTGTACGTGGCGGAAGCTGGTGGCGCTCGCAGTGCTTCGTTGTTGAATCTGCTTAACTTTACGTGGGGAATAGGAGCAATGGCCTGCTCGCCCCTGATCGCGATGGCGCTGAGAAACAATCGCTTGCCTGGCTTGCTCATTGGCTATGGGATATTCGGCGCTCTGCTGGCGCTGGCGCTTCTGTTTGCACGCTTCGGTCCCGAAAAACACGAAAAACACTTGGAGAGCGCCGGAACTGCGTCGCGTGCTGTTGGACGAAAAGTGACCATCGCCATGGCAGTCCTTTTCTTTACCTATGTCTGCATGGAGACGAGCATTGGCGTGTGGTCCGCCGAATACTCGCGTCGCATCGCAAATGGAATCTCAAACCTGACCACGCTGGCGCCCATGTTCTTCTATGCTGGGCTTACAGCTGGACGCGGCCTTGCGCCGCTGGTCTTACTATCTGTGTCGGAAGGGCCGCTGGTGATTGCCGCCCTGAGTCTGACAGCCGTGGGAACCACGGTGATCATTTTTTCCACCACTCTCAAGGTAACTATCATCGGAGTTTTTCTAGCCGGATTGGGATGTGCCTCAATTTACCCCATCTATATCGCCTGGCTTTCCAAATGGTATGGAGCGCGGACGAAACGCATCGGAGGATTTCTGTTTGCGCTCGCGTCGCTGGGTGGATCGGCGGGCCCGTGGCTTGTTGGCACATTCTCGAAATATTCCGGGAGCTTGCGGGTGGGTTTTGCTGTGCCGCTGCTCAGCGCCCTGTTGATGATCTGGGTTGTCGTGGGCTTGCGCCGCCAGCCCGCGCAGTGAGGTATTCTCTGTCCGTGCAACCGCCTTCGCGATCGGAACGATCACCCACCACGGCGCTTCTCTTAGGTTTAGTGATCACCCTTGCGGTAGTGGTGGCTTACTCGGCGTACATTCGCGTGCAGCTCGCGGGTTTGCGTAAGCTGCAAAGCGATATGGTCGATCGTGGGCGCAAGGATTCATTGCAATTGCTCAGGCTACAAAATGATTTGAACACGATTGCATTGGCCATGCGCGACATGCTGGATGCCGGCGAACCTTACCCCCTGATCGCATGGTCAGCACAATTCGAGCGCGTGCGCGGCGATTTGGATTCAGCTCTGCGGCTCGAGGAGCAATACACTGAAGTGCACCGCACTCCCGAGCAACGCGCCTATCTGAGCCAGCAGCTTTTCCAATTCTGGGATGCGGTGGACAGGATGTTTGGGCTGGCACGCGATGGAAAAGACAGCGAAGCGCGCGACCAGATTCGACTCTCGCTGCAGGCGCGGCAAGCGGCGCTGGGCACAGCGGTCTCACGTTTACTCGTGGAGAATAATGAAGGAGAGCAGCAGGCCGCCGGCCAAATCGCAAAGATCTACGATGGCGTGCAACGGCAACTATATATTTTCCTGACCGCCGCGCTCATTGCCATTGCGCTCACCAGCTTGTACCTGATCCGCTCCAACCGGCAGATTTTTGCGCGTCTGGCTACCCTTTCCGAGCAACGTAGCGATTTGGCACAGAAGCTCATTGCGACGCAGGAATCCACACTGCGCCACATTTCGCGCGAGCTGCACGACGAATTCGGGCAAGTACTGACCGCAATTGGGTCGCTCCTGAGCCGCGTCGAAAAGCAGGTGCCGCAGGGCGCGCCGCTGCGCGAAGATTTGCAAGAGGTTCGCGAAATCGCGCAATCGACGCTAAACAACATTCGTACGTTGTCGCAGGCGCTGCACCCAGTGCTCCTGGATGAACAGGGGCTCGAGAGCACGCTCGATTGGTATATTCCAACTGTGGAGCACCAGACGGGTTTAAAGCTCCATTACGAAAAATCGGGAGCAGCCTTTCCGCTTGACGGCAATGCCGGCGTTCAGGTGTATCGTGTGCTGCAAGAGGCGTTGAACAATGTGAAGCGCCATGCGGGAGCGCAAGAAGCCTGGATCCGCCTACAATTTGATGAGGATGCCATAAGTCTGGAAGTGGAAGATCATGGCCGCGGATTTGCGCCGGATGCAAGGCACCAGGGTATCGGTCTCGTTGGAATGCGCGAGCGCGCGGAGCTTGTGGGAGGCACTCTGCAGATAGTGCGGCGCGAGGGCGGCGGAACTATAGTGCGGCTCGTCGTGCCGATGGAGAAGGTCGAAGCGCATGGCGGATAAGCTCACAGTTCTGCTGGTGGACGATCACGCCCTGGTGCGCAAAGGATTCCGTCGCATGCTGGAGGACGACGCCGCGATCTCTGTTGTCGGGGAAGCCAGCGAGGGCGAGGAAGCAGTGCGGCTGGCGCTTGAGTTGAGACCGAAGGTTATCGTGATGGATTGCGCGCTCCCCGGTGTCAGCGGTATCGATGCGACGCGGCGCATTCGTGCCAAGATGCCGGATGCTACGGTGCTGATGCTGAGCATGCATTCTGAGGACACTTTGGTGCGCCAGGCGTTCGAGGCGGGAGCCCGCGGCTACATCCTAAAAAATGCACTGGAACTGGATTTAGTCAGCGCTATCAAGCGCGTAGCCGAAGGCCATTTAGTGCTGGATCCGCAACTCACCAAACCCGCGTCGCTCAAAGGCGAGCGAGACAGTGGACTGACCGCACGCGAACTGGAGATTTTGCGGCACATTGTGGCGGGCAAATCTAACAAGGAAATTGCCGCGGAACTGGGTCTGAGCGCAAATACCGTGGGCGTGCACCGCGCCAACATCATGGACACGCTCGGAATTCATAAGACGGCCGAGTTGGTGGTTTATGCCATTCGCCACGGCTTGGTGAGCCTTACTTGAACCGCCGCGACTTTTTGTCACGCTACGGCAAAGCAGGACTTCTCTCGTTAACTATCCCAAGACGACTTACCGCAACATCCGCCGCGCCAACTTTTCGCCTTGTCGACGTCACGCAGCACGCAGGCATTCAGTTCCAGCACAACAGCGGCGCCTATGGAGGCAAATTGCTTCCGGAGACGCTTGGCTCCGGCTGCGCGTTCCTCGATTACGATGCCGACGGCTGGCAAGACATTCTATTGACCAACGGGATGGAGTGGCCCGGCCACAAGCGTCAGCGGTCCACCCTGCGGCTCTACAAGAATAATCGAAACGGCACTTTTGCCGACGTGACCAAAGCTGCTGGTCTCGATGTCGAGATGTATGGAATGGGCGTCGCGGTCGGCGACTACAACAACGATGGCTTTCCCGATATTTTGGTCACCTGCGTGGGGCAAAACAGGCTATTTCGCAACACCGGCAAAGGCACTTTCCTCGATGTGACGCGCGCAAGCGGCTTGAGCGCTCGACAAGCCTTCAGCACGTCCGCCCTGTGGTTCGATTACGATCGCGACGGCTTGCTCGATCTCTTCGTCTGCAATTATGTGCGCTGGTCACCGGAGCATGACGTCTTTTGCAGCTTGGACGGAAAGCACAAATCCTTTTGCACGCCGGAAGCATATCGCGGGGATACTTGCTGGCTGTTCCACAATCGGGGAGACGGAACATTTGAGGACGTCACGGCGACGAGCGGAATCTTTGACAGCAGCTCCAAATCCCTCGGCGTCGCCATGCTCGACTATGACCAGGACGGCTGGCCGGACTTGCTCGTGGCAAATGACACGCAGCCCAATAAACTCTACAAGAACCTTCGCAACGGCAAATTCAAAGACGTCGCTGTCGAAGCTGGCCTCGCGTTCAGCACCGAAGGCAAAGCGCGGGCCGGCATGGGCGTCGACGCAGCGGATTTCGAGAATTCAGGCAAACCAGGAATCGCCATTACGAATTTTGACAATGAGATGATCGGACTCTATCGAGCTGCCAGCCCCGGGACCTACGACGATATCTCGATAGCCGCGGGCGTGGGTCTCCCCTCGAAAAACACGTTGGGCTTTGGCTGCTCATTTCTCGACCTCGATCTTGATGGTGCACTCGATCTTGCCGTCGCCAATGGACACATCGAGGAAACGGTGCGCAACATTCATGGCAATGTCGGCTACGCACAGCCACCGCAGCTTTTTCTGAATCTGGGCGCAGGAAAATTTCAAGATGTCACCGCCAACGTGGACGGCGGATTTGCCGAGCCCAAGGTCGGCCGCGGTTTGGCATACGGTGATTTTGATCGCGACGGCGATCTAGATATTTTGCTGACCACAAATAACGGTCCCGCGTATCTGTATCGCAATGATCAGCTCGCCGGAAATCGCAGCGTTCGGTTTCGGCTCGTGGGGGCAAAATCCAACCGCGACGCCATCGGCGCAATCGTTCGGATTTTTTACAACGGGCAAAGTCAGAGCCGCATGGTGAAGGGCGGTTCAAGCTATCTCTCGCAATCGGAATTGCCCGTTACCTTCGGATTGGGCAAGCGCGACAAAATTGAGCGCATGCAGATCGAATGGCCTAGCGGAGCGAAGGAAGAGTTCAAAGATTTGGCTGCAGGCCAAAGCTACCAATGTACAGAAAACAAAGGCATTACACCCATGGCCGGGTTCTAATGCTTTAACGTTATTGCGGGGTGTGTAGCGGGACGATATAAAACCCACACATCGCCTTCCTGCGAGCTTCTTTTAGCGCCGCCCGGAGGCACCCCAAGCATTCGCGGCCGGGTAGCACCCATCCGGCCGCATTTTTTGGCAGATGCGTCGAGGCGTTCAAGAGTGGAGAAACGCGCGATGGAACGTTGGCGCTTGCGAAGCCTGTTGGCCCTTGTGGCAAGCGCGATTTATTTGTACGGATTTCCTTCCGCCACAATTACATACGGAACGCTTGTTCTCTTCCACGTCGCCGCTGGCATTCTGCTCACCGCCCTGCTGCTTCCCTATCTTTTCCGACTGCTACGTGTGGATGCGCCGCTCGCTCGCCTCGGCTGGGTATTTTTGGCCATGGGCGCAGTGCTCGGCATCGCTTTGATTTTTGTCGGCACGCTCAATCGCCTGAAGCCGTGGCTATACGCCCACATCGCTCTATGTGTGGTCGGTACCCTGTTCGTCGCGACCGCGTGGTTGGCGTCGCGGGGTTGGCTGGGAAGCACAGCACCTCAACGTGTTTCCCGGTTTGCGGGGCTGGTACTCGCCACAGCGGTAATCGCCGCGGGAGCGTGGTGGTCCCGTGAAATCGCATGGAAGAATGCGAATCGCATCGTGAACCCGCAGATGCCCGCTGCGTCGATGGATGGCGAAGGCGACGGTCCCCAGGGCAAGTTCTTCCCCAGCTCCGCGCAAACCAAACATAATGGCTACATCCCCGCAAAATATTTCATGCAGTCCGATGCCTGCCAGCGTTGCCACGCGGACATATACAAGCAGTGGTACAGCTCGGCCCATCATTTCTCGTCGTTTAACAATCAGTGGTATCGCAAGAGCATAGAGTACATGCAAGGGGTCGCCGGAGTACGCGCTTCGAAGTGGTGTGCGGGCTGCCACGATCCAGCGCTGCTTTTCAGCGGACTTTTTGACAAGCCAATCAAGGAAATCGTCGATCGGCCGGAAGCAAAAGCGGGACTGAGCTGCCTGATGTGCCACAGCATCGTGCAAGTGAAAAGCACGATGGGGCAGGGCGATTTTGTTTTGGAGTACCCGAAGTTGCACGAACTGGCGGCCAGCGACAACCCCGTTATCCGTACACTTCACGATTTCCTGGTGCGCGTAAATCCGGAGCCGCATCGCAGAACCTTTTTAAAGCCGTTCATGCGCACGCAGACCGCGGAGTTCTGCGCGTCGTGCCATAAAGTTCATCTCGATGTCCCAGTGAACCATTACCGCTGGGTGCGCGGCTTCAACGAATACGATAATTGGCAAGCCAGCGGCGTTTCCGGCCAAGGCGCGCGTTCTTTCTATTATCCGGCGAACTCCATGATGTGCGCGGATTGCCACATGCCGCAGGTGCGCTCCGCCGATCTCGGCAATATTAATGGTTTCGTGCATTCTCACCGCTTTCCGGGCGCAAACACCGCTGTCCCCACGGCGAATCAGGATCAAACGCAACTCGAGCTGAGTCAGAAATTCTTGCAGGACAAGCAGCTCAGTGTGGATATCTTTGCGATTTCACCCGCAACGAACGAAATTGCTGCTCCGGCTGGCGTGAAAATGGGCCGCCCAGAGTTGTCCACTTCATTTGCTGTGGGCGAAGAGGCGGAGACTTCTTTGCCAAACGGCCCCGCAGGCGAGGCGCGCCCCATCACTGCGCCGCTCGGACGGGTGGATGCTGCCGTGCGCCGGGGCGACGACGTCCGCGTCGACGTCGTTGTTCGAACGCGGAAGGTCGGCCACTTTTTTCCTGGCGGAACCATCGACGCCTTCGATGTGTGGCTCGAGCTACAGGCCGTCGATGAAAAAGGGCAGACCCTTTTCTGGAGCGGTAAGGTCGAGGATGACGGCAAGGGTCCCGTCGAAAAAGGGGCGCATTTCTACAAGTCGCTGCTCATCGACGCGCATGGAAATCCGATTAATAAACGAAATGCCTGGGCCAATCGTGCCACGGTCTACGTGCATTTGATCCCGCCGGGTGCGGCGGACACTGCGCACTACCGCCTGCACATTCCGGAAAATGCGGGCGAGAAGATCACGCTGCACGCCAAGCTGAACTATCGGAAATTCATGTGGTCCAATACGCAGTTCGCCTTCGCCGCCGCGGCGGATTCTCAGCAGGCACCCAATGCAGTGACTCCCGACTATGACGACCGCAAATGGCTCTTCAAGGGCATCGACCCGAAACTAATCGCCGGCGAGCTGAAAACCATTCCAAATTTGCCTGTTATTACCGTGGCAGAAGATACGAAGACGCTGAATGTGGTGGCGAGAGCGGCTGCCGCAGCTCAACCTAAGGTTTCTCTTGCGAAAGAAGATTGGTCACGCTGGAACGATTTCGGCATCGGTCTGTTCCTGCAAGGCGACCTGAGAGGTGCCGCGGCGGCCTTTCAAAAAGCCGCGGACGTCGACCCGCAAAATGCCGATGGTTGGGTGAACATTGGTCGCGCCTTAGTTCAGGAGGGCGACACCGGCGGGGCGCGTATAGTGTTGGAAAAAGCGCTGGCGCTGAAACCCGGACTGGCGCGCGCAAATTTCTTTTATGCACGAATTTTGAAAGAAGAAGGCAAATACGACGACGCTATTGCGCGATTGAGAGATGTGCTCGCGAAATATCCGCGCGACCGCGTCGTGCGCAATGAAGTCGGACGCATCTTATTTCTGCAGAAGGAATATGCTGGCGCCATCGCGGAATTCAATCAAACGCTCTTGATTGACCCCGAGGATCTGCAAGCCCATTACAACTTGATGCTTTGCTACAGCGGGCTGGGCGATGAAGCCCACGCCAACGAGCACAAGGAACGCTATCTTCGATTCAAGGCCGATGAATCTGCGCAGGCCATCACCGGTCCGTACAGGCAGACGCACCCCGAAGATAACAACGAGCGGCAACCGATTCACGAACATGTCTCTGTCGCACTGAACGCTCCTCCAAAGAGAGCGTTGAAACGCCGGACGATAACGCCATCGACCGGCAGCGCAAGTCAATCCGGCGGTTCGCATTGATCTCACTCGAAGCTGAATGCACAGGACCTGATTCATGACTTGGATCAAGACTGTTTCGATGGAAGACGACGAGCGCGTTAAGAAAGCTATGTTGGCGCAGCGCGCGGTCTATCCCATCGAGTATGCGACGCCAGTCCATCCCGAAAACAATGGCGAAAGCTCGAGCATTGTGGCATCTCACTCGCTGATTCCTGATGCCCTGTTTCACGCCTTCAGCACGTTTGGTGCTTTGATGTCTCCAGACCTGCCATTGCAGCGCCGGCAGCATGAAATGATTGCAACCATGGTTTCCGTCGCGAACCGGTGCGTGTATTGAATCGAATCCCACGCAGAGTTTCTGCGTCGCGTCACTTTGGATAAAGCGCTCGTGGAGTCCCTGCAGAGCGACTACCAATCGGCGGAAATTAGCACGCAGGATCGCACGATGCTCGATTACGTGGTGAAGCTGACGAAGGATGCGACCAAAGTTTCCCGCGATGATCACGCGAAACTTAGAGCCGTTGGCTTCGACGACCGCGGCATCTTGCAAATCACGCTAATCGCATCCTGGTTCAATTACATCAATCGCGTCGCGGATGCGCTGGGAGTCGGCCGCGATTAAACAATGAGGCTACCTTGAAGCAATTCAACGTCCTATTGGCTGCATTTGCGCTCATTGCCGCAGCGACTGTTGCGGCACATAACGGCGGAACGGCGGGAACCTCTGCCGTCACGTTTCGCGATATCACGCAGCAATCTGGAATTCATTTCACCCACAACAATGGAGCATTCGGAAAGAAATTTTTGCCGGAAACGCTGGGCCCAGGTGTCGCTTTCATTGATTACGACAATGATGGCTGGCCCGATATTTTGCTGGTCAACGGTATGGATTGGCCAGGCCACGCCCAGAGGCACACCACACCCAAGCTCTATCACAACAATCACGACGGAACGTTCACCGACGTAACGCACAAGGCCGGTCTCGACGTGGAGATGTACGGCATGGGTGTTGCCGTAGGCGACTACGACAACGATGGCTTGGCCGATCTCTTTATCACCGCGCTGGGACAAAGCCGCCTCTTTCACAACCACGGTAACGGCACATTCACCGACGTGACGCAGAAGGCCGGACTCAGCGGTCCTCGCGAGCTGAGCACAAGCGCCGCATGGGTGGATTACGATAAGGATGGCCGCCTGGACCTCGTGGTTGGCAACTACGTGCAATGGACACAGGAATCCGATCTCTACTGTACGCTGGACGGCAAGAACAAATCGTACTGCACTCCCGAATCCTACAAGGGCACGGCGGCGCGGCTCTGGCATAACCGGGGTGACGGAACGTTTGAAGATGTTACGCAGAAAGCGGGGCTTGGCGAACCCACCTCCAAAACAATGGGCATCGCCGTCCTCGATTATGACAATGACGGCTGGCCCGATCTTCTGTTTTCAAATGACACGCAGCCCAACAAGCTCTACCGCAACAATGGCAACGGTTCCTTCTCCGAAAAGGGCGTGATCGCCGGCGTGGCATTCAGCGAAGATGGCGTCGCGCGTGCCGGCATGGGCGTGGACGCCTCAGATTACGATCATTCCGGCTTTTCCAGCGTTATGATCACCAACTTTTCGAACCAGATGCTCTCGCTCTATCACAACGAGGGCAAGGGCTTGTTCGTTGATGAAGCACCGCAATCTGCGATCGGACGCGCCACACTTCTCACACTAGGCTTCGGCTGCTTCTTCTTCGATTACGACCTTGACGGCTGGCCAGATATTTTTGTGGCCAACGGTCACATCGATCCTGAAATTCAAAAAGTGCAAGCGAACGTCAAGTACGCGATGCCACCACACCTGTTTCGCAACCTTGGGAAAGGAAAATTCGAAGAAGTGACGAGCACGATGGGGTCCGCATTCATCGTTCCGCGCGTCGGCCGCGGCGCCGCTTATGCGGACATCAACAATGACGGACGCCTCGATTTGCTGCTCTCCACGAATGGCGGTCCTGTCTATCTATTTCGCAACGAAGCGCAAGCTGCCGCTGCCTCGAATCGCAGCTTGCGACTCAAGCTCGTGGGCACAAAATCCAACAAGGATGGGATCGGCGCTGTCGCGCGAGTTACTTCCGGTGGCGACACACAAACCCAGATGCTGCGCAGTGGCTCGAGTTATCTCTCTTCGAGCGAACTCGTCCTAACTTTTGGCCTGGGCCAGCACGACAAAGCTGACGGCATTGAAATTCGCTGGCCCAGCGGCCAGGTCGATCACCTATCAAGTGTAGCTGCCGGTCAGACCGTTACCATTACAGAGGGAAAAGCCCAAACCTCAGCTCGTCCGTACGCGAAATAATTTTGGGGAGTGCGGTGGCTGCCACCGGTTTTGCAGCTGATCTAAACGGCCGAACCGATCAAACGGCTTGCGCTTTGCTTCGATACAGATAGTAGTGAATCGCGGGCGTGAAAATCAGTGACAGAACCATGGAGCTAAGCAGCCCGCCAACCACGGCAATCGCCAGCGGCTGCAGCATCTGCGACCCCTTCCCGATGGCAAACGCAAGCGGCAGCATCCCCGCAATCGTTGCGAGCGCCGTCATCGCAATCGGCCGTAACCTGCGCCGGCCAGCCTGGATCATCGCCTCTTCCGCAGAGAGCCCAATATCGCGGAACCGATGTTCGGCATCCAGCAGCAAGATTCCGTTCTTCGCCACGATGCCAATGACCATAATCATGCCCATGAACGACGCAACGTTGAAGCTCATTCTGGTTACGAGCAACGCCACAAAACCGCCGAATGTAGAAAGCAATGCCGAAGCCAGGATTGCAGTCGGCGCGGAGAACGTGCGAAATTCAAACAGCAACACCGCAAACAAGAGCACCAACGCAAGAAACAAGACAATCAGCAAATCGTGAAACGACTTCTGCTGTTCCTGGTACAGCCCTCCATATTCCACCCGGATCGTCGACGGAAGATGTAGATCGTTGACCGCTTTCTGCACAGCCGCAATGCCGGAGCCCAGGCCCACGCCTTCGAACCGGCCTGTCACCTGCACCAGACGCTGCAGATTTTCGCGCCGAATCTCCGTCTCGCCTGGGTCCGTGGCCACGGTTGCCAAGGATCCGAGTGTAGCGGTGCGGCCGCTCGCGCTGTTGAGCAGCGTATTGCTCATCTGATCCAACGAAGCGCGGCTCTGATCGGGAAATCGCACGCGAATCGTATAAGAACGATCATTCAAAATCACCGGTGTAGCCGCCGGCTCGCCCCCTAAGACCGCCGACGCATCGATGGCAACTTCCTCGGGAGCAAATCCTGCTCGCGCCGCCACCATCGGGTCCACTTGATAGGTAACTGACGGTCCGCTGACCGTGTTTTCCACGCCGTTCAGCACATCCACCACGCCTTTGATCTTGCTGATCGCCTCGCCAACTTTTGAAGCCGTGTCATTCAAGAGTTTGCCGTCCTGAGCAAACAGCTTGATCACGATGGGTTCGGGCTGGCTGGTCAGGTCGCCGATCATATCTTGCAGAAGCTGGATGAATTCCACCTTGGTGGCCGGCTCGCTCTCTTCAATTTGCGAGCGCACATCCGCCATTACTTCATCGATGCCGCGATCCCGGTTACTCTTCAGCTTCACGGTAAAGTCGCCGTTGTTCGCCTCAGTAACTGCGGCCGGACCCAATTGCAAGCCGGTGCGGCGGGAGGTATTCTCCACCTCCTTTGTGTGTCGCAGAATGTCTTCGATGCGCAAGAGGATTTGGTTGGATTCGGCCAGCGAACTCCCCGGGGGCGTGAAGTAGTCCAGAATGAACCCGCCTTCATCCATGCCCGGCAGCAGATCCGTCTCGAGAAATTTGTAGCACACGAAAGAAAGAACCACGATGGCCACGGATCCGGCAATCAGGGTCCACGGCTGCCTCAAGGCCGCCCGCATCACTCGACTATAGAACTCCACCACGCGCCCGAAGAAGCCGGAGAGGTGTGCTTCCTCCGCGGCCAGCAACGCTGCCATGTCCGGTCCTTCGGACGAACTAGCGGCAGCTGGCGCGGTGTCCTTCCTGCGGACAAGATATTGGCTGAGTGCCGGCGTCCACGACAGCGCCAGAAGAAGGGAAGTGAGCAGCGAAACTGTCATCGTAATCGCTAAAGCTCGAAAGAAACTGCCGGTAACACCTGTGATCGAAACCAGCGGAAGAAAAACGACGATTGGAGTAATCGTCGAACCGATCAGCGGGACCGTGAGCTCACTTAGTGCGCTCTGGATGGCCTGCAGTCGCTTTTGCCCCGCGTCGCGGTGCAACACGATATTTTCAAGGACGACGATAGCGTCATCGATCACCAGTCCGACCGCCGCCGCAAGTCCCCCAAGCGTCATCAGATTGAAACTCTGATTCGTCATTTTCAGGACGATGAACGTGATCAGCAGCGTGATTGGGATCACCAAGCCTGCAACCAGCGACGTGCCCCAATCTCGCAAAAACAGCACCAAAATAATGGAAGAGAGCACAATCCCCAGCAGCACGGCATCCCGAACGCTGGAAATCGAGTCATGCACAATGGTCGACTGATCGTAGAACGGTTCGAGATGCACACCCGGCGGCAGCCCAGGCGCAAGCTCATGAACCAGCGTATGAACTTCGTTCGCCACATCAAGCGTATTGCTTTCCGGCTGACGATTCACGTTCAGCAGCACGGCGGGCTTGCCGTTAGCCGTCACGATGGTGTACGTCGGCGCAACGGATGGCGTTACTTTCGCAATGTCACCGAGGCGTACCGGGACGCCGGTCGGTGGAGACTTGACTACGATTTGCCCGATCTGGTCTGGCGAGCGCACCTGTCCACTGATCAGTCCAAGGACGAGCTGATGCTCGTGCTCAATCAAACCAGGCGAATCGATCAGGTTGGTCTTCTTAATGGAATCGAGGATGTCTTGTACGGTGACGCCGGTAGAAAGCAGTCGCACCGGATCGGGCGTCACCAGAAACTCCGGCACGCGTCCGCCCTGCACAACCACCGACGCGACGCCATTCAACCTGTTCATGCGCGGCTTGAGATCGTATGTCGCGATCTCCCACAGTCTGTTTTGCGGAATCACGTCGGACGTGAGGCTGTATCCGATGATTGGAAACGCGGCAAACGATAGCCGGCGCGTCTCCATCTTTGCCGTCGGCGGCATCTCCGCTTGCATACGCGCCACTACTGCGTCCACGCGTTGCAATGTCAAAATCATGTCGGAGTTCCAGTCGAAGAAAAGGTCGACTTCAGCGGAACCTCGGCTCGTGACTGACCTCACACTCGTCAGCCCTGGCACGCTATTTACAGCCTCTTCGATTGGACGCGTGATCGTGACCAACATCTGATCGATCGGCATCACGCCGTTGTCGACACCGATGACAATTCGCGGGAAGTCCGTGTTGGGAAAAACCGAAATCGGAATACTGAAGGCGAGATAGCCGCCGATTAAGGCCAGAATGATTGTAAGGAACAGCACTGGCCGCGACAGCCTGTGAAACCAGGGCGTGCGTTCTTCCTTGGGTCGCGGCCCACCGCTCTTCAGATCCGAACGAGGCTCCATCTGCGGCTACTCCTTACCGTTTCCTGCAGATTTTGCCGCACCGCCCGGACTTGCTTTCTTCTTTTCGTCGGTCTTTTTCTCCGCGGTATCGTTCTCACCCTTCTTTTCGTCGCCCGCGTCGGCGCTCGCCTTGTCCTCCGCGGCCGCTTTTTCGATCTTGATCTGCGTCCCGTCCGGCAGTGCGTACCCGCCGGAGGTAATCACCGGATCTCCTTGATTAATCCCAGCCACTATCTGGGCCTCGTCTCCGCTTCGAATGCCCACCTGTACCTTTTTCTGATGTGCCTTTTCGTCCGAACCAGCCAGCACCACGTATTCGGCGCCTTCCGCATTCTTGAAAACCGCTGCCGTCGGCACCACGACGGCATCCTTTGCGGTCTTCGCCGTCATCGCAACCGTGACGGTGATCCCCGGGCGCAGCGCCGGATCGGGCTTGCGCGCCTCCACCCACACTTCAACCGTCGTGCTTCCGGGATCAAGCGCTGGGCTCACGAGACTCACACGAGCCTTCAGCGGCTCGTCCAAACCTGCAACCCTGATTTCCGCCGGATTCCCAACGCTAAGCGGCGCCGCTTCGGACTGTGGGATATGCGATTTCGCAATCAGCCTGCTCAAGTTCATCACCGTGAGCATCGGTTGATTCGCCGTCGCCAAGTCGCCTTCATACAGCGGCCGATCCGTCACAACTCCATCGATTGGGCTTTTGATCATCGAATAGCTGAGCTGTGCTATCGTGCTGCGATACTTCCCTTCCGCCGATTCTTTCGTCCCCTGTGCGGACTTCAATTGCGCTTCTTTTCCGAGGCGCCGCATGTCGGCGACCTGCCTCTCCGCTTGTTCGTACTGGCTCCGAGCTTGCGCCAGCGCCACTTCCGCGGCATCCACGTCACGCCGCGCAATTGCGCCCTGCTGCAGAAGTTCTTTTCGGCTCTCATAAATCTTCTGCTGCGCCTCGTATGCAGCCTTCGCAGCCTGTGCGTCTAATTCCGCCTTTTGAATTTGCTGCGGCAAAGTCATTCCCACCGTCATTACGTAATTCGCTTCCGCTATATCGTAATCGCCTTTGCTCGCCTCCGCGGACGCCGACAGGTCCGCATTCTCCAACTCCGCGATCAATTGGCCTTTTTTCACGCGCGAGCCTCGTTGCACCAGAAACTTCTTCACGGTCGATGTAATCTTGGGCGCCACCGACGCCTGTTCCAGCGGGAACACTACCGCTTCCACCGTAATGATCTGCGCTATCGAGCCGCGCTCTGCGGGCGTGACTTCCACACTGACCACCGGCTCCTTTTCCTGTTGTTGCCCGCCACAACCCGCCGCGATCAGTAAGACCCCCGCGATCGTAGCCAGCAGCATCGAGCCTTTATTTGGTGGAAATTTAGATTTCAGTGCTGTTCTCATGGAGTCGTCAACACTCCTGTCAAAGTCTGCAAATTCGCCAGTGCCACGCGGTACCGCACCGCGCCATCCTGATACGCAGCATTTGCCGCCGCAAACGTGGTTTGCGCATCCACAACCTCTAAAACCGTCGACTCGCCGTTTCGATAGCGAAGCGTTATCAATTTCTGGCTTTCCTCCGCCAACTGTGCGGAGCGTTGTAAGCCTTCTAACTCGTTCAGCGCCGTTTCCGCTTCCGCGTACAGCGATTGAATTTCCGCAAGCAATTTCCTTTGCGCAAACGAAAGTTCGCGTTTCACCTGCGCCTGGCGCAACCCTGCTTGCTTCACGCGGCTTTGCGTAGTGCCCCAATTCCATACTGGAATATTCAGGGTCGCCACAATTGAAGAGCCCAGGTTTGAAACCTTGCCGCCACCTCGAATGGCGGTATTCGCCGCGAAATGGGATGCATCAATCCCATAGAAATAATCGATCGATAAAACTGGTAAATACCCGGCGCGCGCACCGAAAACATCGTGACCGGCCTGCTGAACGGCAGCGAGTGCCGCGCGAAGATCGGGATTGTCCCGCGCCGCTCTCTGCTGTACTTCCGCGAGCGTAGGCAAGGGAACGGACTGATGTAAGTCCTCCGCGACTTCGAAATTTTCGTTAAAATCAGGAAAAATCAGCACTGCCAGATTGAGGCGCGCGTTCAAATAGCCAAGCTGTGCTTCCCGAAGTTGTCGCTGGCGATCCCGCGCTTGTAGTTCCGCCTTGATCACGTCGGAATGTGCGATCTCGCCGCCGTTTTCAAGTTCCTGAGTAACTTTCAGAAACCGATCGCCCTCCTCTGCAAGCCTTTTCGACGCCTCCAATTTCAGCTGCGCGGCCGAAATCGCGTAATAATTCTGGACGATAGTAACCACTAGCCCTCGCGAGGCGATTTCTGCCTGCGCTTTCGCAACCGCGGCTGCTGCGCCCATTCGCCGAAAATTCGCAACAGCCGCTGCATCGAAGACTTGGTGCACGTCCGCCTGGCTGAGGTATTCGTGCACCGCGTTATTCGCAATGAATATGACCGGCGCTCCGATGAATGGCTCAGTGCCCAGCGGAATGCCTTGCGTATAGATTGCCGAATTGTTGTACGTAACTGTCGGAAGTAGCGCGTTGCGCGCTTGCGTGCGATCTTGGCGTGCCAGCGCCGCGGTAGTCAGTGCCGCTTGAAATGGCACGCTGTTTTTGCGACCGCGGTCCAGCGCATCTTGCAATGTCACACGCAGCGGCGCTGCGGCGGGAGCGCTTGCCGGCTCTGCTTGATGTGCTGGCTGTGCGGTTTGGGGGGCCGGAACCGGCTCCGTATTTGCCTCCTGCGCAACCGAAGGCAGCGTACAAACGAAGAATATGAGCCCCGCCGCGGCCCACCGCACCCTACAACGCCCTTTCATAAGCTGTTGCTCCTGAAACTGCCGACCGCCTGAGCCCCACATGCGCAAATGAGATTCCTCCGGCCTGGGTAAGGACTGCACCCGAAACTGCGCTGCAATGCTCGCAAGCTGCGAGCATCGCACACAGGTCCGCAACCACACGCTAGCGTGGTAAAGATAAACTGGCGATTAACGGATGAGCGGCGCGGCAGGTAAAGGCACGGAGGCTTGTGCAGGCAGAAGCGCGCTGAACGTGCTGCCGCTTGAGTCGGACCGTGCCAGGATCAAGCGCCCATGATGGGCTTCGGTAATCCATCTCGCGATCGACAGCCCGAGTCCCGCCCCGCCGCCGTCATTCTCCGACCGCGTCCTAGCTTTGTCCGCGCGGAAAAAGCGCTCGAACACGCGTTCCTGCAACTCCTCAGGGATGCCCGGACCGGAATCTGTCACGCTCAGCGCGTACTCAACACCGGAGCGTCCGCACGAAACCGTAACACGACCTCCCGCGGGCGTGTACTTGATCGCGTTGTCCAGCAGATTCAGAATCATCCGCCCCAGCAGCGCTTCATCCGCGCAAATCGGCAATTCCTCCAGGACTTCGCAAGTGAGCGTAATCTGCTTCGCTGACGCTAGCGACCGGGCCGCATGCGTGCAATCCGCAACCAATTCGTCCAGATAGAAACCCCGCGGCGACAGTGGGTACTGCCCCGCGTCTGCTCGCGTCAGCGTGAAGAGATCCTCCACGATCTGTGTCAGCCGGTGCGCCTCCGCGTGCAGCACCGCCAGGGACTCGCGATACTCCTCCGCCGGCCGCTCCGCGCGCGAAAGCGCCACTTCTGACTCACCCCGCAAAATCGCAGCAGGCGTACGCAACTCGTGCGACGCATCGGACATAAATCGCCGCTGCCGCTCGAACGATTGGTCCACGCGCTCCAGCAGCTCGTTGAACGATGCCGCCAAGCGGCCGAGTTCATCCCTGGCGTTTTGAATCGGCAAGCGCTCGTGCAAATTCTCCGCGCTGATCCGCCCAGCCTGGCTGCTCATGGCCACCACTGGCGCGAGACTTTTCCTGGCCAAGAAATACCCGCCCACGCTCGCGAGAAATATCGCAATCGGAATCACCCAAGCGAATGTGGCGCGTACCTCTTCCAACATTTCCTGTTGCGGATGAAGCGATTGCAGAATGACCAGCGTATAGGTCTGGCCCTTAAGCGGAAATTTCCGAACGAATGCGCGGTAGCCGCTCCTGCCGCCCTTCATATTTTCAAACAAGCGGTCCACACCGGCAGAATCCGCCAGCAGTTTTTGGAATGCCGCCGAAGAAAGCAGCCCGCTAGGCGGCGGCTCATTCGGCAGATCCTGTGAAGAAGTCAGCATTCCCCCGTTTGGCTCAAGCACCGCGAAAACGTGATCGCGGTAGTGATGTTCGGTGATTGCCTCTTGTACCGCATGGCGCGGAGCATCTGCGCCATAATCATCCAAAACTTCAGCCCGTACAGTACTTAAGAAGGCTTCCGAAAGTTCCGCCAGGTTGCCATCGGTCCGCTGCAACGTGCTGCGCCAAAAAATAAAATAGGTAATTAGCGCCAGCAACACCAGAAAAAGCGCAAGCAAGCCCGTGTACCACAGCGTGAGCCGGACCCGCACCGAATCAAGCATGGCTCTTTCTCGTCGAAGAATTGCCTTTGCCGCGATTCTGCGTCGGGCTATCCGCTTCCTGTTCCACAGCCACCGCCTCGCCGGCAATGCCAAAAAAGTAGCCCGCCCCGCGCCGCGTGTGCAGTAGCGGCTTCCCTGCTCCCGAATCAATTTTCCGCCGCACTCGGTTCACGTAAACCTCGATCAAGTTCGAAAACGGGTCGAAACTCTCATCCCACACGTGCTCAGCAATTTCCGCGCGGCCCACAACGCGCCCGGCATTGCGCGCTAGAAACTCGATCAACGCATACTCCTTGGTGGTGACCGGAATATTCCGCCCTCCCCGCGCCACAGTTTGCGCACCAGTATCCAGCACGAGGTCCGCCACCGTGATTTGCGCCGGCCGCAATTCCCCGGACCGCCGCAGCAGCGCGCGCAGCCGCGCCAGCAGCTCGCGAAATTCAAACGGCTTGGTCAGATAATCATCCGCGCCATGATCCAGTCCGGTGATGCGGTCCTCCACGGCATCGCGCGCGGTGAGCATTAGGATCGGCATGCGCTGTCCGGCGCGCCGCAGTTCCCGGCACACCTCAAATCCGTTGCGCCCAGGAATCATCACGTCCAGGATTATTAGGTCGTACGTGTTGATCGCCGCTTGGTACAGCGCATCATCTCCGTTCACACTCACGTCGACCGCATAGGCTTCCTCGCGCAGCCCTTTCGCCACAAACCGCGCAATGCGCGGATCATCCTCAACAAGCAGCAGCCGCATGGCAAACACTCTTTCTGCGCAAAATACCCGAGGCCCGATCTTACGCCAACTATACAGCCGTCACGAAAAAAGACGCATCCGAAAGCCAGCGGCAAGCACCAGATTCTTCGCAGCGCGGGAGGCTCCCGCGAACCGTGGTGATGCCAGAACAAAGAGCAACCAATCCCGGCACAAACTCCGCAGGCTCTTTCCGACGTTTACGAAAGTTATTTCCGACTTTCAGGCATATTTCAGACTCGATCTGCGATGTTCGTCTCCATGCGTTGGAAGAAGAACAGCCCGCCAAGCAACACAACCCCCACGCCGACCGCCGATGCGGCCATCGCGACTCCGGGCGGTTGCCCATGTCCTGTCAGTGCCCAGCGGAATCCATCGATGACCCCGGCCATCGGATTTAGTCCGTACAGCCAACGCCATCGCATCGGCACGAGCGAGCTTGGATACGCCACCGGTGAAGCCAGCATCCAAAACTGCACCACAAACGGCATTACCGCGCGTACGTCGCGATAAAGCGCGTTCAACGCCGAAGTCCACAGACCGACCCCGAGCGCCGTGAGCACTGCCAGCACAATCAAAACTGGTAACAGCAGCACAGTGGCTGGCGGGTGGATTCCAAAAGAAAGCGTCAAAATTACCATTACAACCAGACCAATCGCGAAATCTACTAATCCCGAAAATACGGCCGCAACCGGCAGAATTAGCCGCGGAAAATATACTTTCGTGATCACGTTCTGATTATCCACCACAATGTTGGTACAGTTGGTCAGCGCTTGCGAGAAATACGCCCAGGGCACCAGCGCCGCAAAGTAAAAAACGGGATAAGGCAATCCCTGCGAAGGTAATTTCGCCAGGCGCCCGAAAAAAACTGTAAAAACACCCAAGGTCATGAGCGGTTGCAGCACCACCCACAAAACTCCGATGGCCGTTTGCTTGTAGCGGATTTTTATGTCGCGCATCGCGAAAAAATATAGTAGCTCGCGATACTCCCAGACTTCCGCGAGGCGCAGCTCTAGCCAGCCGCGCGGCGGCTCGATGCGCACCACAGTGGGTGCGCTTGCCGGCATGGGCAGCGGCGCAGCGGGTTGTGGAGGGGCGGTAATTGTAACCATTACGCGGTATTGGCCATAATGCAGCGAACAAACATTTGTAAGCGAGCTGACGAAACGCCAATTAGATTACCAGAGATTGCTCGGGGCGCGAGCAGCGAAGCGGCTGTTTCGAATGCTGGTGGTTCGGCGACAAAGGATTGCGGCAGCCTAAACCCGAATTGACATTCCTAAGGCGCGGATTGCTTTTTCAATTGGTCGATGTCGCGGTCTTCGATTTGGCGCATCAGATCGTGGCGGTGAAAAAGATAATTTCCGAAATGCGTGGCCATTTGGCGCGGCACAACGCTGAATTGATTGCGGATCATTGTGCTCCAGGAGATTGGTCCGCGCGGCGGAATCAGGTGCGCGCCCCACTGAAACATGAATTCCGCGTTCCAGAGCATGAATGCGGCGAGGACTACGGAAGCGGTGGCAACGGCCGCGCGCTGAGTGCGAAACAATGTGGACACGCGTTTGAGGAAGAAGCTGAGGCCAAGAATAAATAGCGGTGTCAGCGAAACGAAAAATCGATTCCCGAACGAAGAGATGCCGGCCCAATCCGGATAACACGCAATAAAAATATAAAACGCCAGCGTGGCCGCAAGCAGCGGCGTGCCCACGCGCGGGTCGCGCCATCTAAACAGAACCAATCCCACAGTGGCGAGCAAAAGCAACGGAGTCCAGGAAAACAGACCGTGCTCGGAAGAAAACAACACGGCCAGAAAGTACGGCGAGCGCCATGCCCAGTTTTGGACCGCGCCGTAGCCGGTGGCAAACGGATTGCCATAAACGATGTAACGAGTCACAAACGTAGGAAGCAAACAGAGCAGCGTAATTGCGGCGAATAGAAAGTGTCGCGCAACAAGTTGCAAAACCGCGGCTTTCGCAGCAGCGCCGCTGCGAAACGCCGCTGCGTAGTCACGCAGGGCCTCTACCACAAGAATCATCAGCAGCATGGCGTTGGCGTAATACACATTCAGCATCAAGCCTCCGATCAGCGCGAGCACTAACCACTGGCGCACGGTGCGCTGCTCAAGAGTGCGATGCCAATAGAAGACAAATAGCGAAACAGCAAATGCCGAATGCGCATGCCACCAAGACGGATTGAAGTACATGTACACAGGAAGCGAACTGGCCCACCAAATCGCGACGGTGGCGAGAAAGGCCCACACGTCTCCGGTATATTGACGCGCCAAGCGAAATGCCAATAGCAGGCCAAGGAATCCCCAGAACGCGGTGCCAAAAGCCATGGCCACACGGTATGGCGCGGAGAATCCGTCCGCGGCCACGTGCGAGCCTAGAGCGCGCGCCAACAACACGCCACCATGCGCGACCAGCAAAAAAGGCGCCCACAGCATTGCCGGACCGACAGTAAAGTGGTTATCGAGGTGGCCGGTGCGGGTTCGAAAGAATTCCTTGGGCTGGCCGCGCGCATCGAGGCGCGCCTCGCGAAAGCCGGTGTTCGCACTGATATAGTCCTGCGCGAAATTGAAGCTGTGCTCGATTAGCGGCGCGCGCACGAAAGCGTAATAGCCCACGCCATCGCCGCGCACCCACGGATTCAAAAGGGCGAGGGAGACTAGAAAGAACAGGAGGAGCCAGCGCTCGGAAGTTATTCGCCACGTATGCGGCGTGCTCGACGATCGACTTTCCACTTACAAACGTCCGTTCTTATGGCATGCTGCCCGCGCAATGTGTGGGCCAGCCACGTTCGAAACCATCAAGCCGCAGGGACAACCGGAGGACTACGGCAGGGACTTGTACTTTTGACAACTGTACTTAAAATGGTCCACAAAGTAAACAAAGGGCGGATTGGACCGCGAAGAATCACGGAGCGTGATGCCAGTGCAGATCACCACGTCCGTAATAGCGCCGCAGAGGATTGCGCGTGACAAACCAAAAAGAAGAGTCAACCTCCGCACCCTTAGAAACGAAGGGAGCGGCACCCTCGCTTATGCGCGCAAGGTACGTTGGTGCCAGGATCGGCCCTTGATTTGGCAGGCACTACAAGTTCAGGATAGCTCCAATTAACGGTCGCATCCCTAGCAAACATTAGAGAAGTGTATGCCTTCCATCACAACAGTCGCACCTGCCGAGCAATCGATAGGCGGGTATCACGCAGTGCGGTATGGGCCGGGTGAATCTGTAGCTGTAGGAGCCTCTGTAGTTGGCCTTATTGCTGGACGGCCACATGCGCGCCAAGGCGACTTCATCCTCACTCACTCCACCGGTCTCTATGGAACGCTAATCCGGTTCGGTGAGGGACTCCGATACTGGGGAACGGACGCGCAGTTCGCGCATTGGAACCATGCAGCCATATTTGCGGATGACGACGGCACCATTATCGAGGCGCTAGGCGGCGGAGTACAGAAGCGCAACATCTCCGTCTACCACGACACCGAGTACGTGGTCGTTTACCTGCCAGTGAGCACCAGCGGCCCTGACCGGCAGCAGGCCGCAGACTTCGCGGACGTTAGCATTGGGCTGTCTCTGCTCACGGGCGGAAAGTTAGGTTTCGGCATCGACGGCCAGCAGATATGCTCCGCGTTAGTTGCGCGCTGTATTGAACGAATTGGTGAAATCTTTAAGGAAAGTGAGCCGTGGCACATCATGCCTGCCGATCTGGCAAAACATTTTGACGTGCGGCTCATGGGAGACCGGGGACGCCCACCGGAACGCGGCGAAGGTGTGGTCGCCGCATCACGACCGGGATGGAGGCAAAACGGGACGTGAACTTCGCCTCGCGTGTACCGAGCAGCAGGACTCAGGGTGCGGGGAAAGATGCGCAAACGGGTAGTACGCGAGGCGGTCTCACCAGAGATGAACGCGAAGACGCCTCGGAAACCCTTCAGATCGATCTTCGCGGGAGAATCCTATTGAAATCCAAACCGCAAAGCAGCGGACGCAGAAACGTCAAACCCCGCATCCTTGAACACCACAAGGGCTGCGGCACCCCGCTGTACGTCGGCGCTCGATTTCGGTAACGAGGAACTCATCGAGTCTCTTCTCCACCCGCCACGTTAGCTCGACGGGTTGAGCAGACTCTCTACTCGGCGAGAGTCTCCATCGGGGATATTCGCGCGGCGCGTTGAGATGGCAGCAGACAAGCGACCAGAGACATCAACGCCATCACGAACACCGCACCTGCGAGTATCGCCAGGTTAAAAGCCGGTACGTGGAAAAGCACCGCCTGCATGGCTTGGCCTGACAGCCAGGCTCCAATGACGCCCAAGATGACTCCGCCGGCGAGAAGGCGCAGGGAGAGATACAAAAACTGGCTGCGGATTTGCGCGGGCTGCGCCCCCAAGGCCATGCGCAGGCCGATTTCGCGGCGACGCTGTGCCACGGCGTAACTCAACACGCCATAGGTGCCGATGGCGGTGAGCAACAGAGCTATGCCAGAGAAGAGACCAGCCAGCAATGCCGGCGAACGACGCGCGACAAGGCTATCGACAATGCGAGTTTCCATCGAGCGGAGGTCATTGACCGGTATGTCGGGGTCGATTTGCCGAACCGCTTGTTGCAGCGCCAACCCGAGCGATTCCGGTGGGAGGCTCGTGCGGACGGCGACGAAGACGCTGTCACCGATACGGAAGACATAGGGATAATAAATCGCGCCCTGGGCTTCGTCTTCGGTGAGCCCCGCTTGTTTCACACCACCAACAACGCCGACAACCGTGAATGCTTCACTATCCTTTCCCTGTTCGGAGCCATCCCACAAACGCTGGCCAATAGCGCTAGTGTTCGGCCAGTAGTATCGCGCGAAGTCCTCATCCACAACGCAGACCCGTTCGGCGCGACGTGAATCAGCAGCCGTGAGGAATCGTCCTGCCCTCAAGGAGAAGCCCATGGCGCGAAAGTAGTCGCCCTCCACGCCGTAAGAGTAGTGCCCTCTCGGTGATTCGCCTGGGCGGAGAACGTGACCCATTACCGTGGCGGCGCTTTTGCCGGTGTTGCCACTGAAGGGCACATTGTTGACCACGCCTACGGACAACACTCCCGGTAGGTGGCCGATTTTGTCCGTCAAGCTTTCAATAAATGTCAGGCGGGCTGCGTCCGGGTAGTCTGCCCATGGAAGCAAGATTTGCCCAGTGAGGATGTGGTCGGACTGGAAGCCCGGAGAAACGGCCATCGCACGCTGAAGACTGAGGGCGAGCAGACCCGCTCCGGCCAACAGCATGAATGCCAACGCAATCTGAGAGACGATGAAGCTATGGCGCAGGATTTGAGCGGCGCGGCCGCTCGTTCCACCCCGGCTCTCCGATTGAAGCGCATTACCGAGATGCCGTCGAAGATTGAACCAAGCGATGGGCACTGCGAACACGATGCCCAGGATGATGGCTGCGACCAGGGCGACCAACGCGAATCGCGCATCGAAGACGATGCGACTTCCCAAAGGTAGGCGATCAGCACCCAAGACGCGCAGAAGGTGGATTCCACCGGCGCCGACGGCGAGTCCGAGTAGTCCACCGACTAACGTGAGCAAGGTGGTCTCGACTACCACTTCGCTCACGACGTATCCCCGACTTGCGCCAAGCGCCTGACGAACGGCTAATTCTTTAACTCGACCGCTGGCACGGACGAGAAGCAGGTTTACAAGGTTGACTGCGCCGATTAAGAGAAGGGCAATCGCGCCTGCTTGCAACAGCAGTAGAGTGGGACGGATTGCTGCGACGTGGTCGGCATGCAATGACACCACTATGGAACGGAAGCCCGCATCGGCGATCATTTTGGCCTGGGGGTCATCTGCCTCCAACGTGGCATTCTGCGCATCGATCTGAGACTGGGCTTGCGTGAGAGTGGCGTCCGGTTTAAGCCGGGCGATCATTTGGGTGACGTTTCCCCCGGCATGCCGTTGCAAGGGCGTGCGATCTTCAGCGCGCGACGCAAGGGGGAGGAACAGCCGGGCATCGGAAGAGAGAAAGTGGAAGGCGGGAGGCAAGACGCCGATCACCGTTCTGGGAACACTGTTTACACGAATCTGCCTTCCGATCACGTTGGGATCGGCGTTGTATCGTTGCCGCCAAAATGTGTCGGAAAGAATGGCAACATGGTCGGTTTGAGAAGTGGTTTCCTCTTCTGTGAAAGTACGTCCGATCACAGGGGCGAGCCGAAGAGTAGCGAAAAAATCCGGAGATACTCGCATGGTCTGCTCGCGTTCCGTTGAGCCAGCCTCACCGATGATCTCCGTGCCATAGCGATAGATCGCGAGCGAGGTGAAGGCGGAAATATGACCACGTCGTTCGTAGTAGTTGGTCAGCGAGGAGCCATCGCGCTCGACGCCAGCTTTCGGATACGTATTGAATATCGTCATGAGCCGGTCGGGCTCGGGAAATGGCAGCGGACGGAGCAGGACTGAGTCGATCACGGCAAAAATCGTTAGATTGGCACCGAGACAAACGGCGAGCGTCAGAAGAGCAGTAGCTGTGAATCCGGGCGTCTTTCGCAGCAATCGGGCGGCGTAACTCAGCTGCCTTCGAAACTCATCAAACAGGTGAACGCCAAATGCCTCGCGGCAATCCGCTTTGATATTGATAGAGCTGCCGAGTTCTCTCCGTGCGAGGCGGGCTGCTTTCTCCGGTGACACGCCCGAGCGCACGAGGTCATCGGTGTATTGCTCGAAGTGAAAGCGCAGCTCCTCGGACATACCATCTTCAAATTCACGCCGCCGAGTGAGCACACGAAACAAAGAACGAAAGCGCTTGAACATGTTCACACCTCCTCTGACGTCGTGCTCAAGGCAGCTGCAATCGCGGACGCCAGCCGGTTCCAGCCAGCGGTTTCGTCACGTAGCCTGCGACGCCCCGCGGCGGTCAAGGTGTAGTACTTCGCCCGACGGTTGTTCTCGCTCTGACCCCATTCAGCGGCGATGAGATCGTGATGCTCCAACCGGTAGAGAGCCGGATACAACGATCCTTGTGGAATCTCAAGCGCATCTCTTGAGATCTGCTGGATGCGCAGCAAGACACCGTATCCGTGCAGCGGTTTCAAGGACACCGCTTTGAGGATCAGCATGTCCAGTGTGCCCGGGAGTAGTTCCGCGGTTTTTCCCACAGTGTGATGGCCTACTCCTAGCCTAACTAGGAGTGTAACGGATGCTCTCCTAGTTTGAGAAGGGGAAAGCACGGCACTAGGCGAGTGGCGTTATCGTAGCTGAGATTCGCAGCGCTTAGGAGATTGAGAGAGCGGGCGAAGGTGGATAGAATACGTGCCGATGAGGGGGACTATGAGCGGGTGTGGACTTCCTTGGAATAGGCGAGTAGCGCAATTGTTGATTGCCGGTGCGGGGCTCGTCCTGGTTATGAGCTTACAAAATTCGACGGCCGAGCAGAAGGCTGACGGGGCCGGAGCAGCGGCGGTTGCTGCGGAGCGCGGACGCAAGCAGTTCGAACAGTCTTGCGGCTTCTGTCATGGCGCGGATGCGACGGGCGCTCGCGGGCCGGATCTTGTGCGTTCGCCGCTTGTGGCGCATGACGTGAAGGGCGAGCAGATTAGCGAGGTAATACGGCAGGGGCGCCCGGATAGGGGGATGCCACCGCTGCCGCTAAGCGATTTGCAAATTCAGGACGTTTCCGCATTCTTGCATGCGCGTGCAGCGGAGGCTTTACATTCGGCGAGCGTGCCGAAGGCGTATCCGGTGGAGAAGCTGCTTACGGGCAACGCCGAGGCCGGGAAAGCGTTCTTTAACGGAGCGGGCGGCTGCGACAAATGCCACTCGCCGGCGGGCGATCTGGCGGGCATCGCCGGAAAGCACACTCCTATTAATCTCGAGGCGCGGATGCTCTATCCCGGAGGGAAGCACACGACGGCGGTGGTGACGCTGCATTCCGGAGAACAGGTGAAAGGCTTGGTGGAACACGCTGACGATTTTGTGATTGCGCTGCGTGACGAAAATGGCTGGTACCGTTCGTTCCGGCGGGATAGCGTGAACGTGGAGTTGCAAGACGGGCTTGCGGCGCATCGCGAACTGCTGAACAAGCTGACGCAGGCAGATGTGCACAACCTTTTTGCGTATATCGAAACATTGAAATAGCGATACGGAATAGTGACACGAAGACAGGAGCCAGAATGCTTTCTCAGTTCCGCAGAAATTCAAGATTTTGCGCGATGCTTTTCGCTCTTCTTTTTCTGCTGTCTCTTGGGGCGCCTTTCGCTGCGGCGCAGGGGCTTGACGCTGCGGCTCTGCTGAAACCGGCGACAGACACCTGGCCGACTTACAACGGAGATTATTCAGGTAAACGCTACAGCACGCTAAACCAAATCAATGCCAGCAACGTCAACTCGCTTACGCTCGCCTGGGCTTTCCATACGCACACTGCCGTGATCAAGTCCACGCCGCTGGAAGTGAACGGGATTCTCTATTTCTCGACGCCGGACAATGTGTGGGCGATTGACGCGCGCTTTGGGCGGCAGATCTGGCATTACCAGCGCACTTCCGAGGGCGACCATATCGGGCACCGCGGTCTGGGAATGTACAAGAACTGGCTGTACTTCACGACTCCGGACGCGCATTTGGTTTGCCTGGACGCCAAAGATGGCAAAGTGCATTGGGACGTGGAACTTGCGGACGTGAAGCTGGGCTATTTTTCGACAATGGCACCGCTAGTCATTCGAGATCACGTAATTGTGGGAGTCTCCGGCGATGTTACCGATGTGCGGGGGTATCTCAAGTCCATCGATCCGGAAACAGGAAGCACGCAGTGGACCTGGTATACCGACCCCGATCCGGGTCAACCGGGCTCGGAGACGTGGCCGAAGGACAGCGATGCGATCTTGCACGGCGGCGGCATGACGTGGATGACGGGTACTTACGATCCGGAGTTGAACTTGCTTTACTGGGGCACAGGCAATCCCAATCCTGTAATGGCCGGCGAGGGTCGTCCCGGCGACAATCTTTATACGTGTTCCATTGTGGCACTGAATCCGGATACCGGAAAACTGGTGTGGCATTTCCAACCATCTCCGCATGACGTGCACGACTGGGACGCAGTGGAGACGCCGGTTTTGCTGGACGCCGAATACAAAGGGAAGCCGCGCAAGCTGCTGGCGCAGGCCAGCCGCAACGGGTTTTATTTTCTTCTGGATCGGACGAATGGAACGTATTTGGCAGGGGCGCCGTTTATCGATCAGACGTGGGCTACGGGACTTGACGCGCACGGACGACCGATTCCTAAACCAGACGCAGCACCGAGCCCGGACGGTACGCTGATCACACCTGGTTCGGACGGAGCGACGAACTGGATGGCCCCAAGCTTCGATCCGCAGACGAATTTGTTTTACGTTACGGCGCGGCGTGTTTTTAGCATTTACTACCTGACAGTAACGGGAAAAGCGGAAGGGTGGGGAGGACGAGACCAAAACCTTTGGGCAAACTCCACGATCCGCGCACTCGATTATCGCACCGGAAAAGTGATATGGAACCATGAGACGGGTGAGAGCGAAAACGGCGCTGGAATTCTGACTACCGCCGGCCATCTTCTCTTTACCGCGGATACTTCGGGCAATCTGTTGGCGCTCGATCCGGCGACGGGCAAAACCCTGTGGCACCTCAATGCGGGAGGCCACATGGCCGCGTCACCAATGACATACCAGCTCGACGGTCGGCAGTACTTGATCGCTGCCGTGCAGGATGTTCTCTACGCATTTGCGCTGCCGGAGATTACCGAGAGCTCGGCGGCTCTCACGCAGTCGGGACACGCTGCAAATCAATAGGTACAGACTCTCTACTCGGAGGTGAGGATGCGTACAAGATTTATCTTGCTTGTGATTGCGACGGCGATCGTGTCGATCGCGGCGACTTCGCCGGACACGCGCGAGATAACCGACCCTAAGAAGATCACGTCGGCAGACGTGGCGGGAGCAGGAGCTGTGCCGATTGACGATCTTTTCTATACGCGATCGACGGGAGGCGGAGCGTGGTCCCCAGACGGCAAAGAGATTGCGTTCTCCTCGAATTTGACGGGACGATTCAACCTCTGGAGGGTTAGCGCGGCCGGCGGCTGGCCGATTCAGCTCAGCCAATCGGATGACCGGCAGGGCGACGCGGTCTGGTCACCCGACGGAAAGTGGATCCTCTACCAATCGGATCGCGGCGGTGCGGAAACCTACGACCTGTTTGCTATTCCAAGCGGCGGAGGCAAAGCGGAAAACCTGACTAAGACGGACGATATTTCGGAGACGGCACCGCGGTGGTCGCCGGACGGGAAACAGCTTGCCATCTCTTACAAGGAAAAAACGGCGCCGGTGACGGACGTTGCGGCGATGGATTGGAGCACGCGAGCGGTGCGGAATCTGACAAATGAAGCAACAGCCGATCATCTCTGGTCGGGGCATGTGTGGGCACCCGACGGAAAGGCTTTGTATGCGACGCGCGTTAATGCGGGCTTTACGGACGCCAGCGTGTACCGGATTGATGCGGCGACCGGTAACAAAGAGGAACTCACACCGCACGAGGGGCAGAGCCGCACGAATGTTTCGACGGTCTCACCGGACGGCAAAACGCTGCTGGTGACGGCGGACCGTCCTGGAGGGTACCCGAATGTCGCCCTGCTAGACCCGATGACGAAGAAGCTGACATGGGTGACGGATCTGAAATGGGAAGCGGAGGCGGGCGAGTTTTCGCCGGATGGGAAGTGGTTCACGTACCTGGTGAACGAGGACGGGCGCACCGATGCATACCTGGCTGATGCCGGCACGCGTAACGCAGCAAAGTTGAATTTGCCGGCAGGTTTGAATGGATTTTCGGGCAATCCGAGCACATTTTCGCCGGATGGAAAACGCATGCTGGTCAGCCACCAGAGCTCGACGCAGCCGGGGGACTTGTGGGTATACGACGCGGCGGCGAAGCACGCAACACAGCTTAGCTTCAGTGCGATCGCAAGCCTTACGGCAGCGAAATTGCCGACATCGCAACTTGTGCACTACAAAAGCTTCGACGGGAAGATTATCAGCGCGTTTCTATGGGTGCCGTACAACTTGAAGCGCGACGGCACGCACCCGGGAATTGTGTTGCCGCATGGCGGGCCGACGGGACAGACGGTCGACTCGTTCAACCGGTTTGCCGCGGCGCTAGCCTCACGTGGATACGTGTGCATCGCGCCTAATGTGCGCGGCTCGACCGGCTTTGGAATGGAGTTTCAAAAGGCTAACGTGAAGGACCTTGGCGGAGGCGACTTGGAGGATGAAGTCTATGCGACGAAGCTGCTGGTAGCGACGGGCTTTGTGGACGAGAAGAAGATCGGCATTACCGGTGGGTCTTACGGCGGCTACATGACGCTGATGGCGATTGGCAAAAAGCCGGACGTATGGGCGGCGGGCGTCGAACAGTACGGGATCATCAACTGGATGACAATGCTGGAGCACGAAGACCCTTTCCTGCAGGAATACGAGAAATCGCTGCTGGGCGACCCGGTGAAAGATCGCGAAATTTACGATAATGCTTCGCCGATCAAATTTCTGCGTCAAGCGAAGGCACCCCTGTTGGTTCTGCAGGGTGAGAACGATATTCGCGTGCCGAAGGAAGAAGCCGAGCAGGTGGTAGCGATTTACAAAGAGAGTGGAAAGACGGTGGACTCGCATTTCTATGCGCAGGAAGGACACGGGTTTGCCAAGCGGGAGAATCAGATTGACGCGATCACGCGGACGGTGGCTTGGTTTGACCGCTATTTGAAGAACACTAATTAAAAAAACCGACACAGGATAGACGCTAACTTCGCTTAGGTGCGAGAAGAAACGCGAGGCGGAAGAACAAGGATATGCGGTTACAGGTGCTTGGAGCTTGCGCTTAAGCTTGAAAAGCGGCAGCAAGAGTGCCGTATGCCGTACTCCAAAGCTGCGGCGGCATTACCGCCGCTAACATAGGCAATGGTGCCTGTGCTACCTGACTGCCGCGGCGTGAGGGGCGGGTTCGGATTTAGATTGGAAGTAGGCGGTTACTCGATCAATGATTTCACTTAGCGGGGTTTGCGGGCGGAAGGCAGTAAGGGCTTGCAGTTTCTCGACGCTGGGGACGCGGCGCATCATGTCTTCGAATCCGGGTTCATAGGCCTGATCGTAGGGAATGAATTCAATTGGTGAAGAGCTGCGCGTGCGTTCCTTGACGCGGTGAGCGAGGGCTTCGATGGAAATTTCCTCAGTGTTGCCTACGTTGACGACCTCACCGATCGAGCGCGGAGTGTCAATCAGGCGAACGAGAGCTTCCACGGTGTCGCGCACATCGCAAAAGCAGCGGGACTGCTGGCCATTGCCGTAGACGCTGATGGGTTTGCCATCGAGTGCAGCTTTCACGAAGTTAGGCAGTACCATGCCGTAGCGGCCGGTTTGGCGCGGGCCCACGGTGTTGAATAGACGGACGACGATAACGGGCAGCTTCTTTTCCTTCCAGTAAGACAAAGCCAAAAATTCATCGAGCGCTTTCGAGGCAGCATAACTCCAGCGGCCCTTGGTAGTGGGGCCGAGGACGAGGTCGGCATCTTCGTGGAACGGCACGTTGACGTTCTTGCCGTAGACCTCGGAAGTGGAAGCAGTGAGCACGAGCTTGCGCTTTTTGCAGGCGGTCTCCAAGACGAGCTGGGTGCCGTTTACGTTGGTCTCGATAGTGCGCACGGGGCTCTCGACGATGAGCTTGACCCCGACAGCGGCGGCCAGATGCACGATGACATCGGCGTCGTCGACCAGCTCGGCAAGCAGCTGGCGATTCTCGATGTTGTCCAGGTGATAGGTCAGGCGCTCGGAGGACTTCAGGTGGCGGATATTATCCATGCTGCCGGTGGATAGGTTGTCGAGCAGGACGACGGTGTCGCCGCGTTGAAGAAGGCGTTCAGCCAAATGGGAGCCGATGAAACCGGCACCGCCGGTGATTAAAAAGCGCAATTATCCTCCTCAGAGTTCCTGATCGTCGTCATGATCGTGAACGGCGACTTTGTGACGGGCCTCGTGACCTTCGTCGGAAGGCGGGGTTTCCGAGTGCTCCTGAGGGCCGTAGCCCTCCGAATAAGGATAGTACCGATAGGAATAATAATAGTCCGGGGCGCTGGAATCCACAGCATTTAGAACGACACCAAGCAGACGGCACTTCACGCTACGGAGCAGATCGCAGGTGCGCGTGAAGGCTTCCTTGGGAGTTTCCCCGCTGCGCACGACAAGAAGAACGCCATCGGCTTTGACGGATAGGATGACGGCGTCGGTGGCAGCCATGATGGGAGGTGAATCGATGACGATGAACTTGAACTTGGTGCGAAGCTCCGCGATGGCCTCGGTCAGCCTGTGCGAAGAGAGCAGATCGGCAGGATTCGGCGGCAGCGGGCCGGTGGGAATGGCGGATAGGTTAGCGACAGCAGGATGCTGAATGGTGACAAGATCGAGACTGGAAACTCCGGCGAGATAAGAGCTGAGGCCGGCATACTTTCCACTGCCCAGGCTTAGGAGACGCCCGATGCCGGGCTTGCGGAGATCGGCGTCGATGAGCAAGGTGCGATCGCCAAGTTGCGCGAGGGTGACCGCGAGATTGGCGGCGGCGGTGGTCTTGCCTTCTCGAGGTAAAGCGCTGGTCACGAGGATAACTTGCGGAGGGTGATCGGCCTGCGAAAGAAGCAGAGCCGTGCGGAGGGCGCGGAATGCTTCGGACATTTGCGACTTGGGAAGATGTTGGGCAACGAGTTCGATGCGCTTTTCGTGACCATTGCTCGAAGCACCCTTAAGCAATTTGGAACGCGGGCGGTCACCGTTCGATTCGGAAAAACCGGGAACCACGGCGAGCGAAGGCAAGCGGACGAGGGTTTCGATGTCGTCGGGACTCTTAACGGTATTATCCATGTACTCGCGAAGCAACGCCAAACCGATACCGCCGACCAAGCCGATTACGAACGACAATGCAATGTTGCGAGTTTTTGCTGGGCGCGCGGGATAAGTGGGAACCATAGCGGGATCGACCACGCGTATATTGGAAGAGCGCAAGCCAGCGGAGATGCCGGCCTCTTTTAATTTGGTGAGCAGGCCATCGTACAGGGCTTTGTTGGCTTCCGCTTCGCGCTTGAGAATGCTGTATTGCACCATGCGCTCGGACATCTGATTGACTTCGGCTTTCTGCTGATCGAGCGCGTGCGTGAGGAGCTCTTCGCGCTGGCGCGCTTCGCGGTACTCACTATCCAACCGGGCAATGACGGCCTTCTTTTCCTTGTCAGCGGCGGCTTCGAGCTCCTTGAGCTGCGCCTGAAGGCGCTGCACCTTTGGAAAATTGGGACCATACTGATTTAACGCCTCTGTGTATTGATTATTGATATCGGAGTGTTTGCGAGCGAGATCCTGGACGGCAGGGTTGTCGCGAATCTGCGGAACGGAGTCTATGTCGCCGGCCTTGGCAAACTCGAACAAGGACTGTTTGCGCATGCGCTCGCTCTGCGCCTCGGTTAGTTGCTTGTTGAGATCGCCAAAACGCTGGGTGGTTACGTTTTGCTTGTCATCGAGAGCCCAGATTTGATTTTGGCGCTCATAGGTGATGCGGGCGTCTTCCGCTTTCTCGACGCGAATCTTTAACTCGTTGAGCTGATCGGTGAGCCAGGTGGAAGCACGGGTGGTCGCTTCATAGCGGCTCTGGAAATTTTGTTCTACGAAGTTCTTTATGTGGGCGTTGACGATCTGCGCGGCTTGAAGCGGGCTGGTGGATTCAAAGCTGATGTCCAGCAAACGACTGTTGGGCACGCGCTTGACGCTCAAGCTGGCGAGAAAAGCGCCCATCTCCGGGGGAGGCTTCAGGTTCGCCAGGCTGCCGGTAGCGAAAGCATCGGAAGCGGAAGGGTCGCTGGCAAAATCGGTTTGACCTGAGAGGATGCCACTGCGGATGGTCTGTAGCGCAAGCGTTTCGCTGGTGAGAATTTTAGATTGCGTCTCGATATAGTTTTCCAGATCCATCATGTAGTCGTCGGTATTCTGGAAGGGCAGGATATTGGAATTTTCGCGATCGATCTCGATTCGAGACGTAGCGATATACACGGGCTGCATGCGAAATGTGCCGATCGCGGTGATGCTCACGACGGCGAGCATGAACGAGAGGATGAGCCATTGGTGCTTGCGAAGGATGAGGAGGTAATCATAAAGATGGGGCTCGCGCGGAGAAAGATCCCAAGCCGGCAAGCGGGAGGGACCGTGGATTAGCTCCACGGCGACGTTGGAGCCGTTTTCACGCGGGATGATCCTATTATCGTCGGCCATAGCTCATCGAACGATGCGATAGATCGCAACAGCGCTACCGATTGCGATACTTAGTTCTGCGGCCTTGATCAGGGCTTGCTTGGCGGCACTCTTGGGGATGTAAAGAACGTCGCTGGGCTGGAGCCGGATGTCTTCGGCTTCGAATTTCATGACTTTTTTGAGATCCACTTCTACTTCGTGCTGCTGGCCATTGCTATCGTGACGAACGATAACGGCGTGATCGGACTTTGCGGTACGCTCGAGACCACCGGCGAGAGAAAGCAGCTTGAGAGTAGTGAGTTGGCCGCGATCATTGGCAATTACGAAGCCGCCTGGGCGTGAGACGGCGCCAAGTGCGTAAACAATCCCGGCATGGGGCACAGTGACTACGTCACCGGGCTGCAGAACAATGTTGCCGGAAGTGTCGCCGGTCTCAAGAATACGCCCGAGATTGACGGTGATCGTGTTTGCGATGGGAGGCGGCAAAGGATCAGGGGGATCGATACTCTTTGCTGAAGTGGCCCTTGAGGAGGCGCTTGCCGCGGCGCGACCGGTGTCATCTGGAGAAGGCGAATCGGTTGGCCCTCCGGAAGCCAGTGGATCGGCTGGAGCAGAATTTGCGTTCACTTTTGGGAGCGGCGTGGGACTGGCGTCGCTCGAGTTGATAGCCGGTGGCTCGGAGTCCGATACGGGATCGGTCTGGAGTCGTGAAATGATGACCGTGTCGCCTGCATCGTTGGATATGCCGCCAGCCTCGGCAAGAACTTCAATCAAAGAAACCTGACGGTCTGCCTGATATACCATCGGGTGCGCGACCGCGCCAACAACTGTAATGGGTTTGCTTTTGTGTTCTTTCACGGTCACGCTGACGTCCGGGTGCGAAACCAAGCCATTGGCCTCGAGCACTTCGGCAATCTTGAGCTGCGCTTGAGTTTCGGTTAGTCCCGAGATGTGCAGTCGGACGGGGACCAACGGAATGCCGATTGTGCCGGTCTGGCTGACGCGGACTTCGCGACTGAGCTCCTGCACATCGAACACCTGGACGGCAAGTAAGTCTCCATTGCCAATGACGTAATCGTGAGGAGGAAGAGCGCGAGAAGCCACGGAGAGCGCTCGGATGCGATCGTTGGTCTGCTCAGATGTTTCGACGGTCTGCGCGCTGCTGCGTAGTGCCGCTACAGATACAGTGGAGACGAGACACAACACCCACGCACCCAGTCTGGCTGGCTGCATACGAATAGATGACCCCCGATGACGATTATACAGCGGTTAAGCTCTTAACACTCACGGATTTCGTCTGTATGGCTGTGCTGGACCGAGAGCGCCGGTGCGAGGGACTCTGAGGGATTTCGGCGGTGGCGAGGTTGGCCATTAGAAGGAAAAGCAGGGCGTTTCCCGGCATGTGTAAATTGAAATCCACCAAGCTGTGCACCAAAAAGCCGCAACACGCCACAAGTCCAGAGAGATGCAGCGCGGCGGCAAAGGGTTTGTCGGTGACCAGCAACTGCTTCAGAGAGCGGAAGAACAACACAGCCAAGAACCAGGCGCAACAGAAGGCCCCGGCCAGGCCCGTATCCGCCAACATCTCGAGGTAATCATTGTGTGCGTGATTGACAACTCTTCCGTCATAAAGAGTTTCGTACGCGGGAAATACCATGGGTAGCGTGCCCAGGCCGGTGCCAGTCCAGGGATGATCGCGAAAAATATGCCAAGCGTCGTGACGCATGGAGGCGCGTTTGCCCAGGGACACTTCGAGAGTTTGCATGGAAGAAAAACGCTCGAGGATCTGCCGGACTCCCAGCCACGATACAAGCATGAAAGCAAGCAGCAAGACCAGACCACCCGCCAAAATGTGGCGGCCTCCGGCGCGTCGCAATATCATGAGAAGGGTGACAACGCCGATTTCCGCGGCAAAACTGACAAGGCCGCCGCGGGAAGCTGAGAGAAACAGAGCGACGATCGGAACCAATGCGAAAATGCCCACAGCCAACCATCGCTCGCGACGAACTTTGCCCAGGATCAGGGGAACCAGAGCGACGGGAATAACCAATTCCGCAAATCCCGCGAAATGATTGCGATTTACATAGGGGCCAAAGGGAATGCCACCGTAACGCATTTCGCGAAACCAATAGAGCTTGCCGTTGAAGGTAAGGTGCTGGAGAATGCCGAAAATGGCGACGAGAAACCCGAAGAACATCACAAACCAAACAAACCGGCGCCAGTCATCTGCTACGCGGAACGCCTGGGCAGCAAGGAACAAAATGATGGTGTATGCGAGTATGAGTTGAAGTTCAAGCCGTGTGTTGAAAGGTGACGCTGTGTCATGAAAAACAAGCTGCCCGAGCGCGACCAGGCAAAGGGAGAGCAGCGGCGGAAGAAGAGGAGAAATTACAATTTCCCGATCCATCAAATACACCTGCACAGCCCACACCACGAATAAGAGGCCAGCACCGGTTTCCAGAACGGCGCGCGCCCAGTCTTCCACAGCGCCATGGGAAAGAATGCCAAAGGCAACGAGCGCACATATGCCGATGCGCAAGACGTTCATGGCCGAGGGCTTCCCGCCGCGTCCGGGATGAGCGCGACGTCATCTATCCAGGCGCTGCCGTGGATTTGGCTATCGAACTTACCGCTGGTGTAGCGGACCGCGCAAACGCGCGCGTAGCGAACGTCTTTGCCCGAGGTCCAGGGACTTTCGACAAGGGTCCAAGGCTGAGTCCCTTTCACATCGGCAGTCACGGCCGAACTTGCCGCGTGTGAATCGGAATATGAATTGGGATCGGAATAGGAGTTGAGAAGCAGCCGAACACCTTGGTCGGTGGTCAGCCCTTGTGTGCGTACCCACGCAGAGAGATGGTAACTCGTTTCGGGGCGAACTTCTGCATTGTTACAGACGCCTGCAAAGTTTACGTTGTGGCGCCCGTCAAAGGTAAGCCGCAGAGAATAGTTGCCGGAATGTTTCTGCCGCGAGTCAACACCAATTTGCACGCCGCCGGACGGGGCGGCAAAAACCCACGCGAAGGCGCCGCCACGCACGCCGGTTTCAAATCCACCGTCCCAAAGCGCCGAGCTGGCAGCATCGATATTTTGCGGCATGTTGGAGAGGCGTAGAGCATCATTCCAGACGCGGCGAGCATCGCGCATCTGATGCTTTTGGATGAGGAGCTCGGAGAAAGGAATGACATCGGAGAGCTTCAGTGCTGGGTGGATAGAAACCAAACGCTGCCAAACGGTCAGTGCGGGAGCGATTTGCGTCTGCGTGTCGAGTTCGCGAATGACATCCAGATAGCCGTCGCGGTCCGGGGGAAGAACGGCGTCAAGGATAGCATTTATGTCGGGATCGACGCGCCAGCAGCGTGAGAACGCTTCGGCGCTGCGCTTAGGGTCCGCGTAAGCGGCGCGGCGAATTTCGGCAAAGGCCTGCGGCACTTCGTCCTGCCGCAGAAGAAAATTTCCGTAACGCCACGAGACAGCGGCGGATAGCGGATAGACGCGCTTGGCCTGGAGAAATGCGTTTCGGGCATTCTGTAGATCGCCTTCGGACTCGTAGGCCGTGGCGAGATCCAGCCAAGTGTCAGCGGAGCCGGGATTCAGCAAGAGCGCGTGGCGATAATTTTTAATGGCGAGGGGAGGGTTGGGCTCATCGAGCGTGTACTGCCAATAGCGGCCGAGGAAATACCAATTCTCGGCGTTCTGCGGCTCCAGGCGAGCGGCGGTTTCGTAGCCGAGGCGCGTGCTGCGGCTTGCGGCAATAACCGCGCGGGCATTGCGGACGCTCAGGTACGTGAGCGTCGCGGCCAGGGTTATCGCCAGGAAAACAGCGGCGATCCGCGCCGGGACATTAGGGAGGCGCAAAATCATAGCAAGGTACTGTGCCTAGAGCTTATTAGAGATGCAAGACGAAAAGTTATTTGCCGATTGCCGCCGTAAAAGTCTCGTCGGCGCGGCCGCGGCGGCGGACGTCAATGCCAAGGCGCTTAATCTTTTGATTGAGCGTGGAGAGCGGGATCATGAAGCGCTCGGCAGCTTCGGTCTGGTTCCAAGCGGTGCGTTCAAGCATGTCGATAATGATGCGGCGCTCGATCTCGTCCATGATCTGGAACAGCGAAGGATTTGGATGGTCGGCTCCAGACCGCGAACCCGGTTCACCCGGCAGCGGCGGAAGGAATTCGGAAAGCTGCAAGCGGACGCCGCGGACGATTTCCTTGCTGCGAATATTTTCGGGAAGCAGATCGACGTCAACACGCTCTTGCGTGGACAGGACGACCGCGCGCTCCACCACGTTTTCGAGTTCACGTACATTGCCCGGCCAATCGTAGTCCATCAAAAGCTTCAATGACGCGGGCGTGAAATTGCGCAGAGGCTTATTGTTCTCCTGGCAGTAGCGAGTCAGGAAATGAGCGAGGAGCGAAGGAACATCTTCGCGACGGTCGCGCAACGGCGGTAATACCAAGTGAATGACATTCAGGCGGTGATACAGATCTTCGCGGAAGCGGCCTTCGCGAACGAGAGTGAGAAGCTCGACGTTCGAAGCCGCGACAATGCGCACGTCGACTTTAATTTGCTCTGTGCCACCGAGGCGCATGAATTCGCGCTCTTGAATTACGCGGAGAAGCTTGGCTTGCGTTTCTGGACTGATGGTGGCGATTTCGTCGAAAAAGATGGTGCCTTGATCAGCGACCTCAAAAAGCCCTTTCTTGGAGGCGACCGCGCTGGTGAAGGCGCCCTTTACGTGACCGAAGAGTTGAGACTCGAGGAGATCGACAGGGATAGATCCGGTGTTAACCGGCACAAACGCTTTATCCGCGCGCGTGGAGGCCGAATGAATGGCTTTGGCGATGAGCTCCTTGCCGGTGCCGCTTTCACCGCTGATCAGCACGGTGGAGCGCGAGGGCGCAACTTGCGTGACGAGATCGAACAGGGTCAGCATCTTCTCGCTCTTGCCGATGATGCTGGGGAAACTGAAGCGCTGCTTGAGGGCCCGCTTGAGCTGGACGTTTTCTTCGCGCAACCGATGAGATTCCACGGCTTGCGCCACCTGCGCGAGCAGCTCGTCGTTGGACCAGGGCTTGGTGATGTAATCGAGAGCGCCACTTTTGAACGCGGCGCGCGCCATATCGATGGAACCGTAAGCAGTGATCAGCACGACGGAAAGACCAGGATCGCGGCGGCGGACTTCTTTCAGAAGGTCGAGACCACTGCGGTCTGGAAGACTGACGTCCAGAAGCAGCAAGTCAAAGGGGCGCTCTTCAAGCTTGGCTAGGCCGGACTCGCCGGTACCCGCGCTGGTTACACCATACCCTTCGCTGGTGAGCAGCAGCTCGAGACCTTCGCGTATTTCAGATTCGTCGTCGACCACCAGGATCGAGCCCTTATGCATGGACTGCTTTCCTGAGCGCGGGGAATTCAACGTGGAAGGACGTGCCTTTTCCGGGGGTCGACCGTACATCGATTTTTCCTGCATGCTCTTTGATTATACCGTAGCTGACGGACAAGCCCAGGCCGGTGCCGCGTCCGTTGGATTTGGTCGTGAAAAATGGGTCGAAAATGCGATGAATATGCTCGCGGGGAATACCTGCGCCCGTGTCGGCGACTTCGACCTCCACGCTGCCATTGTGGGCGGCCGTGCGGACTTCAAGCATGCCGCCGCCCGGCATGGCGTCGCGAGCATTTAGAAACAGATTCAGGAAAACTTGCTGGAGTTTGTTGGCCGAGCCGCGCACGGGCGGAAGCGACTCGCCCAACTGCTTAACAATGTGGATTTGAGAAGTCTTGAGCGGGTGCGCGACGAGAGAGAGAGTTTCTTCCACCACCCGATTCACATCGATATCCGTTAATTCGGCGGCGCCGGTGCGCGAGAAATTCAGAAGGTTGTTTACGATTTCGCTGGCGCGGAACGTCTGCTTAACAATTTTGTCGATGATGTTGTGCCGCGGATCGTCTTCCGGCATTTGCTTCGCAAGCATTTGAATGTAATTGGAGATAACCGCGAGCGGAGTATTGACTTCATGCGCCACACCGGCGGCGAGAAGGCCGAGAGAAGTGAGCTTCTCCGTCTGCGTCATCTGCTCTTCCATACGCTCGCGCTGCGTCACATCGTCGAAAAGCAAGAGACGCCCGATGCGCTCACCGGATTTGCTGACCAGCGGAGTAATGGAAACGTTGAGAGTGAGGAATTTGCCTTGGTGATGCAGCCGCTGCTTGTAAATACCGGTAATCTGCTCTTCTTCGCGGCGCGCGGCAATTTCCGCGGCAAGCTCTTCTGGAAGTAGCGCGCGGAGTTGATGGCCCACTGCATCCTGGCGTTTCACGCCGAAGAGCTGCTCCATGCGCGTGTTCCAAGACTCGACCATGCCGCCGAGATCAACGGCAAGCACACCCACGTTCAGGGATTCGACGATGTTTTCGCTGAAATCCTTGAGGCGCGCAATTTCCAGTGCCTTTTGCTCTAGTGACGAGTAGAGCTGGGCATTGTCCAGGGCCACCGCGACGTAGCCGGCGATGGTTTGCACCAACTCGACGTCGTCGCTGGAGAGGAAATCGCCATCAACGGTCTTGCCCAGACCGAGGAGAGCGACGGTGTGCTCGCGAATGCGGCAAGGCACAAAATAGTTCAGGTCCAACTGCTCAAGCGTCTCGCGGACGGAATCGGAGACGTCTCTCGCCGCGCGGGGCGACTCAAAAAAGAGCGCCCCACGGGCGAACTCGGGCCGGGCCGGCTCGAGGAAGCTAAGATCCATAGGTTCCGAGAGGCGCACGCCCATGGAACGAGCGAGGCGCATCCGACCAGGATGCATCGGATCTTCCATGAAGATGGCGATGCGATCGACGAGCAGGGTCTGGGAGAGACGGTCCATCACCGAGCCGAGCATGGGATCGAAGCGCACTTCATTGGTCAGCGTGCGGCCGAACTCGATGAGCGTCCGGCGATAGTCCAGGCGGTCGCGGTAGAAGAAGCGATCGAGACGGGCCTGAATCCATTCCCGGAAGGGCTGAAAGAGAAACGCAGCGATTACGATGGCGATCATGCCGCCAGCTGGGCCGGAAGTCTGTGCGTGAAAGATATCGGCGATCAGCGCGACCAAAGCAAAATAGACGGCGGCGACCGCGGCAGTGGCGGCAGTGTAGGCCAAACCGCGCTTAAAGATGATGTCCACGTCCATCAGGCGGTAGCGAATGATGGCGTAGCCGAAGCAGAGCGGAATTAGCACCAAGCTCAGAACGGAGCTTCTCATCCAGGAGCGCGTCGCGGCGTCGAAGACGAACGGCACGATATAGAAGAGCGCGAACGGAAGGCTGCCAGCGATGGTCCCGCCGGTAAGCCACTTCAACTGCTGACGAAGCACACCGGAAGGCGCTTCACGGAAATTTTTGTAGAAAACAAGACCAGCGGCAAGGAAGTACATGCCAAGGTAGCTTAGCTCGATCTTGTCGAGCAGAAGGCGGGAGCCGAGCCAGGGCACAAATCCAAGCATGTTGAACGCAGTGCTGACGTGGAAAAACAGCAAGGCGACGGCAGGCCCGTAGACCAGCGTCAACTTGGACATCGAGCGAACGCGCCCTTCGGCGCGCTCTGGAAAAACCAGCGCGAAATGAAGCAGAAGGGCCGGAGCGAGCAAACGTGCGACGATTCGAGCCCAATACACTTCATAGTCGAAAGCGTCTAGTTTGCCGCTGTACTGGAAGGAGTACAGAATGAAGGAGACCAGACAGAACACGTAGAAATGAACGGCGCGCGGCGCATTCCACCGGCGCACGAAAATGAACATCCCGATGAAGAGGTAAAGCAGGCCGACGAAGCGGCCGTAATTTTCGATGGAAGCCGGCTTCTCGGCCGGGACAGTGACGATGGGAGTCTCAAACTCGCGGCCGTTGCGAGACAGCTTGTAACGCACCTGGCTCCACAGGCCGGCATGCCAGAGCCGCCGGGTGACTTGTACCTGGGAGGTAACAGGAACGTTGTTGATGGCGATCAGGACGTCGCCAGGGCGGATACCAGCCTGGGCGGCGGGCGAATTGGGGGCCAGCTTCCAAGCTTGGGCGCCACCGGTCGTATCCAACCAGGCCACCCCGTCGTCCGGCGTGTCAAAGGTCTCGCGCTGGACGAAGTTCAGCCACGCAAAGATCATCGCGGCCAGCGTGGCAAGCGCTAGAACGACCGCTCCGAGACTCACCCGAAGATTCTGCTTCATGGTACGACCGGAGTACACTCCGACCTATTCAGAATATAAGGTGCAAACCGATGTCCACATCGAGCAAACGGTCAGCACCAGGAACTGCAATGTCTTCTTAAGGTTAGGGGATTGGCGGGAAGGTCAAGCCGTTAGTATCCACTTTATGGAAGGACACCTACAGCTTTCCGAACCTTAAAAGTCTCAAAACTGCACGCTCAATCCACCCCGGAACGTTCGGAAGGCGGGAACCAAGACCGCGCGGCCGTCCTGCGTGTTCACCGAAACATAGCCTTGGGCGAAGAGGTTGTCGCAATTCGCGATAGCTTCCCAGTGGCCGGGGGCAAACTTTGGCAGGGCCTGACGCACACCTATATGGAGAAAGGGATCCATTTGAAAGAGAGATTCGCCATAAGCGTCTAAGCGCGACACGGCTTCTCCGCTGACCCATTTGTAGCCGGCATTTACCTTCGTGCCCGTGCGCGGCACCTTGGTGGAAACATTGGCGCCCAGGGAGTTGTGCATCGTATTGCGCAACATGTCGCGCGTCGCCGCGTCGATTACAGCCGATGGGCTAAGCGCACCGGCGTAGGCGTAAACGGCAGTGAGTTCGATTGCGTCCGAGAGCTTTTCGCGAATAGCAAGACGCATGCCCCAATTGCCGGAAGCGCCGCCATCGTAGGCAAACCCGTTTGAGAAGTAATCCTGGAAGTAATCGGTGGCGGGAAGGCCATTGCCACGGCCGAAAACAGCTACGTGACGATTGTCGTCGTGGAAAGCCGCAACTTGGATTTTGCCGCTCGAACCCAGCCTGCGCTCCGCGGCAATTTCCTCGTGCCAACCGCCCTCGAGCACCGGACGGCCACCTCGCCACAGCATGGTTGGGAAAGAATCGAGTTCGTTGAGAGCGGCAGCCAGTTCGCCTCCCACTTCGCGCTCGTCGGACTCGAGAGGAGTCGCGGCGCCAGGTTCCTCTGCAAAGATGAGGGCCGTGCGCCAAGCGTCGGAAACCCGCGTATCGAGTTCGAGACGCGGGCGAAGTGACGTTGCTGACTTGAGCATGCCGACGAGTACGTATTCCGCCCCGTAACGGAGCACTGCGCGATCACCGAATGCAATAGCGCCACCCTGCTCAAGCCGAACACCGCGGAAGGTTGGGCCGCCGGGGCCAAGCTGAGATTCGCGCAGGACGAGCGCGCTATGCGGGCCGGTGGCGAGTGACCCGGTCGGTAGCCAGACCGTTGCAATGCCGCCGCCAGCGATTTGGCTTTGGTAATTTACCTGGCCGGCAAGCAGCAGGCGGCTCGGCCCGCCCAGTTTTTGGTCATACGCAAACGCTGTGGCCGGAGCCGAAGGCAGATTCGAAGCGGAACCAGGGCGGCGAGCTCCATCGGTGAAATCCAAGCGGGCGCGCGGCTGCACGACTTCGGCACTCAACGCATTGTCCTCTGCCGATGAAGAGTCGTCTTCGTTCCACTGCAGCACGGGCCGCGTCACAGATGCGGAACGAAGTACCCACTTCCAGTCATCGCTTTCGACGCTGGAGGAGGAGGGTTGGCGGCGAAGTTGGTCGAGAGAAGCGAACATTGACTCGAGCTCAACCCGCACGACAGTTGTCAGGTGCGCACTAATACGCACATGCTGCTGAATAGTGGGCAGGAAGCCGGCGAGAGTCACGCGAACGGTGTAAAAACCCGGCGACAAGCGGTCGCCGTGGAAAATTCCTTGTGTGTTGGTTAGCAGGCCTAGCGAAGCGGCCTTGACGGCTGCTTCGGGAACAATCTCCACAGTCGCGCCCATTTGCGGTGTGCCAGTGGAGTCACGCACAACTCCAGAGAGCTTGCCGGCGGCAGCTTTTGCTTGTGCCGCTGACGTATTTGCTCCAGCAGAGAAGCACGTCAGCATCACGATGAAAGCCCCCCAGGTTCGGAGGCGTTCCTGTTTCACGTAGTACTACCTCCCGGGCGCTGCGTTAGCGGCGCTCTTTGTTTCCAACGGAGCCTTTACGGTAAACTCCGCCGTCTTGGAAACGGTCTTATTCGAGAGCGTATCCGTAGCTAAAACCTCGAGCGAATACTTCCCAGGCGTCAAAGTTACCAGCGGCAGCAAACGCTCAATAGTTACTTGCTCGCCTGTTTGCTTCATCTCTTCCGAGGTTTCCTTGAACTGCATCACCTGCTCATTGCCCTTCTTCACTGTGTATTGGAAGGTGGCATTGGACTTGTGCGTTTTCTCGTCTGGCTTGAGGTTGTAGACCTGCATGTAAATGCCAAGCTTTATGTTTGAAGGGAATTCGCCATCCAGTTTCGGTCGAACTTTGGAGGAGCCAAGCACGAACTGACCGGTGCCGATCTGCTTCGCCGGTACGTGCTCGAGCTGGTCGGCAAGAATCAGGGAGCTAGCTTCCAGCGTGTCGTCGTCAAACTTCGGAACTTGCAGGCGCGTGTTAATTACGCCGACGTTGCCGCTCTTCACGTCCTTGATCACGATATCCAGCCGGTACAGACCGGGCCGCAGCGGGACAGCCTTCTGGTAGATAGACTGCAGCTTGAGCGATTTCTGGAACAAACTCTCCGGGAAATCCCGGCTGACAGGATCTTCAAATGTTTGCACAACGCGGCCAGTGAGCGTGCTGACGCGTCCAAAAATATTCATGGTCGCGGAGTGCACACCATCCTTGTTGTCGAACGAGAGCTGATTATTGGGAATTTGCACGGTCACGGGGACGAGCACCGTGTCGTTAGTCACCTTCAGATAATCGGTGCGATACGTGAAGTGAACCTGGTCGCGGACGATCCGCGCGGTGACCAAGGCTTCTAGATCTTTGTATTTAACGGCTGGCGGGCGGAACGCTTTGGAGTACTGCTCGAGCCGGTTGAACTCATTCATGCTGGATGGTTCGCCACCCATGGAACGCGGAAGGTTAGTGCCATCAGAGCGAGTGAAGCGATCGGTTTTGGAGGCCATCCCCATGGATTCCATTAAGCTCAAGCCCGCGCCAGGGACGTGCAATAGGGCGTCTTTTTCCGAGGGGTCCATGGTGAGGCGATACTCACCAGACCCACTGGGATCGACAAATTCCCAGATCACGTTTTCGCCGATGCCTTCCATGTAGCGATAACGCCAGGTTTCAAATGGATAAGTGGACGTCGATCCGCCGCCCTCTTCCATTGGCCGATCATACGTCCCACCAGTCGGATGGGATTCGACCTCGTCCGCGGGGCCCCACATGATGTACATGCGGCCGCGATCCGTTTTCCAACCGGGGATTCCGGAAGCGTAATGCTCATTCGCGTACGCTATGCGCCGGTAGTGTTCCTCTTTGAAATCGTTGTCCGGAAGATCGGGATTGCTGCTACGACGCAGCCAAAATTGTTCGATGAACTGCTCGCGCTCTTCGTTGGTATCCAATTGCAGAAAAGCTTGTCGCTCTTCAGGAGAAATAATGTAAACGACGTCTTCGTTGAGCCACTGCTTGTACGGTGTATCCAGTTCTTTAAGAGTTTTCTTAAGTTTTCGCTTCTGTTCCTTGTCGAGTCTCTGCTGAGTCGGCGCAGGATTGGGATCGCGGTCTTGCGCGGGAAGCGCGGGAGCGATGACGGCAAAAGAAAGGATTGAAAAGACCGTGGTACGGGCTACCCGCAACATGTAGACACCTCAACGTCTAGGACACGGGATTGTAACTTGGGGGAAAGTTCCCGTCAATCAGCGAATCTCCTGCATTATGTGACACTTGTGCCCCCGGCTGAGGTTAGAAAGCAGAACAATGAATATGGTTGCCTGACAGTTTTTGACCTGTCTCGTCGTACAGCCCGCGTTATTGGAAGTGGATCAAGCCAGATTCGCCTGGGGACAATTTATTCGATGAACGACCAATCTTGAACTACTGAACACGCTGCTGCTGCCCGTCCCACCCGACAAGCGTGTCGAAGATCGCGAGGACGTGACGGCGGTATTCAACCATGCGGGAAAAAATGTCGCGTAGCCCCGGCTCGCGCTCGGCTTCGCGATGCCATTTGGCGAGGACTGCGGGCGGCACTTCAATATCGCGGCGGAGTTGCTCCGCGGAATGGCCGCGAAGAAAGAGGCCATAGAAGAACGCGGCTTCCCGCTGGGGGAAATCGAAGTCCAGCGGGACTTCCGTCGGAACAAATTGTGCCATTGTGGCCATGGCGAAAGGGCAGTTTACAGAAAAGCATTCCGGCGTCAAGTAGTACCCTGCTTTGGATGCTACGTGCCGGGCAACACCGTACAAAAACCGGATATTAGATGCAAGTTGCGCCTCACGGATACAACGCCGGTATTGCTTGGGCGGCTCTAAGCGTCTTAGGATGGGAGGGGTGATGTCCGAATTTCGTAAAATGCAACGGGGATCGGCGGTCGGGCGCGGATTAAACCGGGTGCTCCGCTTTGGAGTGCGTCGTGGCTTGCGCTCGGTAGAGGTGAACCCCGAAGACTTTCGGCGGCAGCTTGCGGATAAACACGCGCTTTGGGTGCCGAATTTCAGTCGTATGCACGACGTACCGCTTGAGCGGTTGGACGCCATTGCGCAAAAGCTGATCCGCGATGCGGAGCGGCTGGCGTTGGCCGAGGGTGCCGGATTTGGGCTTGGCGGCATGATGACCCTGCTGCCGGACGCGAGCATTCTGACGGCGATTACCCTGCGTTTGATTCAGCGGCTCTGTCTACTCTACGGATTTGAGACGCGCGGTCCGGACGAGCGGCTGCAGTTATGGCTGGCTGTCGCAACGGCGACCGGAGTGGACTACGGAAAGGACCTGGTCGAGAAGCAGATGTTCGAAAAATTGGCCCCGCGCATTGCGCAGAGGCTGGCCGTGAAACTAGGTGCGGAGACAGCCGAGAAATGGGTCGGACGAATGATCCCGGTGGCTAGCTCGGCCATCGGCGGCATCCTGAACTTTTCATTTGTGCGCACATGGGGCCGGCGTGTGCAACGCAATTTGCGGGAGAAACACCTGGCTCGACGCGCCTCGAACGCAAGGGCTGCGCTGGCGTTTCCTGCTTCCGATCCAAATCTGAATTAAATCTTTGGTGGAAACTTTGATTTGGCATGAGTAAAGTGGATGCGGTCGTGTAGACGCGCGGCGCGTTATTGCGCATCACGGAGTGTGGTATGAGGGCGAAGAACAGAATCATTTGCGGCGTGATCCTCTGCGCGGTGGCGCTCGCAATATCGGTTGTCGCCCCGCGCGCGGCTTCGCGCGCTGGGCAGGGCACCGAAGAGCCGGTGCCGGCTTTTCATACAACAGCGCCGCAAGGCCAGGTTCCGGAGACGCTTAGCCCTTCAGAGTTCACCGATGTTGTGGTGCAAAACGCGTACATCCTTGCGGCGCGAGTAAGAAAAGTTCTCTATCAGCAGCCATGCTATTGCCACTGCGACCGCAGCCAGGGCCACACCAGCTTGCTGGACTGCTTCGCCAGCAAGCACGGCGCGGGCTGCGGTGTGTGCATGCGGGAAGCGATCTACTCGTATGAACAGTCTCACAAGGGCAAGACGGCCGCGCAGATTCGTACGGGTATCGAGCGCGGCGAATGGCGCGACGTGGATATGTCCAAATATGCCGCGCCTCTACCAGCTAAGTAAGACTCGGGGCAGGCACAACGCGTGCTACGATTTTCACCTCAACACCTCTGATTAACCTTTGTCGTGAGTTCGCAGTCTAATCCGCAGTCGGAACTCGGCCGATCAATGGCAATCGACAAACCTCAGCCCCATAAACAGGAGGAAGTATGAATGTGTCCGTGAGGTTGTGGGTCTCGATGCTGGGTATGGCCGTGTGCCTGGGTGGCGCGGCTTTGCCGGCGAGAGCGCAGGAGCAGGGAACGCAGCAGCACGTTGTTACTTCTGAGGAGTTAAACAAGCAAGCCGCGCGGCCAGCCGAGACCCGGCAGACGAATGAAGATGCGATCCGGCACTTGCTGTCGTCCGAGGAGGGGCAGAAGGCGTTGAAATCCGCCAGTGTCGATTACCAGCGGGTGGACAAAGCGATCGGGCAATTGAGCGATGAAGAAGTGGCGAAGCTTGCGGACCGCTCGCGGCAAACGGAAAGCGACTTTGCGGCGGGATTCCTTTCGCCAAAAACGCTGGCGTATATCATCATCGCGATCGTTATTATCGTGGTGATTGCCGTCTTGGTTTGAGTCCCTAAGCATCCCGTGCCGTATAATGCGTCGAAAAATTTTCAGCAAAGCTCCTTGTCAACGTCCGCTGTAATTCCGTAAACTTTGGTAGCCCAGACAACAAACGGATTACAGGAGGATGGATGAAGGTTTGCGGGAAGTGGTGTGGTCGGGCGAAGTGGTGTGGTCGGGCGTTCGCAGCGGTGCTTTTGCCATGCTTTGCACTGAGCCCTGCGCGAGTGCAGGCGCAAGATAAACACGTCGTATCCGTCGAGGAACTGAGCAAGGACGCTGCGCGGCCAGCCGAAACGCGCCAAGCCAACGAAGCCGCGCTGAAACAAATCTTTTCCTCTCCAGAGGCGCAGCAAGCGGTCAAGTCCGCAAATATCGATTACAGCAAAGTCGAAAAAGCCGTCGGTCAGCTAACGGATGAGGATGCGGCGAAGCTGGCTGCGCGTTCCCGTCAACTGCAAGGAAATTTCGCGGCCGGACGCGCGGGCAGTCTATCGGACCGAGACTTGCTGATCATTATCATCATTGCGGTACTGGTGATCGCTCTAGTAGCCGTGCTGCACTGAGGATCACCGACTCGAACCTGAAAGACCTTGATGTTCCGTGCATTCGCAGGTTTCCTGCTAAGCATTCTCCCGGCGCTGCTTGCGCAAGCAGCGCCGGCGAAGAGCTCGGGCGTGTGGCTCGAGGTGCCGTATGTAAAGCAAACGGAAGACGGATGCGGCTCGGCATCAATTGCGATGCTGCTGCAATATTGGGGCGATCACGGTACGCCGATCCCAGGCGGCAGGGCGGATGCTGCGTCCATTCAGAAACGGCTCTATTCGCGAAAAGCTCGAGGAATTTTCGCTTCCGACATGGAACGCTACTTTCGCGAGTCTGGCTTTCGCGAATTTGCCATACGCGGCGAGTGGAGTGATTTACGGCAGCACCTCGAGCAGGGAAGACCGCTGATCGTAAGCATACAAGTCAGCTCCCAACCGGGCGGCTCGAAGGTGCCCCTCCATTACGTGGTTGTGACGGGGATGGATTGGGAGCGAGAAGCCGTTTTCGTCAACGATCCGGCGCGCGGGAAGCTTTTGCGCATCGAGCGACAGGAATTCGAGAAAGAATGGGAAGCTGCGCGAAAGTGGATGCTCCTCGCCGTGCCCGCTGCTGCAAACTGATTCTGCTCTTTCTTTTGCTTGTGCTCCCCTCGGCTGGGTCCGCACAGCAATTCTCATCGGACGACGCGCGCCTTGCCGCCGCACAAAAAGCTTTTGATTCAGGACAGTGGGAAGAAGCGGCGAAGTTATCGCAAGGTCCTCAAGGGCAGCCTGCGGAGCTGGATTTTCTGCGCGGGTTGGCGCTCGCCAGAAAGCAGCAGTGGAATGAATCCCGCCAGGCGTTCGCTGCAGGGCATCTGAAAAGCCTTAGCGATCCGCGATTCCTGGTGGAGCTAGCCGGCATTGATTACAAGCAGAACGATTTTTCGGCCGCCAAGCGAAATCTGCACGCCGCTTTGCGCTTGGGTTCGCGAGATAACTACGCGTTCGATTTCCTGGGCACCATTTACTTTTTGCAAGGCAACCTCGAAGCGGCGCTGAAATACTGGAACGCCATCGACAAACCGCGCTTGCGGAATGTCGCCGTGCAACCGCCACCGCGTCTTGACGAAACGCTTCTACACCGAGCGATCGCGTTCAACGCGCCGCAAGTCTTGACTGGCGATGCTTTGCTTCTGACGCGCGCTCGGCTTGAAAATCTTGGAGTGTTCTCCCATGAGCGCGTGGAGCTGACGCCCGCAGGGGAACATTTTGATGCGACGCTGCATCTCGCGGAACGCAACGGTTGGGGCGATAGCAAGCTGGAAGGCGTGATCGCGCTATTCAGCGGCGTGCCCTACGCTACCGTTTATCCCGAAATCTACAACATCCGACACCGCGCGGTGAACCTCACTTCGTTACTGCGGTGGGATTCGCAGAAGCGCCGGGCCTTCGGCGCGCTTTCGACGCCGCTATTCGACAACCCCTCTCGCCGCTTGCAGATGTATTTCGACGCGCGCAACGAAAATTGGAACCTGAGCAATACGTTTTTCGGCGGCAGCACGCCGGTCAGCGACCTGAACTTGCGCCGTTTTGCGGGAGGAGTCGAGCTGCATTCGGTGACGAACGCCCGGTGGACCTGGAGCACGGGTGCGGAAGTTGCGAGCCGCTCGTTCCGCAACTTGCCGGGAATCAGCTCCGCCGTAGCGAAGACTTTCTTTACCGACGCTACATCGTTCGCGTATTGGCTTCGCGCGGAGCGTTCGCTCCTGCGCGTGCCCGAACATCGCTTCACGCTGGACGCAGAGGCCGAGGGGCGGCTCGGACGAACATTCGCGGAAAATCTAGGAGCGTTTGGTACGGCGCGCGGCTCGTTGGACGCACACTGGCTGCCGCGCGCCAGCGGCGACGATTACGAAATGCGGACCCGAGTTCGCGCCGGCGCCACGGTGGGCAACGTTCCGCTGGACGAACTTTTTCAGCTCGGCGTCGAGCGCGACAACGATTTGTGGCTGCGGGGACACGCGGGCACCTCCGGCGGGCGCAAGGGCGCGGCTCCACTTGGGCGCCGCTATTTTCTGGTGAACTGGGAAATCGACAAAAACGTTTACAGTAACGGTCTCTTCACTGTGAAACTTGGCCCGTTCCTCGATACCGGAAAAATTACGGACGCTTCCGGCTTGTTCGGCTCGCGAGAATGGTTGTGGGACACGGGCGCGCAATGCAAAGTGCGCGTGCTTGGAAGCGTCACCGTCGTACTGATCTACGGGCGCGATCTGCGCGGCGGCCACAATGTTGTCTATTCCACTGCCGTCCACTAACGTATTTCAAGAACCGCAACGAAACTAGCGTGTGATTCGGCTCGTCCTTTGGCAATTTGTTGTTGCGATGTGCCCAAATCTTTGTAGAATGCCTCTACTACCAGCCTGAGGAGAGATTCCCATCATGAAATTTCTAGCTAGAGTTGTGTTGTGCTGTGCCCTTCTGCTGGTCGCCTCCAACCTCCGCGCCCAAGAAGAAGAAAAGCAGCAGGATGCCGAAGGCTGCAAGGATTCTCCGCTCGTTACCCGATTCCCAGGCAGCACCATTCACTCCTGCGAGAATAAAGAATACGAACAAGCGGACTTGCCACTGGGCACCGACAAAGACGGCACCGCGCTCACCAAGCACGTCGAAGGCGACTTCCATTCCTGGGACATTGGGACTCGTCAGGGCACCAGCCAAATTCAAGTCTTCCGCAATTTCCAAACCGCGTTAAAGAGCGCCGGTTTCGGAATTGATTACGCGAATTCTCCCGGAGAAATCGTCGCCCACAAAGGCAGCACCTGGATTTACATCGATAACAAAGGCGAGTTCTACTATCAGACCATCGTCACGGAAAAAGAGATGCAGCAGGAAGTTGCCGCGGACGCCTCATCGCTCGGCGACGAAATCAACAAGACTGGCCACGTCGCCGTCTACGGCATTCATTTCGATACTGGCAAGGCTACAATCCAGCCCGATTCCGAAAAGACTCTAAGCGAAATCGCGAAGCTCCTCCAACAGAACGCCGACCTGAAACTTCGCGTGGAAGGTCACACGGACAATCAAGGCAACACTACAGCTAATCAGACTCTATCCGAGAAGCGCGCGCAGGCCGTAGTTGTCTGGCTCACCGGCCATAATGTCCCCGCCGGGCGCCTCACCGCAAAAGGCCTCGGCCAGGCTCAGCCGGTCGCTGACAATTCCAGTGAAGACGGGCGCGCGAAAAACCGCCGCGTAGAGTTGGTCAAACAGTAGGCGCGACTTTCTCGGTCTTGGCTGTAAGGTTGTCGCTCTTCACCGTAAGTTTCTCGATCGGCGGAAAGGACTCCGGCACGGTAAACGATCGTTCCGGCACATCTCTGCCGGTTTGCAGGGCTTCCACCAGCATCGATATCGCTTGGCCCGCGTTCGTCGGCACGACGATCGTTGCAGCCAGCGTGCCTCTGCGTACCCAAGCCTGACCGGTCTTCGCCAGCCCGTCGACCCCCGTAAACGGAAGCCCCAGCCATTTTTCACGATCCGCGATACTGGACACACCCTCGAACGCTTTCCTCCCGCCAAGAGCCATCAAATCGTTTTGCGCGCCCACTACATCAATCTGCGTTTTGTTCGACGTGTTCAGCCGCAGCCACGATTCCACCGCCCGTTGCGCGCTCTCTTCTGTCCAGCGCCCGCGCAGCGAAACAATCTGCACATTGTTCGGAACCGTCATCTGCATCCCAGCCGTGCGATCCCGCGCCGCCGAATTTTCCGACGGCCCCTGAATGTACAGCACGCTTCCGCCGCTTGGCAGCAACGCCGCGAATTGCCGCCCTTGAATGCGGCCGATCTCCTTGTGGTCAGAACTCACGCTGAACACTGGCAGCTTCGTCTTCTTGCGCAGTTGCGGGATGTAATCGGCCTCGCGATTCAGCGCCGCCCACGCGATCTTCGCGCTCACCGCCGCCTGCGCCACCTGCGGAAAAGCCGTGCCCCCCACAGGCTCAAAAATGATCGCCTGCGGGCGCATCGGCGCCTCTGCCTGAATTGCCTTCAGCAGTTGTGTGCTCTGCGTGATCGCGTCGTTATCGGCATACAAGATCTGCACGTCGACGCCGAGCTTGTGCGCCGCGGCCTGCGCCGAGGCAGCCTGCTCAACCTGGTAATCGTTCTCTTTCGTGATCAGGGAAACGATAAAGCGCAAATTCGCCATTCGCGCCTTTCTTCGCTCAGATTTGGAGGACCCTACAAGAAGAGTATCGAATTTGCTTTGCTGCTCATCAAATCGTTCTAACTTTGTGCTATATCGTGAACCTCGTGCTGCCCGGCGCAGTTAAATTACCAGTTAATCTGTGGCGTCAAATCGTGCGTCTAATCCGCCGAATAGAGCTTGCCATCCTGCCCCCGCGTCTCCCACTCAATGCGCACCAACCAATCAAAGTGCATGCCTTCCGTCTTCAGCCACGCCTCCAGCGCCTCCCGAGACTCCGCCCGAAACTCCACAAACATTTTCCCCTCCAACATATTGACCATCACGCGCTCGGCACGCGCCACGCCGCCGGCCTGCATTTTTTGCGCAAGATTTTCCGCCCCCTGCCGCGTGAGGCAAGCAAGCGTGTGCTGCGTAAGATACCGAGCCATAAGAACTCTCCAGATTGAATCGAGCTTTCAAGTATTTCATATCGAGTCCCGGTCCGCACGGTACCGCCTCGGTTCGGCGGTCTCTGCGTGTCGTAACTTTTTTGCGCGACATACAACGTGCATAGAGATATCTTGCATCTGGATTAACAAGGCAGTTACTTCACTCACGGGTGGTGGTCCGCAGGGGCACCGCAAAGCTCGAAGAAGAAATGGAGAACCGCCAGAAGGACATCGAGCGCATTGTCGACGACCAAGGCCGCCTGCGCGAAAACATGAAGGCTCTCCGCGGCAGCGCCGAAGAAAAAGCCTTGCTCCAGCGCTATACCCGGCAACTTGACGAGCAGGAAACCCGCCTCGATGCCCTGCGCAAAAAAATCGAGCAGACGGAAGCGCAGCGCGATCAAGCTAACGATTTGCTCGGAAAAATGATCGACGACCTACAACTCGAAGCAACGCTCTAAAGCATCTATGGCTGGAAACTCGCGGAGCGGCTAACGACAGTTTTCTCCGCTGAATGACGCGCTAAAGCAGGTTCTTCCGCTTATACAGCGCAAAGCCGCGGCTCGTCAGCCGCGCCAATTCACGAAACAGCGGCGCATCCGGCGCCGAAAAATTAAAGCAAGTCTTCCCCTGCATGCGTTTGCTGAGATTTGCCGAAATGCCTTTTGCCAACGAAGGTTCCCAGTAAAGCGGCATCAGGTGAAAGCTGACGTACGCTCGCCCGCGAAGCACCGCTCCGAAAAAGAGCGGGTTCCCGTTGTAGCTGGGCGAACGCGTTTCCAAATAATATTTTTCCCGCGTATCCGCGGTAACTTGCAGATGCTTCTCATACTTCGCGAAGACCATCTTCAGTCCGTAAAACGCCTTCGCAAAGTCGTCAGCGCGGTCCGGCACGTCTTCGCTCGCGCGCCGAACCCGGTTCTTACCGGGCATTGCTCTCTCCTAACAACCCCACTACAGTGCCCGGAGTATACTGTCCGCCCGCAACCGTGGAAACCCCGTAACTCCGCAATCACGTAGCGCCTAGCAGCCACACGCGATCTCGAAGGCGACGGTGGTGTTTAGGCTGAACCTTGAATAGCCGAAGTCTATGGAGTGCGGCGGTCTTGCCACCGCTTTCACGGCGCGAGCCCAGCCCAGGCTTCTACTTCGCAGCTACGGGAAATTCCGACCGAATGAACGCCTTAATCCCCTCTGCACCCGTCAATCGCAAGCACAGCAGTGTGCCCTCTCGTTCTAAGTCGATGTGAAAATCAAAAAACGGGCAGCACTTTCCCTCGGCAACCACCCAATCCGCCAACTCCAAGAGCGAAACGTCCGATGGGCTGTACTGAAATTCGTAGCCCTTCTCCGTTTCTACGACCTCCCTACGTATGCTCGTCAGCTTATCGGTTAATTGCTTGTGACGCGCCCGCTCCGCCGGCTGCAACGCCTTGGTATTGCAGTAGAACTTGCTTTGCGTTGTAACGATTTGCTTCTCTTGCTCGGCTGCCCGAGCTGAATCGAGCGCTCCCAAGCTCGCTTTCCCTCCGCCCACGGTCAGCGCCGCCAGGCTCATTCCCGTGGCAACTACCAACTTCTTTGCCGTATCCATGCGATTCCTCCGAAAATGTTTGCCACCTACAGTTCGGAATGCTAAAACTTAAAGTCAGCTCTAAGTCAAAGCCTTTCTGGCAGCGTCACAGAGAGGAAAATGAAGATTGGGGAACTTGCAGGCCGGGCGAATATCAAAGCATCCGCGATTCGCTACTACGAAAAGATGGGCATTCTCGCAGCACCGCACCGCGTAAGCGGTCAGCGGCGCTATCCGGTCGACGCTTTGGACCGCGTGCTCCTGATCCGTTTCGCCGGCGAAATGGGCTTCACGCTCGCCGAAATCAAAATCTTCCTGGCCGGCCTGCGTGATAGCTCACCGGTAGGTCCGCGGTGGAAAAAATTGGCGAATGCCAAGATCAAGCACGTCGACGACTCCATCAAGCGATCCCGCCAATTGAAATCTCTCCTCGAACACTTGCTCCATTGCCGCTGCCCTTCCCTGCAAGTCTGCGTGCAGCGCCTATCGCTCAGCCCCACCATGAAAAAGCTAGACACCCGAACGTAGGACAGCCGATCAGAATTCCGTTACGGTTAGACTCCGATTAATTGAATTAGCGCATATACTTCCCCGCTGGGACGCTACTATTAACAACGTCCGCCCAAATCAAACATGAGAATTGAATCCGAGCAAGTTCGGCTGGCCGCTACGGACCTCAGCAATCATTTGGCGTGCCGCCATCTCACCTCGCTCGACCTCAGCGTCGCGCGCGGACAGCGCCGCGCTCCAGACTGGCGCTCCCCCGATCTCAAAGTCATTCAAGAGCTAGGGCTACGCCACGAAGCGGCATATCTGCAGTCGCTGCGCGACGCGGGCCTGTCATTCGTGGATCTGCGCGAAACGGGCGAAAAGGAACAAGTCAAGGAAACGCTCGCGCGCATGCACCAGGGAGTCGAAGTCATCGCTCAAGGCAGCATCACCTTCGGCCGATGGTTTGGCCGACCGGACGTGCTGCGCAAAGTCCCAAAGAGAGGCCGCTTGGGAGACTGGTCGTACGAAGTGTACGACTGCAAGTTGGCTCGCGAGACGAAAGCCACGACCATCCTTCAACTTGCCCTGTATTCATCTCTGCTGGCAGAGATCCAAGGAGAAACGCCGGAATTCATGTACGTAGTTCCTGCAGGAAAGCAATTCCAGGCAGAGCCCTATCGCTTTGCGGAATATGCCGCCTACTACCGATATGTAAAAGCGCGGCTCGAAAAAGTTTGCAACAACGGACACGGCGAGCAAACGTATCCAGAACCGTGCCAGCATTGCGATGTATGCCGCTGGTTCGCTGTATGTGACTCACAGCGCCGCGCCGACGATCATCTCTCACTCGTTGCAGGAATCCGAAAACAGCGTCGAATCCAGTTGGAAGCCTGGGATACGCCAACAGTGGCCAAGCTCGGCGTGCTGCCGCTCCCCCTGAAACAAAAGCCCCTTCACGGCTCGAGAGAAGGCATAGAGCGCGTCCGCGAGCAAGCCCGCGTCCAAGTGCAGGCGCGAACCTCTCAGCAACCTGTGTACGAATTGCTTCCCGTCGCGGAAGGAACCGGTTTCTACAATCTTCCCGAACCGTCACAATTCGATATGTTCGTCGATTTAGAGGGCGATCCATTTGCCGGTGTAGGCGGCCGCCAATATCTTTTTGGCTTGCTGACGACGCCCGAACAGAATCGACAGCTCTACCAAAAACGATGGTGCCTCTCGGCCGAGCAGGAGAAACAAGGCTTCGAATGGTTGATGGACGAAATCATGCGCGCGTGGCTGGCAGCGCCAGACATGCATGTCTACCATTTCGGAGCCTACGAACCATCGAAATTCAAATTCCTGATGGGAAGGTACGCCACACGAGAAGACGAAGTAGACAGAATGTTGCGCGCCGAACTGTTCGTTGACCTTCACACAATCTTCAAGCAAGCCGCACGCGCTGGCGTCGAAGAATACTCTTTGAAAGCTCTGGAAATTTTTCATTCTTTTTCCCGACAAACCCCGCTAGCGGAATCTCGCGAAGCCATGCGCTACATCGAGCACTGGTTGGAACTAGGCTGGGATGGAGAGCTGCCGCAAGACCTGTGCGCGGCCATGGAGGCATATAACCATGACGATTGCCGATCCACCGCTTCTCTAAGAGATTGGCTGGAACAAAAACGAGTGGAGCTGGAACACAGCGGAACGGTAATTCCCCGGCCGCCCATTGGTGATGGTGCTCCGTCCGAAGATTTGGACGAGCGCCAAAAACGCGTAGCTGCGCTGGTAGAACAACTCGCCGGCGGTATCTCCCTCAATCCCGCAGAGCGCTCAAGCGAGCAAGAGGCGCGGTGGATGTTGGCACAGCTCCTGGATTGGCACCGTCGAGAGAACAAAGCGAGCTGGTGGGAAGGGTATCGATTGGCTGAACTGGATGACGACGCTTTGCTGGACGAGCGCGTCGCCTTGGCAGGCCTGCGCTTCGTCGAAAAAGTAGGCATGCAGGGCCAGCTCCCAGTGGAGCGCTATGCCTACGACAAGCAAGAAACCGAAGTTCGCTCTGGAAAAGATTTGCATCACCAGGGAGAAAAATTTGGCTGTGTGGAAGCAATCGATCCCGTCCAGCGAATCATCGATATCAAGAAGACCAGGAAGTCCGCAGGCTTTCATCCGACCAGCATCTATATGTGGGATCCTCCCCGCCGCATCAATGAACATGCGGACGCCTTGTCTCGAATCGCGGAGTGGGTAAACGGCAATGTTATCGACGCACCCGGTCGATATCGTTCCGCCCGCGACCTGTTATTGCGAAGAGCGCCGCGCCTGCCCCGTGGAGAAAGCGTTGCTTCGGTGCCAGGCGAAGAACCGGTGGAGACCGCTTGCCGAATCGTCTCGGCTTTAGACAATTCGGTGTTTGCGATTCAAGGGCCGCCAGGCGCCGGCAAGACCTACACCGGGGCCCGCATGATTTGCCAATTGCTCAAGCAAGGCAAGAAAATCGGCATCACCGCCCTGAGCCACAAGGTGATTCGGAAACTCCTTGGCGAAGTCGTGGATGCAGCTCACGACGGTGGCTTTGAAGGTGCCAAGTGCATGCAGCGGTCGGACGACCAAGAAGAAACCCCGGAGATTGCAGTCGCGCGAGACAACGTCATTCCCTTACGCGCTCTCCAGTCAGGCGTCGCCAACGTCCTTGGAGGAACATCCTGGCTCTGGTCACGGCCAGAGTATTTTGAGGCCGTGGATGTACTGTTCATCGATGAGGCCGGACAAATGGCCTTGGCGGATGTCATCGCGGTAGCGCAAGCCGCCAAGAGCTTGGTGTTGATTGGAGATCCCCAGCAATTGGAACGGCCCTTAAAGGGCAGTCATCCTCCCGGTGCCGAGAAGTCCGCGCTGCAGTATTTGCTTGGCGACCACAAGACAATTCCCGAAACAATGGGTTTGTTGCTGCCCGAAACTTGGAGAATGCACCCGTCGATTTGTGAATTTACGTCGGAGTTGTTTTACGACGGGCGCCTCGGAACGAGGAATTTTACTCAGCATCGGATTTTGCAAGGGCACCCTTGGCTGAATGGAGCAGGATTGTGGTTCGTCCCCGTCGTGCATGAAGGCAATCGAAACTCTTCGAGAGAGGAAATCGAAGTCATCGCGAGAATCGTTGAGAGTTTGCTGCAGGCTGGAGTGATCTGGTTTCGCAACGCGACCAGTAGTCGGCCTATCGAACTCAAAGACATTCTGATCGTGGCGCCCTACAACGCACAAGTTTCCGATCTTCTCGCCCGATTGCCCTCTGGAGCGCACGTCGGCACGGTCGACAAGTTCCAAGGCCAGGAAGCCCCGATAGTTGTCTACTCGCTTACCACCTCGTCGCCCGAGGACGCCCCGCGAGGGATGGAATTTCTTTACAGCCTCAACCGCTTGAACGTAGCCACCTCTCGCGCAATGTCAAATGTCATCCTGGTAGGCTGCCCGCGCCTCTTTGAACCCGAGTGCCGCAATCCGCGTCAAATCCAGCTCGCCAACGCCCTCTGCTGGTACTTGGAACGGGCAACTACCGTCGATCCACAAGGCATTTAAGCCCACCGGGAGCGCACAAACTCCAGCAACGAAAGCACTTACAAGTAAATACTTGACAGATTGTACCAATTGTGTATAATGCATTCATCTCTGGCGCGGAGGATACCAGAAGGAGTTGTTCCTTGTCCGCGCCGTCCAACAACATCGCCGCTTTCAGTCCTCTGCCCAAACGAGTTAGCCCGCTCTGTTCTGCTGCGGGAACGTCTTTCCTCACATCACCGAAGCACGCCGCCAAGCCCTTTGTTTTTTATTACATGCTTGTAAACCATCTGTTTTCATTAAATTACACACTCTTTGGCGTAACGGCGCGCCAGTTACTCCTTTGTTTTCATGAGATTGCGCACTCTTTTAGTCGCGACGGGGGGTGGGGGGGTATCAACGTACTTCAACGAGGAGAGGAGCAACAGGGCACGCGGCCGCGTGCCCTGCCAACAATTTCGACTACGCGCCGGCGCCTTTCGAGAAGCTGCCCACCGCTTCCGCTTCCGTGTTGTACACGTCGAATACCGTCAGGAGCTTGGTGATTTGAAGAACTTCCTGAAACTTGGCGCCCAAATGGCACAGCTTAAGCCCAGCCCCTTGCGTCTTCGCGCTGTGATGCGCGGCCACCAGCGTACCCAACCCGGCGCTGTCGATGAACGTCACGTTATTCATGTTCAGAATGATCTTCTTTTTGCCACCGGCTATCAGGCTCTTCACTTTTTCGCGCAGCGCGTTGCTTTCTTCGCCCAGCACGATGCGCCCGTCCAGCGCCACCACTGCCACGCCATCCACTTCGCGGTTCGTCATCTTCAGTGCCATATCATTCTCTCCTCGTCAAAAGCGGCTCCAGCGGCAACCGGGCTGGACCCGCAAAGCATATCAGTAATAATCGGCGCAAGACATGTAATAGCCGCACACCGCGCAGATCAGTTTGCAGCGCCGCGATTCCAGCCGCTGGGAACAGACGGGACAATATCGCGAAGCGTCTTCATACTGGGCGACTGCGCGCTGTTCCGCGTGCGGCGCAACATGGGAAGATGCGTTCCCCGCAGTTTCCGGCAGAACCGGCGCCACCCCTGGTTTCACGGCATGTTCCACGGCGGGGACGGTTATAGCACATCCCCCCGCAAGGGAAAAGCAACAGTAGCAGCTTCCTGCTTGCGCCGAAACGTCACGCACGCCGAGGCTGAATTGTGGGTTCACGATGCGATGAAACGAAACCCTCGCGGGGCGCATCTTTATAATAAGAGCAAATGGAGATAGAGCAAACAGCGTAGCTATACGAAGGTATAAGAAGCACGTAGAGAAACGAGTTTTGGCCATGAGAAAACATTCGGTAATGGGTCGATTTTCAATCACAGCGGTAATGGCATTAGCGCTTCCGGCGTTCGCGGCAGCGCAGCATGGTGGCGGCTTTGGCGCACACGGTTCCGCGCCCGTAGCGGCTGGGCGCTCCGGCGCGATGATGTCTCGAGCGGGCTCAGCTCCAGCACACGTCGCCGTTCGTGGGAGCGGGCATGGCGGCGCTCGGGTTGGCACGCCGATCGCGGGTGCTCGATCTTCCGGCCGCATAAACCGCGGCGGCAACCGAACAAATTCAGGATTCAATGGGACAGACTTCAATGGCACAAGTTTTCAAAATGTTCCCGGCTTGGGATTTGATTATCCCCACCTCGCCGCGGTCAACGGAAATCGACGCGGACGCGGCGGTAGATTTGACGGAGCTCCATTCGGATTCGGCGGTTTCCTCTTGGATTCTCCAGGGATTATCGAAGTTCCGAGTGGCGATTCGGGCGTAGCGGAAGATCAAATCCCCAACGACCCGCCTATCGATGATGGCACTGATGTGGCAGCCGCGCCGCGGCGCTCGCGAGCCCCGCGTGAGCCTGTCCAGCCGGAAGCAGCCCCTGCGCCACCCGAGGATGTCGAACAATATGTTCTAGTGCGCCAAGACGGAGGACTCGTCTTTGCCGTCGCTTACACCTGGCAAAACGGAACGCTGCGCTACATAACTCCGGATGGTCTCCGCCACACCATTAAGCGCGATGCGCTCGACCTGAACGCCACACAACAATTCAACGAACAACGCGGCCTAAACTTCCAGGCCCCCGCATAAACGCAACTTGGCGCTGGCAAGGTCGGCCGCTCGGTAATTTTTCCGGTTCCGGCATCGTCAGTCGCGCGCAATCTCGGGCAACACGATCTATTTTTTCGCGGGTTCCGGCATCACGTAACCGGAGGTTGCCGGCAGCCCAGCGCGCTCCAGTTGCACGGTCGTGTGCTCGATCTGAAAACTCTTCGCTGCTTTTTCCTGAATCGAAATCAAAATGCGCTCGCATTCATCCATGTGCATGTCCGGAACACGCGCATGCAAACTGAGCGCATGGTGTCCTCCACCCAGCGACCAAATGTGTACGTCGTGAACTTCCTGCACGCCTTCGATTGTAAGAATCGCGCGCGCCACTTCCTCCACATGCATTTCGCGCGGGCGGCCTTCCAATAAAATGTGCGCGGATTCGCGCAGAATTCCGATGCTGGACCATAGGACGAGAATGCCTATGGCGAGACCGAGGATGGGATCGAGCCACTCTGCGCCGGTCATTCGAATGGCTATAGCGCCGGCGATGATCGCGATATTGGACACAGCATCGCCGAAATTGTGAATGAGAATGCTACGCAGATTTAAATCGTTGCGGCCGCGGACGAGCGCAAGGGTGATGCCGCCATTCACAGCAAGCGCGGCGGCAGAGGTCCAGATCATCCAGCTTTCGACGACGTGGACGGGAGCGCGGAGACGTTGGAACGCTTCGTAGCCCAGCCACGCTGAAAGAAAGACGAGGACCAGTGCGTTGGTGAACGCGGCGAGCGTGCCGGCGCGATGATAGCCGTAGGTTTTCTCGGAGTCAGCAGGCCGCTCCGCCCAACGCATGGCTAGCCAGGAAATGCCCAGAGCGGGAACATCAGACAGGTTGTGGACCGCGTCATTGAGCAGAGCGACGGAGTGCCCTAGAAAACCGCCAACAATTTCGACGGCGACCAGGCCGAGAGTGGCAACCATGGCCCAGCCGAGCACGGAAGGCTTCAACGTGTGATGCGAGTGCGTATGAGGGTGGCCGTGATGCGAGTGAGCGGAAAGACCGTGGCCGTGCTGGTACGTGGATTCGGAAGAATCGCAGGGTTGCGCCGCCGGTCCTTGAGATTGCTGGTGCATCCTGAAATAGTCTAACGCCTTTCGAACGACCCTGTGCAGCAGCAGCACAGGCTTATTACGCAGTTTGACACTTCGCCGCCTTGATTTCGTTGACGCTCCGGGGCTTCGCTGCCAACATCGATAAAGCTTCCTATCAAACGCGTACGCGCGTAGCTGTAAGTGCGCGAGGCCGGTACGCGGAGAATGATGACCGCTCCCTTTGCAAAGCTAAGCTTCTGGGGTGTAAGAGGCTCCACGCCAACGGTGGATCCGACGACGTGGCGCTATGGCGGAAACACGCCGTGCCTGGAGCTGATTGCGCCGGACGGGACCCAATTCATTCTGGATTGCGGTACGGGATTGCGCATGCTCGGGAACCGTGGAGGGTTGCCTAGCACCGGGAGCTCCTTCGAAACACACATTCTTGTGACCCATTATCACTGGGACCACATTCAGGGGATTCCTTTCTTCGCGCCACTCTACGCGGAGAATAACGAGTTCCACTTCTATAGCTACCGTTCGAAATTTTTGGGACGGGACAGCCTGAAGCAAGTTTTCGAGGCGCAAATGGCAGTGCCGTACTTTCCTGTGGACCTGTCCGCCATGAGTGCGAAACGGAAGTTTAAGGAGGTGGATGGCGGCGACACTTTCAGGATTGGGGACAATGAGATTACGACTGCGTGGCTGAATCATCCGCAAGGGTGCCTGGGTTTTCGAATCGAGACACCCGCAGGATCGGTGGTATACGCGACGGATAATGAGCCAGGCGACGCGAAGTTGGACCAGAGTCTGCGGGAATTGGCGGCGGGTGCGGACATTTTCATCAATGATGCGCAGTACACGCCGGAGCAACTGGCGAGCACGCGACGGGGATGGGGACATTCGAGTTGGCTCGATGGCGCGCGCGTCGCGAAGGAAGTGGGGGCGAAGACGCTGGTGTTGTTTCATCATGATCCGGATTCGACGGATCGAACCGTGGATACGATTTTGAAGCATGCGCGACAGGAGTTTGATTCCGTATTCGCGGCGAGCGAAGGTATGGTGATTACGCTGGGAGCGCCCGGCGAACCGGTGGAAGCGCATATGCCGGGAAGCCGCACGGCGTTGCGGCGAGAAGCTCAGTTCCGTGCGCACGTCTGCGGAGTCACAGAAGGCGGGCACGCGTTTGAAGAGGACACGGTGGTAAAGGATATATCGTTGCAGGGTGCTCTGATCTCACTGAAGCATAGTCCCCGGCTGCAGTCCGAGCTGCAGGTGACCATGGAGACGCCGGGAGTAAACGGGATGCAACAGATGCACCTGCGCGGGTACGTGGTGAGAATCGATGGGGAGACGGAGAAAGGCCAGACGGCCGTAGGCGTGGTGTTCACGGACTAGATGCGTTTTTTATGGTCGCCCCTATGGCGCATCCCCCGATTCGATTCTGGCGTATAATTCGGTTCGACGTACATGAAACTAGCGGACTATAAAACCGTGCTTTATAGGCAGCAAGACGGCGCATGGGTCGCCGAGATTCCCGCGATTGCGGGTTGCTATGCGTTAATGGACACGCGGGAAGCAGCACTTGCAGAATTGAGCAGAGTTTTCGACATGATCGCGGATGAGTATCGGGAAAAGGGTCTTACCCTCCCCTCGGACACAACCGAGATAGTGAATGCCTAGCGCGACCGCGCGCGACTTCCAACGCGTTGCCCGTCTACTGGGATTTGTTCCACAAAATCCTGCGACAGTTGGGAATCTCCTTGGAAGAATTCGGAAAACTGCGCTAGCTGTACCACGTTGATCTCTCCCCTGAAGTGCCCTCGGGGAATGTTATTGTTTCTCAAGCGAGATTCACGCCGGTGGGTTTGACGCGCATGAGTGAGAAGAACGTAAATTTTGTGCCGGTTAGCGCGCTGGATAAACGCATGGTGGTGAGGCGCGTGCCTTCGAGGGGCGAGCTGTTGCGCGGGCTCGTGCGGCAGGCGCCTTTTGTGGCGAAGAATTTTCGGCTTTATTTTCGGAATGGGTGGCGGCGGCATGTTTTGCGGACGAAGGTCGTGGCGCCTTATGCGGTTACGTTTTATGTGACGCACAAATGCAATCTCGCTTGTTCGTATTGCACGCAGAAGGAGCCGGACGTCTTCAGCGAGGAACTGGGCACCGCGGATACGATTCGCTTGCTACGGAAGATTCGCAAGGAGAGCGACTCGATTGTGATTACCGGCGGGGAGCCGACACTTCGCAGCGATATTGAAGAAATCGTGAGCGCCGCGCGATTTGAGTGCAAATTTCGGTCCGTGTTGCTGATTACGAATGGAACGCTGCTGGATCGCAAGGCGGGAATTCTTACGGGAGTGACCGGACTGGTGGTGAGCCTGGATGCGTTGGCGGCAGATCCGACTAACCCTCTGTCAAAACCGGCGGCTCTACCGAAGGTGATGGAGAATCTCGAGTTTGCGAAGGACCGCCTTGGAAGCGCGCGGCGAATTACCATCAGCACCGTGATTGAGGAGTGGAACATCGGAGAAGTGGAGCGGCTGCTGGATTGGTGCGGGGAACAGGGGTTTGTGTTTGCGGCGCAGTCGGCGCAGATGGAGAAGATGCCGAACCTGGCGTTGTTGCGTAATGCGAAGTACCAAGCGCTGGTCGACAAAATCATCGCGCGGCGTCGAGCAGGGACGCAGGCGATCAACGGAACGCCGAAGACGATTGAAACGCTGCTGCGATTTCGGGATTTCCAGTGTTATCCGACGATGTTTCCGCGCGTGTATCCGAACGGCGACGTGTTTTATCCTTGCGAACCTTTGCGTAAGATTGCGGGGAATTTGCTGCGCGATGGATCTTTGCGAAAGATTTTCGCGAACGGCAAAAAGATGTACGGCGACATTCCGCCTTGCCAGGGGATCTGCTATTTATTCGGGAATGTGCTCTCGCACTATTACGTGAATGATTTTTGGGGTTTGGCCGGGGACTTCATTCGTTAAAAGGAAAAAGATTCAACGCAGGCCGGCGCGCAGAGCATGCGCGGAGAAGACTAGGATAGGTCGGAGATTTTTTTGTCCAGGTGGGCGAGGGCGGCTTCCAGAGATTTGCGGTGATTGGGGTGGGTGGCGGTAGCGAGGTCGTTTGCGATGCGGGTGCGCGATAGTTGCAGTTGCTGGATGGCTTGCTCGCGAACCTGTTCCTCAGCACTCTTAGGATCGCGTTCCGATGAGGCCTTGGGGCTTTCTTTGGATTCGACCTGTGCTTCTACGTCTTTGCTTTCCCAGCCTCTCGCCATAGATCTATATTTTGACACAGATGGTGAAAATCCGCCGGTGTTTGTCGCGGAAAGTTTTGACCCGACCAACCCGAATGGTAGCGCATTTGTGTGTGTGGGCATTACGCGGTGGCGGCGCGTTTTTGCGGGAGGACCGGCAGAGGCGGGTGAATGACGCTGCGCAACGTCGATTCGGCGACGCGGGCCAGATGCTCCGCGAAGATGCCGCGATAGTGGAAGTCGGCGGCGTGTTCGTCCCAGCGAATTCGCATTATCCAGTCGCCGGCGGACTCCGACGCAATGGCGGACACAATTTGCGAGGTCGGAATTACAAGTAGCGGACGCAGGTGAGAATCGAGAGCCCAGATGCGATCGGGACAGATGAAGAGCTGCACTGTCGAGGGCTCGACATCTCCCGGTTGGTAGCCGCCGCCGTTGACGATGACCAGGGCTCCGAGCTGCGCTGCGGTATCGGCCAGGCTCGTGTCCGGCTTGGCTGCGGGGAGCAGGATGGCGGCGAGGAACATGGCGAGGCCAGCGATTCCGGCGGTCCAACTGTTCCAGAGACTGAGCGGCAGAATCACGAGCGAAGCGCCGGCGAAGGCGAGGACGATGCGGAAGGCGAGCCAGCTTCGGGGGTCGCGGCGCAGGTTGAGCAGCTTAGGCAGGAGCAGCACGAGCGCAAAAAGGGCGCTGCGGCCGAGATTGCGGAGCCGGGTCGCTACGGATTCCTGCTGGGGTGCGATGGGAGTTGACGTCGTGCTCATTACTTTGCGTGCTGGTGCTGGGCACTGTTTTAGCATTGCACGCGGAAAAAACAAAAGCAATTCGTGGGCAATTTCATTAGAAAGAGTGTTCATGTCAGGAGTTCTTGAGGCCATCGATCTCGCGCATGCGGGCGAAGGCGCGGCGGACGTGCGGGATGGTGATGGAACCGCCGACAATCAGGGCGACGTTTAGGGCGTCGATGACCTCTTCGCGCTTCCAACCTTCGTCGCCGCAGCGCACGAGGTGGTAGGTGATGCAGTCGTCGCAGCGCAGGACGGCGCTGGCGACGAGGCCGAGGAGTTCCTTGGTCTTGGTGCCGAGCGAGCCGGGCTCGTAGGCTTGATGGTCGAGGGCGAAGAAGCGCTTGATGCCGAGATGGCCGCAGCCGAGAATTTCTTCGTTGAGGTCGGCGCGAGTTTTCTGGAAGTCATCGAGATCGTTGGGCATGGTTCCTCCTGCCTGCGGGAGGCAGGCGGGTGGGATTTTGCCATAGGTGCAGTGACTGGTGAATTGTGACTGGTGACTGATGCGCGCTGCCGCGGGCACCCCCCTCCCCCCGGTTTTTGCGTAAGTGTTCATTCTAAAGGTAGTTAAAGTCCTTTGTTTTGATACACTTTTGCAAGTGTTCATTTTAAAGCTACTTAGCAAAGCGTAAAATTCGCGCTTGCGGATAGTAATTTTGGAGAGAATCCGGGGGAAGGATGGGCGGGTCCCGTGAGGGGTGACTCGCGATTGGCGAAGACCGACGCATTGATACCCCACACCCCGGTGTGTTTGCGTAAATGCGGTAGATAAAGGGGTTAGCGAGCGATTCGGCGTAAAAGCGGTAGATAAAGGACTTAGCAGGCAGAGAGTGGATGGTGAGCAGTGGGTAGTGAGTAGTCTCTCGGCGCTGGCGCTACGTGACTGGCTGCAAGAATTGACAGACTGCGAAAACACGCCGGGTTGCGGGGAAAAGGAGGGACGAAACGGGGACACTGTCAGCAGAACCTTGGGTTAGAGATTACCGCATCCGTTACTATTTGTCAAGTGAGAAATTAAGGGCTGTGGATTGAATGGGTTGCAGCCTTGGCGAAGCTGGTAACGAGCCAAACGACCCGATATCGTAATTGTTTCAGAAGGCGGTCCTCGCCAGCCTTATTTTGGATAGCACTAGATTGTCACGAAATTGAAGCTTAGTTTTTGACCCAAATGTTCTCTCTTGAGTCTTTTTAAATACTCGTCCGCTTCATTCTGACGGTCAATCACTTCAGCCTGTGTCAGGAGCGAGAGCTCCGACCCGCCTTTCAATCCTAAGGCATTGAACGATGTTCCCAAACGAATGCCGGAGTTCTGAGTCAACCACCATCGATCATGAATCGGTAATTCCCCCGTTATTTGGGTCCCAACGATAGCAAGTTCCGTGTGAGGAGGTTCCTGATCTGAGAAATGCTTGTGCCAATATTCCCTATAGGCTTTCTGGTAGTCGGGCAAAACTCCGTCGTCATTCTGTTTTTTTCTACTGGTGAGGACGGTCACCTCCACAGCGGGCGCAACTTCGAGAATCAGCTTAAGGACCTCCAGGTCTTCAACACCAAACCACGGATCGCAAATCTGCAGGAATGAATCTGCGTTTGTTTCCAGCCACTGCTTTAGATACTCGAGCGCAATTGGGCGCTCGCCAGCGTGTACGAATAATTTCGACGGTTGCTCAGCCACTATTGGCGCCTTACTGGGACGAACTAGTCCGCTATGTCGGGTTGCAATTGCAGCTACCAGATCGCAGCTCGCAATCGACGCGTCACATAGCTCCCTGAGAAGAAGGCGACCGTCAGAGGCGGTCGACAGTCTGCAGATCGCGTTTTCTATGGCAAACGAGAAGACAGGGTAGGCTCTCTTAAGCGACTCGGCAGAAGCCAACTTGATCCAATCGCGCAGCGTTTTGACGTGGCGCGTTGATATCCGATTAGCATTCAAACGTCCGAGCAATACGTTTGCGACTTCAGCCAGTCTGCGAAAGTCGGTGCCCAACTCCTCGGCTTGCTCATGCTTTTTGTTCAGCAAACTGTCGCGAAACTCATTGTATTGAATTCGTTCTCTCGCTCTTCGGCGTGCCTCATCAGTATCGAGCGATGATGCAAGCGATGAAGCCGCATCCGGATCTATTCGATAGGCCAAGTCCACTAGTCGCCGCTGGATCGGCTCAGTCTCGGGGTCATTAGTGCGCAGCAGCACGTCTCTAGCGTCATTGAGCATCTTCTTCGCTAAAGGCTTGTCAATGTCAGCCGCAAACGATGCCAAAATTTGGAGCCTGCCTAATTTATCTTGCAGACTTGGTATGGAATGAGCCAATTCATAAGCCTCGTCGAGCAAGGCCACTTTCTTTGGCCACAAATCGTTGGGAAGTGCTCTTGCCATAATTCCCAGTACATACACTCGATCGCAGACATTAGGAATTGACCTGCCCAAGTTAATGAGATTTTCCCAGTCGGGCGTTTTATGTTTTTGCAGTTTGGCCGCTTGAGCGGAGGAGATAACTGCAAAGCCGTTGTGGGTGATGAACCGAGGATTTGGGAATTTATCTGCTATCAGCTTCGTCAACCGTTGCTCCAACTCATTTCGCTGTTCTCGCGTCAGTGGGGTTTCATTATGGTTCCAGATCGCGTCTGCACTAGCGTCTCGATATGGCTGTAGATGAGTGAGTCGCTGTCCATCAGAGAGAGCAACGTACATATGTCGCCAGCTGACGCCCAGTCTAGGTTGCATTGGTCTTCGCGATTATCAAAGGGATCACCCGGCGGAACTCGACGAAATACAAATTCCACCATAAGGTCCAAACTGACGTCCCGCCAGTCGCGTGGTAGACGGTTGACAAGTTCTAAAGCAGAGGCGGCGTGTGCCTGATAGAGTGCGGGGCTGGCAGTAACGACCGCCCGCTTCCAAAGCGAATAGTCCTGCTTCTCCAATATCGCCAGCAAGGGTTGGATATACTGACTGACCGTCTTCCGTGCGTCATCACTTCGCTTAGCTTTGAAGTATCGCAGCGACACTTCCGTCCACAGGCGCACTCGAGAGATTAGGCTTGGGATGCGATTGATAGCACTGGCGATATTCGACAGGTCATCTCCGGTTTCAAGCCGACTAGCAAATAGCCCGGAAAACGCGCGAATAGCCAGCCGAAGGCTGGAAATATAGACCGGACGCCCGCAATCCAGTTGTGGGTCACGCTTGAGTTCGTGGCCTTTCTCCAGGTAGAACAAAGCTTCGGCACGGGCATCACTTGCGAGCAAACTCGTCAATTTGTAGGCTGAGTCGATTTTCTCAATACCACCATCCATCGATTCCCAGGTGGATCTCAGTACTTGAAAGATTTTTTCTTTCAGCCCCTGATAGCTTGGGTCTCCGGCCCGAGCGAGGAGCGCTGCCGACCACCCACACGCTTTTCGCCGAAGAACTACATCAGTAAGTTTGGAAGATCTAACGATAAAGGGAACTAATTCAGTTAGGCTGGCCTGTATGGTTGAGGTATCCGCTTCCTGAGCGCGATGCAGGATTCTTTCTACCGCTTGATCTACTAAATCAACGTCCACAATCTTATCAATTACGGCGCCGAGAAACCTAAATGGGACTGATTCCAAGGGCTGACTCAGCGCTGCTTTTATAAGGTCCAGTTTGGCTCTGTCGCGTCTTGGTTCTGCGTTAAGGGACTCTGTAAGAGCCATTCCTCGGTTCGGAAGGGAAGTTGCCAAGACTTCGATCATGCTGCGGGTGACTTTCACATGTTCGGCGGTAGAGCCCAACAGTTCGTCGACCTCCTTTTGGAATTCCTCCTCCACGAGCATTGCGATAATCGAGGTGTCCTGAAGCCTATTTTGCGGATCGATTGCAGGCAGGGCAGCCATGAGGCGAGCCGTGCAACCCGTCCTGACTTCGAGGTCTTTAACAGCTCTGATTTCGAGATAAACTTCTTGTAGTCGCTTACTCGCGCCCTCAGGGTCGATGTTAGCTTGGGCTTGGGCGAGCGTGAGTTGTAATTGTATGTAGTCTTGGGTGGGCCCTTGCGTTCTTAATACGCCCCGCTGAGTATCGAACGTCGAGATAAGTCTCTCAAGTTTCTCTCTGTCCTTTATGAAAGGCAGTGGGGTCGCTAATTCACGAACGTCTTTGGCAGTAGGGGCATATTCACTAGTGTTGATCACTAGCTTCAGGGCGTGCTCGATCACCTCAGCGGCATTTTCTCTATCGCCCGTATACAATGCCCACAGTCGCAGCATGAATATCTTTTCCGAAGGTGTTGAGAGCTTTTGAACTTCGGCCAGGATGTCGTTAACTGAGTATGTGCCAAGCACGAATGACATAGCGACAGAGAACTGACGCGCTAGTGGATGTTTAATTCGCTGTCGAAAGGATTCAGAGACCGAGTCAATCCCGACCTTGTCCTTCTGAGCGTTGACTAGCGCCTCGACTGAGAGTCGCGCGAAGGTCCAGTCGGTGACTGAATCGTCATTGGCTACAGCCGGTAGGCGCTCGGCCAACTTGATTCCGAGATCTGGTCTTGAATACATCAAGTCGGACGCAAGACGAACCGCGCCTTTCCCAAGCTCTTCCGGAGTGACCTGGTCATATAACAGGCTAATTTGTTCTAAGAGCTCTGGCTTGGGCGTCAATCCATTTTCTTTTTGAAAGCGAGCAATCGTCGCTAGGAGTCCAAGCCGATGTTGTTTTAGAATTGCTGCCTGAGCGACGCTCACGGCCTCAGCATATTCTCCGAGCGACATCCACGCTCGAACTTCAGACCTTAGGGTCGAAAACCCATCAAATTCTTGCAATGCAGCGTTCTGAATTCCAAAACGTAGTAGGTCTCCGTCCCTCCCCAGGCGGAAAGCGGTCGATACTCCTGCCGTGGCGCTTTGGCGCACTGGCAAGAGGGACCCACTCCGGCTGACCATGGTGCTGAAGTGTTCAGGAGAGAGGTACGCAACTAGTTCTTCCAATTTTCCCGCCTGCTCCAAATATGTTGGAAGCAGGGCCAGGGCACCGTCTGTTTCTGGATTTTGCAGGAAATACTCAATTGCCATTTGGCGGACTAAAGGGCGCCGCGGCAGCAACCGATCCTCGACGTATCGTCGAAAACGATCAGATACGAATTCCGCGACTTCTTGGTCGGTCTTCGGAAGACGCACGAAAGCCAGTGGCGCTAGAGACTGCCGGGCCTGTTCAGGCGATTGCCTTGTGATCAAGGCAAGGTCCGCGACAGAATGCTTCGGTGTTGGCTGTGAGGCTAATGCAAGGAGGTTGAGCAAGGGTTCATTGCTCTGATCGACCGTTTTCCATTCAAGATCAAAGAGGTTCGGTAATTTTTCTGGGAGCTCATTCAACAATGACTCAGGAGTCGCCCCTGCTTCCAGCAGGCGCCTAATGCTGGCGATCTGTCCTGGAATTCCTCTGCTAGATATCTTGTAGAGTTCTTCGAAAAATTGCCGATCGATTTGCAAATCCGAAAAGTAGGCAAAGGTTTCCTCGAGACCGAAGCCGGACAGAATATAGGGCTTGTGTTGTACGCGCCCTCTTATGTAGCGGAGCATGTACTCCGGTCGAGTGGCGATCAGACACTTAATATGCGGAACTCCTACCGGTAGTAACCCGAAGATCGCGGACTTGGCGTGAGCTTCGTCTGGCACACCTTCGATTCCGTCGACAACAAAATAAAAGTCAGCGTTCTTACGAGCGGCCAAACGTGCCAATCCGAACACTAGTTGACGGTAATAAGATTCATCTGTGTGTTCGTCTTCCTTTAGCTCCGTCCCTTGCAGGATAAAGTGCATTTGATTGCACATTTCCCTGAGGAGAATTTGAAGATCATACGAAAACCAGCTCATGGGTTTGATAAAAAGACTTATTGTCTTAGTGGGGTGTCTCTTCGCGAATTGAGCAAGCAGAGTGGTCTTACCGATCTCTTCCGCGCCTTCAACCGTGAGCAGCTGAATTCCACTCTGAAACATGTCATCTAGGGTAGACAAAATGTTCTCACGGAGGACTTGTTTGGATGGAAGTTCAGGCAGAGTTGTCGCGACGGCAGTGACATCGCCTGCGACGGTGCGTTCCAATGGAAATCCGCGAAAATCGGTCAGCTGTTGAGTCATAAGGTAATTAATGTATGCTTACAGGGGCTCAGAATCAACGGTTGGTTGGCGATGAGGGGAAGCACGGATAGCGGCCAGCCTAAAGGCCGCCGCTACGTAACGGCGAATGAGCTACGGAGCCCGCTTCAGAAAGCGGGCGCTACACGGGAAAATGCAAGAGCCCGCGACGGTCCGCGGCCGCTACATTCGGAAAAACGCAAAGCAGAAAAGCAGATTCCTCACCCGCCAAAATTCGGCGAGTTCGGAATGACAACAGGGAGCTTCGGTCTGGAGACCGCTCCGACCCGCCTAAGAGAGCGCTCGAGGACTTGCGCTGCGCCAGTCTGAAGACCGCCGCTACGTAACGGCGAATAAGCCTAAACCCGCGCACGTCGTTTATCAGCAAAGGGTATTAGCAAAGGGCGTGCACGGGAAAAAGCTGGGTCGCTTTGCCCGCCCGTGGCGGGCAGGATCAGGACGACAATTTTCTTCGTCGTGGTTCGATCAGGCTCTTGATGGGAGGCGGCGAATAAAGAAGCGGTAGAGCAAGAGTAGCAGCATCGCTCCTAAGATTGACATGATGAAGCCGGCGGACTGGCCTGTTGCGTACCAGCCGAGCGCTCGCCCCAAGTATGTGGCAATCAAGGAGCCGGCAACTCCCAGGGCCATCGTTATCCAGATGCCGCCTGGGTCTTTGCCTGGCATGAGGAGCTTTGCTATGGCGCCCACAATCAGACCGATGATAAGTGCTCCGATTAAGGAAAACATTGGGCCACCTCCTGAGTTTAACGTGTCACTGTTCGCGGGGAAGGGCCATACGGCGGTTTGGGTATTGGGATTGAGGAGGCCGAGGGTGGGGCCCCAGCAGGATTGCTACTGCGGCGGAAGAGGTGAAAACGGCTGCAGCGCGTGGGGGCGCGATTGATCCGACGGGATAGGAACTTCGGAGGAAAGAGGCCCACCCTTTGAAAACCGCAAAGGGTAGGGCACCCTGGCACAGATGTGCCGTACCCCTACACGGCAAGTGAGGGAGTTAATTTTTGTTGGAGTTGTGGAATAGGTCGAGGGCGAATTTGGGGTTGTCGCGGGTGCCGGAGATGTGGATGGGGACTACGGAGCCGGCGCCGTCTTTTTTGAAGAAGGGATCGGCTAGCTTTAGGAAGAAGGATTTCTTGCCGGTGACGGTTTGCGAGAGTTTGGCTTGCATGCGGAGGTTGCCGCGGAAGTCGAGCATTTCATCGGGGAGATTGTAGCTGCCGGTCAGGCGGACTTCGGCGCCGGGGATGCTGAAGCTGAGGCGAGGAAATTTGGCGAGGTCGTGCTCGAGACGGAAGTGGCCGAGAAGGTCGGTGACGGCGCTGCCGGCGTCTTCGTTATTGGGCTTGCCGAGGGCGTGGCGGCTGAGGGATTCGAGCTTGTCGCGAACTTCGACGCTGGCAAATTCCGCGTCGTTGACGCCGAAATCGCCGTCGAGCGTAAGGCGGTGAATGACTTTTTCCTTGCCGGGGGTGAGAAGCATTTTCGTTCGCAGATTGACGGTGCCGGTCATGACTGGCTCGGTGGATTTTGTGGCGAGGCGAAGAATGTCCTGGAGGCGGGCGTTGGGAGCGTAGACGTTGAGGGAGATGATGTGACCGTGCTTGCCGGAGGCGCGGACTACGCTGCCGTTGGCGATGATGAGCGAATGGATAAGCGTGGCACGGACGGGATGGAGGTAGGTGTCGCCGTCGGTGCCGTCCACGGTGGCGGAAAATTCGGTGTGTAGAGGAACGGGGCGGCCGATGGGATCGAGAGAGAAATTGGGCGTGTCGGTTTCGCCTTGAACCTCGATCTGATTGAGATGGCCGTTGTATTTTCCGGTGGAGGAAAGAGTGCCGCCGATGCCGGCGAAGGGGTCGAGGTCGGCGTTCGCGAAACTGTAGTTGCCGGAGACGGGAGTGAAGGCGGGATCTTCGGCGTTCCATGGGCCGAAGGTGCCGCGCGTGGCGATTTCTCCTTTGGGCTTGGCGTTGGTGAGGGTGCCGTGGAAATCAAAGGGCTTTTGGTCGCCGACATTTTTTAGGACGAGATCGTGGATTTCGAAATCGAGCGGGTCCTTACCTGCTTTTTTCGGCAGGATGATGAGAGTGGTGTCGTTGCACACGATTTCGTTAAAGGTGACGCGTGGGACGGCGGCGGATTTTTGAGCGGGCGGGGGTGTGGCGTCGGGATCGCGGGGCGGGATGGTGATAATCATATTTTCGACGTAGACACCTTTCACGTGGCGCGGAACGTGAATGATGCCGAGGACGCCGAGGTTGAACGAGAAGCGCGCGATTTGAATTAGCGGCGGAACGTCGGTGCGGTTGCGATAGCGGAGGGTGAGACCTTCGCCGGTGACTTGCATGCGCGGCGTGGTTTCTACGTGGAGGCTTTGTAGCTCGACCTGGCTGTCGAAATGCGCGCTGAGCTCGCTGATGACCCATTCACGCGTGCGGTCGTCGATGTGGCGAGCGCCGAGGTAGACGAAGAGGACCAGGCCGACACAGAGGCCGATCAGGATTCCGAGCAGGTAAGGCCAAAGGCGAAATGCGCGAGCGGGTTCCGTCATCAAGAGTGCCTACAGAAAAGATGCTAGTGGGCGGCGAAAAGTTCCGGATGGGCGGGGCGGGAATTGGCGGCGTTTGCGGCGACGGTGACTGGAGCCTCGACATCGAGAGTGACGGGCGGGAGGCAGACTTCTTGGCTGCAGGCTTGGTAGCGAAGCTTGAGCGGAATCTTTTGGGCGCCGAGTGGCGCGTCGGGTTGGGCAGTGAGCGGCACGCGAAGAATGACTTTGTCTTCGTAAACGTTCAGCGGAGTTTTGGTGAAGGCGAACGTGTGGAGCTCACCTTTGGGATAAGCGATTTCGCCGGCGGACTTGAAACCGGCGGGAAGATTGACGCGTAGGTCCGTGGGGATGAGGTACTCGGCAGAAGGCTTGCGCGCGTTGATGTGGAAACCGTTGCGGATTTTGAGAACGATGGCGAGTTGGAAGGAGCTGCCGCGCGCTACGGGCTCTAGCGAAACGTAGGCGGAGGGAGCAACGACTTCGCGGCCGGAAGGGATTTGCGGATGCGCTGAGGGCAGCGCGGAGACGATGATCAGCAGCAGAGCTGCGCTGACGATGGCTGCGCCGAGCTTCACAGGCTCACCTGCTGGCCGAGTTGTTGGGAGACGACGCGGCTCATGACTTCCAGGAGATTTTCGCCTGTTTTTTCCGAGATGAAGGTGTTTTTGGTGTCGGACCAGCCAAGCTTGAAACTGGTGGAGAGCGCGGAGATCCAGATTTCGCGGATAGGAGTGTTGGGCGACACGACAAACTTGGCTTCTTCGGGCTCCTCGAAAATAACTTCGAGCTTGCCGCTTTCACCTTCAACATCGAAACCGTGCTCGTCACCGAGGGTGAGTAAGCGGCGTTTCAGGTCGTCGAAGGCAGCATCGGCCTTTCGTTGGAAGTCTCTTTCGTCAAGCATTGAGTCAGAGTATCAGAGTTGCGATTCGATGGATTTGGAGATTTCTTCGTAGCTGATGAGACCGGTAATGCGCTTGACGATTTTGCCGTCGCGCGTGACTAGGACGCTGGTGGGATAGCCGAGCAGGCCTCCGAACTTGTCGGCAGCGGCGTCATTGCCAATCACGATGGGATAATTCATCTGAGATTTTGTGCCGTTGACGTCGAAGCGCTCTTTTTGGACCCAAGGAGTTACGACGCTGGCGCCTTCCTCATCCATGGCAATGCCGAGCACGGTGAAGCCTTTGGCGGCGTACTTTTGCTGCATTTCGATCAGCCAGGGAATTTCCACCTGGCAGGGCTCGCACCAAGTGGCCCAGAAATTGACGAGGACGACTTTGCCCTTGTACTGAGCGAGGGAGAGATCTTTGCCGTCGAGATCTCTTAGAGTGATGTCGGGAGCAGGCTTTGGAGCCTTCGGGCTGCCGGCAGAATTGATAGCGTTTACGGTGAGGATACCTTTTCGGGGCTGGCGCGTGGCGCGATCGGCCAGATAAGTGGCGGCGACTACGGCGACGACCGCGATGATGACCAGCAGAGATTTCTTCAACTTTCGACTCCTTCAGCTTTAACTCTCTCATTATCTCGCAGCTTGGCAAGTACGGCAAAAGTGGAACTTCATTTCGCGCCGGTCAACGATCTCTCCAGCCATAGAACGATGCTGTTGAGAAAGCCGAGCTTTCCGGCCATCCACGTTAGGCGGTTGACGAAGACAAGACCGCCGACAAAAAGGAGCAACGCGCCGCTGAAAAGTTCGACGGCGTGAAGATGTTTTCGGAAGCGCTGGTAGAAGCGCAGGAACTGGCCGATGCCGAGCGCGGTAAGCAGGAAGGGAACGGCTAGTCCGGCGGAATAGACCGCGAGGAGAAGAACACCGCGGGCGATTGTGTCACTGGCGGCGGCGAGCGCGAGTACCGTGGCGAGGATCGGGCCGATGCAGGGCGTCCAACCGAAGGCAAAGGCGAAGCCGAGGAGGAAGCCGCTCCAGATGCCCGGCTGTGTGCTGCTGGTGCGGAGGCGAACGTCGCGATTGAGCCAGCGCGTCATGGCGGGACCGAAAAAGCCGATCAGGGAAAGCGAGAAAAAATGAACGTAGCCGAAACCCGCGAAGAGAGGTCCGCCGCGCAGAAGCGAGACCAGGCCAAGAAGCGCGAGCACCGCGCCGAGGATCAGGCCGGTGCGGACTGTCAGCTTGATGAGAATGCCGAGAAGATGCAGGCCGAAGAGTAGGATCAGTGCGCCGGCGATGGGAGCGAGGAAGGAACGGTTTTCACGAAGGAAAGTGCCAACAGCGCTGGCGGAGGCGCCGAAGGAAATGAAGACGACCGAAAAACCGATCACGAAAGCGACGGAGGAGGCGAAGAGGCCGGCACGGGGCGGCTGCCCTTGGCGGAGCTGCTCCATGCCGATGCCGGAGAGCATGGAAATGTAGCCGGGAACGAGGGGGAGAACGCAGGGGGAGAGAAAGGACACCAATCCAGCTAAGAAGGCCCCTAAGAGTGAGACGTCCGTCATTCGCGTTTGGTCCTTCGTTGCATAAGAGTCTTGGCCTGCGCTGGCGATACAACTACTCTACGTTCGCCCCGCGTTTTCGGATTCCTTCTTGCGCTGAAAACTATCCTGACCCGCGGCCAACTGCTACAAGGAGCAGTATCGCGGCGCACTCTAAGCGCGGCGGCACCTAATCTGCAACCTCTTATTCTCGCACAAACTGCGCGAGCGCTTGCGCTGACCTGCGTTGACTGCGGCTATCGGTAGCCTCGCCCTCTGGGAATCTGGCCGCTGTGAGGGATGCCCTGACTGAGGCACTGAGTTATTCCCATACCCGAACGATTATTTAGACGTGCGAGAACTCCGGCGCGGTAGCGAAAAGGCGACAGATGAAGGGATTTGACTTGCAGGCGGCGGTTGCCGGCCAACAGGGCATTCGTAAGTCACTGAGGTCGTTAAATTTAGTAGCGGGGTGAGTGGTTGCAGTCTTGCATTCTCTCTCGGCGAGGCCCTTGTGAGCTGGACGCCGAACAAAGTGACGGCATTGCGAGTGGTGGTCGGATTTGCTGCGGTTGCTTTGTTTGGGCGCGGCGCTTGGGGAAATCTTGCGGCGGTGGTGTTGACGGTGGCTTCGATAGCCCTAGACGGGCTGGACGGGCACATCGCGCGTAAGCAGAAGCTGGCGACACCGATGGGAGCGCAGATCGACATCCTGGGCGACCGCATGATCGAGAACGTGTACTTCACATACTTTGCAGTGGTGGGGATGGTGTCGCTGTGGTTGCCGGTGTTTTTCTTTGCGCGTGGCGCTACCACGGATTTTCTGCGCGGCTTAGCTTTGCGGGCGGGGCATTCCGGGTGGGGAGCCAACGCGATGCTAAAGACATGGTGGGGACGCGCGCTGGTAGCTTCGCGATGGAGTCGCGGATTGTATGCAGTCATGAAGTGCCTTTGCTTTTGCTACTTGGGATTGGAGTTGGCGCTTACACGAGGGCCTGTGGCCTTGATCGGTGAGTTGGCGGGAGATGCGCAGACGCTTATTGCAGGGGCGGGGCAGGTGCTGACGTGGGCCACGGCGGGATTTTGCTTTGTGCGAGGGCTGCCGGTGCTAGTGGAAGGGTGGAAGTACTTCGCGGATGGACTAGTCGTGCGTGGCGGGAAAGGCATTGCGAGGAAGATCGCATGAGACCAAGTGAGATTAACAGTGGGGTGGCCGCGTTTTTTGATTTGGACGGGACGCTCATACCGGGACCTTCCCTAGAGAGGCGACTTTTTAAGGACTTGCGGTACCGGAGGGCGATTCCTATCGGGAATTACTTTTTGTGGCTGGCGAGGGCGGCACGGCTTGCCACCGAAGGAATTCAAATGATGCGGCACGCCAACAAAATGTATTTGCGGGGCGTGCGCAGGGACGGAAGTGAATCCGCCTACGTAGGAGCGAAAAAGGGGGCTGTCCCACGGTTCTTCCCTGCAGCAATAGACCAAGTGGTCTGGCATGCGAAGCAAGGGCACGGAATTGTTTTGGTCAGCGGCACCTTGGCGCCATTGGCGAACGAGATGGCAGTGGCGCTGATAGTGCGACTGGCGGTGCGAGGAATTGAGGCATCAGTGGGGGTTTGCGCTACCCGGTTGGAAGAAAACGACGGTAGATGGACGGGGCGGATTATTGGGGATGCGGTCTGCGGCGAGGCGAAGGCGCGCGCGATACGGCGAATCGCCACGGAAAGAGAATTTGATTTGTCTCAGTGCTATGCGTACGGGGATTGCGCAAATGATCGCTGGATGCTCGAAGTAGTTGGGCGACCAGCGGCGGTGAACCCTTCGCGAGGAATGGCAAGGCTGGCGCGTCGGCGAGGGTGGCCGGTCTTGACTTGGGTTGAAGGGCGCAATCGAGCAGAAAGGTCGGAGGGAATGCAGGGAGATGAAGCAGAGAAGGTTGCATGAGTAGCGCGCCCAGACCGGATTTTCGCAAGAACGAACTGACGGTGCTATTAGAACGCGGAAGCGCGGTTCACGAACGCGAAGATCGCTTGCGTTTTCAGACGCGATCCGACCTTGGCGTTGGGAAAGCTTTTCTTGACGAAATGGCGGCAGTGTTCGCCTGCTGCGGCGCATTTGAGTGGGTGGCTCTGAGCTACTTGGCGATTTCGAGCGTGCTGATCGGGATCTTCGCTCAGAATCTGTCACATCCGGTGCGATTGCTCAGCGTGCAGGCGCTCTTGGCGTTAGTGATCGTGGCGTTGTGCCGGGCTGAAGATAATGTCTGGACACAAACTTCGATCTCGCCAGCAAATAGGCACGGCGCGAGGCGAGGTCGTTGTGGCACCCTGACGCAAAGATTTTGGCATTTTTGGCGGCACTGGTATCCGCACTTATTCTTCTTGTTTTGCTTTGAACAGTTAAGTGTGCTCGTTCATCTGGTCACGCCGCGATGGCAGGACGCCAAGCTGATTGTGTTCGATCACTGGTTAACCGGTGTGCATCCCTCGATTTGGCTGGAACAGTTTGCTACGCCGGGGCGCAACGAGTTCATGCAATTCGCGTACTTGACGTATTTCGTTTACCTGCTGGTGCTCGGCGGGATTCTGTACTACCGCGAAGATTGGCACGGGTATTGGTCGGTGATGACGTACTCGGCGGTTGGATACGCGATCGGATATGTGATCGCGATTTTCTTCCCCATCGAGAGCCCATGGTTTGCCATGGCCGGCTCGTGGCACGGGGAATTGCATGGAGGGCCGTTTACGGCGGTGATCAATTTCATTGAGCACTATGGAAGAGTGCGCGGGGCGGCGTTTCCCTCCGAGCACGTGGCGGGGTCGTTTGCGGCGCTCTGGGGCGCATGGCGGCATCGGCGATGGCTGTTTTGGGTGATGCTGCCGCTAGTGTTGTGCATGTGCGTCTCGACTGTGTGGGGTCGCTATCACTACGTGGTGGATATTTTTGGCGGAATGGTAACCGGGACACTGGGATATGTCATCGGGAACTGGCTGATGAAGAAGCAGGAAGAGGCTACGAACATCGGTTGAGAGACGAGGCACTGGAGCCATCGCTAGTTCGTCAATGATTAGCACTGCAGACTTAGAGATTGGGCCTTCGGGCCACAGAAATAGTTTCTTCTACCATCTGAGCGATCCGGAGGAGAATTGGTTCACACGTGACGGGTCCGATCAGTTGAAGCCCGACCGGAAGACCCGCAGAGGTGAAGCCGCAAGGGACGGAGATAGCGGGGATCGCAGCCAAATTCGCCGGCCGATTCAAGCTAAGCAGAAGAGCGCGGGTGGGATGACTGGCGTTCCCGATGGGCGTGAACTCTTCGCTGATTAGCGGAGCGGCGATTGGCGTTGTGGGAACGACCAGGGCGTCTACTTCGGCTTCGGCGATCGCCAGGTGAACTTGCTTGATAAATTTGTCCCGTGACTCGAGCGCGTGGAGATAGTCCGTCGCGGAAACCTTTGTGCCCATTTCGAGCCGCGTGCGAACGTCTTGACCATAGTCCGCGGAGTGCGCTGGGAACCAACCGGATTGCTGGTGGTGATGCGTGGCTTCGGCCCACGCGATGAAATTGCCGGCCTCTTCCGTTTCGGCGAGACCGGGGATGGAGAGTTCCTTTAGCGTGGCGCCTCTTCTCTGCAATGAACGGGTCGCTTCACGAAAAGGGGCGTAAACGTCTTCCGAAATCACATCGAAGAAGAATTCCTTCGGCAAACCCAGGCGGAGCTTGCGCGTTTGCGGAGAATTCTTGCGCGATGCCAAGAGGCTCACCTCTTTTTTGAGGCGCACAAAAACCGGATCCAGCATGAGTGCCGCGTCGGCGACCGTGCGCGCCAAAGGTCCAACAAAATCGAGAGTTCGCGAAAGGGGTACGACACCTTCCGCAGAGACTCGGCCAAATCCCGGTTTTAAGCCGACAATGCCACAGAGAGCGGCGGGAATGCGGATCGAGCCGCCAGTGTCTGTACCGATGCCGCCGTAGCATATACCCGCGGCGATTGCTGCCGCGGAACCTCCGCTGGATCCGCCGGGGATGCGGCCGAGGTTCCAGGGATTGCGCGTGGGGCCGTAGTGTGGATTGTTCGTCGTGACACCGTAGGCGAATTCGTGCAGGTTGGTCTTGCCTAACAGGATCGCACCAGCTTCGCGCAGCTTCGCCCATACCGGTGCGTCATGTTGCGGAATGAAATCTTTCAAGATTTTCGAGCCTGCGGTGGTGCGGACTCCTTTCGTGTAGATGTTGTCTTTCAGTGAGATGGGGATGCCGTGAAGCGGGCCGCGGTCGCGGTGGCCCTTACGGCCGCGAGGACCGAAGAGCTCGGATTCGGCTTTTTTGGCTTGCGCGAGCGCAAGTTCGGCGGTGACGGTAATGTAGGCATTCAGTTTTGGGTTTAGTCGCTCGATGCGCGCGAGCATCAGCTTGGTTATTTCGACGGGCGACACCTTTCGCTTGCGATACAGGCGGGCGACTTCTTCGATGGAGGCAAAGGCTAGGTCGATGTCGGTCATCGGCAAGCAAAGGAATCTAACACAGAGGGCACGGAGTCGACACAGAGGACGCAGAGAAGAAAAGGAGGAATTAGAAGATTTTTTCTTGGTGGCGAAGATTTCCGAAGGTGCCAATATTGGCGACGATGAAGGCGATACGGAACTGATTGTCCGTGCGCACTTGGCCGAGGGCGAAGCGGCGATATTCGAGGGCGAGGCCGCAACATTTTCCGTTGTAGCTGACTTGCACGAGCTGATCTTGCAGAGCGCTGTTGGTTATGTCGTAGCTGATGCCGCTGGTGACATTGAAACCGCGGCGCGTTTCGCTGCCATAGCCCATGAGCACGCGCACTTGATTGGAGAGAGGTTGCAGGATGGGATCGGCTTGCAACCGGAAATGGGCAATGGTGGCAAAAAACTCGCGATACGGTTTTATTTTCACCAACGTGCCGATGACTGTGACTTTGTGGAGTTGCGGATCGTATTCGAGGGTTTGTTCGGTATCAAAGAGGCCGCCCGGATTGATCCTGATGTCGCTGACGATTGGTGAGGAGTTACGCGGTCCGAGAGCGAAGGCGAAGGGCGTGACGGAATCGAGAGGCTCGAGAACGTTGCGCTGGCCATTGACAATTGCGCCGCCGAACGTGGGATCGAAATAATGCTTCTGCACCAAGCGCCAGGAAACGAGCTCTTGTGGCTGGTCGTCGCCGGATTTCATCCAGAAACGCTGCGTAACGCCATATTCGACTTCGTTAGTGTTGGTGCGGGTAGCGTCAGCGTCAAAGCGGATGAATTGGAAGAAATTGTTAATGCCGGTGATATTGCGATAGGTGATGTGCGGCTCGATGGTGTGCTTGTACCGCCTCCTGGGTTTAGTCTTGTCGGACGAAATCGAGCCGAAGAAACGTTCCAGGGTCGGAGGACGAAGATCGAAAGTGAATTCGCCGTCGTTGCGCGTCAGGGATTGAGTGCTGACGGCACCGGCGGGAGTCAGGGAAGACCCGTAATAGGTAGTGCGAAAAGCGGCGGTAGTGGTGGCGCTAAGCCATGGTCCGAAATGGAGCGGCACCGTGACGCGCGGCGCGAACTCCAGCCGCGGAACAAAATCAGAAGTCGCGATCGGCACGAACGTGGCGGTGGGAGTAAAACCGACATCGTCGCGCTTTAGGGCGCCGGCCAATGCGTCAAAACCGAAATAGATCGGAAGACGCTCGAAAGGCGACTGCTCGACGGAGCCGAAACGCACTTGCGGCGCGTTACGCAGCGAGACGCTGGTCTGCGGATTCGTGGTAAGGAAGCTGCGGTCATTGAGCGACGCGACATTAAAACTGAAGCCCCGGAAATTGTGGGTGAGGAAGGTGGAGCTGCGAACTTCGGAGTTGATTGCTTCGCCGAAAGTGTCGGAGAAAGCAAGCCGGAAGGTAAGGGAAGAAAGCTCGTTGATGTCCGCAACGAACCGCCAATTGTGCGGTAGGAGCGACTGCGCCGCTACGCGTTGTTCGTGGCCGCCCTGATGCAGGCGGTCAATCACGGCAAAATAGTTGTAGCGGATGGAAGTGTTTTCCCAAGGAGTGGCGCGGAACTGGCCGCGTTGGGCGGAGCCTCGCCTGCTGAAATATTCCGCGCCTAGGGTGGTGTCCATCCAAGTGACGGGCGCCCAGTAAAACTCGTCACCGAAAACAAAACCCTTGCTGGTGCTATTTCCGGCCACGGGAACGAGAATGCCCGACTGCCGGAGTTTTGGTCCGGCAGGCGCTGTGGCGTAGGGCGTCCAGATGATGGGAACGCGAAATAAACGGAAATTAGCATTGACCAGGGCCATCGTTTTGCCGAGCCGGAGGCGCGCGCGCGGCGCGTAGAACTGCCACTTGGGGCGGCGGGGATCGCAAACCGTGATCCACGCCTGATGAATGATATAGAAGTCGCTGCCGAGGCGCTCGATCTGCTGGGCTTCGAAATAGAGCGGATTGTCGGTCACGAGGATTGTAGGGTTGGGCCGACGCTCGATTTTTACCGTACCGCGAACGTTAAGAAATGTGCCGCGCCCGGTGGCGACGTTGTAGTGCGCCTCGTCCGCTTCGAGATGCTGGTTTTCGAAGTCGTATTGCACGTGGCCGCGCGCGAAAGCTTCGTTAGTCTGGTCGTTGTATTCAATGTGATCGGCGCGAAGGTGCTGGCCGGCATAGTGGATGTCGACGTCGTCGTCGGCGATGAAGAGGTTTCCCTGCCGGCGTTGCGGCCCTTTCGCGGAAAGCTCGGCTACACCGCCTTTGGCCGCTGGCGGGTGAATTTGTTGCGCGTTTGCGGGCGCCCCCGCACCGAAGAAAAACAAGGCAAGAGGAAGCAACGTTGTCAGCAGAAGGAGTTGAAGCGTGAAAAAATTGCGAGCTTGAGAGTGGCGATTCACGCGGAGGATCTGGGCAATAGGATAAGTTCGATAGCCTAGCATGGCGTTTGCGGGTTGTGTAGCGAGCGGCGAAACCGCACTGCAGCGGCGCGCGTCTTTCCAAGCACAGGACGGGGTCGTTTCCACAAACAAATGATGCATGTCCGAAGGCTGCGGAGTATGATGCCGGGCCGCGCGATGAAGGGGAGGATCATGAAGCGAGTGCCGTCTGTTTTGAAGTTGGCTGTGGCCGCAGGGTTGTGTGGCGGAGCACTTTTTATTGGCGCGGAGGCTCGTTCTGCGGATCAGCCGAATCCTACGGACAAACTGAAAAATCTGGAGTTGCGCGAGATCGGCCCCGCGGTGATGGGCGGGCGCATCGATGACTTCGCGGTCGTCGAGAGCAATCCTAACATCGTTTTTGCGGGCGCGGCTTCCGGCGGCGTGTGGAAGACCACTAACAATGGCACGACATGGACTCCGGTGTTCGACAAAGAGGCTGTGTCGACGATTGGCGACATTGCGATTGCCCCATCTGACCCTTCCGTCGTGTGGGTGGGAACGGGCGAGCCGAATAATCGCCAGAGCTCGTCGTGGGGCGATGGCGCGTACAAGTCCCTCGATGGCGGAAAGACCTGGCAGAACATGGGGCTGGCCGCGACGCGTCTTATCGGGCGCATCGTGATTCATCCGCGAAATCCGGATGTAGTGTACGTGGCGGCGCTGGGCCACTTGTGGGGGTCGAATGCGGAACGCGGAGTTTACAAGACGACCGATGGCGGAAAGACTTGGTCTCAAGTCTTGAAGATAAATAGTGATACTGGCGTCAGCGATATCGCCATGGACCCGCAGAGCCCGGATATTCTCTACGCCGCTGCCTATGAGCGACGCCGCACGCCCTACGGATTCAACGGCGGCGGACCGGACGGCGGCATTTACAAGACGAGCGACGGCGGAGCAACTTGGAAGAAGCTGACCAAGGGATTGCCCTACGAAACTGGCGGCGGAGACATCGGCCGCATCGGCTTGGATATTTATCGCAAGGACCCGAACATCGTTTACGCGATTGTGCAGCACGAGAAGGGTGGGACGTACCGTAGCGAAGACAAAGGCGAGACTTGGAAAAAGATGGGCGACACGAATCCGCGGCCTTCCTACTACAGCCAGATTCGCATCGATCCAAATAATGATTTGCGCATCTGGGAACTGGGCGCGCAAATGTTTTACTCCGAAGACGGCGGAAAGAAATTTGCCACGGATCGTGTGAAGGGCATTCACGGCGATTATCACGCGATGTGGATTGATCCGGCGGATTCGAATCACATGATCGCGGGCAGTGACGGCGGAATTCACTGGAGCTACGACAGCGGGCGAAGCTGGGATTTCGTCAACACTCTTGCTATCGGTCAGTTTTACGAAATTTCTGTCGACAATGAGAGGCCGTACCACATTTGCGGCGGGTTGCAGGATAACGGAAGCTGGTGCGGGCCGAGCCAGTCTATGACGCGCGACGGCATCACCAACGAAGATTGGAGTGTGATTCACGGCGGAGACGGATTTTACGCGGCGATCGACCCCGTCGAACCGTGGACCGTGTACACGGAATCGCAGGACGGCAACATTGACCGGCGCGATTTGCGGACGCAGCAGCAGCGCTCGATATCACCGGAAGCGAAGTACGGCGACGCGCACTACAGGTATCAGTGGAATGCGCCGGTGGCCGTTTCCGTCTACAACCATACGACGATTTATTACGGCGGGAATTATTTGTTCAAGTCCATGGATCGCGGCGATACGTGGATGCGGCTCGGCGGGGACCTGACCACCGGTGCGGATCGCAACAAGCTCCAAATTTTTGGGAAGACGCCGGACAAGACCACGTTGTCGCGGCACGATGGCGTCCAGGAATATCCCACAATCACCACGTTCAGCGAATCGCCCTTAACGCCGAACGTGCTGTGGGTTGGCACGGACGACGGGAACCTGCAAGTCACGCGCGATGGGGGAAAGAGCTGGAAAAATGTAGCCTCGCGCGTTCCCGGCGTGCCCAAAGGTACGTACATCAGCCGCGTGGTGGCGTCAAAGGCTGGAGAGGGAGCGGCGCTTGCAACATTCGACGGGCATCGCGACGACGACTACGGAATCTACATTTTCGCCACTAACGACTACGGCGAGACCTGGAAAGCGATTCGCAATGGCATTCCGGATTCCGCCGGGAGCGTGCACGTGGTCCGGGAGCACCCCCGGAATCAGAACCTGCTGTTTGCCGGATTGGAATTTGGGCTGTGGGTCTCCTGGGATCGCGGCGCAAACTGGACTGCACTGAAAAACAATTTTCCAACCGTGCCCGTCGACGATATCCAGATACAAGCACGGGAGAACGACCTGGTGTTGGCCACGCACGGGCGCTCGATATGGATTTTTGATGACATCACACCTCTCGAAAAGATGGACGCAAGCGTGTTAAACAGCGACTTGACCTTCTTTCCTCCGCATGGGGCTATCACTTTCAACATAAGAATGCGTCGCTGGAGCGGCGGGCAGAAGTTTTTCACAGCGAAGAATCCGCCTTACGGCGCGATTCTGAACTACTACTTAAAGGAGGCCCTGCCGCCGGAACTACCTAAGACCGAGGCGAAGGACGACAAGGACAAAGCCGCGTCAGCGAATCCCGAGAAGGAAGAAAAGGGCAAGGGCACGATAGAGGAGAAGAGCAAATCCGCCACCGAACCAAAGAAAGAAGGCAAGGTCAAAATCACCGTCACCGACAAAGATGGCAAGGTGGTGCGGGAGTTTGACGGAGCGGGAGCCGCCGGCGTGAATCGCGCGAATTGGGACCTGCGCTACAATCCGGCGGCCGAACCCACGCCGGAACAGATGGAGGCCATCAGTGCGGGATATGGGGAAGGTCCGCGCGGCCCGCGAGTCGAACCCGGAAAGTACACGATCAAAATCAAGGCTGGCATGAAGGAAGCAACGCAGGAGGTAGTGGTCGAGGATGATCCGCACATTCAGCTTTCCCCGGAGGATCGGGCAGCGCGGCGCGCGGCCATTGACCAACTCTACGCATTGGAAAAGACCACGGCCAAAGATCGCAAGACTATTCAAGGGCTGAAGGACGCGTTGAACGCAGCGCGGGGACAGTGGAAAGCCGATGCCGGCAAGCCTGATGTACCAAAGATCCCTGAAGATATACAAAAATCAGCGGACGAACTGCAGAAGAAGGTGGACAAGGTCGCCGAGAAATACATCCACGAGCGCGAAGGGCTTGGCAATGCAGGCCCGCCGTTTGAATGGAAGCCCGATCCACTGCCCGACCAAGTGCAGGGTCTCTTGCAAGATCTGGACGGATTCGCGGCGACACCGGGCGGACAACAAAAGGAAAAACTCGCAGAATTAGGCCCGCTGGTCAGCGATGCCTCGGCACAACTGAAGAAATTGATAGACGAGGACCTGGCGGCGCTTAATAAAAAGATGAACGATGCCGGAATTCCGCATATCGTGCCAAAGCCGCCGGAGCATCGCCACGATGGCGTCGACGGCGAAGAACAAGATGAATAGGCCATCATTCTACGGATTGTGAACAGAAACACTTGCGTTCATGCGGCGTCTAAGAATGTTCAGAGATGGATGTCTGTGCACCGGGGCACGGGTCGTTGAATTCCTGATGTATTTATGAATTCGGAGGAATAAGGATGAGCACTAAGCATTTGGCGCATGGTGTCGTTGCATGGATGGCGGTGCTTACTATGATGTTCGTACTGGGCGCAGAAAGTCTCTTTGGAGCGAACTTTGCCTTGAAGGAGAGCGGCGGAGCACAGGAAAAGAAGGACGACAAGAAGGATGAGAAAAAAGAAGAAAAGAAACTTTCGCTAAAGTCCGCTCGAAAGATCGAATTCACCACCGATGAAGGCACCTGGATTTCTCTGGACGTTTCGCCCGACGGGAAAACAATCGCGTTTGAATTGCTCGGCGATATCTACACCATGCCTATCGCGGGCGGTGAAGCAAAGCTGATCGCTGGCGGCATGGCATTTGATAGCCAGCCCAAATTTTCTCCCGATGGAAAATCGATCGCGTTTCTTTCTGACCGCGACGGGAACGAAAACGTCTGGATTATGCACACGGACGGGAGCGACGCGAAACAACTTTCGAAGGATCCGACCGCCGAGTTCGCTTCGCCGAGTTGGTCGCCCGACGGGAATTACCTTTTTGTGTCCAAAGCCGGATTCGGCATCAATACGTTTGAAATTTGGATGTATCACGTGCAAGGCGGCTCGGGCGTGCAGGTTACGAAAGCCAAACCAGCGCCCAACACGCCGCGGGAACAACGCCACAATGCCATTGGTGTGGTGGCTTCCGCGGATGGAAAGTATCTCTATTACGCCATGCGTCATGGCGGCTTTGCTTACAATGCGCAGCTTCCGCTTTGGCAGATCGCGCGCCGGTACCGCAAGACAGGAGACGAGGACGTTCTGCTCCAGCAGGTGGAAAGCAGCTTCCGGCCGGTCGTGTCGCCCGACGGAACCCAGATTTTATACGTAACGCGCTACGAGACAGAAAGTGGATTGCGGGTCCGCAATTTACAGACCGGCGACGATCGCTGGGTCAAGTACCCCATCACGCGCGATGACCAGGAATCGCGGTTCACGCGCGATCTTTTTCCTGGCTATGCATTTCTGCCCAATGGGAAAGAAGTTGTTTACAACCAGGATGGCAAGATTCGGCGGCTGAATCTCGCAACTGGAACGGACACCGTGATTCCGTTTACCGCCAAAGTCTCGCAGGAGCTGGGGCCAAAACTGGATTTTCCGCAAAGGGTCGAGGAAGGCCCGGTAAAGGCGAGGCTGATTCAGGATCCTGTGGAATCCCCTGACGGCAAGCAACTAGCGTTTTCCGCGCTGACTCACCTTTATACCCTCGACCTGCCAACCGGAAAGCCGCGGCGCGTGACCACTGGCAGCGCTCGCGAATTTCAGCCCGCATGGTCGCCGGATGGCAAGATGCTCGTGTACGTAACTTGGTCGAATGAAGGCGGGCAGCTCTGGAAAGTGCCGGCGGCGGGAGGAACGCCGCAACAATTGTCGAAGTCGGCCGGTGTCTACAGCAATCCAGCATGGTCGCCCGATGGCGCCAGAATCGTGGCGCTGCGCGGCAATGCCTATGATCGTGAAAACAGCGGATTCGATATCGGGCAGACTGCGAACGCGGATCTTGTATGGATTCCGGCGGATGGCGGCGACGCCAGCCTGATTTTGCCGGCTCGCGGCGCAGGCGGCCCGCATTTTACGCATGAAAAGGACCGCATTTACGTTTATACGCCGCAGGGTTTGGTTTCCCTGCGCTACGACGGCACCGACCGGCGCACGCATCTTCAAGTCAAGGGCCAGGGAATATTCTTCGCGGAAGAACCAGTCTCCGCCGATGACGTGCAGCCCAGTCCGGACGGTCAGTGGGTGCTGGCGCATATAAGCAATCAACTCTACCTAATCGCTATGCCCCTGGTCGGTGGGGAAGCGCCGACTGTGAATGTGGCTACTGCGTCGGTACCAGTTAAGCGGCTGACGGATATAGGCGCTGATTATTTTGCCTGGGCCGACGACGGCAAGACCATCACTTGGGCCGTGGGTGCCAGCCTTTTCCGTGAACCAGTGAGCGCGATTTCTTTCGAGCCGCCAAAGGAAGAGAAGAAGGAAGGCGACAAAGACAAGAAGGATGCCGAGAATAAGGGCGCTGCAGATAAGAAAGATGGCGGTGCCCCCGCGGGCGAAGTGAAGAAAGAAGAAAACAAAGAGCAGAGCAAAGAGGAGAAAAAAGAGGGGAAAAAAGAGGAAAAAAAATTCAAGGAGCAGGACAAGAACGTCGAAGAGATAGCCGTCAATATAGAAATGCCACGCAAGATGCCGAAGGGTACGGTTGTGCTCCGTGGAGCGACTGTAATCACCATGAAGGGCGTTCCCGGCTCCGAAGAAGTGCTGAAGAATGCCGATGTGGTGGTGGAGAATAATCGCATCAAGAGCGTGGGAGCCAAGGGAACAATCCCCGCAGGCGCCAAGGTCATCGATGTTCACGGCAAGACAATTGTTCCGGGCTTTGTCGATACCCATGCGCATTGGTTGGAAATCCGCCGCGGCATTCTGGACACGCAAAACTGGGCGTTCCTTGCAAATCTAGCGTACGGTGTGACGTCGGGTCTGGATGTCCAGACCTTCTCGAACGACATGTTTGCCTACCAGGACCTTGTCGATACCGGGGACATCATCGGGCTGCGCGCCTTTTCCACCGGTCCGGGAGTGTTTTCTGATAACAACTTCCAGTCCACCGAAGAAGTGAAAGGTGTGCTGACCAAGTACAAGAAATATTACGGCACGCACAACATCAAGAGTTATGTGGTGGGCAACCGTAAGCAGCGCCAGTACATGGTCGAAGCTTCCAAAGAACTGGAGATGATGCCGACCACCGAGGGTGCGCTCGATCTGAAGTTGAACCTGACGCACGTAATCGACGGCTTTCACGGCAACGAACACACATTGCCCATCACCCCGCTCTATAAGGATGTGCTGCAGATGTTTGCACAGTCCGGCATCGCCGAAACTCCAACGCTTATCGTGAACTACGGCGGGCCATTCGGAGAAAATTACTTCTATGAATCCACAAATGTTCACGACGATGTGAAACTCAATCACTTCACACCTCACCGAATCATCGACGAAAAAACCAAGCGGCGCGAAGGGTGGTTCAGCAAAGACGAGTACGCGTTCCCGAAGCTCGCGGCGCAAATGGCGAAACTAGAACGCGCCGGCGGGCTTGTGGGCGTAGGCAGCCACGGGCAGTTGCAAGGGCTCGGCTATCACTGGGAGATGTGGATGCTGAGCAGCGGCGGTATGACTCCGATGGAAGTCCTGCGATGCGCGACGGTAAATGGATCACACATTGTCGGACGCCCGCAGGACATCGGTTCGATCGAGCCCGGAAAACTTGCGGACCTGTTGATTCTAGATAAGAACCCGCTCGAAGACATTCACAACACGAACACTGTCCATTGGGTGATGAAGAATGGAGAGTTGTTTGAGGGCGATACTCTGGACCAGATTTGGCCGGAGCAGAAAAAGCTCGAGCCGCTCTTCTTCTGGAACTACGACACCCCGAAAGCCGGAGAGCCATTGAGCTATGGAAAGACGAGCTTGCCGTAACACCGGCGTCACGAAAGATTCAGGACGGCGAAATCAGGCAAGTTGAAAACTACGGCTCGCGTGTTTCAGGATTTTGCGGGAGCGGGTGTGGGGACGGACGCGCTTTCAGGCGAAGCTTTCGCCTTTTCTTGCGTTGCGCGATACCACTCAAACGTGCGCCGCAGCCCCTCTTCGAATCCAACCGGCGGGTCGTACCCGAGAAATTCGCGAGCCTGCGAAATGTCCGCTTGCGAATCGCGGATATCTCCGTCGCGCGCAGGTTCGTACTTCGCTTCGAGGTTCCGGCCGGAAATTTTATTCAGAAGCGTTACCGTCTGGTTTAAGGAAAAACGTCCGCCAACGCCCACATTAAAGACTTTGCCGGAAACAGTAGGAGCTTCACAGGCCAACAAATTGGCTTGCACCGCATTCTCCACGAAAGTGAAATCGCGCGTTTGCTCGCCATCGCCGAAAATCACCGGTTGCGTGCCCTCGAGAAAAGCGCTGCAAAATTTAGCCAGCACCCCGGAATACGGAGAGCTAGGATCCTGGCGTGGACCGAAAATATTGAAATAGCGCAGCGAAACATTCTCCAGACCATAGCAGCGGCCGAAGGTCTGCGCGTACAACTCTCCAACATATTTTGTTACGCCGTAGGGTGAGATGGGTTGCGGCTCCATCTTTTCAACCTTGGGCAGCGTCGGCGTTTCTCCATACGCGGAAGACGAAGCGGCGAAAACAATACGCTTCACCTTTGCATCGCGTGCCGCTACAAGAACATTTAGCGTGCCATCGATGTTAATGCGGTTGGTCTCGATGGGATCTTTAACCGACTTGGGAACCGAAGTGCGCGCCGCCAGGTGCAGCACATATTCGGCTTCGTGCATCGCTTTGCGAACCACTTCAATATCCGTGATGCTGCCTTTTATCAGCGTGATTTTGTTGCGGACTTCGGCGAGGTTCTCTTCCTTACCTGAAGACAGATCATCCAATACCACCACGCCGTGCCCGCGGCGAACGAGTTCGTCGACCGTATTCGAACCGATAAAACCGGCGCCGCCTGTGACCACGAAGCGCATTCCGGGAATCCTCCTGGATCAGGTTCGCAGCAGGCGGGTGGCTGCTGCGCTAAGCGAAGCGCGCTTCGGAAAGACGAGCGCCTCGCGTTTTTGATAATCTCAGAATGGCGCCAATCTAACTGAATCTTTCATTGCACCATGCGCGTAAAATGTATTGTACGACGGAAGACAGCGAGGCAACTGATTGTTTCAGACTAGGTTCACACAAATACCATGACCAAGCTCACTGCTACAATTGCAGTGCTCGCCGTTCTGGTCTGCGCTGCCGGAGCTTTCTATTGGGCGCATGGAATTGGATCTTCCGCGCGAGTCTCCAAAGCATTGCAGCCCGCGCAGGTCTCGGCGGCCTCCGCGGTTCCCGAAAATGTGGGAGGTTCCGTCCAGCCGGCGCCCTCAACGGTGGCTGAGCCCCTGAGGGCCCCTTCGCCTTCGAGCGAAGCGTCAGTCCCCTTCCACGCCGGCGAAATTCTGGAATTTGCCGCCGATGTGGCAAAGCTAAGCAACGTAGCGAATCTACGTCTTCAAATCGTGGACCGTCGCAACTTTTTTGGAAAGAACGCGTGGCACCTGCAGGCCTTCGCGCGCACGGAAAACCCCTTGCGCATGATGTTCGAACTCGATGACCAGTTTGACTCGTACAGCGATGCGAACACACTCACAAGTCTGCAGTACGAAATGCATCTGAACGAACGCGGGGAGAAGCAAGAATCCATCCAGCGCATGACGACGACCGGCGCGGAGCACGCTGCCGCAAACGCCACGCAGACGCGAGTTGCGGCCGGAACGCGCGACCCGCTAGGCCTGATGCAATACTTGCGTACAGTAGATTGGGAGAAAGTGCGAGAGGTGCGCGGACCGGTTTACGACGGGCACAAACTGTACGACGTTCGCGCAGCCTATGCCGGGGCCGCAGGCAGCATTGCCGTTCCTGCGGGCACTTTCGCTGCGTCAAAAATTGACCTTCGTGTTTTCGACGGTGGTGCGGAACTGAAAGACGCGCATTTCATGCTGTATCTCGCCAGCAATCCGACGCGGACGCCGGTGCTGCTTGAGGCAGTGATGCCGTTCGCGACGGCTCGTGTGGCATTGGTCAAGATGAAGTAACGAAGCGAGCTACGCAGACAGTGCGAGTTCTTCGATAAACGCGCACGCGATATGGCCGATGGTGATATGCGCTTCCTGGATGCGCTGTGAATCACGAGACGGAACGTTCAGCAATAAATCAACTTTATTTGCGAGCGCGCCGCCCGTTTCGCCGGTGAACGCCACCACAAAAGCGCCGCGAGCGCGGCCCGCCTCTACGGCTCGCACAAGGTTCGCGCTATTGCCACTGGTTGAGAGCGCCACGATAACGTCCTGCGCCGAAACGAGCGCCTCGACTTGGCGGGAGAAAATTTGTTCGAACCCGTAGTCGTTTCCCGCCGCCGTCAGGACGGAAGGATTCGCCGGAAGTGCCAGCGCCGCCAGTGCGCGCCGGTCGTCGTGCAATTTCACCACGAGCTCCGCCGCAAGGTGCATAGCATCAGCAGCGCTACCCCCGTTGCCAAAGAACACAACTTTGCCGCCGCCGCGCAGTGACGCCGCACATTTTTGTGCGAATTGAAGAATGCGCTCGACCAACACATCGGAGAAAGCCTGCTTGACCCGAGCGCTTTCCTCGAGTTGGCGGCGGATCTCTTCGCGGGATGCAGCCATTTGCGCCTAGCAGAGCACGATCTTGTCGCGGTGACGCATCACGCGGCGCGTGGCGTTGCGAGTGTCCACCACCAGCTTGGCCGCGTCGACAATAGCCGAGTAATCGTAGCTGGAATGATCCGTGGCCACGATAACGGCGTCATAACTGCCAAGCGTCTGCGGATTTAGTGGCACGGATTTCATATTCTCGTAGTTATAGTGCCGCATTTTGTGGAGCTTCGGAAAATAAGGATCGTTGTAATCGAGCTGTGCCCCCCGCTGCTGCAACAACTGCATGATTTTGAGCGTCGGAGACTCCCGCAAATCGTCAACGTCCTTCTTGTAAGCCACACCCAAGATCAAAACCTTCGCCCCATTCAAACTTTTCTTGTGATTGTTTAGCGCTGCTGCGATGGCATCAACCACATGATATGGCATCGCCGTATTGACTTCGCCTGCAAGCTCAATGAAACGCGTTGAAAAGTCATACTCGCGCGCCTTCCAGGAAAGGTAATATGGATCGACCGGAATGCAGTGCCCTCCCAGGCCAGGCCCCGGGTAAAAAGGCATGAAGCCGAATGGTTTGGTCGCCGCGGCATCGATCACTTCCCATATATCGATACCCATGCGCAGGCTGAGCATCTTGAGCTCGTTCACCATGGCAATGTTCACGCAACGAAAAATATTTTCCAGCAGCTTCGCCATTTCCGCCGCGCGAGTGGAGCTTACCGGAACAACGCGCGCCACAACTTGAGCGTAGAGCGACACCGCAGCGCGTCCACTCGGCGGATTCAAGCCGCCGACCACTTTTGGGATCTGCGCCAAACCAAACTGCTTATTCCCCGGATCTTCGCGTTCCGGAGAAAACGCCAGCCAAAAATCGCATGCGACATTGTCGTTTTCCGGCCCCGTGACAATGGGGCAGCGCAAGCCGCTCTTCTCTAGAATTGGCAGCACCAACTCTTCCGTGGTTCCAGGGTACGTCGTGGACTCCAGCACCACGAGCTGTCCCTTCTGCAAATGCGGCTGAATCGAAATAGCCGTTTGCTCGACGTAGCTCAAGTCTGGTTCGCGGCGCTCGTCCAAGGGCGTCGGCACGCAAATAAGGATGGCATCCGCTTCCTTTAAGCGCGCAAAATCCGTGGTCGCGCCAAAGTGCCGGCTATTGACGAATTGCTGGATCTTCGTCTGCGGAATATGCTCGATGTACGAACGCCCCGCATTCAACATATTCACTTTGTTGGGATCCGTGTCGAATCCCGTCACCTTGTGCCCCGCCTCCGCAAAGCGCAGCGCCAGCGGCAAGCCCACGTACCCGCATCCGATGATGGCGACCTTGAGCTGGGCGCCTTTGAAGAACTCAGGTTTCCGGTCAATTGGCATGAGTTGCGTCGCACTCCTAAACTTTTTGGAATACACAGGCCGCAAGGCCACAAATGAGTCGAACAAATATAACAGGTTCCCGGCGCTTGCCAAAAAACGCCCTCCATATGATTTCTCTCAAGGCACGCCCGTTGCGAGTGCCTGGCGAATGGGAGCAAGATAGTAGGCACGCGCCGACCGTTCCAGCCGGTAGGTTCAGGCGCAACCGGCATTCCGCACTGCAGTCAATGGCATTGAGTTCAGGCGCATGCCCTGACTTCTCATGTCCCTGTGCTCCGTGCGCGCAAGGAGTTCGCGACTCATATGGTGGATGTGCATTGCCACATTTTGCCGGGCCTCGATGACGGTCCCGATGCCATCGAACAATCTCTGGCGATGGCTGAGTCCGCCATAAGTGATGGCATCACACACGTTGTCGCCACGCCGCATTGCAGCAGCGAATACGCTTTCAATTATCCGCAAGTCCAGCATCTCCGCGAGCGCCTGCAAAGCGAAATTGGCGACCGGCTGATCCTTGCCACCGGATGCGATTTCCATCTCAATCCCGAAAATCTCGATGCGTTGCGCAGCGACCCCTCTCGCTTCTGTATCAACCAGCACGATTATCTGCTTGTTGAGTTCAACGAAATCTCCATTCCGCCCGCAATGGACGACACTCTCCACGCTTTGCAGCTCAAGGGGTTGCGTCCAATAATCACGCATCCCGAGCGCAATGCCATCCTGCGCCGCCAGCCAGAGCGGCTGGCAACCTGGGCGCGCCTCGGTTGCTATGTGCAGGTCACGGCAGGCTCGCTCACTGGAACTTTCGGTCCGCGCGCGCAGGAAGATTCCCTTTGCTGGATCGCGCGAGGTTTGGTGCATTTTGTCGCCAGTGACGCGCACAACACCAAGCGCAGGCCGCTCCGTCTACAACCTGCTTACGACGCGGTAAGCAGGCAGTTTGGGGACGAGAAGGCTCGCGCGCTATTTGTTGAAAATCCGTTGGCCGCCTTCGAAGGACGAGATCTTCCCCACGTCCCGGAAATTCCCGACGAAAGAGCCTCGCCTCGCCGCAAAAAGTTTCTATTCTTCTGAATTCCGCCTCACCGCGAAGGATGCAGAGGCAATCCCGCCCACGCGTTCAATAGACCAAGGACTTCCCGCACCACGTCCAGCGAATCGCCCGTCGAGCGCCACCAACGGTTAGGCGCGAAGGTGTCGGTTACAGCCGCCCGCACAATGGCTCGCCCACGCCCACCCGAAAGTTCCTTCCATAGCGCGCGAACCCGCCGCGTGTGCACCTTCGTCGTTACGATAATGACGGCACCACCCCGCTGCCGCTCTAGTTCGGTTGCAATTACAGGAATCTCATCGGCTGTATTGTTTATCGGCTGCTCCAGCACGCGGATTGCATTCGATGGCACCCCTTCGTGCATCAAAACCTGCGAGTTGAAGAAGTCCTCACCTATGTAAGAAATATGCATTTCCTGGAGTGAAGCGGCAGGTTCAACGGCGCGGGTCAGCCAAATTTGCGGCGCATACCCTGCGTTGTACAATCGCGCTGCTTCCTTGGCCCGCATGGGCATGCGTCCGCTGAGAACCACGATTGCTTGAGCCTTGTCCAACGGATCTTCAACTATCAGCCAACGGCCAACGCCAAAAACGATCACGGCGGAGGCGACTAAGACAACAACCACGGTCAGAATAGCAGCCGTGGCAATGTGGCGCTTCCAGGTCTTTGGGGCGTCCGCGCTGCTGTCCGTACGCAAGGGGGCGCATGGTATCGCGGGTCATCAGTGTGGTCAATCGCCGACCAGCGCGTTAAAATGGCTGGCTGGCACTTATCGGGAGGATACATGCGTGCAGTAGTTACTGGTGGTGCGGGTTTTCTGGGTTCGCATCTCTGTGATCGCCTGATTGCGGAGGGGTGGGATGTCCTCTCGCTGGACAACCTGGTTACCGGCGTAGACTCGAACATCGCTCATCTTCAGAAGCACCCTCGCTTCCGCATCGCACGCGCGGACGTTTCCAATTACATTGACGTTGCCGGCCCGGTCGATTACGTCTTGCACTTCGCTTCGCCGGCCAGCCCCGTCGATTACTTGAAAATGCCCATCCAAACCTTGAAAGTCGGCGCGCTCGGTACTCACAACGCGCTCGGCCTCGCTCTCGCCAAAAACGCCAAATTCTTCCTCGCTTCCACGAGCGAATGCTATGGTGACCCGGAAGTTTCTCCGCAGCCGGAAACATATTGGGGCCATGTGAATTCGATTGGACCTCGCGGCGTCTACGATGAGGCCAAGCGTTATGCCGAAGCCATGACCATGGCATACCATCGCTATCATGGAGTAGATACGCGCATTGTGCGCATCTTCAATACCTACGGACCGCGCATGCGCCTAAACGACGGCCGCGCCCTCCCCAACTTCGTTCACCAGGCACTAACCGGCAAACCTCTCACCGTCTATGGTGATGGAAAGCAAACGCGCAGCTTTTGCTACGTCTCCGATTTGATCGATGGAATCTACCGCCTGATGCTATCGGATGAACATTTGCCGGTGAATATCGGAAACCCGCAGGAAATCACCATTCTCCAATTTGCGGAGCGCATTCGTGCCCATTTCGAAAACGCCCCCAAGATTATTTTCGAACCCCTGCCTCAGGATGACCCCAAGCAGCGCTGCCCGGACATCAGCAAAGCCAAGCGTATTCTGGGCTGGGAACCGAAGATAGGTCTGGACGAGGGCTTGCGCACTACGTTGGATTATTTCAAGGAGTATTTCGGGAGTCGGCAAACCGCGAGCGTCCAGTAGGCCTCTGCGTACTTCACACCGCGTGCCTTAACTGATCGTCTGAAGAAGACTATTCTCGCCCGAAAGAAGAGTATTCGAACCCAAGCTCGCGCATTCGCGCAGGCGAGTACAAGTTCCTGCCGTCAATTACCAGGCGCCGCGTCATAAGCTTTCCCGCTCGCTCCCAGTCTAGGTCTCGAAATGTATCCCATTCCGTGCAAACTAACGCCGCCTCTGCATACCGCAACGCTTCGTATGGATCCTCATGGTAACTGACCGACGGAAACAGCGACTTAGTTCACGATATCGCTTCCGGATCGCTCGCTAGCACCTGCGCTCCTTGCCGGAGCAGTTCCTTCACGACCTCCAGCGCCGGGGAGAAGCGGATGTCATCGGTATTGGCCTTAAATGCCAGTCCAAGAACGGCGACACGCTTGCCTTTGACCACCCATAGCGCATTACGCACCTTGTCGAAAAACCGCTCGATGCGCTGTTTGTTGACGCGCTCCGCGGCTTTCAGAATGTCAAAATCCACGCCCACGGTTCCGGCCAGATGAATGAACGCCTGTAAATCCTTCGGGAAGCAAAAACCGCCGAATCCTAGCCCCGCGCGAAGGAACGGCGTGCCGATACGTGAATCCAATCCCATCGCGTGGGTCACCTCCTCCACGTTCGCGCCGATTTTCTCGCAAAGATCGGCAATCACATTGGCGTAACTAATTTTCAAAGCTAAAAATGAATTGGAGGCATGTTTGATCAATTCGGCGCTGTTAATCGTCGTGATGAGCAGGTCTACGGCACTTCCGGAAGGGCACGTGCCGTTGTTGTGCACGGGGCAGCTGAACGAACGCTCCAAAATCGGCCGATAAATCTCGCGCATGTCGCGCGCTGAAGATTCATCCTCCACGCCAACCACAATGCGGTCCGGATGGAAAAAATCCGATACCGCTGTCCCTTCGCGAAGGAACTCCGGATTCGACGCCACACGAAAGGTCAGGCCACTGTTGCGCGAATACGCCGTGAGGGCTCGGCGCAGTTCCAGTCCCGTGCGCGCCGGCACCGTGCTCTTCTCGATAACCAACTTCGAAGATCGCGATTCCGTCGCAATCTGTCGCGCAACGTGGTCGATTGCGGAAAGGTCCGCATCGCCGTTTTCTTTGGGCGGTGTGCCGACACAGATAAAAATAGCGTCACTTTTGCGTATCGCTTCACCCGCGTCTGAGGTGTACGAAATCTTGCCCGCGGTGCGCGCCGATTGCAGGATTTTGTCCAAGTGCTCTTCGTAGATCGGCACCCCTCCCGCCTGTAGCTCGGCGATGCGTTTCTCATCAATGTCGGTGCAAATCACCTCGTGCCCCGCCTCGGCGAGGCAGGCGCCGGTCACCAGCCCGACGTAACCGCATCCAACTACAGAGAGACGCAATCTAGTCCTCCAAGGAGAGAACGCTTATATTGGCACACACTTTCAAGTTGCGGGAAAATCTAGCGCCGCTCGCTGTTCCATCCCAACAGCAGCCCCCGCAGGCCCAGCAACACCAGCTGAGGCTGGTGGCGTAGCACGTTCCACAGTAGCCGGGTAGACTCGTCCCGCGTGACTTCGCTCAGAGTCTCCCGCGTAGCCGCGTTGAGCAGGTCCACAAGGCGCGAATAATGCTCCTGCTGAAAGTGATGCATAGTTCGCCGTAACAGCCAGTGCGTGCTTAGTTCTCGCCGCAGCGCGAGGAGTTCCCTGGACGGCCCAGCTTGTAAAATGGAATCCGCCACCGCTTGCGCGCCACGAAATCCTGTAACGATTCCACCCACAGTCGAAACTTTCACTTGTGCCGCCGCGTCTCCCACAAGGTATACGTTTCCTTTTCCCAGCCGCCGCTTCACCCGCACCCAGCGCTTGTACACGGGAATCCGCGCGCCCTGCCACTCGAGCGGTTCCATTCCCTTTTTCTCCAGGAATCGCGCCAAGCAATGCGTCGTGTCGCGGCCATCTTCTCCGATTACCCCCAGCGCGGCACGTTCCGCCGATTCAGGGATCAGCCAGTAAAAATACGGCGTATCGTCCGGCACGAACCACACCCGGGTGGTATCCACTGGGCAATCTTTCGGCAGGCGCACAATCGCCTGCACAAGCGGCACCGTCTCAACCGGTGCCCATCCCGCCGATCGCGCCACCCGGCTAGCCGCGCCGTCCGCGCCCACCACGCTCTCGGCGTCTAACTCCTCATTTCGGCCACTAGACTCCACCTGGACGTGAATGCCATTTGCATTCGGTGATAATCCGAGAAAACGCGTCTTGAATGAAATCTCCGCTCCGGCCCGTTGGGCCTGGCGCGCCAGCGCTGGAATCAATTTCGCGCGCTCGATAATAAGGTCCGGCTTGCTCAGCGCGATTTGCGCGGTGCGGCCATCCGTGAACAGTTCGAATCGCCGAATCTCGTTCAGTACGCTTTCGTTCGCGGCGGCTCCCAGTTGATTCCGGAAATGACTCGTCACAATCAGCGTTCGCGACGCCGGTTCCAACTCGGCCCGGGACTCCAGCACGCGCACACGCTTGCCGCCCTCGGCCACTTTGGCAGCGGTGTAAAATCCGGCCGCGGATCCTCCCACGATAATTACTTTGTCGTTATCCACTCCGCGTGATGAATTTTTCTGACTTGCGTCCAATTTCTGCCTTGTCCTTCAAATCCGTGTCCGGATCAACGGTCGGCGGTCTCCGCAGTCCATCGGAGCAACCTCTTCCCGACCCTGCTGAATACGAAGTAGTGGGTGAGTGAGCGACCGAAGTAAGTATAGCGAATCCCGTTACGTCGGCAAAACTCGACAGCTGTGAACTAAAAGGAAAGCGTTCGACCTAGTTTGTTCGGCATCAGAGCGATGTCGGTTTCGCTATTTGTCGCTCGAACGGCGCCTTCTCCAACATCGCAATCGCAAATAGCATTGTCGCGACCACGACAGTCGCGAACAGCAGCGCCGCGCCTGTGGGCATGTAGCAAACCAAAATTGCCGATGCGCCGCTTAGCGCGCCAAGCAGGTACAGCACCAGCACCGCCCCGCGCTGCCCCAATCCCAGATTTGCCAGCCGGTGCGCAGCATGATCCTTCCCGGGTGATGCGAACGGTAGCAGTCCTCGCCGCGCGCGCGAGATGCTGACCAGCGTCGTATCGAATATGGTGACGCCGAGAATCAGCAGCGGAGCTAAAAGCGCCGACGCATGGTTCCCGGAGCTCAATCGCAGCTTGAGCGCTAGCGTCGCCATCAAGAATCCCAGGAACATCGCTCCGCCATCGCCCATAAAAATCTTCGCTGGCTTGAAGTTCCAACGCAGAAAGCCCGCTGCGGCACCGAGAACGGCGGCAGCTAACGTGGACACAACAACTTGGCCATTCAAAAACGCGACCAACGCAAAAAAGAATGAAGCGGTAGCCGCAACGCCTGCGCACAACCCGTCCATGTGATCCAATATGCTGAAAGATGCGGTGACCGCCACCACCCAGAAAATCGTGAGCGCCGCATCGAGCACGTACCCCGCGCGGCCGGAAACAATCAATTCGAACGCCTGCGCGTGTACTCCACTAGCCAGTAGAATGCACGCCGCCAAAGGCATGCCTACAAAAAGCTTGATCTGATGATGCAACCAGCCCCGATCATCCAGAAACCCAACAGCCGCCACCAACGTCGCGCCCGTGACGATTCCAACGCTTTGCGCCCGCGCCGCGCCGTCAAACGCGAAAATAATCGCCAGCATCACGCCGCCGTACATAGCCAGTCCGCCCAGCAATGGTATCGGTTTGAGATGCACCTTGCGGGGACCCGGCAAGTCCACCATCCCCACGCGCAACGCCAGCGCGCGCACCGGTACCGTGAGCACCATGGACGCAAAAAGCGAAATGAGAAATGCCAGCACGCCGGCAGACATGAAACCTCGTAGGAATTTAACTGATCAACGGGTTGCAGCGAGACTGCACACCCGGTGTCTACAAATTGCCAGGTTGGGGCACCCAGCTACCAAGAAACACACCATCGCTGCCCCACGCAGCACAATTACGATACTTCAGAAAACTCGGCTCCGCCAGAAAATTCCAACGTTTCAGCGTTCCGTAAGCATTCGCCCGAAGATCCGCTCCACTTCCTGTCTGTTCTTACTTCCGTAATACCAATCAATCGTCCGTTTTAGCCCTTCCCGAAACGGAACCTTCGGCTCCCAGCCAAGCAGTCGCTTGGCGAGCGCGTTATCCGCCACGCGGTTCAATGGCCCCGTAGGCATGTCCGGCCGCTTCTTGATCACCGCTTTGTGTTTGGTGAAGTCGCAAACCATCTTCGCGCATTCGAGCACCGTAATGCGCTCCATGGTGCCTAGATTGATTGCCGCTCCGTCATTAATTTTTTCCCCTGCCAAAATGGTTCCTTCGACGATGTCGTCGATATATGTCCAATTCCTTATTTGTGAACCGTCGCCCCAAATCTCAAACGGGTTCTGCTTCAGAAACGCTCGCGCGATCATCGCGATCACCGCATGATTCTCGACACCGCGCGGCCCATAAACCGTGAAGTATCGGCACGAAACCGCTCCTATCCCGTGCTCTTTCGCATAGGCCTTCAGCGTGAACTCGCCCATCAGCTTGGCCCAGCCGTACGTATTGTCCGCATCGTTCGGCCCGCTCGTCAGATCCTCAGTCAGATAAACCTCTTTGTGAATGTCGGACTGCAAGAAATTCGGATACACGCATCCCGAGGAAGCGAACACAACCTTTTTCACCTTAGCTCTCAGCGCTTCGGCAAAAACAAGTCCGTCCAGAAAAAAATTAGACGCCGGCCCCGCCTGGTGCAAATCCACGTATCCCCGCCCACCGTGGTCCGCCGCAAGATGAAACACTGTGTCCACGCCGTGCATCGACGCACGCGTGACGCCCGGCTCGCGCAGATCCGCGTGCAGGAAATCCACTTTGCCCCCGCCAAGATGTCCGCGAATATTGTCCAGGTGCCCGCTTGAAAGGTCGTCGACGATGCGCACTTTGGCCCCGCGCGCCAAAAGTTGATCCGTCAGCGTCGACCCAATGAACGATGCTCCGCCCGTCACAAGTGCAAGCTTCCCGCTCCAAAAAGTCTCCGTCGCTGTCACGCTGGGCGCGCCTCCTCCATAATCCCCACAAATTTTCGAAGCTCGTTGACTCTATCATAATCACTCGCCGCAGCCCGCGCCGCCTCGCCCATTCCCCGCGACTGTTCTGTGTCGCGAAAAATCTGCCGAATCGAACGCGCCACCTGGGACGGATCATCCGGATCAGCCCAAATCGCGAAACCACGGCGCTCCCCGATAGCAGCAACATCCGTCTCCCTCGGAGCCACTGCCAAAATCGGTTTCCCCGCCGCCAGAATTCCGTACATCTTGCTCGGCACGATCACTCCCTCCAATCCCCGCTTGATAGTAACAATGTGCGCGTCCGCCGATGCAAGCACCGACGCAATCTTGCTCGCCGGGAAAAATGGCAAAAAACGCACGTTTGTGCAGCCCGCGGCCAAGGCCTCGATGTTCCCCCGTTGTGCGCCATCCCCCACAAAAACCAAACCGATCCCCTCGTCACTCAACTTCCGCGCCGCCTCAATCAGCGTCCCCCACGCACCATAAAATCCCAAGTTCCCAGCGTGCACTAGCACAAACCTGAAATCGCCTCGAATCGCCCGCACCACCTCAGAATCCACCGCTGGCTCGTATCCCGCCTCACAAATCTCCGCTCCATCGCGAACCACCGCGATGCGCTCTGCCTTCACGCCTTTAGCAATAATTCTCGCGCGCATGTCCTCGCCAAGTACCACCACACGCGTTGCGCGCCGCAGCGCCCATCGATGCAAACTCTCCCACACCCGCGCCAGCAGCCCAGCGCCGATGATGGACCCACCCACCGCCATATCCGGATACAAATCGCGAATGTTGTACACAAACGGCTTGCCCTTCAACACCGCCACAAACGCCGCCACAATTCCCTCAAACGGCGGGTCCGTCATCCCTACCAACACGTCGCAAGGCACAAACGCCGCGCGCGGAACGCTCAGCGCCACGTACGTCAAATAGTTCAGCACCCGCCGCTTCATCTGCGCGCGCGAATAGTCCGTCGACCCGACGCGAATAACTTTCAGTTTGCCGGCACCAGCCGATGTGCCTGGTCTTTCCGTCTGCCACAAACGCCAAGCCCGCCGCTCCGTAGGGTCATAAGAAGGCCGCCCGCAAACGACCGTGACCTCATGTGTAACCGAAAGCGCCTCCGCAACCGTCTGCGCCATCTTCGCCGTAGCCGAAGTGTCTGGTGGATAATAAAGATTCAGCAGGAGAATTCGCACCGCAAGATTGTACAAGCACCACCGGCACCGTGCCTGCGTGGTTCACAACTCACGCGCCGCGCGTCACTAGAAAATCCCCGAGCACCAGCGCATCCATTTTCGTCCGTAAAAAACAGTCAATCGCTTCCTCCGGACGGCATACAATCGGCTCGTTGTCGTTGAACGACGTGTTCAGCACCACCGGCACGCCCGTCAAATCGCGAAATGCTGAAATCAGCGCGTGATATCGCGGATTCGCCTCACGCGTAACCGTCTGCAACCGCCCCGTGCCGTCTACATGGGTCGGCGCCGGGATCAGCGCGCGCTTTTCCGGCCGCACTGCATACGCCAGCGTCATAAATGGCGAAGAATGCGACTGCTCAAACCACTCACCCGTCGCCTCCGCCAAAATCGATGGCGCGAACGGCCGAAATATCTCCCGGTGCTTGATGCGCCGGTTCAGAATATCCTTCATGTCCGCTCGCCGCGGGTCTGCCACGATGCTGCGATTCCCCAGCGCCCGTGGCCCCCATTCCGCCCGTCCCTGAAACCATCCTAATATTTTCCCATCCGCGATAATCGCAGCCGTGCGCCGCGCGAGTTCCTCCATCCTCAGTTCCGTAACGGAATAACCCTCACGCGCAAGCACGCTCGATTCAATCGCCGCACGAATCTCATGTCCTGAAAATCCCGGCCCCCAATACGCATGATCCATGACAAACGAGCGCGGCTTGCCCAATTTCTGATTCCAAACGTAGTATGCCGCCCCCACCGCGAGCCCCGCATCCCCCGCCGCCGGTTGCACGTAAACCTGCTCAAACGGCGTGCTCTCAAGAATTTTCCCGTTTGCCACGCAGTTGAACGCCACACCACCCGCCAGACAGATTGACTTCAACCCAGTCGATGTGGCCAGTTTCCTCAGCATCCCCAGGTAAACTTCTTCCAGCCGCGCCTGCAATGACGCCGCCAAATTCCGGTGGCGTTGCTCAAGCGCTTCTTCTGGCGTTCGCGCCGTGCCGAGCAGCTGTGACATCTCCTCAGAAAAAAGCTTCCCCAGCGTCGGCGTTTTGTCTGCCTCCGCCCAACTCATTTCCGGCCCACTCCGGTGATGGACGAAATAATCAAGCCCCAGCCGGAACCCGTTCCCATTTCCGTTCGCGTCAAATCGCACAATGTCGCGAAACGCTTCCAATTGCTCAGGCTCGCCGTAGGCCGCAAGCCCCATCACTTTGTATTCGTCGCCAAATTTCAAAAAGCCCAGATACTGCGTCACCGCCGTGTAATACAGCCCCAACGAATGCGGAAACGCGATCGCATCATCAATCTCCATGCGACTGCCGCTGCCGCTACCCCACATCGTGCTCGCAAAATCCCCAAGTCCATCCGCCGATAGCAGCGCAGCCCGCTCGAAAGGCGAAACGAAGAACGCGCTAGCCAGATGCGCCTGATGGTGCTCTACCCTGTGAAATTGTGCCCCAATCGTTTTCGGATCACTGTCGAACGCCGCCGCCAGCGCCTCGCGCACCCCGGTGAATTTCGCAAGCACCTTGGCCCGTCCGCGCGCAAACGACGGCATCCGCAGCGCATAAAAAAGCTTTGTGCCCAGCCGCGCATAAGGATTTCGCGGCACCGCCACGTGATCGATTTCCTCCAGCCTCAGCCCCGCCTCTTTTAGGCAATACCGAATCGCCGCCGCCGGAAATCCCGCCGCGTACTTGACGCGATTGAACCGCTCCTCCTCCACCGCGGCCACCAGCTTGCCGTCGCACACCACTGCCGCCGACGCGTTACCGTGATACGCATTAATGCCCAAAATATTCATGTAAGTGAATTAGTGTACCGCAGACTGTGGCAAGGGATTCGTAACAGCCGACAACCTCGCTGGCGCCTGTAGCGCCCGCCTCTAAATCTACAGATGCCGCCGGCACCACTCATTCAGCGCATAGATTGACCACGGCCGCGACCACGAAGTCTTCCCCGCAAGAAAAGCGGCCCACACTTCACGCACCCCATCCGTATGCACATGCGGCGCTAACCCCGGCGTGATCTCCGCAAAGCTCGCCTCCAGCCGCTTCCGCAATGGCCCGCGCAGCCACTGTTCCCACGGCAACGTAAACGTCCGCTTCTTCTGTGCCAAAATCTCTTTCGGCAGCAAATCACCAATGGCCTCATTAAGCAAAGCCTTCGCTGTTCCGTCGCGTCGCCGCGCCGCCTCAGGAAGCGCGCCAACAAATTCCACCAGCGGCGTATCAAGCAGCGGCACGCGCACCTCCAGCGAATGCGCCATGCTCACCGAATCCGTATCGCGCAGCAACGTGCTGGCCATGTAACACCGCATCTCCAGCCAAGAGACGCTGCCCATTCCTTCCAACTTTCGCGCTCCATCGGCCGCTCGCTCCAGCCAGCCCACCCAGGTTGGTTCCAACGTCACGCCATCCGCGGCCACACTGCTTGGCCGGAATCGCGGCTCCATCAATCGAGACAATTCCGTGCCGACGGGAAACAGTGCCCGCGTGAAATAATAGGGATGCGGCAAAGCGTCCGGCAACAACCACGCCGCGATCGCTTTGCGCGCCGCATCCGGGCTGCTCCTGCCCGCAATCACAGCACCCAGCAGTGGAGCAACAGCCTTCCGCAGCGGCGCGGGTACAAACCACGCCATTCGAATCAGCCGCAGAATTCGCGGCGTATCCGCGAATGTCGCATACCCTCCAAAAAGTTCATCGCCGCCAATCCCGGACAACGCCACCTTCAGTCCCGCCTCTCGCGCCGCCCACGACACAAAATAAGTATTAATTCCGTCCATGCTCGGCTGGTCCAGCGTCGAAACTGCTTCGTCAAGCCTCGATACGATTGCATCGCCTTCCAGCGGAACTTCGCGATGCTGTGTCCCACAATGTTTTGCGATGCTGCGTGCCAGCGGCGCTTCATCGTACGCCGTTCCAGGAAAGCTAACCGTGAAGCTACAAATTCCCGCTCGCTCGCGCGCCCCAAGCGCCGCAATCGCACTGGAATCAAGCCCGCTCGAAAGAAATAAGCCCACAGGAACATCCGCAATTAAGTGTGCGCGCACTGCATCTTGCAGCAGCGACCGCAAGTGCTTCGCCGCCGAAGAAAAATCGCGCGTCACTCGCCCATCCTTCGCCGCCGGACTTCGCGTGGCGTCCCACCACGCCCGTGCGCGCGGCGTGCGCCGTCTTTCCGGCACGTACAGCAGCATGCGATGCCCGGGCGGCAGCGAAAACACTCCCTCCAGGAGTGTCACTGGTTCCGATACGCTGCCGAAAAGCAAATACGCAGTAAGCGCGTCCTGAGAAAGTTGTTTCGACGCCATTTTCCCGGCCACCAGCGCACGAACTTCTGAGGAGAACGCAAATCCTTCGCTAGTCTGCGTGTAATACAAAGGCTTGATGCCCAGCGGATCGCGCGCCAGAAAAAGCAACGGCGCGGTGGCATAACGCTTTCGCAAATCCAAAAGCGCCAGCGCGAACATTCCGCGCAGTTCATCCAGGCAGTCTTCGCCCCACTCTTCCCATGCGTGTACCAGGATTTCCGTGTCGGATTGGGTGCTAAATCGATGCCCGGAGAGTACCAATCGCTCTCGCAACTCTCGGTAATTGTAAAGTTCGCCGTTGAAAATCACGGCCACGTCGCGCGTTTCGTTCCAAACGGGCTGGTGCCCGGTCTTCAGGTCGATGATGCTGAGCCGTCGCATGCCCAGCGCCAAACCTGGTGCGCGTCCATCGTTGAGAAGAAAACCATCGTCATCTGGGCCGCGATGTTGCATCGCAGCAGCCATCGCCCGCACACGGGATTCTGCTTCAGAGGCTCGACCGGCAAAAGCGATTCCGCAGATGCCGCACACGCGTTACTTGATCTCCGGCACATGGAAAAATGTCGATCCCGCCCGCATGGATTGCGACCGCAATCGAAATCGGGGAATCCTCAGCCGGTGGTCCGCATACCAGCCCAACAAAATCCTAAGCAGCAGAAAAACAACGGACGCAAATACCAAAACGCATAGCGCAAAAAAGGATTCGCGTTCCAGTAGCAGGCTCCAGTCAAGACTCTCCTCCCAGCCGGGGAACGCTCTATCCAGAATCCACCGCAGACGCAGTCCTTGCATCGGTAGCCGAGCCAGCCGCACGTGCGCAAACTTTTCGTACGTGTATTCTTTGGGGTAGTTAGGCACCAGATGGGTGGCTTCGGCAAACACGGCTGGGTTGCGCAGGTCCTGGCGTGTCAGCAAACGCCCCTTCGCATCCCGCAATAAAATACGGTAAGCCGGATCGGCAATCACCCAGCGTCCATCAATCAATACTTCTGCCACCACATGCTTTGCTTCGTCCTGCGGCGTGAGCAATAGCAGCCGCCGCACGCTCAGCCCGTTGCTGCGCGCGAGATTTAGAAATGCGTTCGTAGCCGTACCGCATACGGACAAAAGCTGCTGGTAATTTAATGTCGTCTCCGGATCGCGTCCGTCCAAAACGGATAGGTTCGCGGCCACCGTGCGTGGCGGGCCTCGCCGCATCCAGTCCAGGATAGCTTCCGCTTGCCGCTCGGCGGGCTCGGAGCTCGGTACAATCGCGTCGGAAAATCCATCAAGGTATCGGCGAACCGAATATTCCCACCCGGCCGAGTAAGCTGCGGCCACCAGCGCCACAAGGAGCAGCAAATTCGCGCTCCACCACACACCGCGAAAAATCACATGCCTTCGAGTCGGCAACTAACCACCCTCAGTGCAACAGTGCTGCAATCTGCCTTTGGCCGTTTACCAATTGCCCGTACAGGTTCTCCATCTCTTGCGCGGGTTCGTCCCAATCAAGTCGCGCCGCGACTTTTCGGCATCCTGCGGCCAGCCGTGCGTGGAGCCCCGGCTCCCACAGCACGCGAGCCAACGCATCCGCGATCGCCCTCGGGTCGTGCGGCACCACCAAGCCCGCAACATCCGCGAGCAATGGCGCGATGCCGCATTTTTCGGTCACAACAACCGGAGTACCCGCAGCCACTGCTTCGCCCGCCGTATTCCCGAAGTTTTCATTTTGTGAGGGCAATATAAAGACGTCCGCGTCCCTGTAAGCGTTCCATTTTTCCTCGCCGTAAGAGGCGCCGCGGATTTGCACGCGGGACGAAACTCCTAACGCCTCGGCCATTTGCAACAGTCTCTGCCGCATCCCGCCTTCATCGGGCCCTGTGAAAACGAGCCTCAACTCCGCGGCGTGCTCTCCTTTGCAAAGCAACGCAAACGCTTGCAGCAGAATATCTGGACTCTTTTTTTCGGATAATCGTCCGAGGTAGAGAATCAATTTGGCGCTTTCTGGGATGCCCGCCGCCGCACGAAATTTCCCCCGCTCCGGCAGTGTTTCCGGAATTTCCACTCCGTTGCGCCGAATCACAATGTTTTCTGGAGGCAGCCCCGATGACGCAAGCTCTGCTACTTCCTGCGGCGATGTAGCGATGATAGTACGCGCCCCCAGGAGCATCCTTTGTCCCAAGGCTAGATGATACATTCGTTTCAGCAGAAAATTCCTAACAATTGGAACGAACATCCCGATTGGTTCCACGAGATAAGGAATGCCGCTCCGCCGGCAAGCCGTCGCCACCGCAGGTCCAAGAAAATCGTAGAGCCCAAAAATGTGTACCACATCAAAGTTCCACAATCGCGCGCGGCAAAAAGTTGTTATTCCGGGATTCCAGCTCAGCGCGCGATAGCGCAGCAGGCTCGGGAGATAGATTGACTCGATTCCGCTTTCCTCGAGCTTCCATCCCAACGCCGATCGCTCCGCGTTCATCGCCCCCGAAGAGCCAGCTATGCGCGACTGCAAACCCCAATCCGCCGTTAGCACAGTAACTTTATGTCCCAGTTTTACGAGCTGTTTCGATAGCGAGCGCACTTTTACGGGCGGCCCGCCAAATTCCAGGAACGGGAAATAAGTCTGCGTAACGTTCAGGATTCGCATAGATCGCGCAGAATTTTCTTCAGCGACTTCGCGAAAACATTGAATCGAAATTCCTTCTCCACGCGTTCCCGCCCACGCGCTCCCATCTCGCGGCTCAGCGCCGGATCGGCCAGCAACGTTTCCAGTGAAGTTGCCAATTGGTCTCCATCACCGTGCTGGACCAGGTACCCAGTTTTTCCGTCATCGATTACTTCCGGTGCGCCGCCGTGCGCGCCGCCAATCACCGGCTTGCCGCAAGCCATCGCCTCCAAATAAACCAGGCCAAAACCCTCGCCGCGGCTCGGCAGCGCGAAAATCTCGCAGGCCTGGTAACAAGCCGCAATCTGCGGATAACTGAGCCCGCTTAAGAAATGCACGTGACGTAACACCCCGCGCCCGTTCGCAATCTGCTCCAACCATCTCTGATCGTCGCCTTCGCCCACTGCAACGAGCTGTACGTCCGGCCACTCAGTTAACAAACGCGGCAGCGTCGTGATCAGCGTGTCCATCCCCTTGTACCGCTCGTCCGCAAACCACCGGCCTACCGTCAGAATCACGCGCCCGGCAGGAAAGTTTGCGGGCAGACTAGGCACCGGTTTCGCCGTAAGCAATGCCTCGAATTCCGGATCGAGCGCCCACGGCAACACGCGAATGCGCTCTCGTGGAACACCCTGTTGTGTGGCTACATGATTTGCGGTGTCATTCGTTGGCGCAATAACCAAATCGGCGTTGCGCAGAGCGCGCCGCCGCAACATCGAAAGCGGCTCCCATACTTCCAGCCCATGCGTCCACACGACGGACTTTGCACGCCGCGCAAAAAACTTCGCACCTTGTGCAACCGGCGCAAGGAATGGATGCCCCGCAACTATCACCTTCGCGCGCCGGCTCGCAGCACGCGCCGCCCCCGCGCTGAATCGCGCTTTTCCGCGCGCGCTGCCAGTGAATACGAACTCGCGGGTGGCCACCGTCATTCGGTGCAACTCGGGCGAATCGTTCAGGCTCAGCAGCCGGCAGTCCATCCCATGGGCTCCGGCAAATTCACTCATTACCGCCGCAACGTGCCGCCCCGCCCGCTGCACTCCGCCGGGCGTGTCCAGCTCTGGGAAGAGTCCAAGAAGCACGCGTCGAGTCTGCCAAGCACCGCGCCGGAAAACAAGAACGTGCTTGCCTGCGGTTTCCCTCGCGCCCTAGACGGCGGAATGGTTGCGTACAACGTCCGCGAGATCGGCGAAATGATTGAGGTAAATGTCTGCTGGGTGCGCTGTGCGGTCGTGCACGCCAAAACCGTAATTTACCGCGGCGGCTCGCGTGCCGGCGTTGCGCGCGGTTTGCACGTCTACCTCGGAATCGCCGACGATCAGAGTATCGTGCGCGGCAACTCCGAGCTCTTGCAGGATTTTGTTCGCGCCAAATGGGTCCGGCTTCTTCGATTCAAAACTGTTACCGCCATAAATCACGCGGAAATATCTCGCGAGTCCCAGGGAATTCAAGATGCGCACGCTGATGCGTTCCGGCTTATTGGTAAGCACGGCCATGGGCACGTGGTTCAACTGCGCCAGGGTTTCGGGGACGCCGGGATACGCGCAGGTGTTGTCCATTTTGTGCTCTTCATAATATCCCAGAAAAAATTGCAGCCCGTGCCTTAGGTCTTCTTCCGTAGCGGTGGCTCCGAGAGCACGAGCTACCAGTTGCGGCGCGCCGTGCCCGATATATCCGGAAATCGTTTCCGCTGGGAGCTGCGCTCGTTTCATCTCGCCGAGCATCGCGTTCACGGAATGAATCAGGTCAAGTTTGGAATCGATCAGCGTGCCGTCGAGATCAAAAATAATCGCGCGCACGACAGGAAATTTTGTATCGGCCATAAACATTAATTGTAATACGCTCCACGTTCTAAGGTTTTCGTATCAGCGACCTAAACCGTTCTTCGTATCAGCAACGCTTTCCCGCTCGCGTTTCACCGACGCTCAGCGCATAAACACGGGTCGTGACGCGCATTACTTTCCTTAAAGAGCCGCTCGCTGTTTTCGGAAATGCGTGCTGTTCGCGTAAAATGGAGTTTCGCATGCTGCTTATATTCACACCGGAGACCCCATGGCTCAGGTTCATCCCTTTCGCGCCTTCCGTTACAATCCCGCCCGCGCCCCGTTTGATCGCGTGCTCACCCAGCCGTACGACAAAATTTCTCCTGCGATGCAGGATAAGTATTACGCGGCCGACCCGCACAACTTAATCACCATCGAGAAGGGCCGCGCTTTCCCGAGCGATTCTGCGCAAAAGAATGTCTACACGCGCGCCGCTGCGGCGCTACAAGACTGGATACACAACAACATTGTGGCGCAGGATCCCGCTCCTTCGTTTTACGCCTACACGCAGGAATACACGGTGCCCGGCACGGACGAGCGGAGGACACGCCGCGGATTTATCGGCGCCGGCAAACTTGAGGATTATTCCGCGGGCGTTGTTTTTCGCCACGAGCAAACGCTTTCCGGTCCGAAAGCGGATCGTCTGGAACTTCTTCGCCATACGCGCACCCACACTGGGCAACTTTTCATGTTGTACTCCGATGCACAGCACACCATTGACGCGATTCTCGCCGAAGCGGCATCGAGCTCGGCGCCGGCAACGGAGCTGCGCGATGAATACGGCGTTGTGCATCGCCTCTGGGTTATCGCGGAGCGGGAACGCGTCAGCGCCATTCAAAGCGCGATGGCCGATCAGAAGCTAGTCATCGCCGACGGCCATCATCGCTACGAAACCGCGATCAACTATCGCAACGAGCGGCGCAGCCAAGTGATTCATCCTGACGTGAATGCGCCTTACGAATACGCGATGATGACTTTCATCAATACGCGCAGCGAAGGGCTGACGATTTTGCCGACGCATCGCGTGGCGGCGAACCTGCACGATTTCTCCTGGCCGAGTGTGCGCCGCTATCTTGAGCCGTGGTTTACGGCGGAGGCGTTTTCTTTTCAGAACGAAAGCGAGCGAAATGAAGCTCGCAGCAAATTTTTAAGTCGACTCGCGGAGACGCGCGCGCAACGATCCATCGGAGTGTATCCGTCGGTGCAAAGGGCGAAGCGCGCTTACTATGTGCTTACGCTGCGTTCCGGCGCGGACCTTGCGCAGCTCCTGCCGAATGTTTCGCCGCTGCAGCGCGAACTCGATGTTGTGCTCCTCCACGAAGGAATTCTGGAGCCGGCGCTGGGCATTACGCCGCAAGCGGTTACCGCCGAGAAGAACCTGACGTACGAGCGCGAAGCTCCGGCTGCGCTGGACGCAGTGGACTCGGGCGCGGCGCAGATCGCGTTTCTTCTGAACGCGTGCGACGTGGAGCAAGTGATGCGCATCGCCACGGCGGGCGAAGTCTTACCGCAGAAATCCACGGATTTCTATCCCAAGCTCCTGAGCGGCATTACGATGTACCAAATTTAAAGCGGCATCCCCTACCACCTCTGTCTGCTGCTGCGCACTTTGCTGTATGGTGTGTCGCCGGCAGCTCCGCTAGTGTATGCGGGAACGGCGAGCGCGCTCATCCTCGTGGCGTTAGCGGCCTGCGTCATTCCGGCGCAACGGGCAGCGCGCGTCGAGCCTGCAGTGGCGCTGCGCGACGAATGAAGCAATGTTTCATGACCCGACTGCCATTTAGGGGCAGCGTGGACGAATTGATCTCCCCCAGTGGTCTCTTAGCCACTGAGGGAGATCAGGGAGCGCGGTTTCGCTCGTTTAGCCTCAAAAACAATCGTTGTGCAGTGGACTAGGCGCCGGCGGGCCCGCGACGCAGGGGATTGCGCTGAGATATTCGTAGATGGCCCTTAAGTCATGATCCGTCAGGTCACCCATAGCGGGCCATGGCATCGTCTGGAGAAGATCTCCGCGAAATGGAGCCGGAATGCAGCCGGTGTTAACGACTCCTGGCGCACAGGTCGGATGGAGATGATCCAGGTCCACGCCCGTCCTCATGATCTGAACGAACTCTGAAAACGTGTGGCCGCCCTCAGGCATCCCGGTTTTATCCGGCGTCAGATTACGGGAGATGATATGCGCCGCTCCTGGCGCCGGCGCACCAAAGTCTCTGCCGCCGCCCAAGTAGGTGGCCGAATTGATCATCTTTGGCTGACCAAAGAATGGATTTCCGCCCGGCATGAATTGAGTAATCGCAGGGCCGGAAGTGTGGCATTCGTTGCAGACCCCCGTGTTCACCAAGTAGCTTCCCAATCCCACCAATTTCCGGTTCTTACCCTCCAGATTCAGGTGGACGGGTGCTATGTCGAATCCCTGTTCAACCTTTGATTCCTTGCGGTCATCATCATCGTCAGTAGCTCTTACGCGCGGGGAACTGCTCAACATTCCCGCAAGCATGATGCCGGCAAATGCTACGGCGGCCGCCGCGGGTTTTACAAATTTCCTGGGTATCATTGGACTTGTCCTTCCTGGTAATTTTTGCATCCTGAATTCACATCCTCTGCAAAACGATCTGGTTCTCTCTGCAATGGCTCTTGGGACACCGGCCAAAGCCACCTGGCATTCACCGCTGGTGTCGAACTCGTGTAACCGGCGAAACCGGGCCACCGTGACAGACCGTCGTTTGTAAGGGGATGCTGCGCCCCGGCTGCGGCATGGCGCAACGTGCAAAGAGAGGCGAAGAGCGGCAAAATGCGGCACGGGAGCCTATTTCCCTCTAGCTAAGTGATTGCTGCGCAAAGAAACTGGTGTGATAATCCTCGCGTCCAGAAGGAGGACTGAGGCCCATGTCCGTTGGAGTGCCATCGAGCCTCACGGGGGATGCGATTGCCCATGGCCGCCGTTTGGAATCCTGGAAAGAGATTGCGGCCTATCTGGGTCGTGACGTCACGACCGTCCGCCGGTGGGAAAAGCGCGAGGGGCTGCCGGTACGCCGCCAACACCACAGCCGACTCGGGTCGGTCTACGCCTACACTTTAGAACTCGACGCATGGCGGGGTGGGCGGGGGTCTGCAGCACCAACCGATGCACCAGATGCGCGCCAGCTGTCAGAGGTCGTGGGAAGCGGGGCTCGTGGGCGTATGGCTGCGGCTCTAGCCGTCGTGGCCCTGGTGCTCGCCGCCGGCCTGATCTGGTTTTGGCGCGAGCGGACCACCATACAGCCGACGAGTGCCAACGGTGGTATCCGGTCACTCGCTGTCCTTCCACTCGAAAACTTCTCCGGCAAACCCGAGCAGGACTACCTATCCGATGGCATGACCGAGGCGCTGATTGCCCGGCTTTCGGCAATTCACGCGCTGCGTGTGATCTCGCGCACCTCAGCGATGCAGTTCAAGGGCACACGGAAGTCCGTGCCTGCGATTGGGAAGCAACTGAATGTCGATGCGGTCATCGAAGGCTCGGTGCTGCGATCGGGAGACAAGATTCGCATCAGTGTTCAGTTGATTCGGGCCGACACGGACGAGCACCTGTGGTCTGTTACGTATGACCGCGAGCTGCAGGACGTGCTGGCGCTGCAGAGCGATGTCACCCGCGACATTGCGCGTCACATTGAGGTGGCGGTTACTGGCGCGCAAAGAAGCTTACCCGTTACCCCGCGTACGGTGGCGCCCGACGTCTACGAAGCGTACCTGAAGGGCCGTTTTGCGTTGCACCAGAACAGCCGCGCCGGGCTACAGGAGGCGCTTCCGCACTTCCAGGCCGCGCTCGATGCGGACCCCACGTTCGCCCCGGCCTACGCGGGCTTGGCGGCTACTTACTCCGCTTTTGGTATGGTTTTCTACGGCGAGCCTCCTAGCGACACTCGCCCAAAGACGGTCGTCGCGGCTCAGAAAGCATTGGAATTGGACCCCGGGCTTGTTGAAGCACGCGTCCTGCTCGCAAACGCGCTGCAGGAAGACTGGCACTGGGCGGAAGCGGAAGCCGAATACAGGCGGGCCATCGAACTGAGCCCCAGCGATGCGGGCGCTCATGTGCGCTTAGCGTATTGGCTACTATGCCAGGCGCGGACTGAGGAAGCGCTGGCGTCGGCGCGACGTTCGCAGGAGCTTGATCCGCTGGCGCTTCGCGGCATCGAAATCGGCTGGATCCTCTTTCATGCTCGGCGTTACAACGAGGCCATTCGGGAATTGCGCACTGTGCTGACCGTCGAACCTGAGAGCCCATTCGGTCTGTGGTTTCTCGGCTTTGCACTCATCGGCGCCGACCAGTTCGATGAAGCGATCCAAGTACTGGAGAGAACCGCTTCCGTCTCGCATCGCAGCTCGGCTGTGCTGGGCGTGCTCGTGCGGGCGTACGCGGGCGCCGGCCGCCGCGCGGAAGCGCTGCGGGTTCTTGACGAACTTCACCGGCGGCGGCAAGCGGGTTACGTCCCGACGGCAGCGTTTCTGAACGCCTACTTAGGCCTCGGTGACAAGGAGCAGTCATTTGTATGGCTAGGGCGTGCCGCCCAGGAACGATCGAACATGGTGCAGTACCTCAAAGTACATCCGTTTTTCGATCCCCTCCGCGGCGACCCGCGCTTCGCGGAGTTTCTCCGCCGGGCGAACTTCTCGCCCAGCAACTAACGACAGCACTTACCTAGCCCAGACAGAATGCTTCTGTACTTAGAGGGCGCGGGCAACGTATATACATTGCAACCAGGGTTGCACTCCTCATCGACTAGACTCGCCCGCATATTGGGAATTCATCCGCTTTATTATGCAAGTGTGACTACAACCTGCAACGATTGAATGGACCATCACACAGTCGCGACCATCAGCATCACCGGCACCTGCTTTGATGTGCTGGGTAGTCTTTACCTTGCTTATGACTTGCTGGGTGGGCAGCACGGTCCGTTGCGGCTGCTTACGCGGGTGGTGACGTACTCGCTTCTGTTCGGCATTGGGTACGGCCTGGGGCTTGGTCTGTTCTTTGGCTTGGCTTCCGGCATTGCGACCGGCGTCACCCTGGCGATCGAGTTCAATAGGGCCGCGCGTGGACTGGATCATTACTCATTGCCGTGGGAAGGATTATTTGCGGCCATTCGCGGGTTTGCTTTCGGAGCTGGACTCTACAGGATTTTGGGTGTGAGATTCGCGGTCGCGTTCGCCATCCTAATCACTCTCGGCCAAGTATTCGCCTATTCTCGCGGCATGCGTCCTGGCATGGACTACTCGGCGTCTCGCCAGCCACGTTTTACGCGTCGCCAGTTTTTGGGGACGGTCGTGCGTACCCTCGGTTACATTGCCTCAGCCCTCTTCTGTAGTGCGCTGATCCGGCATGTGGACCATGTGTGGGCCTTTGCGGTCCGAGTAGGTCTCGTGACCGGGATCGTTACCGGCATTGGAGCGACGATCAACCCTTACATCGAATACTACGCTGAGAATCTTCCGGAGCGGCGGCTTGGGGTTTTCGGTATCGGGCTCATTCTTTGCGGCTTTGCGCTGCAGTCTGTGCAGTATTGGCTGGCGCTGTTTGATGTGCGGCTTACTTAGCCGCACATCGTAGCGCTACAGAGCAAATCCAAGACTTTGCGGTTGCTGCTTCGGGTTGACGCGCCAATCCGGAGATTGGCGTTCCCGGGGTACGCGCGACGAGCCTCTGCGCTTTGACGAACCCCTTCTACACTCAGCTAGATTGCGGGATGGTGGAGGGGCTTGCTGTTTGGGTGACGCGCTGCGGGGCGGTTTTCCACGACCTTGCTTGCGCGATGCAGATTACGTGAAGAATTATAAACAGAGGCACCAGGAACGTTGGGATCAGGCTCAGCGGGAGCATGGTCATTGGGACCATTGGAGGGCCTTGCCGGTCAATCAAGGCAGCGGTTGTGCCTACGCTTACGGCAATGACCAGGTCCAGGATTCCGAGGAGTTGCCAGAATATGAAGTAATTGCGATGGGCGGGATCTGCGAGTTTCCACGCCACGTAAGACGCTGTGACTCCGATGAACATGTCGCCATAGCCAGCCGGGAACGCGAAGACTGCTGGGAGGATGCGATGCGCTTCCAGTAGGACGAAGGTGAATCCGACAAATCTCCAGGATTGCGCAGAGGTCAAAAGCTTTGGGTTCAAAGATAATGTGAAGCGTCGAAAGCTGTCGGATGCTGCAAACCATAGCGAGAACACTACGATCGGGGTTACTGCGGCTATGGCGACAGCGAGGCCGATGCGATTGGCGTTGTTCTGGAACAGATGGAGGGCTGAGGCGGACAAGGCGAATACGAACCAGACGATGACGAGTCCGATGGTGAGTTTTGCGTAATTTTTCATAGCGAGTCTCCTTTTGTTGTGACTAAGCCGGTTACTTGATGGGTGAGTTGAAGAAGATCATTCCAGGCTTGTTGTCCAAGCTTCCTGCGCAGGCGCGATTGAACTTTCTCCCAGACGGGCATGGCGCGACCGAGCTGCGCTTCTCCGGCGCTGGAGAGACGTAGCCGTCGTTCCCGGCGGTCTTTGCCGGGGCGCTCTGCGAGCCAGCTTTGGCGCCGCATGATTGCGATGGTGCGGGTCAGGCTGGTGCTGTCCATGGCTAGCATTTCGCCGAGTTGTCCCTGAGAGACTTCTCCGGTGCGCCCGAGGACTTGCAGGATGGTGAGCTGCGTTGCTCGCAGACCGATGGGGCGGAGGGCGGTCTCGTAGAGCTGGGTGAGCGCGCGTGAGGTGCGGCGGAAGTTGCCGCACATGCAGGGGAGCATCGGTAAAAGCGATTGGCTCATACCATGATAGATGCATATACACATAGTTTGGTTATGCGGACGTGCGGAGGTTATGTCGAAGGTTCCGCAGGCAGCCTGTACGCGCAGGCAGGTAATCAGTGGGCACAAATGGGTGCGGCGGTGCGGCGCGGCGGGGCGGCGGGTCTACACTGACGGGAGACGAGGTGGAGAGTATGAGACGGGTTTTGGTTGCAATGATGGTGCTGGTGGTGGCGCTGGCTGGTGCGCAGAATTTGGTGGGGCAACACAAGGGCGCTGGGGTGCTTACGGGCGTGGTGGTTGGGCCGGATGACAAGCCGGTTTCGCATGCCAGCGTGACGTATCAGTCGTCGGCGGGCATCGCGCCGCACGCGGTGCGCGCGGATTCGCAGGGGCGATTTACGATCGCGAAGTTGCATTCGGACAATTACGATTTGCGGGCTTCGGGGAGAGGCGTGTTCAGCGAGTGGGAGAAGAATGTTTCGGTGCGGTCGGGGCAGACGAAATCGGTTACGTTGCGGCTGATTTATGCGAAGGAGATTCCGAAGACGTATACGAAGAGCAAGGCGAAGGAGTAGCGGGGGCCAATTTCCGATTTGCGTGTTTAATCAGATAGTACGAGCGTTCAGCTAATGCTTCAGGCAGCTCTCCGTGCGTAGAGTCGGTTTATTCTCGGTTGAAGCAGCCAAATTCCGATGAGAGAGAAGAAAAGCAGTAAAAGCGTTAGCGTATAGTCGTTGCGGGTAACGACCTCGCCCTTCTCCGCCATTAACAGGCTCTTGGACACGAAATAGAATGCGTAAAAGACGCAGAACAAGGCGAGCAGGTGCACAGGAATTATGACGGTTTCCACTACATGATTGCGGCTCAGGAAAAATGGCAAGCCCGCAAGAAGGTATAGCGTTGGGAAAATAATGGCAAATCGAAAGAAGTGAATGTTTAGCTTGAGCGATGGCTCCGAAATCGAGAAGAGGAACCGCCCCATAGACCACAACCATCCCATAAAGCACGCGACGAACGGCAACATGACGACTTCCGAAAAGAGTCCAACCTTGAGGGGATTTTCTACGGGACCTTCAGGTACTGAACCCACAAGCACCATCGTCCCAACGAAATATGCACCCCACGTCAAGACAAAGACCTGCCAGTGTTTCGCGGAGAGAAAGAAGCCTGTTGTCCCCTTCACGATTTCGCCAGTCCTCCGATTTAGCCCAATCTAGAGGAGGCTATCACACTGTTCAGGATGCCGTCGGGGTGGCGGCTCTTCTTCCACGTGCGAACTCGTCTGATGCGTGCTGCGCTGCTAAAGCGTTGGCAAGACCGCCGCACTCCAAAAGCAATGTGGTGCCGATCGCTCCAGTTATTGCATTAGGAGGTGATGGAGCTCGGCGAGGTCTTCGGGGGATACGTCGGAGACGGCGCACATTTCCATGCCGGATTTGCGCCAGGTTATCCAGTGATAGCCGAGCTGGGAGCCGGAGAGGGGCTCGGAATCGGGTTCCGTTGTGGGCCAGACGAAAACGTTGACTAGATGTTTGCGGCGTGCGTAGACGAGCACGGCTACTGTGCGACCGCGGACTACGTCCAAGCGGCCACCCTGCAGGGGAAATCCTTCGTTTACAAAATCGTGGACAGGCGGAGCGAAGTCTAGCTTGCCGTCGAACCAGGGCTTGACGGTGTGCTGGTCGGTGGACTGAACATCTTCGAGATGGCCGGGCTGAAGGGAGCGCAGGTGCGCGTCCACTATGGCCGAGGCGAAATCGGTTCCGCTGGGGCTGCCGCGTAAAGCAGGGAATAGACGCCAGCCTAGGGAAACGGCCAAGAGAAGCGTGGCGGCTATCGCGAGCAAGCGCCAGGGAGCCGAGTTTCTGATTGGCGTGACGGAGGAGCGAGTGGTCGTGCCAAGTTGCGTTTGCAATTTTTGGCGCAGGGATGCGGGGGCTCGCTCGTATAGTCCAGCGCGCTGGATAGATGAGTGGAGGGTTTCCTGAGCCTCGAGAGCGGTGACGCACTCGGCGCAGGAAATCAGGTGGCGCTCGAAATCGGCGGCACGTGCGGCATCGAGCTCGCCGTCAATGTAACCGTGGAGGACAGTTTGAGTGAGCTCACAGGTCACGGCCGGCCTCCTGTTTCTGCTGCCTGTTTCTGTTGGACGGGAGGCTGGGTAAGAACGCGCTGCAGGCGCTGGCGGGCGCGGGCGAGCGCGGACATCACAGTGCCTATGGGAACGGAAGTGATAGCGGCGATTTCCTTGTAGGAGCAGCCTTCGAGTTCGCGAAGGATCAGGACTTCGCGAAAACGCACGGGGAGCTCTTCGAGGGCGCGGGTGAGGCGCTCGCGATTGTCGCCGGCGATGGCCAGCGTTTCTGGGCTTACGCTTGGCTGCGGGTGCAGCTCTTCGTTGAATTCAGTTGTCAGGTCCACGGAACGATTTTTCTCCAGCCATGTGTAGCAGGTGTTGCGCACGATCTGCAAAAGCCAGGCGCGGGCGTCGCCGCCGTGAAAGCCGCGGAAGAAACGAAACGCGCGCAGCATGGCTTCTTGCGCAACGTCCTCGGCATCGGCGCGGCCATGCATCAGCCAACGCGAAAGGTTAAAGGCGGCGTCGAGATGGGGCAATACCAACTGCTCGAAACGCGCCTGGTCCTGCGGGTCCAACACGTCCAATTTCCCTTCAACACCTGCACTCATGGAGGAGACCGCCTGGGCCTTGAGTTTATTCCCAAAGGTATGGAGCGGGGGAGGAATTAAAGGTGCCGAATTTTGGAATAAGGGCGGCGCCTTCGCGGTCTTGATGAATGAAACACGTCCCAGAGCGGCGCGGGAACCCTGCAGTACACGCAACCGCGCCGCTCTGTAAATGCCGCGTCTGCTGCGGAGTGGCGAGTTTAGGAGAAGAACATGGCAAAGCGAGTGAAAGACGAGATGGTGCACGATCACAATAATGATGGAGTCGATCGGCGCGGCTTTCTGAAGTGCATGGCGTGGGCGGGCACAGGCGCGCTCTGCGTGATGCAGGGCGGCGTACTGAAGTCGTACAGCTTGAGCCGGCTTGCGGATCTCGGAGCGTCTGCCCCCGCGGCGGGCGAGCTGAGCTTCGTGCAGATCAGCGACAGCCACATGGGATTCAACAAGCCAGCCAACCCGGACGTAGCGGGAACACTGAAAGCTGCGGTGGACAAGATCAATGGGCTGAGCGTGGCGCCGGAATTCATGTTGCACACTGGCGACATTAGTCACCTTTCGAAGCCTGAGGAGTTCGATACAGTCGATCAGATTCTGAAGGGCGCGAAGCCGAAAAACGTGTTCTACGTCCCGGGCGAGCATGACGTGCTTAACGATGACGGCAAGCAATTTTTGGAGCGCTACGGCAAGGGCGCCAAGGGCGCGGGCTGGTACAGCTTCGATAAGAAGGGCACGCACTTCATCGGGCTGGTGAACGTGATGAATTTAAAGGCTGGCGGGCTGGGGACGCTGGGACACGAGCAGCTGGAGTGGATCGAAGACGACGTCAAGCATTTGAAGAGCAGCACGCCGATCGTGGTGTTCGCGCACATTCCGCTGTGGAGCGTTTATCCGGAGTGGGGCTGGGGCACGGACGACAGCGCGCAGGCCTTGGCATACCTGAAGAAATTCGGCTCGGTGACGGTGCTGAACGGGCACATTCACCAGACGATGCAAAAAGTTGAAGGGAACGTGACATTTCACACGGCGTGTTCGACGGCATTTCCGCAGCCGCAACCGGGAAAAGCGGATTCGCCTGGCCCGATGAAAGTGCCGGCGGAGCAGTTGCGCAGCGTCCTTGGAATTACTGACGTGAATTTTGTTACCGGACAGCACGCTTTGGCGGTGGTCGACTCTTCGCTGGCTTGAGCGCAGATAGAACGCAGCACGACGAATTTCAAACTGACAAGAAATAGAAAGGATGGAAAGTCATGAGGAGAGGTGTATGCAGTTTTGTTTTGATGGCGATAGGGATTGCCGCTGTGGCCTGTATGGAAGGCGGTTCGCGGCGCTCGATTGCGAGTGCGGGAGAGCCACCGGCTTCGAACGCGGAGGTGAAGATCGATAATTTCAGCTTTGGCCCACCGACGGTGACGGTGGCGGCGGGAACAACGGTGACGTGGACGAATCGCGACGACATACCACACACGGTCGTGAGCGATGACAAAGCATTCAAATCGAAGGTGATGGATACGGACGAGAAGTTTTCGTTCACGTTTGCGAAGCCCGGAACCTACAGCTACTTCTGCTCAGTACACCCGAAAATGACCGGCAAGGTAGTAGTGCAGTGACGAGTCTGTCAAAAGTGTTCGATCCTCAGACGGCCTTGCTGGCGAAACACGCCCAGCACGTCGTCCTGGTGCACTTCCCAATCGCGCTCTTCCTGACGGGAGTGGCTTTTGACTGGGCTGGACGGTGGACGAGGCGAAAGGCTCTGGCGGAGACGGCCTACTACAATCTGCTGGTTGCCGCAGCTTCGACGCTGCCGGTCCTCGTTACGGGCTTGCTTGCCTGGCAGTTCCAGTTGGAAGGACAGAGGCTCAAAGGCATCCTCCTGCTGCACCTGGTTTTGGGGTGCACTTCGAGCCTGCTGATCTGCGCAGTATGGTGGCTGCACTTTCGAGCGCGGCGGCGGGGGGCAGCCGTATCTGGGTATCTGTGGGTGGTCGAAGCTGCGGGCGTGGCTGTGGTCGGTTTGACGGGGCACTTAGGAGGTTTTCTCGCCGGCGTGAACGTTGGCTAATGGAGTTAAGTTGCTCCGTATCAGAGAGATACACTGTCCTGCCCAACAGGACGAGTAGAGCACTAGTACCACGACCCGCGTACCCTGATTGGTGGCTCCGGTGGCCCATTGGCGCGCGCAGAAGCAAACCGTAATGTGCGAAGAACGGGTTGGGGGCCGCGCGGGGACAGCGGCCCCGCAAGGGGTCGTGTGCGAGCTACCCAACCCGCCAAAATTCTTCCCTCTCAAATGATCACGCCAGCCAGAGGGCTGGCGTGAAGCCCGCAAAGTCAGCTTCAACTAACTGGCATCCAAGAAAAAGATAGGAATATGAACTGCCGTCTCAATGAGGCAGGTTCGCGTATGCGGATTCCTTTAGCAAGCGTTTTCAAGTAGTTGCGAGGCGAGATGGCGCGGATAAGTGAGCGATTTGCGGGACAGTTGGCGTGCGCGGCTGACACGTGCTCGGCTGGATTGCTTCTGTTCGGCGTGCTGCTGACGTTCGCGCTAGGGCTATCGGTTCAGGAGGCGGCCGGTGCCGGCGCGGTGAATTTGCGGCCAGAGACGGTCACGGCCTTCGATGAATATGTGAAGCTGACCGATGCGCGCAGCAATGAGGAGTTGCGGCGCGGGATGAATCTACTGTGGATCGATGCATTGCCCGAAAGCGATCGAACGCAGGCTTACGAGGCGCTGAGGCGCGGCGAAGTAAAAGTGCAAAGATTGGAAACGCGAGAGAACGGACAGAAGATCCAGTGCCCCGGCGGAATGATCCATCACTGGGCCGGCGTGGTGTTTATTCCAGGGGCGAAGCTGCAGGACGTGTTGCGAGTGCTGCAGGATTACGATCATCATGCGCAGTATTACGCGCCGGACGTTGAACGCTCGAAAATTGAATCGCATGATGATGATCATTTTTTGGTGTTCCTGCGGTTTCGCCGGCACAAAGTGATTACCGTGGTGCTGAATACCAAGCACGATGTGCGCTATTTTCGCGATTCGGAGACGCGAGAACATAGCCGCAGCTCAGCGGTACACATCGCGGAAGTGGCAAACCCGAGCAAGCCTAACGAGCGCGAGAAAGCGCCCGGCGAGGACGGCGGCTTTTTGTGGCGTATGGAGACATGGTGGCGGATGGAAGAGCGCGACGGGGGAGTCTACGTGCAGAGCGAAGTGGTTTCACTGACGCGAGATATTCCGGTGGGTTTGGGATGGCTAATTGGGCCGTTCGTGACGAGCATACCGAAGGAGACGCTGACGTTCACGCTGGAGGCGACGCGAAGAGCGGTCCCGCGTTAGAAACAAAAGCGGGCGGAACGCTTGCGCGTACCGCCCGGAATTGTGTGTGAAGTAGTGACCCCGGCGAACCGGGATCACGCCTACTTAGAGGGGTTGGACGTTCGAGGCCTGCAGGCCCTTGGGACCCTTGGTGACTTCGAATTCAACCGCTTGGCCATCATTCAACGACTTGTAGCCATCAGCCACGATCGCGGAGAAATGAACGAAAACGTCCTCTCCACTTTGGCGCTGGATGAATCCAAAGCCCTTGCTGGCATTGAACCACTTCACTGTTCCTTGTTCTTTACTCACTGCATCTACTCTTTTCTGATGACCGCGTTGCGATCATACTTTGAGTCCGGCCGGGTTGGGACCTGACTCTATAATGAGCTATCTGGTGCCTCGACTCCGAACCCCTCAACAGAGTTACGGGCCGCCTGTTGGCATAAAAAAAGGCCGCAAGTGTGACCTTGCGACCGACCTTACACTACCAAAGGCGATACAAGAGCAACAAACGCAAACGCAGTGTAGCACGAGCTACAGCTATTTGCCTAGAACTTTTTTGGGACTTTTTGGGGTGCGTGTTAGAAAGGCTTAGCAGAGACCTAGCAGAAGTGCAGAGCACGTTTGGCCGAGTTAACATGACACCCAGGACACGGACTCCTTTTGAGAGTTTGGGAAGTGAGCGAAACGCGCGGGAGCGCCGAATCGCGGGCTGGGATGGGGGGGGTACACCCCCGTGGCGATAGAAAGAGTGCGTAAGATACTGATAATAGAGGGGATAGCGGAACGCCGTTGCGCGAAAGAGTGCGTAAACGCATGAAACTGCTGGGGTTGGAGCGATGTAATAGGAAGCAATGGAGTTAGTACGCGCGAGGTCTTGAACATTGAACGTCCGGAGAGACGAAGAGGGTACCCCCCCTGTTTGGCACAAAGAGGCTGTAAGCTATTGATTCTAAAGAGGAGCGACCGAAAAAAGAGAGGCAAGAGACTCCAAGAGGCTGCAACCTTATCGGAGCAAAGAGGTTAGCTTGGTTGCGGAGGTCGCGAAGCGTTATCTGTCGAGATAACATGAGGGATGATAGCAGAAGAGTATATAGATTGTCAATTAACAGAAATACGTACGTAGAGATACGTAAGTAGAATACGAATACCCAATTTGCTGTATTCCCCCCGTCCTGGGACTGATGTAATTCTTCTAACCCCCGCAGTCAAGGATTTTTCAATGGGTCGAGCACACAGCCAAGTTAAATGTCCACGGTGCCGCGGTAATTCGGTACGCAGATCACATAAGCGAACGGCGACGGAACGCATCCTGTATGCGATTTTGCATATAGGCCCGTACCGATGCGACGAATGCGGCCACCGGTATTTTCGATTCCGCTCGTCAAGTACTTTCCCAACGCATCGCCGCGCTACCGCGCAATAGATCCAAACGCACTGCAGCAGCCGAGTGCATTGACCCTACCCTATTGCTGTTCAACAGCGAACGGAACAAAGTGGTTCCATAGGCGAGTGTCGTCTGCGATTCGCTCGAAGGCGGCAAATCTGTCCGGAGCCGGAACCTGCTTGAAATCGTGGCGATTCGTTTGGACGAATGCCACGGCAGTGCGGACGCTGGGCATCCACATATCGTCGAAGACAATAAGGCCACCTGTGTTGAGCAGCGGCGCGAAAAGTGTAAAGTCCACAAGCGCGTCATCGAAGCGGTGGCTGCCATCGATAAAGATAAAGTCGAAGGCACTGTGCGCGCGGGCGAGATCCGCCGCCGCATGGTAATCGGTTTCTCCGATGAAACGGAAGGCGTTCGAGCCGACTTGGCGGACCTTTTCGTCGCCAATGCCATGCCAGTAGGAAGGCTCGAATGGATCAATCGCGGTGTGAGAGCCTGCGCCATTCTTGGCGATAGCGGCCAGGAAAAAAAGGGTACTGCAACCGTAGGCCATGCCGATCTCAAGGGAAGCGCGCGGGCCCCGGCGCCGATAGTCGTCATAGAGCCACATCCCATTTGCCGCATCAATACCAGTGATGGAATCGATCTCGTGGAGCTTCCCATCGTTGCCAAGTTGCGGCTGCCCGCGATACAAGGAAAGCAGCGCTGAGCGAAAGGGCTCGTCTAATCGCCCTAACAGTGATTCCGGGGACTCTGGTTGGTGATTGGTTAAAGGGTGGAGACCGAAGAGCCTTCGCGGCAGGTTGACGGCTCGCCGGAACAGCGTCTGGAATGGGTTCATTGCTCCGAGATAGTACCAGTGCCGTGCGGGGCAGCCAAGATTGGCTGCATCGAAGAGATTTCAGACGATGATGGCTATGGGGCTTGGAAGCGTGCAGAAGGGCGTTTCCCTTGCGGTGCCCCGGAATGCGCGGACCTTGCTATTGGCAGCAATGATACTTGTTTGCACATAAAGGGAAAGACGTTCGCATTTGTTTGCACGCGCGCGGGCTACGCGGCCAGCCTAAGCCGCGCGGCTGGCGCACGTTTACGTGAGGTTAGCGACGGCGAAACACGAAGAACATGAGGCCCAAGCCGGTGGCCAGAAGCGCCAGGGAACCTGGTTCCGGGACCCCGGTCAACTGCACATTGTCGAAATTAATTTGTTGTGGGCCGACGGCACTCAAGTCGATGCGGAGCGGGCCTGCGAAGGGCACGGCACCGGCGGTGTAGTTAAACGACTCGTTCAGGAAGGTGCCCGGCGTGATGATGCCATTGGAGAGCGTCAAAAAGTTAAGGAGTTGGTTGCCCGCGAACAAGTCTATCGTGAAGTTGTTCACGCCGGCGTCAAGGCGACGACCGACGTCAACCGATAGCGTGTAAGTCCAGCCGGGAGTGAGGGATGCGCTCAACTGCTGGGAAATAGTGCCCCCATTGCTGTAGGCGACAATGTTGCCACTGGGGAGAGCTGGGGTAAAAAACAAGGAACCTGGTTGAAACTGGCCGGCCGGAAACTGGCCGCCCGCGCCAGTTATCGTCCAACCTGGGATTGAGGTATTGAAGGTGCAGCCTACCCCGCAGGATTGGTTGAGCGGAGTGAGCAGACTGACGGTCTGGAAGGACGCGTTGGTGATGGCAATGGTATCCGCCCAAGCTGGAGCAGCGAAACAGCCGAGAACAAGAATGGAAAGCAACAGAAAGAGCGATGTGAATTTCAAAGGGGCCTCCCCCGGATTCGTCACGGGCTTACGAGAAACTACCTGCGTTTACGTGCACGTTTGTAACCAATGTGATAGGGCACAAACGCTAACATGCCACTTCGCTTCAGATCGCAGCGGGGAGACTCGCCAGCGACGAAGGCGAGGAGATGTTGCAGCAAGTGGAACCACTTAGCAATAGTACTTTTGGTGCAAACTGACAGTACCGCATGGGCTACAATCGATCTCGCGGTAGAGTAGGAGGGGAACAAAAGCGAATGAGTGGAGCGGCGGCAATTCAGGCAGAAGGGTTGGGCAAGCGGTACCGGCGCGGAGTGTACGTCGATACGGGGTTGCGGCACGCCTTGGAGCGGTTTGTGCGGTCGCCGTTGCGATCGTTGCGGGGCGCGAAACAAGAGATCTTCTGGGCGCTGAAGGACGTGTCGCTGGAAGTAAAACAGGGCGAGGTGCTGGGGCTGATCGGGCGGAACGGCGCGGGAAAGACGACGCTGCTGAAGATATTGTCTCGAATTACGCGGCCGACAGAGGGTTGGGCGGAGATTCGGGGTAAAGTGCGAAGTTTGCTGGAAGTGGGGACAGGGTTCCATCCGGAATTGACGGGGCGGGAGAACACGTACCTGAGCGGGTCAATCCTGGGGATGAGCAAGCGGGAGATCGAGCGGAAGTTCGACGAGATCGTGGCGTTCGCGGAAATCGAGAAGTTCATCGAGACGCCGGTAAAGCATTATTCGAGCGGAATGTATGTGCGGCTGGCGTTCGCGGTGGCGGCGCACCTGGAGCCGGAGATATTGCTGGTGGACGAAGTGCTGGCGGTCGGGGACATCAACTTTCAGAAGAAGTGCCTGGGGAAGATGGGAGAAGTGGCGAAGGGCGGACGGACGGTGGTGCTAGTGAGCCACCAGTTGAACCAGATTCGGCGGCTGTGCGAGCGGGTGGCGTGGGTGGATGGCGGGTCGATCCGCCAATCGGGGCCAACGCATCAGGTAGTTAGCGCGTATGAATCGGCGATGCTCACTCGCGAGCCTGAATCACAGGGCCCGCATCGCGGGCCTGGGACCAAAGCGCAGTTTCTGCGTTGGGAGATATTGGAGTCTGTCAAAGACAGTTATACGCTCAGCACCTTCGATTCTGTGACTGTGAAATTCACGCTCGACGTCCGGCAGGCGATCAGCATGGGGCATTACGGAGTTGCGCTGCGTGACCACGAGCAACGTGTGATCTGGGCGGGGGCGTGGCAACCGGTGCGACTGGAAGTTGGGGAACACGAACTCTCGCACACATTTCCGATGCTTCCGCTCCGTCCCGGATCGTATACGTGGCTGGCTGCATTGTACGATGAGGAAGATCTCGTAGACTGGTGGGACTGCGTCCCCGAAATGATAGTGGCTACAGAAGTACATCAACATCCTCTTGACGAGTGGAGCGCCGTGTTAAATATTCCGAATACCTTTGATATCGATGGGAATCGGTGCGTGGTCTAGTTAAAGCTGTGACCAGCCAACCTTACACGAGGGATTTCTATGAGTCACTCCGAAATGGAGTGATGCGGTCCGCTGAAGTCATCGTTCCGCTGGTATTGAAGTTGGTTCCGGCGCAGAGTGTTGTAGATGTTGGCTGCGGCGATGGAGGCTGGCTGGCGGTTTTCAGGCGGCACGGCGTGGAAGAAATACTTGGCCTGGACGGCGAGTACGTCGATCGCGAAACGTTGCAAATTCCACGGGAACGTTTCGAGGCATGCGACCTGACGAAACCGCTTGCGATCCAGCGCGAATTCGATTTAGCCGTATCGCTGGAGGTCGCCGAGCATCTGCCCCCGGAATGCGGCGAGCTTTTTGTGGCGGGCTTGACGGAACTGGCCCCGGCTGTTTTGTTCTCTGCAGCGATTCCCTTTCAGGGCGGGACGAATCACCTTAACGAACAGTGGCCGGACAAGTGGGCGGGACTTTTCCGAGAGCGCGGTTACGTTGCGGTGGACTTTGTCCGGAAGCGAGTGTGGCAAAACACAGCAGTTGATTTCTGGTATGCGCAGAACACGCTGCTATTCGTACGGCCTAGTGTTGTGGAGCGTAGCAATTCGCTGCGGGAGGAATTGAGGCAAACTAATCCCGATCAGCTTTGCCTGGTTCATCCGAGGCAATACCTAACACTGCAAGCCCAATACTCGGAAGCGATTGCGCAAGCGGAGAACCCGCCGCTGCCTTCGGGCGTCAAGGAAGCATCACGCATCCTTCTGGTTTGCCTGAAAGACTCGTTCAGGAAGAGATTTGGTTGGAAATGACGCCGCTCATCAGCGTTCTGATCACCACGTACAATTATGGCCACTTCATTGAAGAGGCCATCGAAAGCGTGCTGGCGCAGGAATTCCCGCAGGATCGTGTGCAAATTGTTGTGGTAGACGATGGCTCGATGGATGACACGGCCGAGCGGGTGAAAAAGTACGGCTCGCGCATCGAGTATTTCCACCAAGCAAACGGGGGACAAGCGGCGGCGCTGAACCTTGGGATCTCCAAATCGCGAGGCGAGATTCTTGCATTACTCGATGCCGATGATTTGTTTCTACCGGGGAAGCTGGCGCGCATCGCGGAGGCTTTTGAGCGGAATCCCGAACTCGGTATGGTTTATCACCGGTTGATGGAATGGCACGTTCGAACGAACGAGGACCGTGAGTGGCCTTTCGTACCGCTCTCGGGTGACTTCCGCAAGACGCCTGATTATTTTTCGTCCTACTATGCCCAGCCCGCGTCGTCCCTCTCGTTCCGTAAAACTGCAATAAGTCCACTTCTTCCTATTCCCGAAGCTATTCGGATGCTTGGGGATTGTTTCCTCGCCTCTCTCATTCCTTTACTTTCGCCGATACGTGCCATTCCCGACCTTCTCGCCCGCTACCGCATCCATGGGCGGAACGGTTATTTTATTAGCCAGCCCAAAATCCCCATTGAGACCAGGAAAAGCAGGCTGCAGACGCGGAAAATCCTTATCGATGCGATGCAGAAATGGCTTGTGGACAGCGGCCACGCTAAACACGAATTAGCTGTTCGCGTTTTCCTCGATCATTGGCAGTTCGCTCTTCGAACAGAGGGATTCTTTATACCGCCGCCTGGGCGGTTCCACTTCTTCTGGTTCGTGCTTTGGGAAAACCATACCTCCAGATCGAGGCAAACATGGAAGTTCACGGCCTTCAGGTACGTGACGGCTCTCTCTGCGTTGGTCTTCGGCGGTGAAGACTGGCGTGCAGTTGAAGAATGGCGTTGCAGGGCTGTGGTAAAAGCGGAAGGGTTACTCAGACGATTTTCCCGGCAGCGCTCTGGCGGAGATTTCAGCACTGGGCCAAAGGGGTAGCGCCGATGGGCAACGGATGTAGCTGGGTGCCACGTATCAGCCTGGATCGAAAAAATATTTTGGTAACTTGCCTTGTGGAGTTTGCTTGTTCGCGAATTTAATCCGAAGGCTTTTGAATTTCCCGAAAAAGACCAAGCAGCAGAGGTTTAGGTCTTATGTATATCGCTGGCTTCGCTGGTTTCCAAAACTTCCAGCGCCAGTCCTGTTGCCTTTCGGCTCATGGTGGCTTCTGGACAGAGATTATTTGGGCCGAAGCCTGCTTGGGGAAGGGTATGAAAATTCGGAGTGGGACTTCGAGCTTCGCTTTGTTAAGCCGGGCATGACAGCGCTGGATATTGGGGCACATCGGGGTTTCCACACCCTGTTACTCTCGAAGAGCGTCGGAAAAAGCGGTCGAGTTCTTTCTTTCGAGCCGTCACCAGCTGACGTGAGGCGACTTCTTTTTCATGTCACTGTCAATTTGTGCCGGAACGTGTCAGTTCGACCTTGGGCGATAGGAGAGGAGAACGGGGTTGCAGATTTGTATGTGATCGAAGCGAATACAGTGCAAAATAGTTTGCGTCCTCAGCATACGGGATTGCCTGGCACCGCTACGCCTGTCGTAGTGAGAAAATTAGACGACGTATTGTCAAAGGAGGGAATCCATAATGTGGATTTTGTCAAACTCGACGTAGAGGGAGCGGAGCTGCAGGTGTTGAAGGGAGCAGAACGATTGCTTACAACAGTTCCCCGTCCCGTAATTCTGTGCGAAGTTCTTGAAGAAACCGCTATGGCTTGGGGATACCATTCACGTCTAATTGTGGAGTATCTCGCTGACAGGGGATTTTCGTGGTTCGCTTTGAATGACGAAGGGAAACTGGTTCGTCTTGATGCGAACCAGTCCGAATTTCACGGGAATTTCGTCGCTGTTCCGGAGGAGGCGTTTCAAACAATTAGACATCTATGTGCTTCTACATGCTGCCTCGAGGGCGGCAGCGAAATTCCTGATGGAGTTGAGTAGGTTGCATGAAGCCACTGATCACGGCGCTGGTGGATACGTACAACCACGAGAAGTACATCGAGCAGGCGCTCGTAAGCGTGCTGGAGCAGGGATTGTCGCCGGCGGAGCTGGAAATTGTGGTGGTGGATGACGGATCGACGGATAAGACGGCGTCGATCATTCAGAAATTCACGCCGCGAGTGAAGCATGTGCGGAAGAAGAACGGCGGGCAAGCGTCGGCGTTCAATGCGGGTTTTGCGGAGTCGCGGGGAGAGATCATAGCGATTTTGGATGGCGATGATTGGTGGGTGGAAGGAAAGCTGGCGGCCGTGACGGAGGCGCTGGAGAAAAATCCTGAGGTCGCGGCGGTAGGCCATGGATACTACGAATTTCACGAAGAGACGAGAGAGGCACGAGTTTGCGTTCCGCCGTCGCCGAGAATCATAAATACAGCGACTCCAGAAGCAGCACGAGCGGCGCTGACCGCGTGGCCTTTCCTTCTAATGGGCGCGCTGACCGTGCGGAGAAGGGTGCTGGAATGGATCATGCCTATTCCGGAGGAGATGGTTTTTATGGCGGACTCGGCCATTCAGGTGGCGGCAATGGTGATGGGGGCCGTGATTCTGGAAGAGCCGCTTTTCCATTACCGCTATCATGCGCAAAACCTCTACGCCATTGATGGGGAGAAGAATAGAGCGAAGTTGCGTCGCAAGTACGAAATGACAGAATTGGTGTACGGTCGGATATACAAAATGCTAATTGAGCTGGGTGTTCCTGCAGAATCGGTTTCCATCCTGCTTGAGGGCAGTTGGATGAATGCCAAGCGATCTCGCCTGGCTATGTTTGGCGGGACGCGACTGGAAGCGTTTCAGACCGAGATGCAAGCTTTTCGAGCAGAATTTAAAAACCCCAGTATTGGGTACCGATTATTCAAGAACCTTGTCGTCGGCATGGCGACGCTGCTTTTGCCGGCGCGGCGCTTTTATAAGGCTCGGAATTGGTACGCGAAAAAGCAGCTCGGGCATTACCGCGATCGCATAGTTAAGGCGGACGGCGCGGGTTCGAGTGTCAGGCACGAGTTGCGCGGAAAGTAGGCCCAGGTCTCGTAAAAGGGGCTGGGATCCTTCATGGATTTTTCGACGAGGGCCTCGCCGGCAAAATGGATGACGGCGTCGATGCGATGGCGGCGAAAGATTTCGTCGAGCGCGACGGGGTTGCCGAAGTCGGCTTCGTAAAATAGGGCTTGCGGGGGGACGGCGCCGCGGTGACCTTCGCTCAAGTTGTCCAGGGCGATGACGTTAACGCCCGCGCTGACGAGGAGTTCGGAGCAGATTCTGCCGATGTAGCCGGCGCCACCGGTGATTAGAACGTGCAATCGCGAGTTCCCTCTTCGCCCAAAAACATATCTAGGCGTTGGCGGATTTAACCTTGGCGAGCAGCTCGACGAATTTTTGTTTGCGCTCGGCTTGGTCGTGGCCGCCTTCGGCTTCGGCTAATTGCGTGATGTTCATGGAGCAGAATTTTGGTCCGCACATGGAGCAAAATTTGGCTTCTTTGTAGAAATCGTCGGGCAAGTTTTCGTCGTGCATGGCTTTCGCGGTGGCGGGGTCGAGCGAAAGCTCGAATTGCTTGTTCCAGTCGAAGAGGAAACGCGCGTAGGACAGCGCATCGTCACGATCGCGCGCGCCGGGACGATGACGGGCGACGTCCGCGGCGTGCGCGGCAATTTTGTACGCGATGACGCCTTGCTTCACGTCTTCGGGATTGGGCAGGCCGAGGTGCTCTTTCGGCGTGACATAGCAAAGCATGGAGGCGCCGTGCCAGCCGATCATGGCCGCGCCTATCGCGCTGGTGATGTGGTCGTAGCCTGGAGCGATGTCGATCACTAGCGGGCCGAGTGTGTAGAACGGCGCTTCGTGGCACCATTCCATCTCTTTCTCGACCTGCTCTTTGATTTTGTCCATGGGGATGTGCCCGGGGCCTTCGATCATTACTTGGATATCGTGCTCCCAGGCTTTTTTTGTGAGCTCGCCGAGAACTTTTAGTTCCGCGAATTGCGCTTCGTCGCTGGCGTCAGCGATGCATCCGGGGCGTAAGCCATCGCCTAGAGAGAAGCTTACGTCGTGCTTCTTGAAAACTTTGCAGATGTCGTCGAAGCGCTCGTATAGAAAATTTTGTTTTTTGTGATGCTCCATCCAGTGGGCCATGAGGGAACCGCCGCGGCTGACGATGCCGGTGATGCGCTTGCGGACGAAGGGCACATGCTCGCGCATCACGCCGGCGTGAATGGTCATGTAGTCGACGCCCTGCTCGGCTTGTTCTTCGATTACTTCGAGCATTAAGTCGAAGGTGAGATCTTCGGGGCGGCGAACGCGCGAGATCGCTTCGTAGACGGGAACGGTGCCGACCGGAACGGGTGAAGCGTCGATGATGGCTTTGCGGATGGTGGGAATGTCGCCGCCGGTGGAGAGGTCCATGACCGTGTCGGCGCCATAGTGAACGGCGTGGTGCAGCTTTTTCAGCTCTTCGTCAATGTTGGAGCTGGTGGCGGAATTGCCGATGTTGGCATTGATTTTGCATTTGGTGGCGATGCCGATGGCCATCGGTTCGAGATTGCGGTGATGGATGTTGGCGGGAATGATGCAACGGCCTCGCGCCACTTCGCTGCGGATCAGCTCGGGTTCGAGGCGCTCGCGCTTGGCAACGAACTGCATCTCTTCCGTGATGAGGCCCTGCCGCGCGAAATGCATCTGGGACATGTTGCGATTGCCATTTGCCGCTGCGGCGTTTGCTTCTCTTTTCTCGATCCAATCGGCACGGACAGCCATGTGTTACCCCCCCGGAAGAGTCGCGATGAGCGAGAGGCGAATGCCGATGTGGGTGATTGGCAAGCGCGGGCCGCCGTACGCGCGGTGTGCAAAGTGGAATTATGGCACCGGGCATTGCGTGCGGCAACCTTGCGCCTGAACCGATTGCGATGCCTGCCGAAAAGCTCCAAGGAGAGACGTGGAGACGTCGGCGAGGGGTCTCCAGCCCCTGCTGGAGCCCAGGTGCTCCGGAAGGACCGGCCGGCGCACCCGACACCCCGGGGGATTTGTATGGATGTGAAAAGAGAGGAGTTGCGGGAAAAGCGATTCGTAAGACCATGGAAACAAAGGGCGAGCAAAGTGGGGCTGCTGACGGGTGACCGATCCGGAGGACGAGGAGACGGAAGTTACCCTCAGGAACATGGGGCACGGTAACACGTAGTTGTATATAACAGAAGAATTATCCATTAAACGGCGGAATTCGAGATTGAACTGCGTCCATTGGGTCCGAAGAGCGAAACGGTAAACCGGAAAGCAAGCCGAGGATTCTGATTTCCACAAGTTTTCAGGCGATTAGCCAAGATTTCACTTGACATGCTGGCGAATAAAAAGCGAACCTTCGTGGGTGCCCAAGACGGAGCCTTTATGACTACGACGGCGAGCTTATCTCCGAATGCACCTGAGGCTGAGACTCTGACGGCCTCTAAGCCCGACTTTGCCGATACGCTGCGGCATTATTGGGGTTACGATACGTTTCGCCCTGGACAAGAAGCGGTCGTGCGGAGCATTGCGGCGGGGCGGGACGCGTGCGTGGTAATGCCCACCGGTGGCGGCAAATCGCTTTGCTACCAATTGCCGGCGGTGCTCGATGCGGGCCGCACGGCAATCGTAATTTCGCCGCTGATCGCGTTGATGCAGGACCAAGTGGCGCAGCTCGAGCAGATGGGGATCGCGTCTGCGTTCGTGAACAGTTCACTGGGCGCGGAGGAGCGCAGCCGAATCCTGAAGCGCGCCGAAGCCGGAGAATTCCGGTTATTGTATTTTTCGCCGGAGCGCGTTGCGCTTGGAGGTGCGCCAGAGTGGCTGAAGCGAATACCGATTTCGTTCTTTGCTATCGACGAAGCACATTGTATTTCCGAGTGGGGACACGAATTCCGGCCGGAGTACCGTCAACTGAGCCGCTTGCGCGAGCTTTTTCCGGATCGGCCGATTGCGGCGTTCACGGCCAGCGCGACGCAACGAGTTCGGCACGACATTATCGAGCAGCTGCGGCTTCGCGAGCCGCATAAGCACATCGCCAGCTTTCGACGGCCGAACCTGAACTACATCGTGCACGAAAGCAATTCACGCACGCAGGAAGAGCTGCTGCTGCGAGCGGTGCGGCGCGTTAGTGAAGGCAACGCGATCGTGTACGCGCCGACGATCGCACGGGTTGGAGAGACAGTGGACCTGCTCGAGGACAATGGAATTGCGGCCATCGGCTATCACGGGCAGATGGACGCTAAGGCGCGGCGCGAAAATCAGGAAAAATGGATGACCGAAGAGGTGCGGGTGCTGGTGGGAACGCTGGCCTTTGGCCTGGGCATCAACAAAGCTTCGGTGCGCTCGGTGATCCATCTGTCGCTGCCGAAAAGCGTGGAGCAGTATTACCAGGAAGCGGGGCGGGCCGGCCGCGATGGTCTACCCGCAGATTGTATTCTCCTTTGGCAAAAGAAGGATCGCGGGCTGCAAGCCTATTTCATAGGACAAATCGGGGATACGGAGGAGCGGGAGCGTGCGTGGCAGCGGTATCGCGAGGTGGAACGGTTTGTGGAATCGATGGAGTGCCGGCAGCACCATGTGTGCAAGCACTTCGGCGAGCAGCCGAAATGGGAACGCTGCGGCACGTGCGATATTTGTGCGGGCACTCCGGCTTGGTTGGCAGTGGAGGTAACGCGATCGCGCGGGCGGGGTGTAAAGGCAAGGAACGCGCCGCCGGAGCAGCGGGCTATCGTAGAACAGCGGACCGCTGGGGCGAACTTATCCACGCCGGATGCGCAGCTTCGGGAATACTTGCGGGAGTGGCGGCGCAACACCGCGAGGGATTTGGGCGTAGCCGCGTTCTTGGTGTTGCACGATACCGCGTTGGATGCGCTGTGTGCGGCGAAGCCGTCCACGTTACAGGCACTTCGCGCGGTCTCGGGATTCGGGGATAAAAAGGTGGAGCGCTATGGGCAGGAGGTATTGGACGCCCTCCAGCGCTTCAACCAGGGCGAACGCGCTGGGAATGACTGGCGGGCCGCGGCATCGCACCCGCGCGAAGATACTCTGCAGCTTCTGGAGGAAGGGCGAACCTTCGAGGAAATAGCGCAAATTCGCGTGCGCAAGGTGAGCACCGTGGTGGAAATGGTCGCGAAATTGGTCGAAGAAGGCGAAACAGAATTCAATGCCAAGTGGCTCAGCGCCGAACGTTACGGGCAGATTGCTTCGGCCATTCGGCAATTTGGCAAAGAACGCCTGAAACCGGTGAAAGAAGCGCTACCGGAAGAAATTACGTACGGCGAGATTCGCCTCGTAGCTGCGGATCTTCGCATGAACCAGAAGTCCAAGATGTCTCCAGCCCGAGGTGGACACGAACCTCGGTGCTGCCCTTCCTAGTAGCGGCACCAAGCCTGAGTCAAGACCTTGGGAAGGGGCGACGGTCAGGGCGCGAATTGTACGGTCATTCTTGAAGTTCGATCACGTGCGCCCGGTAGTCAATGCGTACAGAACGGAACTGGCGGAGGAAATCCTGGCCGAGCAATCCATCAAAGTCCATGTGAAGCATTTGCTTCAGCTCGTCCAAATCCATGACGGAGACTTGCTGTGCCGTCCAAACATTCTCGGCTAGTTCGACATCCGCCAGACGTCGCAAGGAATATCCGTTGAAGCCGGCGCCCCCATTGCGGCGCGGCGCGCGCTGCAGGTCGAACCGAGCATTGCCATAGCTTCTGGCACTGATAATGGTCCGATTGGCGCCGGTATCGAGCAAGAATGTGGCGGGATTGCCGTTCACTTTGCCCTCGACAACAATCAAAGACTGTACGGTGCGAAAGGGAATCCTGACCGTGCCGGAGTGCGCGGGATTGGGCAGCGCCATCATCAGGAGCAAAAACAGAGTCAGCGCGCGAGCAAGCGGCCAGGGCCTTTGTGCGCGCACAGGACGACGAGCGCTTCCCTTGCACATTGCGTCCAAAATGGCGCGGCAGCCTGGAGTTGCCGAAAGGTATGCGCAATGGAGAAATGTGTTCAAATTAAGCTTTCGATGCCTTGCTTACAGGCGAACGGCCTGCGGACTAGCAATTCTCTGGACGAGCAACTTTATGGCAACGCAAGAGACTCAATCTATCCGCTTGCTGCGTTCAAACCTGAAAGGCTGCGCTGTCGAGCTATGTATCGGACTCTTCCAAACGGCCCCGGCCGATGCTTATGTCTAGCAGGACCAGCAGCGACCGGAGCCAGTGGCCCTTGCGGGAAGACCAAGGGTAGGGTGCGCAAAAAGCGTAAGCAAATGGATTGATTTCATTCTCCAAATGAGCAGCTTTCATGCGGCCCTAAATCAAGGGAGACAAAAATGCATCTTGAAATGCGTCATTTGAAGCTGGTCGCGGCGATTGCCGAAACCGGCAGCGTCACGCTGGCGGGAAACCGGCTGCACCTTACGCAATCCGCATTGAGTCATCAGTTGCGCGATGCGGAGGAGCAGTTAGGTGTGCCGCTGTTCGAGCGGAGAAACCGGCGCATGGCCCTTACGGCGGCAGGGGAAAGACTGCTGCAGTCTGCGCGTGCGGTGATCGACGAGCTGGCACGCGCGGAAAAAGAGATTCGAGAATGCAATGGGAACGGCGCGTCAAAAGGAGTGCTGCGGCTCTCGACGGAATGCTGCACGGTTTATCACTGGCTGCCGCCGCGGTTAAGGCTGTTTCAGCACAAATTTCCGGCGGTGGATTTTCAGCTGGTGATCGAGGCTACCGACAGTCCCTTCGAAGCGCTGCTGGAGGGAAAGCTAGACTTGGCCATCGTGTGCGACCCTATTCGCAACCGAAGGATTCGCTACACGCCGCTTTTCGAAGATGAAGTGGTGATGATCGTTCCACCCGAGCATCGTCTAGCCGGGAAGACGTTCGCGGCGCCCTTGGAGTTTGCCGAAGAAAATTTGATTATTTATCCGCCGAAGGAAGACAGCACGGTCTTGAACAGGTTTCTGATACCGGCCGGGATCACACCGCGCAAGATTCACGAAGTGACGCTGACCGAGGTGATCATCGAGATGGTACGCGGAGGCCTGGGAGTGGCGGCGCTGGCGAAATGGGCGGTGGCACCGCACCTGGATTCGGGAGCGCTCGTAGGATTGTCCCTTACAGAGCAGGGATTCCGCCGAACATGGTCGGCTGCGCAAGTGCGCGATAGGCGAACTCCGGCGTACGTGGAAGAGTTCATTCGCGTGCTTGCGGAGCACCCCATTCCCGAATGCATCCGACCGCGCAAGATGACTATGAGGAAACGCGCCGCGGCATAAGCGGCAATCCCGCCAATGAAGTGAGAAAACACCTTGCCACTTAGCCGTGGGCAACGGCCGAGGCTGGCGATTTCAGCATGATGTCGAGATCGTCGGGATGAATGGCGCAGAGGAGTGCGTCCTCGCGCTCGATGTGACCTTGACGGACGAGACCTACGAGAGATTCTTCGAGGCTGAAGGAGCCTTTCTTCTTCGTGAGCGCGATTTCCTGATGAAGGTGCTGCAGCGCGTTGCGGCGAATATGGTGGCGTGCGCCATACCCGACCAGCAGCAACTCCGCAGCGGGAACGCGGCCGCCGCCTTTTTTGGGCAGGAGGATCTGCGTGTGCACGGCGGCCAGAGCCATAGCTAGTTCCTGGCGAATGGAGTTCTGCCGCTCGAGCGGAAAAGAATCGGAGATACGGGAAACGGTGGAAGCGACGTCAGTAGTGTGCAGGGTGCTTAGAACGAGGTGCCCGGTTTCCGCCGCGGCTACGGCGATACGCATTGTTTCGGTGTCGCGCATTTCGCCGACCACGATTACGTCCGGCGCCTGACGTAGGGCGGCGCGTAGGGCGGTTGGAAAATCGGGCGCGTCTGTGCCTATTTCGACCTGCTCGATAACGCTGCGCACGTGCTGATGCTCGTACTCGATGGGATCTTCAATGATGACGATGTGGCGGGCCTCGCGGCGATTGATGCTGTCGATCAACGCGGCAAGCGTGGTGGATTTGCCGGCACCTGCAGGTCCGCCGATAAGGACGAGGCCACGGGGGATGTGCCCGAGCAACTCGACAGAGGGTGGAAGGTTGAGTTCGCGAAGGGCGGGAACTCTGCTGGGGAGAACGCGGATGGCGGCAGCGGCGCGCCCCTGCTCGCGATGGATGTTGATGCGGAAGCGGCCCAGGCCCTCCACACGGTACGAGGAGTCAGCGATTGATTGCTCGCGGTAAAGACGCTGAGCGTGGCCCGTCAGGGCCGGGATAACCGCGGCTTCGATTTCCGAACCGTCGAGGAGACCGGGTTCGATCTTGCGGACTTCACCATCCACTCGCATGCAAGGCGGGGCGCCTTGTACCAGGAGCAGGTCACTGGCGCCGAGAGAGACAACTGCGGCAAGCCAGCGGCTAAACGGTGAGGCAGGCGAGAGGTCCGTTTCCTGGGACTCGTAGGAGTCGTCCAGGTCGCGGGAAATGCGATTTGGTTCGTTGGATTGGTCCATGCCGCCACCGCCTTTGACGATAGCACAGAGACATTTGTGGAGCACCCAACGGGATCGAGAAAGCGGCTATGGCACAGAGGACACGAAAAGCTCTCGCCGGGGCGTGCGCTGAAGAGAGCTTATAGGCTATGCGCGGCGGAGCGTGATCAGGGTGATTTCTGGTGGGACTCCGAGTCGAACCGGGGCGCCGACGGTGCCGAGTCCGCGATTGACGTAGAGCACGGAGAGTGGCGGCTGCGCGTGACTGGAGATCGGTGCGCCATTGTTCTCGGAATAGTTTGCGTCTTTGAGCGCACGATTATTGGGCGCAGGCATTGAGAGCGGGCGGAAGTAGGCGCCGGCAATGTAGTCGGTGATGAAACGCGCAGCACTCAGGCGGTGGTCGAGAATTTCCACCTGGATTTGGCCGCCGTGTGTGTGACCAGCCAGCGACAGCTCGATGCCGAGTTCCGCGGCACGATTAAAGGTGTTCGGATTGTGCGAGAGCAAGATATTCGGGATGTCTCGACGAACCAGGGGAGCGAGATCGGGAAGCATCTGAAGGCGATGGCCGCCGGGCGTGCGTTCGCGCTGGTAATCGACGCCGAGAAGATTGAAGTGCGCGCCGCGAAACGCGAGCTGCACATTTTCGTGGCGGAGCAGCTTCATGCCGGATTGCGCGAAGAGGCGTTCCGCGGCGTCTTCGGCCCTGGCGTAAATTTCGTGATTGCCGTTGCAACCGTATATGCCGAGAGGCGCGCGAAGCTGGCGTATTTCGTCGATGCAATCGGCGAGCGGGTCGGAGGCTCCGGTGATGAAATCTCCGGTGACGACGGCGAGATCGGCCCCGAGATCGTTGGCCATTTCCACCGCGCGGCGGACATCGGTGCGGCTCATGTAACCGCTGAGGTGAATGTCGCTAAGCTGGACGATGTTCATGCCATCGAGAGCGGGCGGGAGATTGGCGGTGGGAATCTCTACGCGGCGGACGCGGTAGTCGAGGCGCTCGGCGGCGAAGCCATACATCACGCTGAGAAATGGAGCGGCGCCGGCGAGGGCGGAGGCGGTTCGGAAAAAGTAGCGGCGCGATGGATCAGGAAGAAGTTCCGCCGAGGCGGGCGTTATCGGTGCCGGCGCGCTTACTTTCTCCAAGCTGGCGGACGTGCTCGGGGTTGGCGCAGAGTTGCGCCGGGCGGCGGATCGTCCAGAGGTCCAGAGGCGGTCGATGCCGCGAACCAGCTTTACGGCGAGATAGGCGAAAAGTGCGCTGGTAAACCACAGGCCGGCAAACATATCAATCACGTTGTCGCTGGGAATCAGGTGAGCGTGTTTGGCCATGCGAACGCCATCGATCATGGAGCCGATCATGAGAACGAGAAGAGCGATGTAGACCAAGCGTACCGTGACGCGAAGCGAGACCGCGCGCCGATTGGCCGTGGCACGCCAAATGGAGCGATACCAAAAGCGCTGGGAGAGAAACAGCGTGGTCAAAATTGTTAAGCCGATGACAATTCGGAGTAGAAACCAGCCCCAATTCACAGAATCGCGCCTCCCCAAACATCTAAGTTTAGCACGCGCTTGGACCTAAGTTTCGTGTGATGTGGATAAGAGCGCTTCGGATTGGTTAGCTCGGCTTGTGTTGGGCATCGGTGACGAGCGATTTCAGTGCTATGGGGAGGGAGGAGAGGGACCGGCGCCAGGGGTGCGCCGATCCCCAGGGTAGGACGTTAAGTGAAGATCAAGCGCGCTCAGTGTCTCCGGCCGGGGTCACACCGGCATCAAGCGCGTGTGAATTCTCGATGACCACGGCAGCTTCGGACGGGGCGAGCAGCGCGCCTTCGGCGGTGGATTGGCCGTCTGTTTCGGAGTTGCCTTGCTCGTCGGAGCGGTCCGGGCGCATGGTCAGGCCACGGCCGTGGCGGACGTCCAGTCCGCGCACCCAGAAGATGATGTCCTCGGCGATGTTGGTGGCGTGGTCGGCGATGCGTTCGAGGTGGCGCGTGGCCAGAATGAACTGCAAGCCGGGACTGACGAAGGTGGCTTGCTGAGTCATGCCAGCGAGCAAATTTTCAAAGATGCGGTCGCGATATTGGTCGACGACGTCGTCGCTTTCGAGGACCTGAGTGGCCATTTCAACATTACGAAAGATGAGCGCGCCGAGGCTCTTGCTGACCATTGCGCGCACGGCGACGGCCATCGGAGCAAGCTCTTCCGGAACGCGTGCGCCGGGCATTTCACGCAGCGAAACCGCGCCTTGCGCGAGATTGACGGCGAGGTCGCCGATGCGCTCGAGGTCGTTGGTGATTTTGAGCGCAGCCACGATGAGGCGCATTTCGTCGTCGGAAAAGGAGCCGCGGCGCAGCAGGCGTATGGCGTGCTCGTCGATAACGATTTCCATTTCGTTGATGCGCGGCTCGAGGAGGAATACTTCGCCCGGGAGGTTGGAGGTGCGGGAGCTGTCGAGCGAGATGAGCGCGTCGAGGGCGCGATTCATGGCCCCTTCCACGGTGCGGGCCATGGACACCAGGTAGTTCACCAGCGCGTCGTACAGGACTGCTTCGGTGAGTCCGGCTGAGGTGCTCGACATGAACTGGTCCTCCGTGCGGAAGGTGAGTGAGAGGCCACACTTCCGCTCGTAAACGAAAGTGTGTGGGCGGGACGATTAAACGCTGATGAAAGAATTGTGAATGCAAAGTGAAACAAAATCGGAGCGGTGTTTCAGTCGAGCGGCCTTATGCCGAACCCCGGCCCGTGGCACGGGTGGCGGCAGCCGGACTTGGGCGTGCAGCGCGTTCAGCGTCAAAGATGGGGATGGTGAAATGAAATTGCGAGCCGCGGCCGACTTCGCTATCGACCCAGATGCGGCCTGCATGAACTTCCACGATGTGCTTGGCAATGGAGAGACCTAGTCCGGTGCCGCCGAGCTCGCGGGAGCGCGCGGCGTCGACGCGGTAGAAGCGCTCAAAAATGCGGGACTGATCTGTTTTCGGAATGCCGATGCCGGTGTCGGCTACGGTGAAAACGACTTCACCATCGCGGGGTTTGGCGCTGACCAAGATTTCGCCGCGGGAAAGCGTATATTGCAGGGCGTTGTCGATCAGATTTTGCAAGACTTCAGCGAGACGGCGACGGTCGCCGGCAATATCCGGGACGCCATTAGTAGGTTGCACGGAAATGGAGATCTCTTTTTCGATGGCGCGGTGCTGCGCGGTCTCGATGCAGGATTCGATGAGCTGCGAGACGCTGACACGGCGAATCTCCAGCTCGAGGCGGTCAGCATCCATTTTTGAGAGCTTGAGGAGGTCTTCGGTGAGGCGCGCAAGGCGGCGTGAATGCTCCACGATGATCTCGAGGAAACGCTCGCGATTTTGCGGGTCGTCCATCGCGCCGGCGAGCAGAGTTTCCGCAAAACCCTGGATGGCGGTGAGGGGCGTGCGAAATTCATGGGAAACGTTGGCGACGAAATCGCGGCGCACTCGTTCAAGTCTGCGCAGTTCGGTAATGTCGTGGAGCACGACCACGGCGCCGTAGGTTTCACCGGCGCGGACTGCGCCCACCGTAGCGGCAAAAAAATGCTGGCGCAGCGTCCCGGTAACGATTTCGGATTCCACGCGCGGCTCGCCGGCCAAAACCTTTCGAACGGCTTCGATCAAGTCTGTCTGGCGGACGATCTCAACGAGCGCGCTTCCCGATTGCGGAGAAAGATCGAGCGCCAAAATTTCGGCGAAGCTCTGATTAGCGAAGACCAGCCGCTCCGCGCCGCTCACGACAGCGACGCCTTCCACCATGCTGCCGAGAATCGCGGAGGAAAGGTTGCGCTCTTCGGTAAGAGTGCGAATTGTTTGATCAAGGCGGGCAGCGGTTTGATTCAGGGAAGCGCCCAGTTTTTCGAGCGCGTCGCCAGAGCCGTCGCCGGGTAGCGGGCGAAAATCGCCTTCGGCGACGCGGCGCGAAAACTCCTTCAGGCGCTCGATGCGGTCAGAGAATCCCAAAGTAACCAGGAGCGATGCCGTACCAGCGAGGAGCAAGATAATGACCGAGGCAAACCACAGTTTGCGACGGAAGGCCACGAGAGTTTCATGCACTGTTGTCAGCGGAGCGGCGAAGCGCAGGACGATGGGAGTTCCCGCCGCCTCGGATCTAACAGCGTAGTAGAGCAAGTCGCGGCCCATGGTGACGCTTCGACGTGCTGAGTGGCCTTCGCCCTTAGCTAAGGCGTCGCGAACTTCAGGGCGATCAGCGTGACTTTCCATGGTGCGTGGGTCGGATTGCGAATCGGCGAGCACGTGGCCGTCAGCCGTGATTACTGTGACGCGCACATTGCTGGCGGCCATTTGGCTGACCCACTGGTCCAGAGCGGCGCGATCTGCAGGGCTGCTGGGAGGAACGGAGGAGAGCTGAGGCGGCCGGGCTTTAGCGAGGCGCGCGACTGACTCCAATTGCCCCAACGTAGTTCGAGTGTACTCATCGCGGAGAGCGCGCTCGGCAAAGAAATCGACGGCGACCAGCACGCTCAGAAGCAGTGCGAGGAAAGTAAAGGCGAGTTTCCAGAAAAGATTATGCCGCACGAGTTTCGAACAAGTACCCGGCGCCGCGGACGGTTTTCAGGTGGACAGGATTCTCGGGATCGCCTTCGATTTTTTCGCGCAGGCGACGAACGTAAACGTCCACGCTGCGCGGAGTGACGAAGCGATCGGTGCCCCAGACGGCATCGAGAAGCTGGTCGCGCGTGAAAACCCGATTAGGCCGCGATGCAAGGTAATAGAGCAGCCGGAATTCGAGCGTGCTGAGCGGAACGGCCTTCCCGGAATGACTGACGCGATACGACGCCGGATCGATGGCCAGCTTGCCGACTTCAATGGTGCGGGGCGAGTCCGAAGGCGGCTCCGCACGGCGGAGCAACGCTTTGACGCGCGCCAGCAATTCGCGGGGGCTGAAAGGCTTGGTGACGTAATCGTCTGCGCCCATCTCAAGGCCCACAACGCGGTCGGCTTCATCGCCACGCGCAGTGAGCATCAGGATAGGGAGACGATTCAGCGAGTCATCCCGGCGAACTTCCCGGCAAATGTCGAGCCCGGAAACCTTGGGAAGCATGAGGTCGAGAAGCAGGAGATCCGGAGGCGTTTTCTTCAGAGTATTGAGACCGCTGGTGCCGTCGAAGGCCGCTTGGACCTGAAAACCTTCATTTGCGAGGTTGTAGCGAACCAGTTCCACGATATCGCGGTCGTCTTCAATAATCAGGATTCTTTTCATGCAGGTGGCACGTTCCGCCCGCCGGCTTGTTCGAAGTGTACCGTAGGCCCGCGAAATGAGAAAGGCATTGGATTGTTTGTGTTCACCTAGCACAGTAGATACATGGAGTGTGGGCACGTGGCGTGACGAGGGAATGACGCGGATATGAATGGAATGTTAAAGGCTTGGCGAATAGACGCGAAGTATTCGGGCGCTGGGTACGACGCCTGCGTGGAGAAAATTTAGCTTTACGAGGAAACATTTTTGGCATGTAGTCGTCCTACTTACAGGTAAGGAGACAGACTACCCACCGCATCCTATGAGCGGCCAAAAGAATCGCTATCAAAATCGCACGGAAATCCTGCAGGGCACGCTGGATATGCTGATTCTGCAGACTCTGCAGTGGGCCCCGCGCCACGGGTATGCGCTCAGCAAGGCCATCCGCATGAACTCCGGCGAGATCCTGAAAGTGGATACGGGTTCACTGTACCCGGCGCTGCACCGCCTCGAACGAAAGGGGTGGATCGCCGCGGAATGGAAGAAATCCGAAGTGGGGCCGCGCTTGCGCGTTTATCGCCTCACGAATCCGGGGAAGAAGCACTTGGTCGCGGAGCGCTCGCGGTGGGCGAGGCTCTTGGACGCGATTTCAGGGGTTTTGAATCCGTCGAACGAGGAGAGCGAAGGATGAGATTCGCACTCTGGGGAAAAAGGCAGCGCAATGAAGAGCTGGAGGAAGAAATCCAGGCGCACCTGACACTAGCGGAGCGCGAGGAAATGGAGTCGGGCCGAACGCAAAAGGAAGCCGTGGCTGCCGCGCGCCGGGAATTCGGAAATGTGAGCCTGGCGGAGGAAACGACGCGGGACATGTGGGGATGGCGTTGGCTTGTGGATTGTATTCAGGACGTCCGCTATGCGGTTCGCACCCTGCGACAAAAGCCAGGGTTTGCTGCCGTTGCGTTGTTGACGCTGGCGCTTGGGAGCGGAGCGACCACCGTGATGTTCACGGTGATCAACGGTGTTCTGCTCAAGCCACTATCGTACCCAGACCCGGAGCGGCTGGTCACGCTACATGGGTACACCGAAAAATATGGTGATAATTGGGGAATCTCGTACCCCAACTTTCTCGACCTTAGGCGCGAGAGGCGCTCTCTTTCGCGTCTGGCGGCATGGACTTACGGCGGAGATACGGTAAGCGAGCCTGGACAGGCGGAGTACGTCAACGGCCGCCAAATCTCGGAGGAGTTGTTCGCCGTTTTCGGCGTCAATCTCTTAGGGGGGCGAGAGTTCCGATCTGAAGAAGACCAGCGTGGAGGGGCACCGGTAGTCATCATTAGCTACGGCTTGTGGCAGAGCCGATACGGCGGAAGGCCGACGGCTATAGGTGAGCCGCTGATTCTTGGAGGAAAGTCGTACAAAGTAGTGGGCATCGCACCGGTGGGTTTTCAGTTAGATGGAGGGGCGGAGGTATTTACACCGCTTGGTCAAAACACGGAGCCTCGGATGCAATATCGGGAGGCGAATTTTCTTCACGTTGTAGCCCGCCTGCTCCCTAACCTGACTCTGACCCAAGCACAAGCCGAGCTTACGACCTTAGGCAATCAACTCGCTGAACAGTATCCAAAAGCGAATGCCGGCCGCAACTTTCAAGCTTTGCCCCTTCATCAAGAGTTAGTCGGAGATGTTGAGTCCACGCTCTGGTTGCTTCTCGGTGCGGTCGGCCTCGTGCTGCTAATCGCATGCGTAAATGTGGCCAGCCTGCTGCTGGCCCGTGCGGTTGCGCGTGAACGTGAGCTTGCTATGCGCGTGGCACTCGGCGCCGGCCGGAGCCGGCTTGTGCGCCAATGTTTGACCGAGAGTGCTGCGCTGGGGCTTCTCGGAGGGGCACTTGGGGTGTTCCTGGCAGCTGCTGGTATTCGTCCGTTCGTGGTCTTCTGGCCAGGCAGTTTGCCGCGCGCCGAGGGAATCCGGATCGATTGGCGTGTGCTGCTGTTTGCGCTGTCCGTTTCGTTACTCAGCGGTCTGCTCTTTGGACTGGCCCCTGCACTGCGTGCACCAACGCGCGATCTAGAACAGACGCTACGCGCCGGAGCCCGTGCGGTTACGGGAAGCTCGCGTCGCCTCCACAGCGGCTTCGTGATGTTCGAGATCGCTGTAGCTATCGTGCTGCTTGTGGCTGCGGGAGCGCTTGCCCGCACGGTCCTGAGCCTGTCGTATCTCGATCCCGGAATCAACAGTCACAATGTTCTCGCAACGCACGTGGCTCTTTCGCCTGGCACACTTCAAAGCGCGCCAAAGATGCGAGCAGCTTGGCAGGATGTTCTTGACCGCGCACGTGGCGTAACCGGGGTGCAATTCGTTGCTTTAAGCGACATTATCCCCATGCGTGTTGGTCAAAATTTTCTCGGCTATTGGACTACTCCTGCACCGCCGCCGCCGAATGAACTTCCGATTGCGCTCGCATCTTGCGTGACGCCGGATTATCTGAAGGTAATGGGTATTCCGCTACGCCAAGGCAGATTCTTCGATGACCATGATCGCCTGGAGACTGAGCCCGTTGTGGTAATCGATGAGGTCTTGGCACAGCATGCGTTCCCAAACCAGGACGCCGTCGGCAAGCGTCTATCTATCCAAGCCATGGGACAAGGTCCGATCCGGGTGGTTGGCGTGGTCGGACACGTTCGTCATTGGGGACTCGCCAGTGACGATCAAGCCGAAATACGGGATCAGATCTACTATCCCTTTGGCCAAGTCCCAGACCACTTAATGCATTTATTTTCTTCATTCATGTCGCTGACTGCCCGTACGACCGTATCCCCCCTAAGTCTAGTTGAGCCACTGGGGCGCGAGCTGCGTGGAACAACTGGCGATCAAACACTCTATGACGTTCGCACCATGGACGAACTTGCGAGTGAGTCGCTCGCTCTTCAGCGCTTCGTGATGATGTTGTTCAGCGTCTTCGCGGGCTTGGCCTTGCTACTGGCTTGCATCGGCATTTATGGCGTGCTCGCGTACTTGACGGGGCAGCGCGTGCCCGAGATAGGCGTGCGCATCGCGATGGGCGCTAGCGCCGGTCAGGTCGTATGGCTGATTCTTCGCCAGAGCCTGGTGATGATTTTTGCCGGCATCGTGGTCGGTGTCGCTGGAGCTTTGGCAGCGGCGCGTCTCTTGGTGCACCTGGTGGACGGAATGCGACCCGCGGAGCCTTTGACGTTTACCGTTATGATTCTCGTCTTGATTGCCGCGGGGCTGTTCGCCAGCCTCGTGCCCGCGCGCCGCGCCAGCAAAGTCGACCCCATCGTGGCGCTGAGGTATGAGTAGCTGCGAGCCATCCTGAAGCGTAACTATGCGTATCGCATGGTTTGGATGGGGCCTCGGTTGCGCGATGCGTGAGGGCGTGCGCAACTACTCGCTAGCTGTAGTAAACGCGAGGCTCAGCAGGGTCTTTTGTTCCAGTTCATGGGCTTTCGCAGAGCCGGTGGCGGGGCTGGCGCTTGGAGAACGCTTGATGGAGCGCATCTTCAGCCCCTTGCTCTGGACAAGCTGACCGATGCGCGGCATAACGAAGAAGTGCGCGCCCATATTCTTTGGCTCTTCCTGAACCCAGACGACTTCGCGCGCGTTCGGATGTTCGTCGATTGCGGCGGCAATTTCCGGGCGGAGCAGCGGGTAAAGCTGATCGAGGAAGATAATCGCGGTGCTGGTGTCTTTGCGTCGACGACGCTCGGCGCGAAGCTCGTGCCCGACTTTGCCACTGGCTATGAGGATGCGTTTGGCGTCCTGCACTTCGCGGTCGGGAACTACGGGTAGAAAGCGCGGGTGCGAGAACTCCTCGATGCTGGACGATGCGTCGGGATGGCGAAGCATGCTTTTCGGGGTGAATACAATGAGCGGCTTGCGCCACGGACGACGAACTTGCCTACGCAGCAGGTGAAAATATTGCGCGGCGGTGGAAGGCTGGCAGATCTGCATGTTTTCTTCGCCGGCGAGCTGCATAAAGCGCTCGATGCGTGCGCTGGAATGCTCCGGACCCTGGCCTTCGTAGCCGTGCGGAAGAAGCATGACCAGGCCAGAGGGGAGATCCCATTTGTCTTCACCGGCGCTGATGAATTGGTCGATGATGACCTGCGCGCCGTTCGCGAAATCGCCGAACTGCGCTTCCCACAAAACTAAGGCTTCGGGGTAATCCCGGCTGAAACCGTATTCGAAACCGACGCAGCCCGCTTCGGAGAGCGAGGAATTGTGAATTTCACAAAAGGGCTGATTTGGCGCTAGGTGCGCGAGGGAGCAATATTCTTCTTCCGTTTCGGTGTCGACCAGCATGGCATGGCGCTGATTGAACGTGCCGCGCTCGGTATCCTGTCCCGTTAAGCGGACCGGGTTTCCTTCCAGCAGCACGGAACCAAAGGCAAGCGCCTCCGCGAAGCCGTAATCAACGGCGCGCTTACCATGCCCCATCTCAGCCCGCTGCTCGAGCAGCTTGGCAATTTTGGGATGCACGTGAAAACCTTCCGGAACACGGACGAGGGCATCGGTGATTTCCGCTAATTTTTCGGGACTCAAGCCGGTATCGGCCTCGTAGTCCGGCTTAAATCGGCCGCGATGATAAGCCGACCAATATTCAGGGAGCTGCCGCAGTTGAGGGATTTTTTTGGTCGCGCGGGCCTTGGTTTGCTCTTCTTCGTATTCCTTGCGGACGTTCTCAACAATTTGCATGGGCTGCACGCCAATACGCTCGGAATAAATGCGCCAGAGCGGCGGATGATTCTTGATGCGGTCGTAGAGGCGCGGCTGCGTAATCGTTGGGTCATCCACTTCGCTGTGACCGTGGCGGCGATAGCCGATAAGGTCGACCACAACGTCGCTGCCAAATTGCGCTCGATATTCGGCGGCTAGCTTTCCCACACGCACGACGGCATCGGGATCCTCGCCATTGACGTGGAAGACGGGAACGGATTGGCGCTTGGCAATGTCAGAGGCGAAGCGGGACGAATGCTCCTGCTGCGGGCGCGTGGTGAAGCCGATTAAATTGTTGACGATGATATGGACCGTGCCGCCCACGGTGTAAGCCGGAAGGTCAGCAAGATTGAGCGTTTCCGCCCAAATACCCTGGCCGGCGAAAGCGGCGTCGCCGTGCATCACGATCGGAACGACTTTGCTGGCGCTGTCGGCACCGTAACGCGTTTGTTTCGCGCGAACCCTGCCAATGGCCACTGGGTCGACCGCTTCTAAATGGCTCGGGTTGGACACGAGGTGGATGCCGATTTCCTTACCTGCGGAGGTGACATATGTGCCGGTTGCGCCGACGTGATACTTCACGTCACCGGCGCCGAGCACGCTGCGCGGGTCAACGTCCTCGAATCCGGCGACGACTTCGTGCGGTGGCTTGCAGGCAGCATGAACCATCACGTTGAGGCGGCCGCGATGGCTCATGGCCATGACGGATTCAACGGCGCCGTGCTCGCCCACCGTGTCCAGAATGGAATCGAGGAGAGGGATCAGAGCAGTCACGCCTTCCAGGGAAAACCGCTTGGTTCCTAGATAGCGAGATTGCAGGACTTGCTCGAACAGGTCGGCACGGATCAGGCGTTCCAAAACCTTTTTCCGATCGACTTCGCCGGCAGGGCCCTCGAGGCGCTCCGCAATCCATTGGCGGCGTTCCGGCTGGGGAAGGTGCATGAACTCGGCGCCAATCGTTCCGCAATAGATGCGGCGGGCTTCTTCGGCAGCCTCACCGATCAGCCCTTGCAGATCGGGTTGGGGAAAAGGCCCGAAAAAGCCGAGCGGATCAAGATTGGCTTCATTGTAGCCCCAGCGGCGAAACGTGTCGACGATGCGCTCGCGCTCTGCTGCGCTGCTAACCGAGGATTTCTTGCCCGCTTTGGGTGCTTTCGCGGGACGATCTGCTTCTAATGTCGTTCTGTTACCCATAAACTCGTTCCTGCAAACCTCTATTTTGCCACAGAAAGCCCGAGCGGCGCTTTTTGCACTTGCTGATGTTAGCCAAAATGCAATTAAAGGTTACGCACAACCGATTCGAGCGTTTGCGCGATTTCGTCTGGCGGAGTCGCGAGCGCGAAGGTGACCGGTGGCCCGATGCGCATTGTGATCTCACCGCGGCGCGCCAGGCGGCGGCCCTCGCGCTTCATCTGCCACACGCCATCCATGCGTATGGGCACAATCGGGATGCGAAGATTTTCTGCCAGCAGGCCCATGCCTGAGTGAAACGGCTGCATCTCGCCAGTTTCGTTCTTGGTGATTTCGCCTTCGGGAAAGACCAGGACGCTGTAGCCCCGGTCGACGGATTCGCCCGCGTAGCGGAAACTCTCGCGAAACCCTGAAAATCTGGGCAACGGGAAGACATTGAACAGAGCAATGATCAGCCAGTAGCCCAGCTGATACGCCCAGCGCTTGGCGAAGAACCACTCTCGGGGAGGCCGCCACATGCTGTGCAGGGTTTCTCCGCCGATGGCAGTGGCGAGACGATTGCGAAAACGCGGCGGCAACGCGGCAAGGACGAGTCCGATATCGGCTCGGCGGGTGACGTGATTGCAGATGACGAGAAGCGGGCCGCGCAGATCCTTGAGATGATCGCGGCCGACAATTTTTGGATGGGCGAGGATTTGCGTGGAGGGCCAGACCAACCCGTAGTAAACGGCCAGGCGCATCCAGCGCACAGCCTCGCGTTGTGCCCAGCGCGGGAAACTGTATTCGGTGCGGCGAGTTGCCGGATCATGCAAAAGCCGCTGCACGTCGCCGACAGTTTTAGCATTGGCGAACGCGGTTTCGTTTAGCTCGGTCTGGTAACGTTGCTCTAGTGCGCTCATTAGCTCGACGCGGTCCAGGGAACTGAGGTTAAGGTCGCGCTCCAGATCTTGCGAGCCATCATGCCTCGCAAGGCTTGCGACGATGTTGGATACGCCGTCGGTTGATTCTGACGAAAGGCGCCCGCCACGACTGGTGGCCGCTACGGCAGCCGGTTCATCGTTTTGTGGTGCGCCGGAAAGTTTTGTAGCCACGGCGGCGATCGCGGCTAATTTCGGCTTGCCTGTTGGAGTGCGGGGAAAATCGGGTTCAGGCCAGATGATCCAACGCCGTATGCGCTGATATTCCGCCAAAGAATTGTTGGCACCTTCGATGGCGAGCCGCGCGGCTGCTTCGTCCCCATCGCGTAACAGGAGAGCGGCGAACGGTTCGGCGTTCCCGTTGCGATCGAGGGGAATAACTACGGCGTCGCGAACGGCGAGTTGTTTGCGGAGCGCGGTTTCGAGATCCTCCGGATACACGTTGAGGCCGGCGGGAGTTACGATGACGCTTTTCTTGCGGCCGCGAAAGCGCAGGTTGCCTTGGGCATCGAGCTCGCCGAGGTCGCCGGTGCCCAGCCAGCCCCCGTTTTCTTCAGTCGCGCCTGAATCCTGTAGTGTGCCCTTTTGCCAATAGCCTCTGGCGACGTTTTCTCCGCGGACCAGGATCTCGCCATCTTCCCCGAGCCGGAATTCGCGCCCAGGCAAGACTTTGCCGATGGAACCCTGCGCGGCGCGGAACGGATGATTGAGACTGATAAGCGAAGCCGTTTCTGTCATGCCGTAGCCTTGCACTACGGCGTAGCCCAGGCGCTTGAAGAATTCTTCGGTCTCCGCGGAGAGGGCTGCGCCTCCGGAGATGAATGCCCAAAATTTCCACCCGAAGCGGCGGCGGACGCGGCGGAACATCCAGGCGCGGCGAAGAAATTTTCGGCCGTTCGCGGCGGCGAACGTGCGCTCAAACCATTCGACTTCACCGAGCGCTGCAAGGTCGCGCAGGATGCCGTTGCGCAGCAGATCAAGCATGTGAGGAACGGTAATCAGCGCTGTGGCGCGCTCGCGTTTGACCGTGCGGATCACTTCTGAGGCGTTTGGGGATGGCTCGAAGACTACTGCGGCGCCGAGCAGCGGCGGAACGAACAGCGCCATGAATTGGCCGAAAACGTGGCTGATGGGCACCAGAGTTACAAAGCGGAGGGGATGAAGCCAGCGTTCGTACTTGCGGTAGGGCACAATTCCACGCTCGAGCGGCTCGAGATTCGCCAGAAAATTGCCATGGGTTAGGACGACGCCACGCGGCTCGGCGGTGGTGCCTGAGGTGAACAGGATCTGCGCGACGTGATTGCGGGTGATGGGCTCGTCGGCGAGGGATTGGCAGATGTGAGGAGGCATTGCGTGAGGATCGCGAACAGTTACCGTGATGTACGCCTCGCGTGACCTGTCCGGTAAATCCTCCAGGTTCAAGGCTGGAATGGCAGCGGCGAGGATAGGTTTTCCCCTCGAGGCTATGACCACCTTGGTGGATGTTTCACGTGCAACACGTGCGGCGAAGTCGGGTGTGGCGCCGTCATCAATCGGCACCACGACCGCTCCTCGCAGGAGGCAGCCCCAGAAGGCCGCGATCCATTCGGCGCAGTTCGGTCCCCAAATGACGACACGGTCGCCAGTTCGGACGCCATTTTGTTTTAGGTCGTGTGCAAGGCGTAAGGCGATTTTTGCGAGATCAGCGTAGGTCCACGACTCGCGTCGATAGCCGCGACGCTGGATTGCGGCGATATCTTTGCTTTGCCGGTGGAAATCATCGAAGAGCGAGAGGAGGTTGGGTCGCGACATGAGCTTGCCTTCGAGCTTGGATTTCAGTTTACGCCTGGCGGGGCCCGAACTGGTGAGAGGCGCGCCTATCAGCACGGACGGCGCGCGCGGTGGCACACATCTGAAAAGAGGCGGCCCTTCGAGGCTTAGGGTAAACGCACGTCAAAAAGGCACGTGGCGTGCCAGTCAGGAACATCGCTGCGGTTCGCTCAAAAACGAATGGCGGCGAATTGCGACATTGTCGTCTACAATAGAGGTTGTCGTTTACAATAAAAGAGGCTGAGGGGCCGGTTCGCTGTTCCCCTGCCAATTCGGAGATAAGCAGGCTCGATGCCCGTACCGATATCACAAGCTTGGACCGTTGCAACCTATGTGCTGAAGCAGAAGGTGAGCGGGCGGAAGCGCTACCCGTTTGTATTGATGCTCGAGCCGCTGTTTCGCTGCAATCTGGCTTGCGCAGGTTGCGGCAAAATTCAGTACCCGCCGCATATCCTGAAAAAGGAATTGACGCCCGAAGAGTGCTTCAAGGCAGTGGATGAGTGCGGGACGCCCATGGTTTCCATTCCCGGCGGCGAACCGCTGATGCACTCGCAGATCGACAAGATTGTCGAAGGGCTGGTCGCCCGCAAGAAATACATTTATCTCTGCACGAACGCACTCTTGCTAAAAGAAAAGCTGGATCTCTTTAGGCCCAGCAAATACCTGACTTTTTCAGTGCACATGGACGGGCAGCGCGAACACCATGATTTTTCGGTGTGCCGCGAGGGCGGGTATGATCTCGCGATGGAGGGCATCAAGGAGGCCGTAAAGCGCGGTTTCCGGGTGACCACCAATACCACGCTGTTCGATGGCGCCGATCCCAATAGCGTCCGCGCGTTCTTCGACGAAATGATGGAGCTGGGCGTCGAGGGCATGATGCTCTCTCCCGGCTATTCCTACGATAAAGCGCCGGACCAGAAGCACTTCCTGGGACGAGCGCGAACCCGTAGGCTTTTCCGCGCCATCCTTTCCAACCGCAAGAAGAGCTGGCAGTTCAATCAATCGGCCCTTTTCCTCGAATTTTTGATGGGCAAGCAACAATACAAGTGCACGGCGTGGGGGATGCCGACATACAACATCTTCGGCTGGCAGAAGCCCTGCTATCTGCTGCAAGATGGCTACGTGGACTCGTTCCGAGAATTGCTGGAGACGACGGAGTGGCAGAATTACGGCACAGAGTCTGGAAACCCGAAGTGCGCCAATTGCATGGTGCACAGCGGCTACGAAGCGAGCGCGATGGATCATACGTTTAGCGGATTGCGCGGACTCTGGGCTGCAACGAAGGCCACTTTCTCAGGTGTGTACAAAGACCCCGATGCTTTGTCCCTGCTGAATGAGCCTGTTAACCCTGTGCACGCCTACAACCCACTGGTGCAGATTAACTCCGGCAAGGCACAGCTTGAGGAGACGCGCGCGTGAGCGCTCCCACGCATGCCGAGCGCCATGCCACGGCAAATGCCGCGCTTGACCCGGAAAAGCTGGAAGTGGCGCCGGGAACCGTTCACGAAAGCGTGGAAGGTTGGGTGCCGGACGTTGCAACGGAAAGCGAACTGCGCGAGGCGTTGGAAAAGGCGTTCGATTTTCGCGGTGACGTTGCCATCACCAAGAAAGATGGTAGCAAAATTGAGGGTTACATTTTTGACCGCGTGACCGGCGCGACTCTGGAGAGCTCCTTTGTTCGTGTCTTGCCACGCGATTCCAACCAGCGGGTTAAAATTTCCTATGCCGAAATCGCGGCACTAGCGTTTTCCGGACGCGATCCAGCCGCAGGTAAGAGCTGGGAAGCGTGGGTGCGCAAATACTGGGAGAAAAAGTCCTCGGGAGAGGGCAATTTGACCATCCAGCCAGAGTCCCTCGAATAGGTGATTGGCTTCATTTTTCTTCAATCCCGTAATATAAAATGCGACGTAAGTCTATTGTCAACAGTCATTTACGGCAAGGTGGCCGAACCAAATCCAAGCTGGCTCCGCGTGGACAAACTAGGGTTTTCGTGGTATGATTTTTACCAGCGTTTGTTGCTCTTGTATTACCTTTTGACTCGTTCAATAGGCTGCAAGGACAAACTTTGCGGCCTTTTTTTGCGGGCTGGAGGATGTCACGGCGCTTGGGATCCAAGGCGTTCACCGCTAGGCGACCAGGAAACGGACCAAGAGAAGCAATGCAATCTCAAACTCGAGGTCGGCAGCAGTGTCAAAGGAACAAGGAACAGTGAAGTGGTTCAATGCCTCAAAGGGTTATGGCTTCATCCAGCGGCAAACCGGGGAAGATGTTTTCGTACACTTCTCCGCGATTATGATGGATGGCTATAAGTCGCTGAACGAGGGGCAAGCTGTTGAGTTTGAAGTGACCAAAGGTCCTAAGGGCCTTCAGGCGGAGAACGTAACGAGTCTCTAACCTGTGAATTCGGGTGCTTTGGCTTACCGGCCGAGGCACCCACCAAAAATTTTAATCCGCGTCGAGTGAGTGGTCCAGGAGGACGTTGTGCAATCAATGCAAGAAGGACAGACAATCAAACACGATGTGTACGGCCTGGGAATCGTAACCGCTTCAGACCAGGAGCGTACTTCGGTTGATTTCGATGATCATGGGCCAAAGCTGTTCGTCACCAGCATGATGACGGCGGAGCTCATTGGCGAAGCCCCCGCCACGCCCCCGAAGACAAAGAGGCGCCGCAAGGCTTCCACTGCCGCAAAAGCCGCTAAAGCTGCAAAGAAAGTCGCTGCTGTCGCTGCAACTAGCCGTTCGTAGTACCTCCCTGCCTTTCGAACGAATCCCTGCGCCCTTTATGGCGCTGGGGTGTTTCTAAAGACGACGGCGAAACCGGCCGGCGCGATCTTGTGCTAACGTTTGTTCAATGAAACGCGTACTGATGATTGCAGGCGTCGTGTTGATACTGCTTGGCATCGCTGCAGTTTTGCATCCTACTTACACCTATCACCAGCAGCAGCAAGTGGCAAAAATCGGTTCCTTTCAGGCCACGGTCGACGAAGAAAAGACCGCGCAAGTCCCCGTTGCCGCCACCGCCGCGCTCCTTGTCGCGGGATTGGCTCTCGTTTTAATCGGAGCCAGGGCCAAGTCGTAATGTTCCGCACCGTCGGCCCAAGCACGCTTTCCCTTTAGCAATGTGCGCGCGTCCTACTACGACGAAACCCGCGAGCAGATCGAGGGCGTGTGGGACAAGCTCGGCTATCGCAAAGTGGGCGTCATTTATCCGGAAGACGCCTTCGGAACAGCAGTGCTAGGCGGAGTCACCGAAGCGCTCAAGGCGCATGGCGCGCAGCCGGTTAAAGTTGGTTCGTACGAGCGGCAAACCGCGAATGTGGGCGGCGCGATTGATACGGTACGCGCGGCGAGCCCGCAAGCCGTTGTCATTGTCGGTCCCCCCAACACAGTTGCCCCGATCTTGAAACAATCGCACGCCAAGAACTGGAGGCCGCTGTTCCTTACGGTTTCCTTTGTGGGCACGGATGAGCTAATTCTGGACGCCGGCGATGACGCTGAAGGAATAGTGATCACGCAGGTGGTGCCGCCTTACTACCTCACCGACCTGAAGGGCGTGGCCCTGTACCGGCGCACCCTATCGAAATACGCTCCTTCCTCGCGGCCCAATTTCGTGAGCCTTGAGGGCTTTGTGGATGCAATGGTGATCGTGGAAGGGCTGAAACGTGCCGGTAAAGAGTTGACGCGGGAAGGACTAGTTCACAACATCGAGTCCATCCACCAACAGGACCTGGGGCTCGGTCCGCAGCTCAAGCTGAATTATTCGGCCAAGTCGCATAAGGGTTTTGATCACGTGATTCCGACCGTAGTGCGCGGCGGCCGCGCCGTGCCATTCACCGACTGGTCCACCACCGTCGGCAAGTAGTCTGTAGGAAGTGAACGGCGACCAGCACGTTACGGACGGCGGTATCCCGCAATTCGCTAGTTAGACCTATTCTATTTGTTGGCAGATTCGGTTTGCTCGAATGCATGGTAGGACGATCGCACCAGGGGCCCGGCCTCCACGTGCTTGAATCCCATGGCTTCGCCAAGGATCTTGAACTCCGCAAATTCATCCGGATGCACGTAGCGAACGATTGGCAGATGCTCTTTCGTTGGCTGCAAATACTGGCCCAACGTAAGGATGTCGGTCCCCTGCCCCGCCAAATCCTGCAACGTAGACAGCACTTCTTCTTTTTCTTCACCAAGGCCCAACATCAATCCAGTCTTGGTCGGCACTTCCGGATGCGCCTCTTTCGAACGCCGCAGCAACTCGAGCGACCGCTCATACAGAGCGCCTTTGCGTACTTGGCGGTAAAGACGCGGCACGGTTTCTGTATTGTGATTGAGCACGTCCGGCTTGGTCGCCAGAACTGTATTCAGAGCGCTCCAGTTGCCGCGAAAATCCGGAATCAACACTTCCACCTTGCAGCCCGGCACGCGCCGCCGAATTTCCCCGATCGTGCGTGCAAAAATGTGCGCGCCGCCGTCCGGCTGGTCGTCGCGATTGACCGAAGTTACCACCGCGTAGCGCAAACCCATGCGCGCGACCGCCTCCGCCACGCGAAACGGCTCTTCCTCGTCAGGGGGGCCCACTGGCTTGCCCGAGGGCACTGCGCAAAATCCGCAAGCGCGCGTGCAAATGTCTCCCAAGATCATGAAGGTGGCCGTGCCGTGCTCCCAGCATTCACCCATGTTGGGGCAGCGCGCGCTCTCGCAAACGGTGTGCAGGTCCAGCGTGCGCATGATGCGCTTCAAATCCTGGTAGCGTTCGCCGCCAAAGAACTTAACGCGCAGCCATTCCGGCCGCGGATGCGTGCCAGGAGGCGGCACCATCGGTGCCGGGCTGTTCGAGATGATGTTAAAAGGAGAGGCCATGGAGTATTGGTGAGGTTCTTATTTTACGCGCTTCTCTGGTACGGCACAAACTACACCCACCTGTACACAATTGTTTGACAGGCATTTACTTGATGCGCGCGACGCGACCTTGCGTCGGGAAGCGCTGAAATTGCAGCGGATCATGTCCCGGAACGACCCGCTCATGCGATCCTGCCAATTCGATCATGCGCGCTTGATTCTTTACGTTTGCGGCCTGGTCCGCATCGGAAAAGGTGGCGCTGGCTTTGTGTTCCGCTAAGTTCCGATACAAGTAGCAATTGTCCGAGGCCAGCACGAAATTAGGACTGCCCTCCACGCGAATATACTGCGACGCGAACGTGTGGCGCGCGCCGGTGTACGCGCGAATTCCTGGAAAAATCTCGACGTTGTCTCCATCGACGAGCCGCAGCCGCCCTTCCGTATTCAGTCGCACCAGTTCCTTGACATCCTCTGGATCGATTCCGCCATGCTGCCCGCCCGCTTGCCACGCCTCTCCCGTGTAATAGCGGAACTCCTCCTTCTGTATCCACACGGTAGCCTTCGGAAACAAATCGATCCCACCCATGTGGTCCCAGTGAGCATGGCTGATCACCACGTCTGTGATTTCTTCCGGCTTTACACCAGCCGAGCGCACCGCTTCATCTGGGCGCGCGAAGTCGTTCATGGGAAAATACTTCAGCCAGGATTCGCGGTGAAAGCCGCTATCGAACAAGATGTTGCGTCCGCCGCCACGAATCAGCCAAATGACCATGGCGATGTCCACTTTCTCGTCGTTGGGCGCCCCCATAATCAGCCCTGAAACTGGGAAGCCTGGTGAACTCGCATAGCGAATCGCCTGGATCGAGTACTCAGGGCCGTTGGCTGGCGCTACGATTCCAGTCATCAAGCAAAGGCACACGACAAGTAGCAATCGCTTCATGAAAACAAGCCTCCGCATAAAATAGCGCGGCCATTCTAGCCTTCAAGAAACGACTTGCAACAACGGAAATGTAAATAGTGATGCCCTACAGAAGGAGACTACAGAGGCTGGCGCGAAGAACGAACGAAGTCGCGCAGCACAGTCACGTTGGGGCCGTAAGCGCCGATGCGCCCTGCATCCACAGGCAAACCCAGTTGCTCCGCGAGGTCGAGATCGACGCCCGCATCATCCAACTCAGAAAGACTAAATCCCTGCGCCGGCAACACGCGATTAATCCCAGTCGGATACACCGGCCGAGGCGGCCGATGACGCTGCCATGGGCGGCGCGCCAGTTCGTAAAACTGTTTCCAATCGCGTTTGTGCCAAGTTGTCATATCGTCGTCTTCTACTACTCTTCGACGTAATTCCTGCCCGATTGGATGCTAAGCCTGCCCTTGGGGTTAACTGTATTTTCCCCGGTGCGCTACTGCATCTCGCGCCGTCAGGAGGCCTAAAGATATACGCCGCCATGCACGCCGCCAGACATTTCAGCGCTCGTTGTATCAAACCCGTTACGGGGTTAATTGTTTCGCACGGCCTGTTGGCGCTTTGGACTCGTCGGTTTCGCCTCGGAAAGTTGAGTAGAAGGTGCTTGCCTGCGGGGACTTGTGGCCCTGAACTAGAACGTTGGCTGCAAAGCGACTCGCAGGCGGCTGTATACTACGCGCATCAGCCTACGTTGGCGAGTAAGAATGATGGCTCCTGCGCACATTGTCGTTCACTACCATGAGCTGTGGCTCAAACGAGGCAATCGCCGCTTTTTTTTGCACAAGCTGCGGGAAGCGCTGCGCCGCGCGCTGGACGGCATCGCTGTCACCCGCATCTCTAAGCCAGCCGACCGCCTGATCATCGAAATTGCCGATGCCGCACATGTCAATGAAGCCTTGCAGCGCCTGACGCGTGTCAGCGGCATTTCGCACCTGGCCATCGCGCGCGTGTTGCGGCGCCCCGCCTTAAATGACGATCCACTCGACACGATTCGTGCCGCTGCTTGGGAAGAAATTCGCAGCGAGCAATTCGCGTCCTTTGCTGTGCGGGTCCGCCGCAGCGATAAAGACTTTCCCTTGAACGCTGTGGCTATCGAGCGCGAGGTCGGCGGCTACCTCTTTGACAAATTGCAGGGCGAAGGCCGCGATGTGCGGGTCGATCTAAAGGCGCCTGCCCTAACCTGCAGGATCGAAATCACCCGCGGCCCGCTGCTCGTGTACGCGCGCCGCATCATCGGGCCGGGCGGGCTTCCGCCGAACACCGCCGGCCGGCTCGTCTGCCTACTGTCTGGCGGTTTCGATTCTGCAGTGGCCGCGTACAAAATGATGAAGCGCGGCGCGCATTTGAGTTTCGTTCATTTCTGGGGAGGCGGCGCCGAGGCCGGAGAGTCTTCCGTTCACGTTGCACGCGAACTGGTCGAGCGCCTGGTGCCGTGGCAGTTCACCGCAAAGCTGTATCTTGTTCCGTTCGAACCTTTGCAGCGCGAAATCGCCGCGCAGGCACCCGATGCGTTTCGTATTCTTCTCTACCGCCGCCTGATGCTGCGTATAGCGGAACGCATTGCCTTGCGCGGTGGCGGCAAAGGCGTGATCACTGGCGACAGTCTCGGCCAAGTGGCTTCGCAAACACTGCAGAATTTGCAAGCAGTAGGCGCCATCGCCAGGCTTCCGCTGTACCGCCCCTTAATTGGCGACGACAAACTGGAAATTCAGGAAATCGCGCGACGTATAGGCACGCACGATATTTCCGAACAGCCCTTTCACGATTGCTGCCCGGTATTTCAACCCAAATCGCCCGCGCTCTTCGCCACGGCTGAGGCATTGGACGCTGCCGAAGCCACGCTGGACGTTCCGTCCCTTGTGGATCGCGCCATTCGAACCCTCAGCGTCCTGCGTTATCGCTATGCGCAAGGAAAAGCCGAGCGCACCGATGTCGAGCACACGAAAGCGAAACACACAACTACCTCTTAGAACTTTTTCAAGGAACGTTTAGCCGCTTCCGGAAGGAAGCCGCCTCTACCTGGAGAGTGCTTGCTTACCAGCGGTTGCCGCGATCGCCTCGGTCACCGCCGCGATCACCGCCGCGTCCGCCGCCACCACCGTGGCCACCGCGTCCGCCGCCACCGCCACCACGCCCGCCGCCATATCCCCCGCCGCGCCCGCCGCCACCGCCACCGGCGCGTTCTGCCTGAGGCCGTGCTTCGTTCACCACGAGATTGCGCCCGCCGAAATTCTGGCCATTCAACGAATTCACCGCGCGGTCTGCGTCTTCGTCGCTATTCACTTCGACGAACGCGAACCCGCGCGATTGTCCAGTAAAACGATCGCGGATGAGATTGACGCCAGAGGGTGTAACGCCGATCTGAGAGAACCACTCGTGGAGTTGATCTTCCGTAGCGGAAAACGGAAGATTCCCAATATAGAGCTTCTTCACCTGCCCACTCCTTCTGCCCGGAACCCAAATAAGAGTCGCGGAGCGCGCCGAAGGGACGAGAGTCGTACACGGGCAGTCCGGGTAGCAGGGCCACCACGGGCGCGAGACTGGACACTCCAGCGGTCGTTAGCATCCTCTCGAAAATTTACCTTATTTGCAACGGGAAAGAGGCTGTAGGGCCCACTGGCATCCGACGCCGATCCCTCTGCAACCCGACACGACACGCTAACTCCTTGCGCGCATCGGTGTTAGGATGCCCTCAACGACGACGCGTCCTGGTGCGGAATCGTGCGAGGTTCCATGCGCGGCACGATGATGGACTTTCCCCTGACCCTTCCCACGCTCCTTGAGCGCGCTGACAAGCTCTTCGCTCGTGTCGAAATCGTTTCTCGCCGGCCCGATCGCACGATTGTCCGCACCTGCTACGGCGACTTCTATCGCCGCGCTCGCCGCCTCGCCTCGGCTCTAACTAAACTCGGCCTGCGCCCTGGCGACCGCGTCGCCTCCATGATGTGGAATCACGTTGGCCACCTCGAGGCCTTCTTTGGTGTTCCCTCCGCCGGCGGAATCCTGCATACGCTAAATTTGCGCCTCCATCCGCACGAAATTGCTGGCATTGCCAATCATGCTGCCGATCGCTTTTTGCTGATTGATGACGTACTTCTGCCCGTGTTTGAAAAATTCCGCCAAGATGCGCCGTTTGAGCGTGTCATCGTTGTTCCTTATGGCTGTGGCCAAGTTCCCGAAGGCTTTCTAGATTATGAGCAGTTGCTCGCGGAAGCCGATGATGATTTCCAATATCCCAAGCTCGACGAAAACGACGGGGCTGCGATGTGCTTCACCTCGGGCACCACGGGCTTTTCCAAGGGCGTTGTTTACTCGCATCGCGCGATAGTGTTGCACTCCTTCGCTGAGGCCATGGCGGATTGTTTTGCCATCAGCCATCACGACACCGTCCTTCCGGTCGCCCCCATGTTTCACGCCAACGCGTGGGGCTTGCCGTACACCTGCGTGATGACTGGAGCGCGTCTGATTCTGCCGGGACCCAACGTGGACGCGGAAAGCGTGCTCGACCTAATCGAGCAGGAGCAGGTCACCATCGCCTGTGGCGTTCCTACGGTTTGGCTTGGCGTGCTTTGCGCGCTCGAGAAAAATCGTGACCGCTGGAAATTTCCATCGCCGGTTCGCATCGTGATCGGCGGTACCGCTCCGCCCATCGGCCTGATGCGCGCGCTGGACAAACATAACCTGCGCATCATGCACCTTTGGGGTATGACGGAGACTACTCCTGTCGGAACCGTCGGACGCCTCAAACGCCACATGCTGGACTGGAGCGAAGATCAACGCTACGAGGTTCGTGCCAAACAAGGGTGGCCTGCGCCCTTCATCGAACTACGCGTCACGCGTAACGACGGCCCCGAAGGAGAAGGGAAAGAAGTGGAAGCCCCGCGCGACGGAGAAACGCCGGGAGAACTCGAAGTCCGCGGCCCCTGGGTCGCTGCCAGCTACTACAACGCGCCCGACCAATCGCATCGCTGGACCGAGGACGGCTGGTTTAAAACCGGCGACGTCGCCACCATGGATGACGAAGGCTTCATAAAAATCGTCGATCGCGCGAAAGATTTGGTGAAGTCCGGCGGCGAATGGATCAGTTCCGTCGACCTCGAAAACACGCTAATGGGTCATCCCGCCGTAAAGGAAGCGGCCGTCGTAGGCGTGCCGCATCCCAAGTGGCAAGAGCGCCCGTTAGCCGCTGTGGTCCTGAAAGATGGTGCAAGCGCCACGCCGGAGGAGCTTCGCGAATTTCTAGCTAAGTCCTTCGCCAAATGGCAGATCCCCGACGCCTTCGTCTTTGTCCCCGAAATACCGCGTACGTCTGTCGGCAAATTCAAGAAAATCGCCCTGCGCGAACAATTCGCCAACTGGAATTGGGAATGACAGTTAGTCCTTGGAAATTGGTAGGCCAGCGTCGGTCCAGCCTTTCCAGCCGCCGTCCATGGATTCCACGTTGGTGTAGCCCATTTTCTGCAAATTCTCCGCCACCAGTGCGGAGCGAAAACCGCCGCCGCAATACAAAATCAATTTCGCGCCAGTATCCGGAATGCGCTGCTCGATGTCGCGCTCGATGATGCCTCGGCCCAGGTGCACCGCATTCGGAAGATGCCCTTTGGTCCACTCATTGTCTTCGCGCACGTCAATCAGCAGAAATTTCTCGCCCGCATCGATGCGCCGCTTTACGTCCGGAACATTCGTTTCTTTCACGCGCGTCTTTGCGTCTTGCACGAGCTTCAAAAATTGTGGTGAATGCGCCATCGGCATCTCCGTTTGCTATAAAAATGTTCAGGAAAAGCGTAGCACAGAGGCTCGCCATGTGCAGGTTGTGCGCCAAGCTACCGGGTGGGAGTCGCTGCCGCGGATTTTTGCTCGCCGCCCTTTGCCGCTATTGCACGCACCAGATTTACCAAATTCCAGCGCAGCTTTTCCGGCAGACGGTCGCCTTCCGCCATCATCTTCCCTTTGCCTTTGGTAATGATGTAGAAAATTTCGCCGTCGGTCACGTTCGCCAGCGTAGTGGGCTCTCGCCAATCACTCATGGTCAGCTTCATCGACTCCACCACGTCGCCTTTGCCGTCGCCTTTTGGTCCGTGGCACATCGCGCAGTCATACCCAAATACCTTGCGCGCTTCCGCAAGGCCTTCTGGGCTGGATTTGACGGGGTTTACGCGCGCCACATCCTCAGGCGCAATTTTGTAGTCACCCGTAGCTTTGGATTTGTCGGGATTTTCTTGCGCGCCTTGCCCAGCGTTGGTAACGCCGAGGCTCGCAAGCAAAACCGCACTTAGCAGAAGAAAAGATCGCCTCATACCGCCTCCTTACACATGCATATGCCGAAGGAGAGGTTCGGCTCCATTTGTGGCGGATTCTACGCCCGCGAAAGGTGCAGCGCCAGTAATAAGAAGCTGCTAGTTGCTAAGCGCTGGTTTGCGCGGGAGGGTCTTGCTTGGCGCCACCGCGCAAGCACCACGTCGGCCTGCATCACCGGATCCGGCACGGAAACGGCTGGACTCGCGCACGCGCGTCCGCAGTCCGTCGACGACTGCTGGAATGGGATTGTGCGCCGCCCCGCGCACCAGAAAAATCATCAGCGCCGATTCCCCGGGAGCGTCCAAGCTCGAGGTGATGCCTACGCCCTGCACTCCCGGCAGGTTCATCAGCTCCTGCGCCCGCGCGGTGTGCACCGGCTTCGCTCGCGCCATCTCCGCTTCAGAAATCGGATAAACCTCCGGGGCCGACGCAGCCGATTGCTCGAGCTGCGCGCTCTCTTTTGCGGACAAAGCGCCGCGTTGCGAGAACAGCGCGCTTTCGACAATCCGCGTGCGAACACCATCCACCTGCGAGGGAATGTTTGTTCGCGGCTGCCCTGCGCTAACGAAAAACAAAACCGCCGCCTCATGCGGATTGTCTCGGCTCGCGCCCACGCCAACCGCTTGCACCTCCGGGTGCGCCAGCAGCTCTGGTGCATGCGCGTCGCGAACGGCCGCCGCCTTCTGCATAGACTCCGGAGCAACTGCTGTTGCCGCCTGTGTGCTGCTCGCGGAAGCTGGTTTGTTCGGCAGGCTGCACCCAATCACTGCGTGGGCACCGCCTCCGACGAACGTCACCGCGTTGCCGCCACTCGCAAAGAAACTCAATACCTGACCAACGGGATTCCCAACCGTATCCGTATCCGATCCCCCAAACAGCAAAGCCACAGGGTCCGCGGAAGCTTCGGAAACAATCAGCGACCCGGAATCCCCCTCCGCGCTGAAGCTCCCTCCAGCGACGTCCACCTGATTCGTATAGTTCACGGTAAAAGTGGCGCCAGTCCCGCATCCTTTTTGGTACTGCACCGCGTTCACATTCACGGCCACCGCCAAAACGGTCGAGCACGTCAATCCCGTTGACCTTCCGCTCTTGGCCACCGGCATCCCTAGTGAAGCCGCCACTCCGGAACCCGCATGCGGCGCTTCCGGAACCGGGACGCCGTTCGCGTCTGCAGTCGCACCCAAGTAAAGAATGTTTCCCATGGGATCGACATTGCCCGGAATCACTTGCGCAATTGCAGCATCGATCTTCGGCAACGGTCCATTCTCCAGGTTATAGAACGCGCTGAGGGTTGCCACCGTGCGTGCTCCCGAAGAAGTGCACGTCGAAGTATCAATCAAGCCAGGCTCAATAATCGGATCACCAGGCTGCGCAATATCACTACGCGCAAGGATGTGTGTATTGCTCAGAATAAATTGCGTTCCGCCGCGCGTCACCAGCGAGCCGAGCGTTCCGCCACAACACGTAATCGTGTGCGCAGCCGTGTTCGTGCTCGAGTCGTTCGCATTTCCTCCGGAAGCTCCCAGCGCGATTGCGCCAGACTGCGCGCTTTCATTTGCCGGCTGGACGGTCACGGTTGCCGAGCCAGAGTCCGCGCTGTTTGCCTGCGAGACCGCGGTCACCGTCGCAGTCGTCGTCACGCTGCTGCCCTTGCCATCTGATTTCGTCGGAACGCCGCTCGGCGCAACATAAAGGCCGCTCGTGGAAATGAATCCGACGGACTGGTTTCCGCCGGCGATTCCGTCGACCTCCCAGTTGACCGCCGTGCTCGGCGATCCGTTCACCGACGCCGTGAATTGTTGCGTCCCAAAATTTGCGACCGAAGCAGCGCTCGGCGAAACGCTCACGGAACTAGAGGCAGCTGCAGTCGTCACCGTAACTGTTGCCGAGCCAGTCTTTGAGCCGTCTTTCTGTGAAGTAGCGGTCACCGTGAACTGCGGAGGATTTGGCACCGTTGTCGGTGCGGTATAGAGACCACTGCTAGAGACGGTTCCATTCGCGGCTCCGCCGGCAACGCTCCAGGTCACGGTGGTATTCGACGTGCCCGACACGGTTGCCGTGAACTGCTGCGTCTTGCTCACAACAACGCTCGCCGTGGCTGGAGTAACGCCAACCGCAACCGGAGTGTTTTGCGCTGTGTTCGCGCAACCCAGGAACAACGCAGAGACGCAACTTAGGCCACTCAGTAATAACGCGCAGCGCACGAATATCCTAACTGGACGGCAGGGGGTCCCATTTCAAAAATAGGAATCACAAGGTGGACAATACCGACAGCATTTACCCATGGAGTTGGACTACGTAGCTGGCTAAAAAGGATGCTCGGGAGAGTACAGGCCGAGAGTATCGCTACGGTGGGGGATTCCTTACGGCGCTGCTTCACTCCATATCGCGCCAGTTGGTACCGATGCAAATTTCTACTTCCAGCGGGACGGAAAGTTTATGGACGTTTTCCATTTCCTCGCGCACCAACTTGGTGAGCTCCTTGCTTTCGCTCGAAGGTGCTTCGAAGAGGAGCTCGTCATGCACTTGCAAAATCATCTTGGCTTCGAATTTTTCAGCGGCCAGGCGCCGGTCGATTGCGATCATCGCCAATTTGATGAGGTCCGCCGCCGTTCCCTGCAGCGGAGAATTTAGCGCCGTGCGTTCCGCAAAATTGCGAATCTGCACTTGCGGCGATGTTATGTCCGGGATGGGACGAATGCGTCCAAAAAGCGTTTTGGCCTCTCCGGTTTGCCGCGTTTCCGCCAGCACATTGTCCAAGTATTGCTTCACCCCACGATAGCGCTCGAAGTACGCGCTGATGAATTGCGCCGCTTCCTTCTGTGGCACTCCAATCTGCTGCGCCAGGCCAAACGGCGACAAACCGTAAATAATTCCGTAGTTGATCGCTTTCGATGCGCGGCGATGCTCCGGGGTCTGCGCCATGGGCCCCACGCCAAAAACTTCCTGGGCGGTGCGCTCGTGAATGTCCTGTCCCGTGCGAAACGCGTCAAGCAGCACCGGATCATTCGAGAAATGAGCCATAACACGCAGCTCGATTTGCGAGTAGTCGGCGGCGAGCAGAATCATTCCTGGCTCGGCCACAAACGCCGCGCGAATCTGCCGGCCTAGCTCTGTCCTAATGGGAATGTTTTGCAAATTGGGGTCAGAAGAGCTCAACCGTCCGGTCGCCGTGCCCGTCTGCGAAAAGCTCGTATGCAGCCGGCCAGTCGCACGATTGATTAATTTTGGCAAGGAATCGACATACGTCGATTTCAATTTCGCAATCTCGCGATATTCAATGATCTTTGCAGGCAGCGGATGCTGCGCCGCCAAATCTTCCAGGATGTCCACCGCCGTGGAGCGCACTCGTCCTCGGCCTCGCCGCATCGGCGGCTGCAGGTTCAGCTTGTCAAAAAGAACTTCTGCAAGCTGCGTTGGCGAGTTGACGTTGAACTCGAAGCCCGCCATCTGCCATATTTCTTTTTCGAGCCGCCGCACTTCCTTTTCCATCGCCAGAGACATTGCGTCAAGCGCCTTCGGGTCCACACGAATGCCCGCGCGCTCGATATTCGCCAGCACCGACGCCACAGGCAAATCAATATTTTCGTAAACGCTCTGCAGCTCTTGCGCATCGATTTGCGCGCGCAACGCAGGCGCCAGGCGATGCAGATAATCCGCGCGCTCGCCGGGTGCGCCGCTGAGCATGGCGTTAAACTGGCGCATCACCACATCGGCAAAGTTGTGATTTGCCGTTGTTGGCCGCAGCAAGTACGAATATATCTGCGTAGCGTGTTGGATGTTTTCCGCGTCCCCGCCGAGAATCTGCATCAATTTCGGATCGTGCACAATTTTCGGACGCTTGGCATCGGCGAGAAACACCGACAGCTCGCGCATCTCATCGCCATTCTCACCGAACCATACCGAGCGGCCCTCCCCAGCCTTCGACGAAACTTCAATGGACGCAATGCGCGTTCCGAAACCTTCAGCCTCGCGCTCGCCGGTCTCCAAATTCAGCCACACGGACAAGGCCTGCCCCGCCGGAACGCTGTTCAAGTATCCACGGAACTCTGCAACCGAACCCAACTGCGAATAGTCCGTCTTGACCACGGGATCGGCGCTCGCCACCGCCGACGCAGCCACGACTTCCGATCCCAGCTCGCGCAAAAGAGAATTGAATCCCAGTTCCCGGTACAGCGCCGAAAGCGCTGCGAAATCGGGCTCGCGTCGTTCCAAACTCGGCAAATCCAAGTCGACTGGCACCTGTGTCGCCAGTGTCGCCAGTTGTTTGGACATCAGCACCTGCTCGCGTTGCTGCTGCAGCGCCTCACGATAGCGCTTGTTCGAAACTTCCGCGGCATGCTCCAGCGCATTCTCCACGCTGCCGTATTTCTGAATCAGGCCCGTCGCGCCTTTTTCGCCGATTCCCTTCGCTCCGGGAATGTTGTCGATCGTGTCGCCCATCAGCGACATCACATCCACAACCTTCTCCGGCGGCACGCCTAGAATCTCCTTCACTTTTTCCGCGTCCACGATCACGTCGTTCTTCGCTCCGCCCGTCCCGGCGCGCAGCACGCGCACGTTCCCGTCCACCAACTGCATCATGTCCTTATCGTTGGTTACGAGTAGTACGTCCAGGTCCTCCTTCGCGGCCTTCTGCGCCAGGCACCCGATGATGTCATCCGCTTCATATCCATCGAGTTCCAGTATCGGCAGGCGCATCGCTTCGCAGAGTCGCCGCACATACGGCAATTGCAGCGACAGTTCGTCAGGCATAGGTGCGCGTTTCGCTTTGTATTTCTCAAAGAGCTTGTCGCGGAAGGTCGGCTGCCGCGTGTCAAACACGATCCCGACGTAATCCGGCTTATAATCGTTGAGCAATCGCCGCAAAATCGTGTTGAAGAGAAAGGTCACCTTGGTGGGAATGCCGGAAGGCGCGTTCATACGGTTCATCGGCGCAAAAAACGCCCGATAGACATGCGCCATAGCGTCCACAAGAAACAGTTTTTTGCGAGCCGCTGCGCCCGGCAGCGTCAGATTTCGTTGCGATGAAGCCATCGTATCGAGTATAGCAAAGCGCCGCCGTGGCCCTTCATGCTCAAAGGACGGCAGCGGACCTGCCCTACTCCTGGCGGAGCGCGCTCACCGGGTCCATCCGGCTGGCCCGGTGCGCGGGGATAAAACTTGCGAACAGAGCGGCAACAACCAGAACCAAAACCATGATCGTGAACGTCAGCGGCTCAGCTGGATGCACTCCCGCCACAAGCCGCCCCAACAGACGCCCCGCTGCCAATGCCGCAGCGACGCCCAACACGACGCCCACGAGAATCATTCCAAGGCTCTGCCGCAGCACGAGTCGCATAACCTCAAAGCTGCTAGCGCCAAGTGCCATCCGCACGCCGAATTCCGGCACGCGCTGCCTGGACAAGTACGCCAGCACTCCGTAAATACCGATGCACGCCAGCAGCAGTGCCAGACCGCTAAATACGCCGAACAAAAGCAAAAGAAAGCGTTGCTGCGCGAGTGTACCGGAGACGATCTGTTCCATCGTGCGAACATCGTAAAGCGCTTGATCGTGCGTCGCCCCGCGTACCTCGCGCCTCGCCGCCTCCACGGCATTCAGCGGCGCAACGCTAGTTCTCATGACGAGAGACATCGCGGAGGAAGCAAGCCGCAAGAACTGATCGGGACACTGTGCAAATGGAAAGTACATTTGCTCGCGAACTTTTAGCTGATCGTCCGCATCCAGACCCCAATGGCGTACATGGCCCACAACTCCTATCACCTTTGCTGGTCCAAGAAACTGGACCCACAAGCGGCTGCCGATAGGATTCCGGTCAGCAAATGCGCGTTGCGCCAGCGCCTCGTCAATCACGATGACCGTCTCGTTGCCGATCCCGTCCTGCTCCTCAAAGAATCGGCCTCCTCGTAATGGAATTCCCGTGGCCTTCAGGTAGTCGGGCGTGACCGAAGTCAACAATGAGAGGGTTATTTGATTGGCAGGCGGCGTCGCAGGCGTCGTCGAGTAGCCGATTAAGTTTTCATCACTGTCCATGGGGACAAGGTCGGCGAGCGCCACGGACTGTACGCCTGGCGTCTGGCGAACACGATCCAATAGGTCTCGCCAGGCCGCGCGCATCGTCCCAGGTTCTGCAAGCGCGCCAGGTGAGAGCGCTACCCGTGCAGTCAATAAGTTATGGATGTCAACGCCCGGATCGATGGATGACAGCCGCAGCAGCGTGTGTCCCAACAAACCGGCAGCCACGAGCAGCACCACGGCCAAGGCGATTTCGCACATCACAAAGCTACTGTGCAGACGCCGGGAACTCCCCACGACAGTCCGCCCTCCCGCGCGAAGAGCTTGCTCTAACTCGCGAGCCGGGGCGCGCAGGGCCGGCGCCAGTCCAAAAAGCACACCACTTACCAACGACGCGACTACCGCAAACAGCAGCACCCGCCAATCCAGGTGGATCTCTTCAGCGCGCGGCAAATCACCCGGCCAGAACGCCACAAATGGGCGGACACCAATTGCGGCCAGCAAAACACCGAGTGCTCCGCCGGAAAGCGCCAACACCGCGCTTTCCGTCAGGCACTGCCTCACCAGGCGGCCACGCCCAGCCCCGAGCGCAACGCGCATGGCAAGTTCACGTTCTCGCGAAATCGCGCGCGCGAGCAGCAGACTGGCTACGTTGACGCACGCAATCAGCAGCACCAGGCTGACTGCACCAAGTAGCAGCCATAACGTCGAGCGGACGTCCCCGACGATTTGCTGCTGAAGCGGTTGCGCCGTAATGGTGTGACCTTCATTGGATTTTGGGTACCGCTCCGCCAGGTCGCGAGCGATGACTCTCAGCTCCGCTTGCGCCCGGCCCAAAGTTACCTCGGAGCTCAGCCGCGCCAACACGCGGATCCCTGGGTGAACATCGCGATTTTGCATGATCGGTTCTGTGTTCTGACCCAGTGCGGTGAACACGTCGGCGTCTCCGAACAGTTGCACATCTCCGGGTGCTATCCCGACAACGGTGTAAGGCTTGCCGTTGAAAACCAGTGGCCGCCCGACTGCTCCCGCGTCTCCACCGTAACGGCGCTGCCACAAGCGGTAACTGACAATGACCACGGGCGATGCGCCTGGACGGTCCTCTTCGGGAAGGAACGCGCGCCCGCTCGAGAGATTAATCCCCAAGACGGAAAACAATTTCGATGAGATCTGGCGGCCGGAAACGTACTCGGGTTCACCTGGTTCGCTGATCGTACCCCCGCCATTACGCATAGCGGCCATAGCTGCCAAAGAGCGGATTTCGCGCTCGCAATCGAGAAAGTTCAAATAGGAAAATGGGTACACCGTCGCTTGGTCTTGCTCATGCAAGGTCAGCAGGCGCTCAGGTTCTGGATAAGGCAACGGTTTCAGTAGGACGCTGTTGATGACGGTAAACATTACGCTGGTAGCCCCGCTGCCGAGCGCCAATGTCAAAAGAGCGATACCGGCAAAACCCGGTTGCTGTCGAAATGTGCGAACAGCGTAGCGCGCATCCTGAATGAAATCTTCGAGCCAGCGCGTACCCCGAGCATCGCGGCACTTCTCCTTCACCTGTTCGGGACCGCCGATAGCGAGTCGAGCCTCTCGCCACGCTTCACCTTGAGACTGGCCACTCGCAATCAAATCGCTGGCGTGCTGCTCGAGGTGGAAGTGAAGCTCCTTTTCGAGCTGCTCCTCCATTTTCTTTCGCCGCCACAAACGCTTCCACCAGGTCATCGTGCACCGCCATCGGCCATACCGAGAATGAGGCTGATCGCATCGATCAATCGCTGCCAGCTCGCGGCTTCTGCTTCAAGTTGTTTCCGCCCCTTTCGCGTCAGCCGATAGAACTTCGCCTCACGACCCGTCTCCGTCTCTTTCCAATCCGCAGCCAAAAAGTCGCGGTTTTCAAGCCGGTGTAGTGCCGGGTATAGTGATCCTTCCGGAACCTGTACCACACCGCGCGACACTTGCTCCAACCGTTGCGCGATGGCGTATCCATGGACAGGACCGAGGGCGATGACTTTTAAAATCAAGAGATCCAGCGTGCCTTGGGGAAGGTCGGATTTGGGCGCCGTCATTCTTTTTATACCTCGAGCTTCTACATATTAGTGGGTGACCTGTAGAAGTGCAAGGTGTTCCCTCGCCTAGCCCCCTAAAACTGTGAAGGGAAGATATGGCTGGCCGCTAGCACAAAAAAAGAGGGGCGCAGGACGCGCCCCTCAAAACGACGGCTCGTGATTACGCTCTATCCACCACTCGGTGCAGCGGAGGCGCTTTGCGGCTGCACCGTCAATAGCAAGCGGGTGCCTCCATCAAGATGAATATTCTTGTCGGTGGAAGTCAGCACGGTTCCTTCACCGTTGCTACTGGCGCTCAGGCGTACTCCCTCTAAGCCGTATACGCCTCGAGCATTTGCCGGCAGCGGTCCGGAATTATTTGCTTCGCTGCCCCCGGTACCGTTGGGATTGGTTGCGTTGGGATTGGTCCCGCTCGGATTGGTTCCGTTAGTGTTGCTGCCCGGATATGGTTGAGTCGTCGGCGTTCCCTCCGGCCGCGCGCCGCGGCTGCCGGACATGCTCGGATTATTGCTCGGCGATCCCGGCGCAGTCGTAGGTTGCGCGTCGTAACCTCCGTAGCTAGATACCTCGCGGGCCGGCACCGCGATCGCTTGAATCACCACATTATTCAGCGGAACTTCCTGGCCACCCTTCAGCATTGCCTTATCAAACTGAATAGCCAGCATCGATTCTCGCTGGCCGTTCGATCGCGCAGAAGCTTTCGTAACATGCCCGACGAGTTTCGTTCCCTTCGGCAGGATCGTCCTGCCATCCGTCGACTTCACCGCCTCCATGGTATGCGCAGTGATTTGCTCGCCAGGTTTCGCCTTCTTCGAATCTAAGGAAGAGTTGAGCGTGGCATTGATCGCCGTGCCGCCGGCCAGCGATGCTTCGCTGCTCACGTTTTCTGAAGGTGGCGCGGATTGTTCTGAAGGTGGGGCGGATTGCGCCGCTGCGCCAGTCGCGCAAAGTGCTGCCACAGCAAAGGCAATTGCAAAAGATTTCATGGAAAACCCTCCTCAAGTTTCAAATCATCTGAGGCTGGGTCTTTAGCTGGATTGCCTGGATCAGCCAGGACTAAGGGTTGGGAGTAATGTCGTTCAGATCGACTTGCGTAGCGTCAATATCCCCGTTTGGCGGCGGCTGCACAACCAGGAGCAAGCGCGTGCCGCTGCCCAGGTGCATTTGCTTCTTCGCCGAAAGCAAAACCGTCCCGTGCGACCCTTCCGACGTGGGCGTGTAAACTTTCACATCCGGCCGCCCGAATGCACCCTTGCTGTCCGGGGTGAACAGCCCGTTGGAGTCGAGTTCGCCCTCTGCCGCAGGCGCGGCATAGAGTGGCGCACGCAGTTTACTGCGCGGACTGTCATAAACGATCGTGGAAACCACCAGGGCGCCATCATTTGTCGGCTCCGCCGAAGTCGGCTCAACCCCTGCCGCCAACGGCTCACCCGGCGAATTCAGCGCAACAGACGTTCCCGCCTCTTTGCTTGCTTCGGTATCAGACAGCGATGGCACCGAACCCACCGCCAGCGCCTGAATCCCGGCGTTGAGGATGACTTCCTGTCCGTCCTTCAACACCGCCTTGTCGAACTGTACAAACAGCGCTGACCCAGCGCGTCCCCGGCCACCGGAGGTCGCGCGCACGATATGCCCAATCACTTTCGTTCCCTTGGGGAAAACAACCGAACGCTGGTAAGTAACGTCTTCCGCCGTCTCTGCGGTCACCGTATCCCCGGGCCGCGCCTTCCTCGTATCAAGCTCGTTCGTAAGAACCGCATTGAAAGCCGTCCCGATGCACAGCGGGGCTGTGACCGGTGCAGGAGGCGCTTGCTCCTTGGTCACCTTTTTCGCCGCCAAATCCAATTCAGGCCCCTGTGCCGCACCGGCTTTGGGAATCAGGAGCGCGCTCGCCACCAGCATGGTAACTGCAAACTTCCTCATGACGCGCCACCTTCTCGATCTGTCCAGAAGAACAGGCAGGACTGGTATTTAGAAGGAATGCACGACAGCAGCCAAACCTAAGTCTAGCGTTTTAAGGCGGTTAGCTACGAAAGATGCGCGCAGCCACTATCCAAAAAGAGGTCATAGTACTTCAAATCTGCAAGCCCAAAGTAGCTGCGGCATCCGCACAGGATAGCCTCTAAAGTATTGCGAGTAGAGGCCCTTAGGAGCCTGGCCCTCAAACAACGCCGAGCTGCTTGCCGACTTCCGCAAGAATATCCGCCGCCTTCAAGAGCTGCTCGCGTTTGTGCGTAGCGCTGACAATCGCCCGCAGCCGCGCCTTGCCCTCTGCAACCGTGGGGTACCCCACCGCTGGCGCGTACACGCCAGCCTCAAACAGCTTCCTCGAAAACTCAAACGCCTTCGCCGCATCCCCCACATGGATCGGAATGATCGGCGTCTCGCTGGCCTTAAATTGAAATCCCCGCTTCTTCAGTTCGCGCTTGAAAACCTTCGTGTTCGCCCACAATTTCTTCACCAGCCGCTCGCCCTCCGGGGAATCCAGCAACGTAAACGCCGCCTGGCAAGCCGCCGCCGTGGCCGGCGGGTGCGAAGTCGAAAACAAAAACGGGCGCGCCCGCAAATACAAAAAGTCGATCAAATCGCGCGACCCGCAAACATATCCGCCCATCGCCCCAATCGCCTTGCTCAGTGTTCCGACCTGAATCTGCACCCGCCCATGGCAATCCAAATGATCAACCGTGCCGCGCCCATTGCGCCCCAGCACTCCAGAAGAGTGCGCATCGTCAACCATCATGATGCAATTATATTTCTCCGCCAGGTCGCACAACGCCGGCAGCGGCGCGATGTCGCCGTCCATCGAGAAAACGCCGTCCGTGATGATCAGCTTGTGCCCGCTCCAATTCGCGTTTTCCTGCAGGATCCGCTCGCAATCCGCCACATCCTTGTGTTTGAAAACTTTGATCGTCGCTTTAGAAAGCCGCGCGCCATCAATAATTGACGCATGATTCAGCTCGTCCGAAATAATCAGGTCCTCTTTGCCCAATACCGCGGAAACCGTCCCTGCGTTCGCCGTAAATCCGGACTGAAACACCACGCAAGCTTCCACATTCTTAAACCGCGCAATCTGCTCTTCCAAATCCATGTGGATTTTCATCGTCCCGGCAATCGTTCGAACCGCGCCCGCGCCCACGCCATACTTCCGCACCGCCTCAATTGCAGCTTTGCGCAGCGCCTTGTGTGTAGTCAGCCCCAGGTAATTGTTCGAAGCCAAATTGATGACCTCGCGCCCATCGATAACGCAAACCGGCTTCTGCTCTCCCTCCACCACGCGTAACTTCGGCGCCGTTCCCTTAGCCCGCAATTCCGCCAACTGGTCGCTAACGTATTGCAACGGACTCTGGCCAACCCTCTGTGTAGCCGTCTCTGACATTAGTTTTTCTCCTCGTGTACCGCGACGAGCCCTCGTCCTCGCACTTCGCCCTGAGCGCAACGGAGTGCTTCCAGCGACGTCAGGCTGGGGAAAACTCCAACTAAACCGGGGTTACCCCTTGCACCTTAAACTCTTTAACTCTTGAACTTTTCAACTCTGAATCCCATCCGGATACATCAGAATCTTCCCCGCCAACCCGCCCTGCAGCAGCGCAAACGCATTCTCAAACTTTTCCATCGGTGTGCGCTCCCCAAAAAGCGGCTCCAGATTCAGCCGCCCCGCCTTCAGCAGCGCGGTCATCTGCACCCAGGTCCCGTACATCCGTCGTCCATAAATCCCTTGCACGGTCGCACCCTTGAAAATCACATCATTGACCAGATCCAGCGGCACAGATTCCGTAGGAATCCCTAGCAGCGAAGCGCGCCCTCCCGCCCGCAGCGCCCGAAATCCCTGCTGAATCGCCGCCGGATTCCCGGACATTTCCAGCAGCACATCCACGCCCGTCCCGCTCGTCTCCGATTTAATCCGCGTCACTGAATCCTCAGTCGCCGGATTTACCACCACGTCCGCGCCCATTTTCTTCGCCATCGCGCGCCGCTGCTCGTTCGTCTCCGTCGCAAACACCGTCGAGCTTCCGCAAGCCTTCGCCACCGCAATCGCCATCAACCCAATCGGCCCGCAGCCCGTCACCAAAACGGTCCGCCCCGCAATCTCGCCCGCCAGCACCGTATGCACCGCGTTCCCCAGCGGATCGAGTATCGCGCCGTAATGTTCCGGAATCGTCGAGTCCAGCTTCCAAATATTCGACGCCGGAATTTTCACAAATTCCGCAAACGCGCCATCCTGATCAATTCCAATAATTCGCAAATTCTGGCAGATGTGCGCTTCGCCCAGCCGGCACTGGTGGCAGTGCCCGCAACTGACATGCATCTCTGCGCTGACAAAATCCCCGGCCTTCACCGCCGCCACTTCGTCGCCGACCCGCTCCACCACACCGCAAAACTCGTGCCCCAGAGTTACCGGCGGCTTGATGCGCCCTTGCGACCATCGATCCCACCCATAAATGTGCAGATCCGTTCCGCAAATCGAAGCCGTACGCACTCGCACCAATACGTCCGTAGGTCCAATCGACGGCACCGGTGCATTTTCAAAGGAAAGGCCCCGCGCAGGCTGCATCTTGCGCAAAGCTTTCATCGTGGATGGCATGAAAAGCGGGCTCCTAGTAGGCCAATCGCGATGGTAGCATACGTTTTCCTACGAACTTCTATCCCGACAACTCTTCCAGCGCCACGCGATTCGTCCGCGGCCCCAGCACCGCGATAATCACCGCAACTCCCGTCATCGCTGCCGCCAAAAGCGCAAACACCGCAGGCACACCGTGCGCCAGCACCGCTCCAATCAGCAGAGAAGTAAACGCCGCGCTCAGCCGGCTCCAGCTATACGTAAATCCCACGCCCGTCGCGCGAATCCGTGTAGGAAATAATTCCGCCTGAAACGCATGAAACGCAGCGGAGAACCAATAATTGCAAAGCGTCAGCAACGCCCCGAATGTAACCACCGCCGCGGGAGTGCGCGCGTTACCAAATCCCAGCCCAAACGCCGCCACCAACAACGCCAGCACCACAATCGTCCACTTCCGTTCCAGTCGGTCAGAGGTCCACGCTGCCAACATCGGACCGACCGGCGAGACCAGCGCGATCAGCATCGTGTATTCAAGCGAATGCAGCAGCGAAAACCCGCGCTTCAGCAAAAAAGTGGGCGCCCAATTCGCGAATCCGTAAAAGCCAATCGTTTGCAGCATCTGAAAAAGGATGAGCATCACCGTACGCCGCAGATAGGGTGGCCGCCACAATTCGGCAAACGTCCCCAGCTTGCGTGAAACCGTGCCTGATTCCTGCGCCACGACCACAGGCAGCGCCGCCTCTACAGGAAGAGGCTCCGTTTCGAGAGCGCGCATCACCCTGTCCGCTTCCGCGGTCAGCCCTTGACTCTCCAACCATCGCGGCGATTCCGGCAGTCGCCGCCGAAACCACCAGGTCAGCAACGCGCCGCTAGCGCCAATCACCATCACCCAGCGCCATCCCGCGATTAGAAAATGCGTAGGCACCAGCAGTCGAGACAGTATCGCCGCCACCGGCACTGCCATGAACCCCGCGACCTGCGTGATCGCAACGTACCGTCCTCGCGCGTGGCTCGGCACCAACTCGGTGACGTACGTGCCGATCACTACAATTTCCGCGCCGATGCCCAGGCCTGCGAAAAACCTCATCGCGATCAGCCAGCCCGCCGAAGGCGCAAATGCTCCCGCCAGGGTGAACACCGAATAGATCAGCAACAACGTGATGAACGAAACGCGCCGCCCCCATCGGTCGCTGCCCATCCCAAAGAAAATCGTGCCGAAAAACATTCCCAGAAATCCGGAAGCCACAAAAAAGCTGAATTGTTTCAGGGAAAGAAATCCGGACTGCAGCAGCGCCGCCCCGATGTAGGCCACCACGAAGATGTCGTATAGATCGAAAAAAGTCCCCAGCGAAACCAGCGTAATGAATCGCCGATGAAATTTCCCCAGCGGTAGCCGCTCAATCCGCGCCGCTATCGGAGAAGGAGCACTTTCCGCGATCGGCGCGGTCACATGTATTCCATTACCTACTTCACCCGTTCCACAATCCCGATTTTCTCCAGCGCCTGCAAATATTCCGTCACCATTTCCAAAGGCACCGGCCCATATTCCGCCGACACCGCATCGCGAATCGCCTGCGCGTTCCGTTTCCCATCCGCGAAATTCAGCACTTCATACGCGTACTCTTCCCCGCCGCCCCATAATCCTTCGTAACTCAGGAGCTTCGGCGTAGCGAGTCCCGCCGCCTTCGCGTGCTCCGTGAAATAGTCGTATCCAAACACCGCCAGCGGCCCTTTCGGCTCCGCCTTCCGCCTGTAAATTTCCGCTCGTTCTGGCACGCGGCCTGGCGGTCTCTCGCACCCCACCCCCGTTTCCGTAAGAACGCTCGCCAGCGATTGAGCTGTGAACTTCTTCGTCGAATCTGCCGCCGCCTTCTCATAAGCAATCCGCTCGTCATAATCGATGCACACATCATCAAATCCCAACTTCCACACGCGCGAGTCCGCTTGCGACTTCCGCAGCTCATTTCCCTGCAAAATCGCGGTCCTCAGCCACACCTCTTGCCTTCCTAGTGTGGCCAGAAAATACCCGCTCGCCGCCCCAATGAACGCCGCACGTTTGAGCTTCGTCGTATCGATATTCGCCGCGCTATCGAAATTCGTGTGAATGTACCGGTCCGGCCAATCGTTCAGATAAATCGCTGGGATACCAAATGACGAATCCTGATAAACGTCATGATCGCTTCCCATTGTGTAAGCACTGAATTGCGCCTGCAGCGGCTCCTTCCCACCCTCAGGCGCAACCAGCGGATAATCCGCGCTTCCGGTAGCCGCAAACTTATACGACTCCTCGTTCACAAACTCCGCAAAAGCCCACGCCACGTCATGCACATAGCTCGGCAAGCTCCGCGGCCCGCGTGTCACGTGGAACACTGCCTTCGTGGCCGGCCCGCCGCCCACCATATCCATGTGTACGACCGCTTTGATCCGTCGCGCAAACTCCGGCTTCCCGTTCAGCAGCGCCAGCGTCCCCTCAATCTCCGGCGGCCAGATAAATCGAATCGTCCGCGCCGGCCGCGCCAGCTTTCCTTCGCTGGTCAATTTCTGCAGCGTCCGCGCAACTTCCAAAATCGTCACGCATCCACTGACATTGTCGTTCGCACCCGGCCGCTGATGGTCCAGGTGGCAGCTAAACGCAATCTCCTCCTCCTTCAACTTCGCGTCCGCTCCCGGAATCGTCGCCGTCACCACTTCATAGTTGCTCGCGTGCTGCCCCGCCTTCACCAACGCATGAAGCCGGATCGTTTCCCCACGCGCGAGCCGCTCCCGCAATCCGCGTCCCGTCTTCAGCGACACCATGAACCCAAACGTCTTGTTCGGCGAAAATGTCTCCAGATGTCCCCATCGAATCAAATTCTCGTCCTCGCCCCACCAAGCCGTCTTCTGGTTCTGCGCGTAACTCACAATCCCCGCCGCCCCAAATTTCCCCGCCGCCAAATCCTGCACCGCCCCCGGCTGCGCGCCCACCAATACAATCTTTCCTTTTACGTTCTTGCCCGCGTAATCCGCGTCTTTCGTCCCATCACCAACATCCACCAACTCCGCAGTAACATCCGCCGACTCGCTGTCCTCCGCCAAAACAATCGGCATCGCCCCATAACTACCAATCTTCACGCGAGTCTCCGCGGTCCTCTCCTTTCCGTCCTTTCCATCCTTTACTTCCTCTAAGTCACCTTCCTCCGCATCCCACCCCGGCCGCGATCTCTGCGTGCCATAAAAAATCTTCCCATCCGCTGGAAACTGCAAAATCGCCACATCGCTCAACCCGTAAGCCCGCGCCCGCTCCGCCACCAATTCCGCCGCAGCATGAAATCCGCGCGATCCCCGCTGCCGGTGGAATGTCGCGATCACCTCCAGATTCCGCTTAGCCGTCTCCCCGCTAAGCTCATCAGCCAGCCCCGCAACATCCTTCTCCGGCAGCAAAGGCGTCCGCTGCTGCGCCAAACCAACTCCCCCGCCGACCGCCATCGCCATTAATACAATCGCAACAATCGCACCGACCCTCATCACTCCTCCTCTAGGGAGCGCGGCGGTCTTGTTGACCCTGAGCCCCGAAGGGCCGCCGCTTTAACACCGCTGCCACGCCCCACCCGACGCCGCGAAACACTACCACACCCGCCACATCACCGTGGAACAGCCATTCCTGCCTGCCCGCTGCAGGCGGGGCTGTTCGCCTTTCCTCGTAGCGACCTGCAATGTTCCGCCAAAAGAATCTGTATACTTTCAGAATGAAATTCAAAGCCTCCCTTGATAAGGCTGGGCGTGTTGTCCTTCCCAAGCTCCTTCTGAAAAAGATGCACCTGGCCGCAGGCGATGAACTAAGTGTCGAACGCAATGGTGACACCATCACGGTGCGCCCTGTCGCCAGTAAGGCGCTGCTCAAGAAAGAATTCGGCATCTGGGTCTACCAGGGCCGACCCTCATCGCAGTCAATTTGCCGTTTGATTGACACAGAACGCAAGAAGCGCCTTCGCATGCTCCTTAGCTCATAAGCGGTTCCGTTCCTTCTTCATCACTTTACGTGGCTAATCCTTTTTTTCTTCGCTATCATCCCCGCGCATGCCTCTCCCCCAGCGCCTCCAGGAAATTCGCGACGGTTTCGAGCGACCCTTCTGGGTCGCCAACATCAGCGAAATCTTCGAGCGCCTCTCCTACTACGGCGCCTTTTCCTCGCTCGCCCTATATCTCCACGAAAAGCTTAATTTCTCCACCGAGCAAACAGGCACCCTGGCCGGCATTTTCGGCGGAGCCGTCTGGTTTCTAGCTATCTTTGGTGGCACCGTGGCGGACTGGCTCGGATTTCGGCGCGCCCTATCCCTCGCCTATCTCATACTGAGCGGCGCGTATTTCCTTCTCGGTTCTATCGGTGCGCCCTGGCTAAGTCCGATCCGCAACGCCATGCCCTTAGGACTGTTCGTCGGCATCGTGCTCCTCTTGCCTGCGTTGGGAATCGCGCTGGTCAAGCCCAGTGTCGTCGGCACCACCGCCCGCGCTTCCAAGGAAAACGTCCGCTCCATCGGATATTCCATCTACTACACCATGGTCAATATCGGCGGCACCCTCGGCCCGGTGATCGCCGATTGGGCGCACGCAAAATTTGGCGTAGAAAATGTCTTTCGGATCGCCGCCCTCAGCGTCTTCGCCATGGTCTTCTTCGTCCTGCTCTTTTTCCGGGAACCCAAGGCGCAAGCTGCTGCACCTCCGCCTCCATCCCTCGCGGTCACTGCGAAAAACTTTCTCACCGTGCTTTCCAATCCTAAGTTCATGCTTTTTCTGTTGATCTTCACCGGCTACTGGATCGTTTTCTGGCAGCAGTTCACTTTGTTACCCGGCTACATCCACAACTTTATTGACCCGAATGCTCGTGTTGAACGCGTCCTCAGCATCGATGCCGCTGTTGTGATTTGCTTCACCCTGGTCTGGAACCACCTTATTCGAAAAGTCCCCCCGTTTCGGGCCGTGATTCTCGGCACGCTCGTTTCCGCTCTGTCCTGGCTGATCCTTGCTTTGTGGTCCAGCTACTGGGGAGCTGTGCTCTCCATTTTCATTCTCGCCCTCGGCGAAATCACGCAAGCTCCGAAGTATTACGAATACATCTCCAAGCTTGCGCCCGCTGAACAGCAAGGCACCTACATGGGATTTGCCTTTCTCCCCATCGGCATCGGCTCGATTGTAGGTGGATGGTTCGGCGGAAAAATGCTGCACCACTTCGGCGAAGTGCAGCACCAGCCGCAGCGCACCTGGTACGCCATCACCGCAGTAGGCGTCCTCACCGCATTTTTATTATGGATTTACGACCGCGTAGTAAGACCGGAAGGGCAAAATCGGTAACGCCGGCATCTTGCCGGCGAACCGAATCCTACGTTCCGTCCAACTGTGCTCGTGAGACTCTGTTCTTGGATCTCAACTCTTGACCTAATTCACCATGCGCCGCAGTGACTCCAATGCCTGTCGCGCCTGCGAATACCGCGGCTCCACTTGCAGCGCTTCCTGAAAACAATTCATCGCCCGCGCATACATCTCTCTTCCCAGATATGCGCGGCCCAAATTGTAATGAGGAAAATGACGCGGCTCGTACCGCCGCGCTTCAATCGCGCGCTCCAGCCAAGGAATCGCCTCTTCGAACCGCCCCAGTTCGATCATGTACGCGCCAATATCGTTGTAGGGATTCCCGAATTCCGGGTCAAGTTCGATGGCGCGCTTGCATTCCGCGATCGCTTCATCCAGCTTGCCCTGAAAATGATACGTCCAGCCCAAAAACGTGTGCGCCTCCGCGGTGGGAAAAAGCTCCAATGAAGATTGATATAGCTCTACCGCCCGATCGTAGTCGCCTTCCATCTGGGCTTGATACGCGTCCTGCAAAACTTCCCACGCACGTGTGAGGGTTTCCCGGCTCATGTCGCGATTTTTAGCACACGGGTCCGGGTGCGTCAAAAGTACGAGAGTCTCAGCCGCGCTAGGTTGCAACCTGTCCTTTGTGCCGGGTCCATAGTGGAATTTCCAGCTCCAAACATGGAAAATAGAAGTGGAACCATCTAAGCTTCTAGCTCGACCACGAATTCGCACTACCGATATGACTACGCACGACCAGGGGGAATTGTGAATCGCAATTTTCTAATTCTTGGGACAGCAGTGCTGGCAGTGGCCGGAACGGTTTTTGCGCAGGACGCGCCACCCGCGAAGAAACAAACCAAAAAATCTAGCAACGGCGATGCAGCGTCCGTGGCGCGGGGCAAAGACATCTTTGAAAAAAAATGCGCCATCTGCCATTACGCGGATAATGACCAAAAAAAGATCGGGCCGGGACTGAAAGGAATTTCCAAGCGCGGCACGTTCACGGTGAACAACAATAAAGTCACCGATGAAACGCTAAAGACCTGGATCGAAAATGGCGACACGCTGATGCCGCCGTTTAAAGATGTGCTCGACCCGGCACAAATCAAAGACGTAATCGCCTACGTTAAAACTCTCTAACCTAAAATCTAGCTCGCGCGACTTCTGCCTCGCCCAAATTTTGAAGCCCGCCTCGTCTTGGTTCCACCAGGGCTTCGAATTAAACCAAGCCGGACCGCGTCACCCGAATTCGAACTCAATCAAGCCGGACGCGTTTCCTTTTTTCATCGCTCAAAAATAGCTCTTGGTTGCGCAGGCCTGGGAACACGGCGCAACCAAGAGATAAACTCAACTGAGACACCTGCCCGCGACCTGGCGCCACTGAATCTTCGCTGCGTGATCCCTCTGGATCGATAGCTTGCCGCGCGATTCGATTCCGGCGCTGTTTTCGGGCCTTACAATTTTCCTGCTGCGAAAACTACTTCAGGATGGCGTCTTTGAACGCCTTCGCCGCGCGCAGACGCACTACCGTCTTGGCCTTGATCTTGATGGCCTCACCGGTTTGCGGATTGCGGCCCATGCGTGCCTTGCGGTGCGCTTTCACCGCGCGGCCGAGGTTCGGAATAACGAACTTGCCGGCGGCGCCCTTGCATTCTTTCACCGCGAGCTTGAAGAGCTCTTCAAAAAATGTTGCCGCGGTCTTCTTGGGAATGCTGGTCTTTTCTGCGAGATGCGACACAACCTTCGTCTTGCTCATTGGCTTGGCTGCCATCTAGTATTCTTATCCTCCTGATTTTTTTCGTGCCTCGAAGTGCTCGAGGCCAGCCGCGGACTCTCCCCTTGGTTCGCACCGAAAACCCGGGCCGCAGGGGACTATAGCCAACGCTTTTTGAGAACGCAAGGAAAAAACCGCGAAATACGCGGGAAAACGCGTCTTTTGTTGAGTCAAGCGACAAAAACGCCGCAAAAATGCTGGTTTTCCACATGCCAGCAAGCGGGCAGCAGGGCCCGGTGATGTCAAACGCTGCGGTGCCGGCGATGTTAAATGCTTGCTAACTGCTGACGCCGGCCAGCCGCATACTCGCGGAGTGCGGCATTGGCGCTGATGATTGCGCCTAAGGCCTCGGCGACATTCGCAACATCGCGTCCGCGAAACACAATGTACATTTCGTCTTCGCCCAAGCCGGTGTATACGCGATTGCCGATGCAGCCGAGACTTAGAATCGCTCCATGCTGCAGTGACGCGGGCAAGGCCATGCACGTCGGCCGTCCGAGCGCCGGTGCGCCGGTGCTTACGCCGGCACGATTTGCGGCCTCGTTCAAGAGCATGGCCGCGGCAGGCTTGCACGAGATCAATACGACATCGGGAGGAAAGGGCGAATCGCCGAGCGGGGCGTAGGCGATGGCGACAGGCGCTTTAGGCAGACGCGGAATCATGGCGACTTCTTCCGGCTGAACGTAATTAAGCTCAAACATCATTTTGAGCGTTTGCTGTGTTTCCTTTTCGCGTTCGGGGGAAAGCGCGATGTTGTGCGTGTAGGCGCCGACCGCGCAGTTAAAATGATTTTCAGGCACTGTGTAGAAGACGCGCCCTTCCGCGGCCAAGCGCCAGAAACTGCAGCCGGAGGGCTCGGTGCCCGAGAACTTCTCCAAGTTCGTGGGAACAGAATCGAGGAAGGAAACAGCGACGGGCCGCCTCGGCAGCGTCACTGCGGCGCTGATGAGCCGCTCTAGTTCTTTCCAATTTGGCGTTTCATTCACAGCGTTGCGAGATCCGAATAGAAATTCGCGATGGCTTTGATCCCACCAAAATAATTTTCCAGGGCTATGTGTTCATCCGGCGCGTGGGCATTCTCGTCAGGAAGGCCGAAACCGAGCAGCACACAGGGGACTTTAAAAGTATCGTACATCTGGGTGACGAAGGGAATAGAGCCACCTTCGCGGATGAATACGGCTTTTTTGCCGAAGCCTTTTTGCAATGCGGCTTGCGCCTTGGCGAAGATGGGATCTTGAAACGGCGCGGCCCAGGGTTTGCCCATGCTCAGAACCTGGAATTTGCAGGTGACTGTATTGGGCAGCAGCTTGCGAACGTGTTTTTCGACTAGCTTCGCTATTTTGGGCGGATCTTGATCGGGCACGAGCCGCGTTGAAAATTTGGCGTACGCTTTTGACGGAATCACGGTCTTGGCGCCTTCGCCCGTGTAGCCGCCCCAGATGCCGTTGAGCTCGAGCGTGGGACGCGTCCAGAGCTGTTCGACGATGGTGAAGCCCTTTTCGCCAACGTAGCCAGGAGCGCCGACTGCCTTTTCAAAATCTTTTTTCTTCCACGGTAGTGAGTTGAGAGCTTTACGCTCCGCGCCGCCAACCTTGGCAACGTCATCATAGAAACCCGGCACCGTGATGCGGAAATCCTTGTCATGCAGCTTGGCGAAGAGCTCAGTCAGGATGGTGAGCGGATTGGGCACTGCGCCGCCGTAGACGCCGGAATGCAAGTCGCGGGCAGGTCCGGTCAATTCGATTTGATAGTAATTCAGTCCGCGCAAACCGTAGGTGATAGATGGCACGCCTTTCCCGAGCATGGAAGTATCGGAAACAACCAGTGCATCGGCTTTGAGCTTTTCTTTATTTTTCTGCACGTAATCCCAAAGGCTGACGCTGCCGACTTCCTCTTCGCCCTCGATCAAAACTTTCACGTTAATGGGGAATTTGCCGTTTACTTTTTGCAAGGATTCCAGCGCTTTCATGTGAATGTGCACTTGGCCCTTGTCGTCGGCAGTGCCGCGGCCGAAGAGATTGCCATCGCGCACCGTAGGCTCGAAGGCCGGCGAGGTCCAGAGATCGAGCGGCTCGGCGGGCTGCACGTCGTAGTGTCCGTAGAAAAGAATGGTGGGCTTGCCGGGCGCTTCGAGCGATTCGGCGTAAACCAGCGGATGCATCTTGGTCGGAACGATTTCAACCTTCTTGAATCCGGCGCCGCGCAGCTTGTCAGAAACCCAGCGGGCGGCGCGTTCAATATCCGGCTTGTGCTCGCTCTTGGCGCTGACGCTGGGAATGCGCAGGAACTCGCAGAGCTCGGCGAGATGCGCGTCGTGATGATCTTCGATGAAGTCAGCAAGTTTCATAAGCGATCATTTTAGGTTGGTGCGAGGCCAAGGCACAAGAGAGGCGAGCTGCGGATCGATGTGCCATGACGGAATCGCAAGGACAATCGATACGGCATTTTTGCGCTTCAGTATGGCGCAAGCAGGGGTCCCCCTCCCCCCGGGTTTTTCACAAGTGTTCATTCTAAAGGTAGATAAAGTCCTTTGTTTTGATACACTTTTGCAAGTGTTCATTCTAAAGGGACTTATCAGACGGTCAGATTTACGATGATTCGCGTGGCTCGTCGCGTTTCGGAACGCCTCACCTCAGGATTGCCGGGCGAATACGATGGGTGCGGGTGCGGCGACTCCTGACTGAGGGTCGCTGAATTGGAATCCCGACGCCTCCAATTGCGCATAGCCTCGCGCGTCCCTTTGAGGATGACACATGGGGTACGCGCGGACAACTGACCAAAGGGGCGGTTGAGGTGCAGGTGGCCGGAGAGTTTGAATCGATTGCGATCCAAATTCTGCGGAAGCATTCAAAACCCGCACCCTTGCAAAAATGCGGCACCGGGCGTTCTTCGGAATTGTCGATGAGGAGCGTTCAGTTCCGACCTGTCTCGCTATTGAACCTCGAAAATTTGCAGGGCCAATTTCGCGTCCGGCTTGCCCTTACCTGAATCAGCGACGTAGAGCCGTTTCAGTCCGGGCACAAACAGTGACGATTTGGCGCGGTAAGCTGTCGGCACTTCCGCAACGTGCTCGTAATGGTCGGCGTCGCGCTGCTCAAAAACAGATGCCGTCTCGCTGCCAGTCACATAGATTCTTTTACGCGCGAGATCGAGCCACATGTCGCTGTTCACACCCACACACGGAAGGGCGGTCACAACTTTTCCTGTGTCGGTGTTAAAAACTATGAATTGCGATGGTTTACGTGTGGCGGTGAACAGTCGATGATTCGCTTCGTCCAAGGCTATTGCATGAGCTACGTGCGTGTCCGGCAAGGGCCACTTGGCAATTAGTTGACGGGTGTTCAGGTCGATGACGCCAACCTCATCTGTGCCCGTAAGGTTCACGTAAAGCTTTTTCCCTTCATGATCGATGATCATTCCCTCGTTGGAGTTTCCGGGTAGTCCGGAAATCTCCCCGATTTTCTTGAAGGGCTTCGTATCGATAATTGTGAGTGAGTGTACCTTCGCGTCTGGTCCGCCGCCGTTCTCCACATAAAAATAACCGTTGAGGGGGTTGTACGCGCTGTGGTCCACGCCTTGGCCCAGCTTGAGGGTGTCAATGATTTTGTAGTCTTTACAATCCACCAGTTCGACGGCATCGGTATCGCCTCCGTCCGCGACGATAAGACGGTTGGACTCAGCCAAATAAGCCATCGTGAGTGGTTGGCCGAAGCCTTTGATACTGTGAATCCGCTCTCCCGTTCGGAGGTCGAACACTTCGACTGTCTTTTGATCTTCGGAGGCAAGGAATAAGCGGTTACCCTTGAGGTCTAATCCGAAATGATCGAAATCACCTGTGAAACCTGGCATAGGGATCGTCGCAATCAATTTCAGAGGTAGCTTCTCCTGCGCCTTCGCCGTCGCACACAAAACCAATGTCATCATGCAAATCTTCAGCAATTGTCGCAATTTTGTTCCTCCTCGAAAATTCTGCCGATCAGCCAAATCGAACTAGTCGCTCAGCCGTTGCTTTCTTTCTGTTCCATCTCCCGCAGACAGGCGTCTAACACCGAGATATAGCGTGGTTCAATTTCGCTAAATGCTACGGCGACACCGAAGTTAGGATCAGACTGGTAGACCGTGCCATAAACCTGGAAAAAGTGCGGCCAAGCGTAGATTTTCACAAGAACTGCCGTGCCTACCGGAGAAGGATTTGATACAAGTAGACGGCAATTTTCACGGCTTAACTCACACAAGCGCGCTGTGACGTGAGCGCCCGAGTTTTCTACTGTCAACTCGGCGTGGGCGCTAAAACGATACGCCCGCGTTGGGCTGCGATCTTGCTCCATATGACCGTGTGTTGGAACGATTCGGTATGGTAACGCGAATTCCGCGAATCTCTTGGGAAATCTGCACCACGCTACCCGGTCCGCGCTCTACGAAAATCAATTCACCCAGGATCGAACTGCGTGAAAAAGAACAACTCCAAGTAGAGCGGCACCGGGAATCGTCAGCACCCAGGCGAGTACGATGCGGCGAGTGACTCCCCAGCGCACCGCAGTCAAGCGCCGTGAGGCACCGACACCGACGATGGCACCCGTGATTGTGTGAGTCGTGCTTACAGGAATACCGAAGTGGGCAGTAGCAATTAGCGTCAAGGCACCCGCTGTTTCAGCGGCAAACCCTCCAAAGGGCGTGAGCTTCGTGATGCGCTGGCCCATGGTCCTGATGATTCGCCAGCCCCCAGCCATCGTGCCGCCGCCCATTGCCAAATGGCAGCAAATGATCACCCAGTACGGAACGTCGTAGGTCTTCATCAGGCCACCCGCGACGAGCGCCGTCGTGATAATGCCCATCCCTTTTTGCGCGTCATTCGTCCCGTGACCAAGACTATAAGCCGCAGCAGAAAGAAGTTGGAGTCGCCGAAACCATCGGTCGACTCGTAACGGGCGTTGTTTCCGGACGATCCAACTCGTGGCCACTGTTACGCTGATACCGATCAACATGCCGATGATCGGCGATAGAAAGATGAACAGAACGGGCTTGGTCCAGCCACTGGGAATTAGCGCCACAAAACCGGCTTTCGCTATCGCCGCGCCGCCGTACCCGCCCATGAGCGCATGCGAGGAACTTGTAGGAAGTCCAAGAATTAGAGTGATCATGTTCCAACCGATGGCTCCCAGGAGTCCGGCCAGCAGAACCTTCTGGTCGACCATCTCGATGTGCACGAGTCCCTTACCAATGGTCTTCGCCACGGCTGTGCCGAAGACAAACGCGGCAACGAAGTTCCAAAAAGCCGCCCAGGCAACCGCGCGGAACGGAGTGAGCACCCGCGTGGAGACAACGGTCGCGATGGAGTTCGCAGCGTCATGCCAGCCGTTCGAAAATTCGAACGCAAGCGTCAGTATGATTACGGCCACAAGGAGATGGAAGGGATTCACGCGTCAGGCGCTCTTCAGCACTACGCCTTCTACCACATTGGCAACATCTTCGCATTTATCGACAGCAGTCTCGATGACTTCAAAAATCTCTTTCCATTTGATGATCTGAACCGGATCGGTTTCTTCATCGAACAGCTGAGCGATCAGTGTGCGGCAGAGACGATCACTCTCATTCTCAAAGCGATTGATTTCGATGCAGTGTTTGAGCGCTTCATCCCGGTTCTCGATGGCATGCACCAATGCCGTAACTTCAGCACAAGCGTCGAGAAGAACCTTGGCGAGCTCGGCAGTCCCGTTTCGGACCGCGTTCACCCGGTAGAGAACGAAACGACTAGCGGCGGCGTCAATCAAGTCTATGACGTCGTCCAGCGTGGAGCACAGTTCGTGGATATCCTCCCGGTCGAACGGCGTGATGAAAGTCTGGTTGAGCTTCCTGATGATGGTGTGCGCAATCTCATCACCCGCGTGCTCGATGGCTTTAATGGTCTGTACCTGCTCGTAGACCGCCGTGTAGCGTGAAAGCATGTCGCAAAGAGCTTTCGCCCCCTTCTGGATGTTCTCCGCTTGCTTCGCGAAGAGCAAAAAATAATCGTCGTCCCGCGGCAAAAAACGCTGTAAAAGTCCTGCCATCGTGTTTGATCCTGGGATGAAGAGTCCAATCGTATTAAGGTGCGATCACCATACCAGAGGCATGTAAGCCCAGGCAACAATGCCGCGTGCCAGTGAAACTTCCACCGCACGCTAGTCTGGTTAGGTCAAAGGAACACACCTTTCCGCGTCGAGGCTTCAACACACCATTAGATTGTCGGTGTTTTCAGGGTAAGCCTTGACGCATTTCTGAAACGAATGTTACAGTCCCGTGACACTCGGGCCTCCGCGAACATTCCGCCCGGCTTTCTTTTACTTTTGCACGCGAACTTACACATCAGGAAGGGGTTGCATGAACTCTATCTCTCGCGGTTGCTTCGTCCGTCGCCAGGGTGCGCTTGGGTTATTCCTTTTGGCCTTGGGCACGCTTTTCCTATTCCCGGACACCGCCAGGGCCCAAGCGGGAGCGGGAACCGGACGCATTGAAGGCACCGTGACCGATTCTTCCGGCGCGGTCGTGGCAGGCGCTCAGGTCACAGCCCGTGGGGAAGCGACGAATATCACGGCATCGGTCACCAGCGAAGACGATGGACACTTCATTTTCCTGTACCTTGCTCCGGGCTCTTACGATATCTCGGTCAAAAAAGACGGTTTCGACAGGGCTGAGATGCAGCACGTTGAGGTTCGTGTCGGAACAACGTCCTCCGTGCGACCCCAGCTCAAGATAGGCAACGTTAGCGTCACGGTCAGCGTCAGTGCGGACGCGCCGCTCGTCGACCCGACCCAGTCCGCGCTTAGCACCGTGGTCGATAAACGCAGCATCGAGTCTCTCCCGCTGAATGGCCGCAATTTCACCGATTTTGTGCTGTTGACTCCGGGTGCGACGACTGACGGCGACTTCGGAATGGTCAGCTTCAATGGCATGGCCGGCAATTTCAACAACTACATGGTGGATGGCGCGAACAATAACAACGCTTTCTTCGAGCAACAAATCGGCCGCACCAGCATTCCCTTTCAGTTCAGTGAAGATGTAGTTCAGGAATTCCAGGTGTCCAGCACCGGCTACGAAGCCGAATTCGGCCAAGCGGGCGGGGGAGTGGTCAATACGGTTACGAAAAGCGGCGGAAACGAATTCCACGGCGACGGCTACTACTACCTACTGGATTCTGCGCTGAACGCAAATGACTTTATCAACAACGAAAACGGTATCGCGAAGCCCAACAACCGGCGTCAGCAGTTCGGAGGCACAGTTGGCGGCCCGATTGTCCATGACCGGTTATTTTTCCTGGGTAACTACGAAGGCCAGGTACGGAACGAGCCCCTTACCGTCAATGATGCACCTGCGCTCGCCGGCCTCTCTGATCCTGCCGCGTTCTTTGCCGCCAATCCTGGTCTGGCCGCGCAGGTGCAAGCCGCCGCGGGATCCTTTCCACGCACGTTCAACCAAAATACGGGCTTCGTGAAGATCAGCGGCCTGCTAACGCCGCGCAATAACTTCACCGCCACCTACAATTATCAGCGGTTCCGGAGCCCGCACGGCTACTTCAATACGCCGACGTCGACGGGAGACGGCTTAGCGCTCACCGATGGGGCCACCAGCCATTTCGCGCAATTCACTGTGGTTTCGTCTATCTCTCCCAGGTTCATCAATGAATTTCGCTTTCACTTTGGCAACGACTATCATTTCGACCTGCCCGATACGCCGGCAACGAGTCCTTCGGTCGTCATCCAGAATCCGGACACCGGATTTGCCTTCGGCGGGAATCGCTTTCAGCTATCCACGTCCGATCGGCGATTGGAATTCTCCAACAATGTGACTCGCATCCTCGGCCGCCACTCGTTACGTTTTGGCGTTGACATCAACATCAATCATGATCGGGACTTCTTCATCTACGGGCCCAAGGGGGAATATCAGTTTGCCAGCCTGGCGGATGTTCCATCCGGAGATTTCCAGTTGTATCTGCAATCCTTCGGTCAGACCACCGCAACGTTGACGTCACCAACGTACTCGCTCTTCGCGCAGGACGAATTCCACGTGTCGCGCCGCCTCAATGTAAATTATGGAGTTCGCTACGATCTGCAGGTTCTGCCGCAGCCTCCGGCGTGCAATCCGCAATTCACGCCGACCTGCAAAATTCCATACAGCAAGAACAACTTCTCGCCGCGCGTCGGCTTCGCGTATTCGCTCGATTCCGACAGCAAGACCGTTGTTCGCGGTGGATTCGGGCTCTTCTATATTCAGGAAGATCTGCTCGACGTATCGCAGGCGTTCCTGTCAAACGGGGTCTCGCGCCCATTTCTGGTCGCGACTGGTCCGGCCTTTTTTAACAAGACTCCCGCCGTAACCTATCCAACTAGCTTGACATCCTTTCCAACCTGCCCAACTTGTCCACCGCCTTCCCTGGTCGTGTTTGCGCCAAACTTCCGGAGCCCTTACGTGGAACAAGGAAATCTGCAGGTGGAGAGGCGCCTGGGCAGTCACATGGCTGTAAGCGCGGGGTATATCTATAGCCATGGGCTTGCGCTGCTTGGCAATTCCAACGGAGTTACACGTCAGGCTAACGGTAATTTCGGCCTGGATCTCAACCTTGTGCCGCCCAGCCAGCAACCGGCTTTTGGCGGAAATTTTTCCACGGCAACGGTGACGCTCCCGAGTGGGACATCGTACGTGGTGCCCGAATTTGAGGGCATTGATGGCATTCTCAACCCGAACTTCGGCGCGATCAATGCCGTCGACAACTCGGGCAAGTCCATCTATCACGCCCTGCTTTTGTCTTGGCGCTACACCGGACCACAATTTACGGGCGGCCTGGCGTACACCTTCTCTAAAACCATCGACCAGGGCACCGGCTACTTCAATCAATTCGATCAGCAGAGCGAACGTGGCCCCTCGCAATTGGACCAGCCGCACCGCTTCGTGCTGAACGGCGCGTGGTCTCCCGCCTGGCGTCCGCTTAAGAATTTCACCTTCGCCTCCGTGGTGACCCTCGCCAGCGGACGGCCTTATACAGCCGTATTTGACACCCCAGCGGTCAATTTTTCCGTCGTTCCGAACGAGCCCTTTAACGGGTTCCGCGGGCCAGGCCAGGAAGTTATCGACTTCAGTGTGGCGCGCACGTTCAAGCTCAACGAACGCATTCACCTGAAGGTTGTCGCGGAAGCGTTCGACCTTTTCAACCATCCAAACTTTCAGCAGAACAACATTAACAACGTTCAGTACACAACAACCCAAGCAACGGATTCCTCCGGCAATGGGCTGCCTTTCTGGACGGCTGTTGCCAATCCGTTTTTCGGGGCACCGGGAGCTATGGCGCCGCGCATCGGCTCTCGCAGCTTCCAATTTTCTGGTCGCGTTAGCTTCTAGCTCTCGGGAACGGCGGCGCCTCATTGGCGCCGCATCTCGCTTTTCTAACTGCAAGTCAATGAACGCCCAGCGTCACTTAGACGCACAACCAAACGCGAGTTTTTGTGACAACTTACGCCTTCCCGTGTAAGAGGCGGGAGAGGAAGGAGCGCTCGGATTTGGGCTTGGCGGAATCGCCCTCATTTTCGAGGGCGGCGAGGCGCTCGATGGCTTTGGTGTGTTCGGGGTCGATTTCGAGGACGCGGCGGTAGAGGGGGACGGCGCGCCAGGGGAGGCCCATGGCTTCGTAGAGTTCGCCGAATTGGAAATAGGTGGAGGTGTTCCATTGGTCGAGCTCGATGGCTAGCGAGAAGTGGCGGACAGCGTCCTGGCGGTATTGGGGGAATGCGGCGAGGCTGCGCGCGAGCATGGCATGGTGCTTGGCGACATCGGGAGCGATCTCGACGCATTTACGAAGCCAGAGAATGGAGCCGGCGAAATTGCGCGCGCGGAGGGCTTGCTTGGCGCGGGTGAGGCAATCGTCGACGGTTGCTTCGCTCTCGGTTTTTTCCTGGCCGAGGACGAAGGCGCCTGCGGCAGCAATTTGCTTGTCATAGGCGGCGCGCTTTTGTTCGTCGAGCAGAGTTTTGTACGCGATGGTGAGTCGGCCCATCAGGTCTTGGAGTAAATCGAGCCATTCGCTGTGGCCCATGTGGCGGTCGGGATGAAACTTGCGAGCCATGCGATGAAAATTTTCTTTTACGTGCTCGGGCGTGGAGGTGGCGGTGACGCCGAGCAGCTCGTAATAGGTGGATTTGCCGGCGAGCTCGAGCAGCGAGCGAATTTCTTCCTCGAATTTTTTCGTGTCTTCTGAGTCGTCCGTTTGCGCCGGGCATGCTTGTTCGGGCGTCGATGCGACTGCCGCGGCGCGTTCAGGCGCGGGCGTTGAGACCGGTTCAGGAGCTTGTGCCGCGGAAGGCTGCTCAACTCTAGCGGGCCGATCGATATTTTCGACTTGTGCGGCTTTATCAGCTTGCTGCGTGGGGGGCACGCTGACCACTGTGCCGAGAACGAGCAAACCGTAGAGGGCGCGCGCGGCGTCTTCTTTCGGAATGCCGCTGCCTGCGACCAAGTCCTTCGCGAAGACAGAGCGCGAAATGGAAGCCAGCAGGCGGCGTTCGTTATGGTTGAGCTCGACAGCCTGATAGCGAAGCAGCGGATCCGGCGAGAGGTCGATGCGCAGAGCGGGATCGCCGGCGAGATGATCGAGAGGAAGATCTTTGGCGCGGCGAACGGCTTCCAGCAGGAGCTTTCCCAGGGGAACGGGGATGGCAATTTCGGGCGCGACGTTTTTGTCGAGCGAGTTGAAGAAGTAGAAGCGGCCGGCGGGATAGTCGAGAACGGATGAAGTGATTTGCGTGAGCTGCCGCTGAATCCAGAGGTTGACTTCGTCGACCGTGCGAATGCCCATTTCGGCGATGGCGGAGCCAAAACGCTGGCCGGTATGCACAAGTTCGTCGGCTTCTTCGAATTGACTCTGGGTGAGGGCGCCTTCGCGAAGCATCATTTCGCCGAGGCTGTCGTGGCGGTCGCTGCTGGTAGCGAAGACGAGCTGGCCGCCGTCAAAAAAGAGCTGGCGTTCGACGCGGCCGAGGACGAGCTGGAGCTGGCCGGTGAGGCGAGAAGAATAAATTTTGTTGAGCAGCGCAAACAACTCGTGGTGGCTCTTGATTTCGCCGGAGTCCAAAGGCAAGACGCTGCGCGCGAACCAGTTCGAGGGCGTGGGGACGGAGCCCTCCGGGTGTTCCAGCGCGAGCGCTTTGATGAAGCGATGCAGGCGGGCGCGATCTTCGGAACCCATGTGCACGAACTGCACGCCCATGCCGTGGCCGGCGCGGCCGTGGCGAACGATGGCGCGAGCGCGCACTTCGCCGCCGGTAACGTCGAAGAGCAGTTCCACGTGAGTGCCCGGAGAAAGCGGCTGGTCATGGAGGAGGAACGCGCCGCCGACACCCATCTCCTCCGCGTTGGAGACGTTGCGCTTCCCGGCACCTTGCCAGGCTACTAGCAAGTCCCGCGGCGCTTCATATCGCGGATTGCGTCGGCGTTCGTGTTTTGGAATCTCGATGGGGAAACCTTGCATTCAGAGTGATACGGCGCGGGTGCGGAAGGAAGGGGTAGTGCCGTATGACGCACCGTCGGTGACGGTCTGCTAAATAGAAGCGAGCAGTTACTTAGCGCTACGTTATTGAGCTAGGTGACAGTTGAGGTATAGGATGGCGACCGCTACCCGCTACCGACCCTTAACCGAAGCTGAAGGAAAGTAATGAGCTGGAACTCGATTCTTAGGATTGCGCTGGCTCGCACTCCTATTGGTACGGCTCTCGGGCGAATCCCTTTGCTTGAGAAGAAGTATGTGCGGCATGCCATGCAGCGCGTCAATCACGCGGGTTTGTTCACGGGCGTATACGACAGCCGACTGGCCGCAGAGCAAGATATTCCGGGCAGTCGAAATCATGGATGGGACAACGAGCAGTCCGCGCAGATGTGGCTGGGGCATATCGATCGCATGCAGCCTACGGCGTACGCGCCGTTCTTCTGGTTGTCGAATCTTTTGCGGGAAGGGACGATTCTCCTCGACTATGGCGGCAGCATCGGGCTGAGCTATTACAGCTATGTGCGACGGCAGAACCTTCCGGTGGGCGCGCGGTGGATTGTGGTGGAATTGCCGCACCTCGCCGCCGAGGGGAAGAAAGTAGCGCTTCGGGAGAATGCGGCACAGTTGGAATTCGTTACCGATCTGGCGTCCACGCCTGCGTGCGAGATCTTGCTTTGTGCGGGAACGCTTCAATATATAGAGGAGTCCGTAGCGAGCGTTCTCGCAAAGCTGCGTGCCTTGCCGCGACACATACTTATCAACAAACTGCCGCTTACCAAGGCGCAGGAGTATTGGACTCTGCAGAACTTTGGCCCGGCCATTTCACCGTATCAGGTTTTCAACGAGAAAGAGTTTCTCGGTTCGCTGCAAAAGGCGGGCTATTCTCTGCGAGATCGCTGGGAAGTGCCTGAACTGGCGTGCGATGTGCCGTTTCACCCACGCCATTGCGTGCCACAGTTTTCAGGCTTGTATTTCGAGAAGGCGTAGCAAGAGCCGATAACCAGGAGGCGATGCGGGGCGTCCAAACTAACGAGCGGGTGGACTGAGAAGGAGGGAGTGATGAAGCGCAGAGAATTCTTGCGGCATGCGGCTGGAGGGATGGGAGCTGCGGCCCTGATGGGCTCCGCAGGGTTGGCGGCGAAACGCGGGTTGCTCGGTTCGTCTGCGTGGGCAGACAGGCTTGGGATGACGCAGGAGGCGCGGCGGGAGGCGCGGCTGGCGGCGCGTCCGGCGTTGCCGCGCAAGTTTGCGGCGAATGAGACGGTGACGATCGGGAAGACGGGGATTCAGACTAGTTTGTTGGCGATGGGGACGGGAACGGTGGGATCGGGGCATCACTCGCATCAGACGGCGCTGGGCGTCGCGGGATTGTCGGAGATGCTGCTCAACGGCTACGAGCATGGGCTGCGATTTTTCGACGCGGCGGATTCGTATGGCAGCCATCCGCATGTGGCCGAGGCGCTGAAGCATGTGCCGCGCGACAAAGTGACGGTGCTGACGAAAACATGGGCTCGCGATGCAACGACGGCGCGGGCAGATATCGAGCGATTTCGAAGCGAACTGGGGACCGATTACATCGACATTTGCTTAATGCACTGCTTGACGGAGGGCGACTGGACGGAGCGGTATCGCGGCGTGATGGACGTGATGGAGGAGGCGCGGGAGAAGGGCACGATTCGAGCGCATGGTTGCTCGTGCCACTCGATTGAGGCGCTGCGGACGGCGACGAAATCTCCGTGGGTGCAGGTGCATTTGGTGCGAATTAATCCCGTCGGGTCGTTCATGGATTCGGACCCGCAGACCGTGGTCAGCGTGATACGGGAGATGAAGGCGGCTGGGAAGGGAATCGTGGGGATGAAGATTTTGGGTCAGGGATCTATGCGTGATAGGCAGGATGAAGCGCTGAAATTCGCGCTGGGATTGGGATTGCTGGATGCGTTTACGATTGGCGCGGAGAACAGGACGGAGCAGGAGGATTTGATCCGGCGGATTGGTATGGCGGCGTAACTAAAGCAAGAAGGATTTAACACAGAGGACGCTGAGTTCAGGGCACAGAGAAGACAGAGTTGCGGGTGGGGAACATCTGGACTGTAGGGCAATTGACGGCGATTCGCGGGGGGCTGGAACATGGAAGCATGGACACTGTGGCTTCCAAATCACCGCGACGCAGCGGACGGGCCTTCTTGAAGATGAGACTGAACGCGAAGGGACGCGCGCACGACGGGCGAAAGTTTCGCGAGACGTGCGAAACCGTGGTGGTGAATGCGCACGGTGCGCTAATTCTGCTGAAGCATGAGATGGATAACGGCGAGATGGTGGTGCTGACGCATCCCGAGACGATGGAAGAGCAGGAATGCCGCGTGGTGTTTCTAGGAGAGCCGGCGGATCGGCAGCGCGTGGGTGTGGAGTTTCTTACGCCGGCGCCGCGCTTTTGGGGGCTGGACCTCGGTGAGGATGTCCGGCCAGCCGGCGAACGGAACTAATCAGCGAAATTCACTGGGAAACTTTGATCGGAGTTGGTCGTGGCGCGGCCGCGTTGGCGTGAGCTGTGCGCCGGCGCCGTAAGAGCCATTCGCCCACGCGCCAGGCCAGCAGCAATCCCAAGATGGCCGCGTAGGTAAGCGGGCGGATGACCGCGGATTTCACTTGCCAGTAGTAGTGAATCACTCCACAGACCGCGCTGATGTAGATGGCGCGATGCAGGATGCGCCAGCGGCGGCCGCCGAGGCGGCGAATCCAGCCGGCCGTGGATGTAATCGCGAGAGGAATGAGCAGGGTGAACGCGAGGAAGCCCACCGTGATGAAGGGGCGCTTGTAGACGTCTTTCCAGATTTCATGGATGTCGAAAAGTTTGTCGAACCAGAGATAGGTGGTGAAGTGCAGGCAGGCGTAGAAAAAGGCGAAGAGGCCGAGCATGCGGCGGAAGCGGATCAGCTCGGGCAGGTGAAGAACCTGGCGCAGCGGCGTGATGGTCAGCGTGATCACCAGGAAGCGCAGAGCCCAGTCGCCCGTGGCGTGCTGGATAAACTCGAGCGGATTGGCGAGGGTGTAACCGCGAACGAAGGGCCAGACGATGGCGGCGAGCGGGCCGAGGCACACGAGGAAGAGAACGGCTTTGGTCCACTTGCTGGAGAGGATCTTGCTGGCGAGATAGTTTTGCACGCCGCGATTCCCGCCTAGTAGTTCTTGCGCAGATCCAAACCGGTGTAGAGGCTGGCGACCTGGTCACCGTAGCCGTTGAACATCAGCGTTTTGTGAGACTTGAAAAACTCGGGGAGGCGGCGCTCGCGAGCCTGGCTCCAGCGCGGATGATCGACTTCGGGGTTGACGTTGGAGTAGAAGCCATACTCTCGCGGGGCATAGAGGTTCCAGGTCGAATCCGGCTGGTCTTTCACGAAGCGGATTTTCACCAGCGACTTGATGCTCTTGAATCCGTATTTCCACGGCAGGATCATGCGCACGGGAGCGCCGTCCTGATTGGGCAGCGTTTCGCCGTACATGCCGACACAAAGTAGGGCCAGCGGGTGCATGGCTTCATCGAGACGCAAGCCTTCGACGTACGGCAACGCAATCCCGGCCTCTCTACCCAGCGGCATTTGACTCGGATCGTAATAGCTTTCGAAAGCGACAAAGCGCGCCTTCGCCGTCGGCTCGACTAGCTTTGCCAGCGTGCTGAAGGAGAAACCAATCCAGGGAACCACGATGGACCAGCCCTCGACGCAGCGATGCCGGTAGATGCGCTCTTCGAGAGGCGCGAGCTTGAGGATTTCGTCTATGGAGAACTTGCGCGGTTTCGCGACTTCGCCACTGACGGCAACGGTCCAGGGGGACGTCACAAATTTTTGCGCGTTCTTGGCGGGCTGCTCTTTGTCGACGCCGAATTCGTAGAAGTTGTTGTAATGGCTTACGACGTCGAAGGTGTTGATTTTCTCGTCTGTGCTGAAAGGACCTTTGATGGTGGTAAGTTTCGTGCCAGCTTGCACGCTTGGCGAGGGAACAGCGACATCATAAAGACGCTTGCCTGCAAAGGCCGCGATCGCTGTGATGCCGACGCCACGCAGGAATTTGCGGCGGTCCAGATAGACCGACTTTGGCGTCACATCCGCATACGTTAGATGTCCGGGCTTTTGAGGCGCCATTAATCCCTTTCGGGTCGCAAAACTCCGACCCTCCTTATTATGCTACGTTTGGCGGCCCGGATTGGATGGGCGCTGCCCCGCAGTCTCCAAGCGACACAAGGCGCAGACGATAGGGAAGTCTCGGCCGCTTAAAAACGCAAAAATGCGTCTGTTTTTGCGCTATGCTCTGCGTCTAAGCCCGGCCCACGGGCGTAACCTTTTTTGCGTTGCGCCATCCAAAAGAAACCCAGGTTGCCGTTCGCAATGACGCAGGAGAACAGCTTATGACCAGCTTCTTCGTAAACGGGAAATCTGTCCAGGTGGACGTCGATCCATCGACTCCATTGCTGTGGGTGTTGCGGGAGTCGCTGGGATTGACCGGAACAAAATTTGGGTGCGGGATGGCGCTCTGCGGAGCGTGCACCGTGCATTTGGAAGGAAAAGCGATCCGCTCGTGCGTGGCACCGGTGTCGCGAGCGGAGGGCAAGCACGTAACAACCATTGAGGGGCTGTCCGCCGATTTGACTCATCCGTTGCAAAAGGCGTGGATTGAACTGGACGTGCCGCAATGCGGCTACTGCCAGTCCGGGCAGATCATGAGTGCGGCGGTGCTGCTGGCCGAGATTCACAAACCCACTGACAAAGATATTGATGAGGCGATGGGCGGCAATATTTGCCGCTGCGGAACCTACTCGCGCATCCGGCAAGCCATTCACAGAGCTGCGGAGTTGAGCGATGGACGGAGGACGCGATGAGCGCACCGGCGATGGTGGGGCGGCGGGAATTTCTCAAGACGGGCGCGGCTGTGGGCGGCGGACTATTGGTGAGCTGGTATCTGCCCGTACCTATCGCGAAGGCAGGTACAGCCGCGGCAGCGGAAAATCAGATCGCGTTGAATGCGTTTGTGCGAATTGGCACGGATGAAAGCGTGACGGTGATTTCCAGCCACTCGGAGATGGGGCAAGGGGTGTACACCTCGCTGCCGATGCTGCTGAACGAGGAACTCGAGGCGGACTGGTCAAAGATTAGCGTCGAAGCAGCGCCGGTAGACAAAGTTTATAACCATCCCGTATTCGGGATGCAGATGACCGGCGGAAGCACGACATCGCCGGCGGAGTGGGAGCGCTATCGCAAAATGGGCGCGGTGGCGCGGACGATGCTGGTGACGGCGGCGGCGCAGCAATGGAATGTGGATGCAGGAAGCTGCCAAGTGGAGAAGGGAGTGGTGCATCATCGCGCGACGGGCAAGCGTGCAACCTATGGCTCGCTGGCAAGTGCGGCGGCGAAACTCACACCGCCAGCGGAAGTGAAGTTAAAGGATGCAAAGAGCTTCACGTTAATCGGCAAACCGACGCGGCGGCTGGACACGCCGTCGAAGACGAACGGCAGCGCGCAATTTGGCCTGGACGTAAGCTTGCCGGGAATGCTCACCGCAGTGGTGGCGCGGCCGCCGGTATTTGGCGGGAAAGTAGCACGGATTGACGCGACCGAAGCGCTGAAGGTGCCGGGAGTCAAAGCTGTGGAACAGGTGGAGTCTGGCGTCGCCGTGATTGCCGAGCGATTTTGGCCGGCGAAAGTTGGCAGAGACAAGTTGGTGGTCGAGTGGGATCTGGGCCCGAATGCCGGATTGTCCACCGAGCAAATGTTGCGCGATTTTTCGGAGCAGTCGAAATCCCCGGGAACGATCGCAAAAAAGACCGGCGATCCCGGTGGCGCGTTGAAGTCGGCGGCAAAGACAATTACGGCTGAATACGATGTGCCCTATTTGGCGCACGCCATGATGGAGCCGTTGAATTGCGTTGTGGATTTGCGCGCGGATAGTTGCGAAATCTGGACGGGAACACAATTTGAGACCGTGGACCGCGCAAATGCCGCGCAAGTGGCTGGGCTGCCTCCCGAGAAAGTGCAGATTCACACCACTCTGCTCGGCGGCGGGTTTGGCCGGCGGGCAAATCCGGCATCGGACTTTGTGCGGGAAGCAGTACACGTGGCAAAGGTTGCGAAGGCTCCGGTAAAAGTGGTGTGGACGCGCGAAGATGATTTAAAGGGCGGCTGGTACCGCCCAATGTGGCACGACCGCTTTGCGGCCGGGCTCGATGCGAACGGCGAGCCGATCGCGTGGACGCATACCATCGTGGGGCAGTCCATCATGCAAGGCACGCTGTTCGAATCGTTCATGATCAAGAATGGTGTGGACGGAACTTCCGTGGAAGGCGCAGCAGACATGCAGTACGGCATTCCCAACCTGCAAGTGGACTTGCACAGTCCGAAGATCGGCGTGCCGGTGCAATGGTGGCGCTCGGTGGGCCATTCCCACACCGGCTTCTCCGTCGAGGCTTTTCTCGATGAAGTGGCGCATGCCGGCGGAAAAGATCCCTACGAACTGCGGCGGAAGTTGCTGGCGAATCAGCCGCGCATGCTGGGAGTGCTGGAGCTTGCGGCGCAAAAAGCGAATTGGGGATCGAAGCTGCCAGCGGGAGTCGGCCGCGGGATCGCCGGGCATTTTTCTTTCGACAGCTACGTGGCGCAAGTAGTGGAGGCGTCTGTAGCAAAGGACGGCGCGGTGCGCGTGCATCGCGTCGTGTGCGCCGTGGATTGCGGCACAGTGATCAACCCGGACACCGTGAAGGCGCAAATGGAAGGCGGAATCGTTTTTGGGTTGACAGCTGCGCTGAAGACGGAGATTACGCTGAAGGATGGAAAAGTGGAGCAGAGCAATTTCCACGATTACCAGATGCTG
>JAOAPV010000089.1 GCA_025463055.1 Candidatus Acidiferrum typicum
CGGAGAGCGTGGCGTCGCTCGTGCGCAAGATGATTGCGCTGATTGGGGAAGATCCAGAGCGCGAAGGGTTGAAGAAGACACCAGAGCGGTATGAGAAGGCGCTGAAGTTCCTGACCAGCGGCTATCACCAGAACGTCGATCATCTGCTGAATGGGGCGACGTTCAGCGTCTGCTATGACGAGATGGTAGTCGTGAAGGACATCGAGTTTTTCAGCTTGTGCGAGCATCACTTGCTGCCGTTTTTTGGCAAAGCGCACGTGGCGTACTTGCCGAGCAAGAAAGTGATCGGGTTGAGTAAGGTGGCGCGGCTCGTGAACATGTTCGCGCGGCGACTACAGATTCAGGAACGGATGACCAGCCAGATTGCGCAGGCTCTTGAGGAGAAGATCGCGCCGCAGGGAGTGGGAGTGATTATTGAGGCGCGCCATTTGTGCATGCAGATGCGCGGTGTCGAGAAGCAGCACGGGCAGGCCGTGACGAGCGCGATGCTAGGTGCGTTCCGAGAAAATAAGCAGACCCGCGATGAGTTTTTGGCCTTAGTCGGGAAAAAGGGACAGTAACTAGCCAGGCAGTGAGGCTAGAGTTTGCCGCATCACCTCTCGCGTGCGCGTGGGTGATACCCAAAGGTCGCACCAGCGCATCAAACGCGTCGGAGCAAAGTTCAAAGACCAGCCGCACGTCATTGCACGCATGTCGAATCATGATGCGTGGATGACCTTCTTCCCGGGACCCGGGAAAAATCTGCTCGCGATTGATTGCGATTGATCCGCGAAACCTGTAAAGGACAGTCAATGAACACTCGAAAACTTGGAGCAGCAGGACCAGTCGCTTCCGAAATCAGTTTAGGTTGCATGGGAGTGTCCGGGATGTATGGACGGTCGGACGATAACGAATCGATCGTGACGATTCACGAAGCCATCGACCAAGGAATTACCCTGCTGGACACCGGCGATTTTTATGGCATGGGTCACAACGAAATGCTTGTGGGCAAGCGCCATTGAGGGCAGGCGCGACAAGGTATTGCTATCCGTAAAGTTTGGCGCGATGCGGTCGCCATCGGGTGCTTTCATCGGCATGGATGCGCGACCGGTCGCGGTGAAAAACTTCGCGGCATACAGCTTGCGCAGATTGGGAGTCGATCATATCGATATTTACCGGCCTGCGCGTCTCGATCCGAAAGTACCGATTGAGGAGACCGTTGGAGCCATCGCCGAGCTTGTAAAAGAGGGCTACGTGCGCTACATCGGGCTTTCCGAGGCGTCGGCGGAAACGGTGCGGCGCGCGAATGCAGTCCATCCGATTCGTGGATCTGCAGATCGAGTACTCGCTCGTCTCGCGCGGCATCGAGGCCAACATCCTGCCGGTATTGCGCGAGCTGAAGATTGGAGTCACAGCTTACGGAGTGTTGTCGCGCGGATTGCTGAGCGGTTCGAAACCCACAGGCGCCAATGATTTTCGCGCGCATCTTCCGCGGTTTACCGGAGAAAATCTGAAGCGCAACGAGCACTCGGTAGAGATGCTGGGTCGAATCGCCGCGGAGCACAAGGCGACGCCATCGCAGCTTGCCATCGCGTGGGTGCTGCACCAAGGGAAGGACATCGTGCCGCTGGTCGGCGCGCGCACGCGAAACCAGCTTAGCGAAGCGATTGCCGCATTAAATGTCAAACTCTCGCAAGAGGAATTGAGGCGGATTGCCGAGGCAGTTCCGGCAGATCGCGTCGCGGGATCGCGCTACGACGAAGGGCAAATGGCAATGCTAGATAGCGAGCGCGCGGCGAAGACCGCCGCATAAAATCCACACTCCAAGTGGGACAGCCATTTCTGCCTGTCCTGTCTGCCCTTCTGCGCCGCCGACTTTGAACTTTGATAGCTCGGAGCGGCCGGAATTATTTCGGGGTGATTTCGACAGAGGCGCGGGTATTTTCCCACTCCATGCGCATGGTGCATCCGTTGCCGGTTTGATCGAAGGCGATGGTGAAGTTCTCGACGGGCGCCGACGTCTTCGAGACTTTCATGTCAATGCGAGCGAGGTCGTTTTCGGGACCCGGGTAGGCAGTGCCCCACTCACCAGTTTTCTTGCTGATGACGAGGGTCCATTTATCTTCGGCTGGAATGGCGAACATGGTGTACTTCCCGGCGGGAACGGTTTTGCCGCCGACATTGATGTCACCAGTGGTGACGAAAGTGGTCGATTCATTAGCTCCGGCGCGCCAGACTTGCCCGTACGGAACCAGACCGCCGAAAATTTTCCGTCCCTTAGCGCGCGGGCTGGAGTAATCGACAGTGATGCTCTTACCGTTGGCGAGCTTGCATTCGGCCTTGGCGGGCGGGCTGGGTCGAGACCCTTTGTCTTGTTGAGCAAGAAGTGTGACGCTGGCGAGTGCGAGAGTTGCGATCGAAAGGCTGCCGATGACGATAGGTTTACGCATGTCGTATCCTCCGGGGGAACTTTATCACGGGCGGAAGAGGTTTGGACCGAGCGTTTGATTCGGTTTAACCGCGAGATTCGGGCCTCGGGTGAGGGTTCTGATTGCTTTACAGTTTTGTTTGTATTGTGTTAGCCTTGATTGGTCGAAGAGAAGAGGAAAAATTCAGGGGACGACGGAGAGGGGCACTTGAGCGAAGCCAAGGCAGTGTTGATCGAACAGTTCCGAGCTCATATCAAGGATACGGGCTCACCAGAAGTGCAGATCGCGCTTCTGAGCGAGCGGATCAACTACCTGACGACGCACCTCAAGTCCCACGTAAAGGACCACGCATCCCGCCGCGGGTTGATCATGATGGTAAACAAACGTCGGCGTTTGCTGGACTATCTCAACCGCCGGGACCCGGATCGGTACCGCGAGATTGTTGAACGCCTTAGCCTGCGCAAGTAGCTGCCTCGGTAGGTGGCATCCACTAGTGGAAAATCAGAGTGGAAGTGTGTCGGCGGAGGTTTGGCCGGCAGGGTAGTGAAAAGCGACCGACTGTAGCTTGGTCGGCGTTTTTCGTGGTGTAGTCCGGCATTAACGTTAGCGCTTGCAACCCCTCCGTCTCTTCTTTTTCAATTTACAAATGAGCGAAGGCAGAGTCTTCGCAGAAGTGCTCCGCTGAGGCGGAGCCAAAAGGAAAATGAGTTATGTCTGAAAAGAATGTTACGCCTGCTCCACATCAAGTCACGGTAGAGGTCGGCGGACGTCCGCTGATTCTGGAGACCGGCAAAATTGCCAAGCAGGCGAATGGCGCCATTGTGGCGCGATACGGGGATACGGTGGTGTTGACCACGGCTTGCATGGCGCCGACGGCGAATGACCGCGATTTCCTGCCCTTGACGGTCGACTATCGCGAGAACACGTATTCAGCGGGAAAAATTCCCGGAGGATTTTTCAAGCGCGAAGGACGGCCCTCGGAAAAAGAGATTTTGACCTCACGCCTGATTGACCGGCCGATGCGCCCGCTGTTCCCCGAATCATGGCGCAATGAAACACAGATCGTAAGCATGGTCCTGTCCGCGGACAGCGACAATGACCCGGATGTGATCGCGGTTACGGGAGCTTCGGCAGCCTGCTATATGTCAGACCTGCCATTCGAGAAGCCGATTGCCGCGGTACGCGTGGGATTGCTGGATGGGCAGTTGGTGGCGAATCCGACCGTGGCGGACCAGAAGAAAAGTTTGTTGAACATCGTGATCGCGGGTACGGAAGACGCCATCGTGATGGTGGAGTCCGGCGCACTGGAAGTCTCTGAAGAAGCGGTGGTGGACGCGCTGGAGTTTGGGCACGCGCAGATCAAGAAAATCGTCGGCGCGATCAAGGAGTTGTTCAAGAAGATTAATCCGACAAAGGTGAAGGTCGAGCCGCTGCCGTTTGATGAGGGATTGTACAAAGAGATTTCGAAGAAGTATGGCGATCGACTACACGATGCGATAGATACCCAGAAGCATCCGAAGAAGGAAAGCTACCACCTGGTGGATGCGCTCAAGGAAGAGATTCTCAAGGCCATTCCCGAGGATGACGAAGAGAAGCGCACCCTGGCGAAACGCGCTTTTGAGCGGTTGCGCGAGGAATTTTTCCGCGACGACATTTTGAACAAGCGGCGGCGTCCGGATGGGCGCGCGTTTGATCAGATTCGGCAGATTACCTGCGAAGTCGGATTGCTGCCACGCGTGCACGGTTCAGCGCTGTTTACGCGCGGCGAGACGCAAGCGCTCGCGACACTAACATTGGGAACTAAAGAAGACATGCAACGCCTGGACTTGCTGTTTGAGCAAGATCAGTTCAAGCGCTTCATGCTGCACTACAATTTTCCGCCGTTCAGCGTCGGCGAAGTGAAGTTTTTACGCGGACCCGGACGGCGCGAGATTGGCCACGGCGCATTGGCGGAACGTGCGCTTCTGAATTTGTTGCCACCGGAAGCGGAATTCCCGTACGCGATGCGGCTTGTCTCCGACATTTTGGAATCGAACGGCTCGTCGTCGATGGCTACGGTCTGCGGAGGTTCGCTGGCGTTGATGGATGCTGGCGTGCCGATGAAGGCGCCTTGCGCGGGCATTGCGATGGGCTTGGTGGTCGCCGATGAGAAGAAGTATTCGATTTTGACGGACATTGCCGGAGCGGAAGATCACTACGTCGATATGGACTTCAAGGTGGCCGGAACGCGCGCGGGAATCACCGCGTTGCAGATGGACATCAAGGTTCTCGGCATCAGCATCGGCATGATGCGCGAGGCTTTGGCGCAGGCGAAAAAGGCGCGGCTCGAGATTCTCGATACGATGGATAAGGCGCTGCCGGAAGCGAGGACTCAGATTTCGGCGTACGCTCCGCGTCTTTACAAGCTGCACATTCCTACGGACAAAATTCGCGATTTGATCGGTCCGGGCGGTAAGAAGATCAAGTCGATCATCGAAGCCACCGGCGTCAAGATCGACGTATTGGAAGACGGCACGGTGCACATTTTCTCGACTAGCGGCTCGGGTGGCGATTCGGCGCTGCAGATGGTGCGGGAAGTCACTGCATCTGCGGAAATCGGTAAGACGTATCTCGGAAAGGTTGTGAGGCTAGCGGAGTTTGGCGCTTTCGTCGAACTTTTCCCGGGAACCGATGGCTTGCTGCACATTAGCGAAATTTCGGAACATCGCATTCGCGATGTTCGCGATGAGCTGAAGCTGGGCGACCAAGTCCTGGTGAAGGTGCTATCGATTGAGGGCAACAAAGTGCGGCTATCACGCAAGGCGCTGATTCGCGAAGCCCGCGAAAAGCAACAGAAGAAAGAAGCAGCTGGGACTGGCGGCGGTGGAAGTACCGGCGGCGCGGCCAGCAGCGCTTCGGAGTAACGAGTAACGCGGACATAATTAGCTGAGACTCGCAAAAACTGAAAGGCCCGGCAATCTGCCGGGCCTTTTTTCATTTCAAGTTAGCTGCCTAAGTGGGACAGCCATTTCTGGCGGTCCTGTGTAAACACGGGCTCTAGTTGCGTGTGTGGTGGACCGCGTCGAGCGCACCCCAGAGGGCGCTTAGCGCTTTTTTGGCTGTGTCTACGACTTCATCGTTGCTGGTGATCTCGGCATGTTCGTCGAGCCACGCACGCCAAGCTTCGCGATGAGCTTTGTCAGCTTCTTCATGTATGGCGAAGTAAGCGAGGGCGGCGGGTTTTTCGATGTTGTAAAATTTGCGCAGGCCATCAATTTTAGTGCTGGCGATTTCGGGAACTTGCGCTTCGTACGCGTAGAGAGCAGCCACGGCTTCGGCTACGGGGCGGTCGCCGCAGATTTCACGGAAAGTCGCCACCACCGTTTGCGTTCCGGGCAGCGCAGGGCAGCAGGTGATGTCATCTTCGCCGACTCCGACCGCGGCGGCGAAATCGCGCCAGAGCTTTGGGTGCGGAGCAGTGGGATTCTCTTCTTCAGCAAGATTTTCCAGAACGGTGTCCCGTAGGGCGCCTTCCGTGCGCGCAGCTAAAACCCGAAGATGCTTAGGGAAGGCTTCAACGTGACGGTAATACTGGGCGGCATAAAGTTGAAGATCTTGGCGGCTGAGCTTGCCCGCTTGCCAGTCCTGATAGAACGGATGCTTCAGTAGATTTTTCTCGGCGATTGCGGCGTCCAGCCGGTCGAGCAATTCGGTGTTGGCCATGAGTACCTCCAGCCACGTAGACAGCGCGGCCACAGTCGAGCCGCGAAGTGTAGCAGATTCGCGCTGATTTTGCTGGCGCCCCTTGTCACGATTCTGGACGCGCCCGCAATAACGCCGAGGCTAGCCTTGCCCTGGTCAGCTCGAAGGAACTAGGTGCTGGGCGCGTGAATGCGCGTGATGTCGGCGCCTACGCTGCTGAGTTTTTCTACGATGCCTTCGTAGCCGCGGTCTATATGGTAGACCCGGTCGATCAGGGTTTCGCCGCTCGACACGAGGCCGGCGAGGACGAGGCCGGCGCTTGCGCGGAGGTCGGACGCTTGCACGGTGGTGCCGGAGAGTTCTGCGGGGCCGCGGACCACGGCGCGACGGCCGTCGACGGAAATGTTCGCGCCCATGCGGACCATTTCGCTGGCGTGAAGGTATCGGTTCTCGAAGATGGTTTCGGTGATGACCGACGTGCCCTCGGCTTGCGTGGCGAGGGCCATGTATTGCGCCTGCATGTCAGTGGCGAAGCCGGGGTATTCTTCGGTCGTGACGTCAGCGCCAGCGAGTTTTCTTGCCGGCCGGACACGCAGCGTGGATTTGTCGACTGTTTCGGTCTCGACTCCTGACTGCTGCAGCTTGGCGATGACCGCGCCGAGATGGCCCGGGTCGCAGTTGGCGACGGTCAAGTCGCCGCCAGTGATTGCGCCGGCGATCAGGAAAGTTCCCGCTTCGATGCGATCGGGAATTACGGTGTGCTCGGTACCGTGAAGCTCCTTCACGCCGCGGATACGGAGCGTGGAGGTGCCATCTCCAGTGATGCATGCGCCCATCTTACGAAGCATGACGATGAGGTCGGTGATCTCCGGCTCGCGGGCCGCGTTCTCAAGAATGGATTCGCCGTCGGCGAGGACGGCGGCCATCAAAATATTTTCAGTACCTGTCACGGTGATTTTATCGAAGATGATGTGCGCCCCCTTGAGGCGGCCACGGTTCGGCACTTTCGCTTCGATATAGCCATGCGAAATGGTGATCTCGGCGCCCATTTTCTCGAGGGCAGCCAGATGAAGATCTATGGGGCGGGCCCCAATGGCGCAGCCACCCGGAAGCGAAACGTGAGCGATGCCGAGTCGAGCCATGAGTGGGCCGAGAGTAAGGATGGAGGCGCGCATTGTTTTTACGAGTTCATACGGGGCTTCGGCGTGATTCAGCGTGGGAGTGGAAATTGTGTAATCGCTGGCGGGGATTTCGGTGATGGAGACGGTGGCGCCCATGAAGGCCAGAAGCTTGCTCATGGTAATGAGGTCGCGGACCTTGGGGATGTTGTGCACGGTCACTTGGTCCGCGGTCAGCAGAGTGGCGGCCATCACAGGCAGCGCGGAATTTTTCGCGCCGCTGACGCTTACAGTGCCGCGTAGCGGGTTGCCGCCTTTTATTAAAAATTTGTCCATGTCATTTTAATGGCAAAGAAGGATAGCGCACGGACGCAACAAGGTTGTGCAAAGAGTTCCTCAACCTGCCGACTCGCCGAGCGCTTCACGCAGATCTCCCTTTGTTTCGCGCAGCTTCTTTTTCCCTTCTTGCAAGCTCGCGCGCAGTTTCAGCATCACTAAAGCAAGACGCAAATTGTGTCCCGACTGACGCAGGGCGTGTTCGGACGCAGACACACTCTTGCCGCTAGCTTCGGCCAGGATGCGCACAATTCGGTCCGAAACTTTTTGATTTGAAGGTCTTACGTCGATCATCAAATTCTCATAAACATGTCCCAGTCGCGCCATCGCAGCGGTAGAGAGCATGTTCAGAACCATCTTCTGTGCTGTGCCGGCCTTCAGGCGGGTTGAGCCAGTCAACACTTCGGGCCCGACTTTAGGGGCGATCAGAATTTTGGCTAGCCGCGCCACAGGAGTCTGTGGGTTCACCGTGATGGCCACAGTTGTTGCACCATTTCTACCTGCATATTTGAGGGCTGATAGCACGTAGGGCGTTGTGCCACTTGCGGTGATCCCAACCACGACATCGCGGCGAGTCAGCTTGTTTGCGCGCAAATCGCGCTCACCATTTGCCCGCGAATCCTCTGCGCCTTCCACTGCGCCGGTCACTGCGGGTCTGCCGCCCGCAATCAATGCTTGCACAAGTCTTGGCGAAGTCCCAAAAGTCGGCGGGCATTCCGCGGCATCCAGCACAGCCATACGACCGCTCGAGCCTGCCCCGACATAGATCAGCCGCCCTCCGCTACCAATGCTGTTCACGATTGCGTCAACCGCGCGCGCTATGGCGGGAAGCTCGCGGGCGACCGCGGCCGCGACCTTGCGATCTTCGCGATTCATCAGTCGCACGATTTCTTTCGCAGTCATGCGATCAAGGTTTTTCGACGAGGCGTTGCGATGTTCCGTGCGCCTGTGCTCTTTTGGCCGGGAGGGCATCTGAGAATTATAACTGTGCGCTGAAGCTCACCGGAAATGCACCAACGAAACAGGACCGACCCTGCCAACAAGTCGTTAACAGCTTTTTGAACCGTCATGCCTCCAATTAATGGGGCCTGACCGAGAATCAGCTATCATGGAAAACGGTCTCGATACGGTGATTGTGCACAGCCGCACAGACGGAAATTAGGTCGATGGACGTTCTCAACAGGCTTTTTGAGGAGCATTTTCGCTCGCCCGTGAAGCGGGTTCAGCCGCTGCAGGGAGATCTCGGCGGCTCTGGCCGTAAGATTATCCGGCTTTCCAATGAAAAGGCCAGGGCGATCGGAGTTCTCTACGGCGTGCGCGAAGAGAACGTGGCTTTCCTGGAGTTTTCAAAACATTTTCGCCGGCACCGGCTGCCGGTACCTGAAATTTATGGTGAAGACTTGGACCAGGGCGCTTATCTCGAAGAGGACCTTGGGGACACGACTCTTTTCGAGTTTCTCTCGAAAAATCGCAAGGGCGAGAATATCGCCGCGCCGGTGGTGGAAGCCTACCGCAAATCTGTGGAAGTGTTGCCGCGATTTCAGGCAGATGCCGGCTGCGACTTGAATTATGAGGTGTGCTATCCGATCGGGAGCTTCGACCGGCAGTCCATCGCGTGGGACCTGAACTACTTCAAATATTATTTTCTTCGGCTTGCGGGCATTCCTTTCAACGAACAGGCGCTTGAAAACGATTTTGGCCGATTGGCGGATTTTCTGCTAAGCGCACCTCGCGATTATTTCCTGTATCGGGATTTTCAATCGCGCAACATTCTGCTGCGCGACGGCGAGCCGTTTTTTGTGGATTATCAGGGCGGCCGCAAAGGCGCACTGCAATACGATATTGCTTCTCTTTTGTACGATGCCAAGGCGGACCTGCCCCCGGAACTGCGCCAGGAGTTGCTCGATCATTATCTCGACGCGCTTGGCCGGTACATAAAGGTCGATCGCGAAGCTTTCATGCGCCACTACTACGCTTATGTTTATGTGCGCATCATGCAGGCCTTGGGCGCGTATGGATTTCGCGGATTTTACGAGCGCAAGGCGCATTTTCTGCAAAGCGTGCCGTACGCGCTGAAAAACCTGCGTTGGCTGTTGCACCATGTCGAGCTGCCGATTGAGTTGCCGACATTGATGGGCGCGTTCCGTAGCATGCTCGCGTCGGAGAAATTGCAGGGATTGGCGAGCGAAGCGGACAACCTGGTGGTGCGGATTTTCAGCTTTTCATTTCACGTTGGATTGCCGAAGGACGAGAGCGGGAATGGCGGTGGATTTGTTTTCGATGGGCGGAGCTTGCCGAATCCGGGCCGCGAAGAGCGATTCAAAGCGCTGACCGGCAAAGATGCACCGGTGATCGATTACCTGAATCAGCAGGAGAGCGTGCATCAGTTTCTCGCCAGCGTGATGTCGCTGGTGGATGCCAGCGTCGGAAGTTACAAGGAACGGGGATTCAAGAATTTGATGGTCTCGTTCGGATGCACTGGCGGACAGCATCGATCTGTGTTCTTGGCGGAGCAGTTGGCCAAGCGACTGCGCGCGAAAAATGGAGTTGAGGTCGCGGTGCGGCATCTAGAGTTGGAGAAAATCGGCAAATGAAGGCGCCCCGATGAAAGCCCCGCAATGAAAGCCATGATTCTGGCCGCCGGGCTGGGCACGCGCTTGCGCCCACTGACGGACGGGCGCCCGAAAGCCTTAGTCGAGATCGCGGGCCGCACGCTGCTAGAGATTACACTCGCGCGATTGCGCTCGTTCGATGTTCGCGAGGTGATTGTCAACGTGCACCATTTTGCGGATCAAATCGTCCAGTATCTTAAAGCGAACACGAATTTCGGGATGCGCATCGAAATTTCGCGCGAAGAGATTTTGCTTGATACAGGCGGCGGCATGAAGAAGGCCGCTTGGTTTTTTCTCGAGGATGCTGCCAGCAGAGATGAGCCGTTTATCCTGCACAATGTGGATGTCATCAGCACCATCGATTTGGTAAAGATGGTCGAAGCCCACGAAGCGAGCGATGCGTTAGCCACTCTCGCGGTGCAGAGGCGCGAAAGCAGCCGCCAACTCCTTTTCGACCGGCATCTGCAACTCTGCGGTCGCCGCGCCGGCCGCGATCACGAACCCGAAATTGTGCGCCAATCGCCGCGTCTGGAGCCGCTAGCCTTTTCCGGCATCCACGTCATCTCTCCGCGCCTTCTCCCCATGCTCACGGAGGAGGGCGTCTTTTCCATCATCGCGCCATACCTGCGCCTTGCGGGGCAAGGTGAGCAAATCCTGGGCTTCCGCGCGGACGAATACTACTGGCGCGATTTAGGGAAGCCCGCCGACCTACTGCAAGCTTCGCGGGACTTAGAGCAAGGAATTCTCGTATAGCTCGGCTTGGAATTAGCTGATGAAAGACACGATTCTGACGGTTGTAGCCATCCTGTCCTTGACGGTCCTTTTGCCCCTAGTTCTTTTGCGGATCAGGGATCGGTTTCGGGCCCGAAGGCGCGGATTCGACGAACAAATCCCCGCTCATATTGTTGCCTATCGCGAACGCCTTCTTCGCCCTGATCCGGCCACTGTTGAGAAGCATATCGGCAGTCTGCTATCCGAGCGGCTCATCCGAATGTATGAAGGGCAAGAAGCAATACTTAGCAGAAATATTGAACTCCAATCATCGGGGCTGAGTCGGAAAGCACGCGGCAGAAGAATTGAAAGATTCCTCCCACTCGATATCGAGAGCCAACATGAGACGTGTGACTTGCAGGAGGCAGGCTGGGGACGAGGCTTTTGTTTTGCCGCGGACGGCGCGGGTAATTTCTATTGGCAGCCTGTTAGTGCCGCGCGCCAGCTCGATGCCCCAGTCTTTTTCGCTTGTCACGATCCGTGGGGGAACGAAAAGGTAGCGGACAGCCTTGAAGAGTTCCTTTCGTGGCCTCGCATACCGTACAACGGGCGAACGAGAAGCAATTTATTTCGCTGGGGCGGCTGCGGTGGCGAATCCTAGCGCTTGCATTACGGCATCATGGAAGGCGGGGCGAAGTTGCGCGATTTTTTGGTTTTCGCGGGTGGGGTGGACTCGATTGGTGAGTAGCACGACGAAGAGCTGGCGGTCGGGATCGATCCAGATCGACGTGCCGGTGAAGCCGGTGTGGCCGAAGGCGTGCGACGAAAAATAATGGCCGCTGGAGCCGCCTTCGGTTGGCACTGCCCAGCCGAGAGTGCGCGTACCGCTCGAGAGTTGCTGCGGCGTAGTGAATTGCGTGATTGTCGCGCGGCGCAGGACACGATGGTGCGCGTAGGCGCCGCCGTTCAGCAGCATCTGGCAGAAGGCGGCGAGATCGGGGGCGGTGCTGAAGAGGCCGGCGTGACCGGAAACGCCGCCGATGGCGAAAGCGTTCTCATCGTGAACTTCGCCATGCACCAGGCGGTGCCGCAGGTTGTTGTCGATCTCCGTCGGCGCGATGCCGGGCCACAGTTTCTTTGGCGGGCGGAACATCGAGTCTTTCATGGCGAGCGGAGTGAAGATGTAGGTTTTTGCGAGGTCGTCGAGCGTGCGGCCGGTTAGGCGCTCGATGATTTCCGCCATCAGGATGATGCCGAGATCGGAGTAGATTTCTTTTGTGCCGGGCTCGTATTCGAGCGGCTCGGCGAAAATTTTGGTGAGCGTGTCCTGCTTATTTTTTGAGGTGCGCCAATATTCCTTGAACGCGGGCAGGCCCGACGTGTGCGTGAGCAAGTGGCGGACGGTGACCTGGTGACGCCACTCTTGCTGCGGGCCGGTGGTCCATTCGGGCAGATAGCGCTCGATGCGGGCATCGAGGTCTAGCGGAACAGCAAAGTCTCCTTCGGCGAGTTTGGCTACTAGCGTTGTGGTGGCGACTACTTTTGTGAGCGAGGCGATGTCGTACATCGTGTGCGTGTCTACAGCGGGCGAGTTCGCGGTGTAGCTCAGATTTCCGAACGCGTGCAGCGAAACTTTGCCGCGATAGCCGATGGCGACGGCGGCGCCGGGGAAGGCCTTGTCCGCGATGGCGCGCTCGATGACTTGGAATGCAGGTTGGAGCTGGGCTTCGCCGCGGACGTCCGCGGGCTGGAGCGTCATGGGATTTTCCGGCAGCTCGAGGCCGTAACCCAATTTCATGTCGACGCCGGGAATGGTCACGGGCAAATGCCCGCGGACAGGAATTTGGCCGAAGAGCGCGCGAGCGAGGGAAATTTGCGCAACATCGCTGATGCCGAATGCGGCGAGCCACGTTTGCGATTGTGGGAAACGCTCGATCAAATAGGGGCTGCCGAGGCATAGCGTCACGACCGGCTTGCCGGTTTTGAAGAGTTGGTCGGCGAGCGCTGCCTGCTCCGCGGGGACGTCGACATTGCCTTTGCGATCGCTCACTCGAACGAAAAGCGCGAGTAGGGCGACGTCGTAGCCGTCGGCCGGAGGCAGCTTGAGCGTGTCGGCTTTGACGAATTTGGTATCGGCGCGCAGCGTGGTGAGCGAATCGAAGCGGGAGCGTAGTTCGCGCTCCAAATCTTCGCCGGGGTAGGGCTCGGGATCGGCGTAAAACGCGAGCAGTAGGGCGCGCGTGGGCTTGGTGGCGTCGAGCGGCAGGCGATGCGGTGTGTCGCGAAGCAGAGTTACGCCACGGTCGGAGATATCTTGCGCTTCGGCTTGCCAAGCGGTGCGGCCAAATTTCTGATTGATGGCATTGATGTCGACGAGGCGATTTTTGTCGAGGCCAAGTTTGGCTTTTGCCTGCAGGATGCGGCGCACGGAAGCATCGAGGCGTTCGCGGGAAATGCGGCCGGATTTAACGGCGACTTGCAGGCCTTCAAAGGCGGCGTCGGGAACGGGCGGCATGAGCAAGGCATCCGCGCCGGCCTCGAATGCGCGGACGGCGGCTTCGCCGGGTGCGTAGCGAACGGTGATGCCACCCATGTCCATTGCGTCGGTAACGACGAGCCCTTCAAAGCGAAGCTCTTTGCGCAAGAGATCAGTGAGAATTTTGGACGACAAAGTTGCGGGCGTGTTCGGGTCGGGCTCTAGCGCGGGGACAGAAAGATGACCGGTCATGATGCTGCTGGCTCCGGCGGCGATTGCGGCGCGAAACGGAACTAGCTCGAGATGGTCGAGGCGGTCGCGATTGGCTTGTATGACCGGGAGGTCGATGTGCGAGTCGCTGGCTGTGTCTCCGTGGCCAGGAAAATGTTTTGCGGTGGCGAGCGCGCCATTTTCTTCGACGCCGCGGATGAATTCCTTTACGAATTCGGAGACGCGGGCAGGATCTTCGCCGAAGGAGCGCGTGTTGATTATCGGATTGCCGGGATTGTTGTTGACGTCGGCATCGGGCGCGTAGACCCACTGAATGCCGACGGCGCGAGCTTCGAGCGCGGTGACTTTGCCCATGGTGTAGGCGTCGCGGGGATTTCCGGCGGCGGCGAGAGCCATTGCGGTGGGAAAGGAAGTGCCCTCATCCAGGCGCATGGCGGCGCCGCGTTCAAAGTCTGCGCCAACGAGCAGCGGCAATTTTGATTTGGCTTGCAGTTGATTGGTGAGCACGGCGGTGGGATAGGCCTGGCTTTTTACGATGCCGAGCGGCGAGCCTTGTGTGATGTTAATGAAGCCGCCGACGTGGAGATCGTTAACACAATGCAGCATCTGTGCGTAGGCCGCGGCGTCGGTGGAGGTGAAACTGCCGTGATAGGTTGCGAAGAGAACCTGGCCGATCTTTTCGTCGACGCTCATTTTGCGCAGCGTGGACTCGACCCACTGCGATGCCGCGGGCGAGAGGCGGCGGGCCGTTTTCCCCGGAGCGGCCTTTTTTTCCGCGGCGGCGGGCTTGCTGACAGACGAGCGGCTTTGTGTTCGTGCGGTATGAGCCATAAGAAAAATGATTGCGGCGGGAATTACGAACAGAACGCCAAGGCGTCCTTTCCTCAAATGTTGGTCTCCCCCGGTTCACTCCGGATGCAAACTTTGTATATAACACACGCACATCGAGCGAACAACGCGAGCGCAAAGAGGAAGTTCCACAATATGATTGGTGTTTGCACAAGGGGATTCAGCACTTGTCTCAACAGGCTAACTTCTGATGCGCATCGCAAGCTTGGCTATTGGCCTCCTTACCGTGGCGTTCTGTGCCGGACCTACGTTTGCTAGCAAACGCCATGGCAGCACTAAACATTCGGGTCGGCCAGGACGCGTGCAGACGGGGCTCGATATTTTAGAGGTGCAAAAATTTGCGCCGTTACGCAACAAACACGTCGGCCTCATCACGAATCACACCGGACTTGATTCACAGGGCCGCAGTACCGCGGACCTGCTTTCGCATGCCGCGGGCGTGCATCTCGTGGCGCTGTTCAGTCCGGAGCATGGGCTTGCGGGGCGCAACGATGAAAAGGTTTCGTCGACTAAGGATGCCGCTACCGGGCTTCCGATCTTCAGTCTTTACGGAGAGAATCTCCGCCCTACGGACGAGATGCTTCGCGGAATCGACACGCTTGTGTTCGATATTCAAGATGCTGGGGTGCGCTTCTATACGTATACGGCGACGATGGCTTACTGCATGGAGGAAGCGGCCAAACGCAAGATCGCTTTTTACGTGCTTGATCGGCCGAATCCAATAGGCGGCAACATCGTGGAGGGGCCGATGCTCGACGCCGACAAAACGAATTTCGTCGGCTACTTCCCTCTTCCGGTGCGCTACGGGCTTACCATCGGCGAACTGGCGCAATTTTTCAACTCGGAAAATCATATCAATTGCGACCTGCACGTAATCGCGATGAAGAATTGGCACCGGAACTATTTTTTTGAAAGCACCGGCGCGCGCTGGATTCCGCCTTCGCCCAATTTGCGGACGTTGAAGGGCGCGGTTTTGTATCCGGGAATTGAGATTTTGCAGAACGCGGGCATTTCCGTGGGCCGCGGGACAGAGACACCCTTTGAGGAATTCGGTGCGCCGTGGATCAACGGGGAGGAAGTTGCGTCGGCGCTGAACGACCGGCATTTGGCGGGTTTGCGGTTTGCGAACCAGCCGTTTATTCCGGTGACTGGATTGTATTACGGGCAACGCTGCGGCGGGGTGGCAGTGCGGATTACGGACCGGCAAGCGGTGCGCGCGATGCGAATGGGGATGGAGATTGCGACCGTTCTCAAGAAATTGTATCCGGAGAAATTCGATCCCGAAAAAATATCAGCGCTTGTCGGGAACGCGGAAACTATACGCGAGCTGCAAGCTGGCACGTCCCCAGAGAAGATCGTGGAAGGCTGGAATGGCGACCTAAGTACGTTTGAATTGCTGCAAAAGAAGTATTTCCTCTATAAGTAGTCAAAGGCCAAAAAAAAGATAACGCAGAGGGCGCCGAGTCGCGCCGAGAAGTGCCCGGCTTCTTTCCGTCTCTTATACTTGCGTGTGGTACATTTTGGTTATGCGGATTGTTTCGCTGCTGCCATCGGCTACGGAGATTCTGTTTGCGCTGGGCTTCGACCGCGAAGTGGTCGGAGTTAGCCACGAGTGTGATTTCCCGGAACAAGCTCGCAAGAAGCGCGTCGTCATTCAGTCGCGCATTCCGCACGATGCAGCGCCGGCGGAAATTGACCGCCTTGTTCGGGAATATGTCTCACGAGGCGAGAGCCTCTATGCCGTGGATGCGCAAGCACTGGAAGAACTCGCTCCCGACCTGATCATCACGCAGGATCTGTGTCACGTGTGCGCCGCGTCGCCCGATGATTTGGGAGCGGCGTTGGCACGGTTTGCCGAGCCGCCTGAAGTGCTGTGCCTTAATCCGCAGGACCTCGGCGATGTATGGCGCGATATTCTTTGGGTTGGCGAACAGACGCGACGTGGCCGGGCGGCGGAGGCGCTGCTGGAAAGAATCGGGGAGCGATTGGGAGCGCTCGAGCGGATAGTCGCTGATACCGCTGAGCGACCGCGCGTTGCGTTTCTCGAATGGCTGCAGCCGTTTTATGTTGGCGGACACTGGGTTCCGGAAATGATTGAGTTGGCTGGAGGGCGCGACGTTTTGGGGCGGGTACACACGCCTTCGTTTCGCGTGACGCTCGAGGACATTGTGGGTGCCGCGCCAGAGATCATTATCGTGTCGCCTTGCGGCTATAGTGCGGACCAGGCTCGGAACGAATATCTGACAATGGTGCACAGCCACGAATGGAACACGATCCCCGCGGTGCAGAGCGGGCGCGTGTTTGCGCTGGAAGCGAATAGCTATTTCTCGCGGCCTGGCCCGCGGCTGATCGCGGGTATCGAGGCGCTGGCGGGGCTGTTCCATCCCGGAGTCTCGGTCGGCGAAGAGGCGCGACGGGCGGCAACGCGCATTTCTGCGCGAGCGGGCGCTCATGCTGCCGCAGTTTGAGGCTTTCCGAAGTCGAGAAAACATCAGTCGGTGGCTACCCCCTCCCCGTTTTTGCATAAGTGTTCATTCTAAAGAGACTTAAAGTCCTTTGTTTTGATACACTTTTGCAAGTGTTCATTCCACAGGTACTTAGAGGAATCGTGATTCTTCACCCCCACACCCCAGTGATTTTCATAAAAGCGGATTCTAAAGGGGTTGCGAGCGCATTCGGCGTAAAAGCGGTAGATAAAGGACTTACGGGCGCGTTTTTCGTCTCCCTCATCCTAAGCTGGAACAAAAAAGAGGGGGCACGCACGGCGTATTTTAGAGGGTGAAGGGCGACGTTCACGGCTCATGATAGCAGCGGGGGTACGCGGGGACAACTGGTCGGAGGGACGGTTGCGGGACAGGTGATCGAGTTCCCAAACTAATAGAAAACGTCCCGTCTGTCCCTCGACGCCGTCCCTCGACGCCGGTGAAGCGAGATGCACAAACTTGAAAGACTGTCGTACATATACTCGTGTCTGTCGTAGCCGTATTCATTACGTAGCAATGCTGAGATGGATCGTCAGTTCCGGAGGACCTTGCTTCCGAATGCGAACTCGAAGCTGGTACGGATTGATTCCAGGCGCTGACAGCCGGATGTAAAACAGCTTTCCAGCCGCAGGCTTCTCAAGCGAGAAATACCCGTGATCGTCGGTCTTTGCCGAAGCGATCACGGTTTGCCAGTCCGGACTACAGAGTTCAACCGTCACTCCTTTGGCCGGTTCATGGGCCGTGCCGACGTTCACATGGCCTGCGAGTGCTTGGCTGACAGACACCTTCTCTTGCACGATAAGGGTCGCTTGTGCGTGCCCATAACCTGCAAAAAGTAGGCAGAAAACACCGAGGACGAGAAACAACCGTAACGATTTCATTTCTTTATGATGATCTTTCCCTGGGGATTTGGAGAGTTCGCTGGTCCTCCAGCACCGGTGTTGTATTCCTTGAGGTAGGGACGCTGATCTCTCAACCGCATTTCTCGTTGCAGGGCCGCATTGTGACCCCCTGCGTAGCTCCCGCCGTTTCCACCGTCAATCTTCTCGTAAGCCTCAGCAAGCTCGTGAAAAGCAACTGTCCATTCTGGAGATACTTTCAGATTAGTGTTCGATCCTCGCGTCACGTTCGGATTGTTGAAATAGAGACCGACGATGTCACTGACGCCAGCCGGAGGATTGCCCCCTTTGGGTTGGTCGCCAAATGTCGGTAGGTTCGCAATGATGTAATCGATTTTGACGAGTCCCTTATCCGTCATAACCGTGGGCCCGACACTAAAGTCGTAGGTATTCTTGCTACCGACGGCATCCATAGAGAGTCGATTTGCAGCGTCTCCAGCGATTTGCTGCAAGTCTGCAAAACATTGCTTTTGTGAATCGCGATCGCCTGCGGATTGCAAGATTTCGCCTGTTGGATCGATATAACGCAACGGATTATTCGCGACATAAGCGTAAAGATTGAGCTGCTGGGGGTTTTGCAAGCGTTCTGTTGTGATTACGACGGGGTCGGGCGACATGAACCGCCCCATTGAACTTCCGAAGTAGCGAGCGCCGAAGTAATCATTGCCTGATTCTGTGTCCCTTTCTTTGCCGGTGAATTTGAAATGAGAGGTTTCGTCGGACTGTATGACTCTCTCGCCGCCGAAGGGGTAGTAGTCGGAACGATTCCAGCCGCCGTCGCCGTCCCACTGCCAGTAGAAGCGCGTGCTTCCGAGGGGGTCGGTGAAGTACCAGGCGACTTCGCATGCGGCATTGAGATTGTTGTAGTTGCCCACGCGTTTGCCATTGAAGAAGAAGTAGAAAAACTGTTCGTAGCCATTGCTCAGGGCGCTTTCCATAAGAACGTCGCCGCTGGGGAGATACGAGTAAATAGTGCCGTTGGATTTCGTAACGCGGCGGCCGTCGCCGTCGTAGGTATAGGTCACTCCGCCAGTGGAGACGAGGTGGTTCTCCGCATCGTAGGTGTATGTGGTACCAGTGGGAGGGGCGGCGATGAGGTTGCCGGCAGCGTCGTAGGCGTAGCCGGATGCGGCGATCTGGTTCTTGGTGTTGACGGAGCCGGTGAAATTGAAGCCGCTTTCTTGCAAGCACCCAGTGTAGTTCGATGAGGAACCACGGGCTGAGGGCATGAAGACTCCACGGCTGTGAGTCCACGAACCGTTGGGGGGAGAACGGCGAGTGGCTCGGATTTAATGCGACGCGGGCCGATCCGCCGACTCAAAACTGGCAGGATGGTAGGGGTTAATAGGGTAAGGTACGTACCCAGGTCAATACAGTGATTATGGTATAGATGTACCTGGCTTGTTATCACAAGGAAGAGTCTTGCGGCGTTGCGGTGCGGGAGTGCCAGTGGCGGTAGAAGGGGAGGCCGGCGAGGATCAGGAGGAGGCCGATGGAGCAGCGGACTGGGCTGTTGATCCAGATGTTTACGGTGAGGGCGAGCGCGCCTGTTACGAAGATGCCGGGGACCCAGGGGTAGCCCCAGCAGCGATAGGGGCGCGGGAGGTTAGGCTCGGTGCGGCGCATGCGGAAGAGCGCGACTACCGCTAGGCCGTAGAAAATCCAGCCGGCGAAGATGAAGAGATTGGTTAGCTCCTCGAAGGTGCCGGTGAGGGCCATTAGGCTGGCGAGGACACCTTGAAAGATTAGTGCGCGGGCGGGCGTGCGATATTTCGGGTGGATGCCGTCGGCAATCTTGAAAAAGATGCCGTCGCGGGCCATGGCGTAGGGGACGCGCGCGCCGCTTAGGATAGAGGAGTTCATGGAGCCGATTGCAGAGATGACCATGGCCAGAGTGATCCATGTTGCCGCGCCACGGCCAGCGACGTGCGCGACTACATCGGATGCGATGTGCTGCGATGACGCTACGGCGTTAAAGGGCAGCACCTTCAGGCAGGCGGCGCCGAACAGCAGATAGATGATCGCTACGAGTGAAACGCCGCCGACTAGCGCGCGGGGGAAATTGCGTTGCGGGTCCTTAACTTCCGAGCCGACGAGATTTAGGTCTTCCCAGCCGTCGTAGGCCCACAATGCGGCCGCCAGAGCGGCGAGAAACGCACTAAACACACCGGCATTGAGCGAGGCTGGCCAGATTGGATCGGGCGCGTTCGAGGACACTGGCGCAAAAAGCGCGACGCCGATCACAATCACCACGGAAATGATTTTGATGGCGGTAAGAAATACCTGGACTGCGCCGCCGAGGCGCACGCCGAGATAATTCACGCCAGTCATGATGGCAAGCCAGAGCACGGCCACGGGCTGGCCCCAGGTGAAAACGAAATCGTATGGCTTCACCCAACTTGTAAGCCCGGGGAGCGCGATATGGAGCGTGAAAATCGGCGTGGTTACGACCGGCACAAGGAATCCGAGAAAGCGCACGAGTCCTGCAGCGATGGAAGAGGCGGATGAAGGGCGCCCGACGATAGAGTGCATCCAGCCGAAGAGAAATCCCCACACGGGGCCGAAGCCGCGGCGCAGGTAGGCGTATTCTCCGCCGGCCTCTGGAATCATCGCGCCCAATTCCGCATAGGAGAGCGCGCCGAAGAGGGAAAGAATTGCGCCTACGATCCAGGCCGCAAACACCACGGAAACGAAGCGGCCCTCGCGAGCCATTTCGGAGGGCTTGAGAAAGATTCCGGTGCCGATCATCGTGCCTACGACGATTGCGCCGGAGGCCCATGCGCCGAGGCCTCGAACGAGATCGATTCTCTTCTCTGCCGGTGTTTCCGCTAGCGCTTCTCTGGTTGCCACAATTCCCTTCTGTCGCAAAATAATTCTGAACTCCTAATGCGCAGCCTCGGCCTGAGCCGTAATCCGGCTAATGATAGACCCAACGGCGAACGTCACGCTTGCTCCGATCATGACGTACCACGTAAACGCAACGGTGGTAAATCGGAACACGCAGAGAATCGTTGCTAGTCCAGCGAACATGCCGATGAGCGCGCCACGTGCGTTTGCGCCACGATCAAGCGTGCCGAGGAGAAAGAGCCCGAGCAAACTGCCGAACGGGAGCGAGGCTATCGTCAATCCCGCTTCGAGCAGCGGTCCCCATTTCATGAGGCCGAAAGCCATTAGCACGATTCCCCAAGCGAGGGTCAGGCGTCGCGAAAGTTTCAGGAAACTTACGGAATCGGCCGATTTCCCACGCAGGCGGGAAAAATCGAGGACGCTGGAAGCGGCGAGAGAATTCAGCGAGCCGCTGGCGTTGGACATAGCCACGGCGATGATGGAGGCGAGCAGCAGTCCCGCGAGTCCCGGCGGCATCTCGCGCACGAGAAAAAGCGGAAGAATGCGATCGGTGCGTTCGCCGGGCGCGAGCAGGGGCGTGTGTTGGGCAAACACGAAGAGCAGGACGCCGATTAACAAGAAGACGGTGAACTGCACTAGGACGATGACGCCACTGGTCAGGAGGGCGCGGCGGCTATCGCGTTCGCTGCGCGCGGCGAGCAGGCGTTGCACGATGGTCTGGTCGGTGCCATGACTTGCCATGGTAAGGAACGCGCCGCCGATTAGGCCGGACCAAAATGTGTACTTCGTCGACCAATGAAATGAAAAGTCCAAGACTTGCAGTTTGTGACCGGCGGCGGCTGCTACTTGCGTGACTTCGCTCCATCCGCCCGGAATGCGATGGAGGAGGACGAGCAGGGTGACAGCGCTGCCGGTTAGATACAGCAGGAGTTGCGCGACGTCGGTCCAGATCACCGCTTTCATTCCGCCTTCGAGGGTATAGAGGATAGTCAACGCGATGACCACTACTACCGCAAATTTCTCCGATGTCCCCAGGACGACGCTGATTACCAGGGCGATTGCTGAAACGCGAACGCCCTCGGCCAGAGCGCGAGTAATCAAAAACGTGCTCGCTGCCACGGCGCGCATTTTCTGGCCGAAGCGCTTTTCGATCAGCGCGTAGGCGGTGAAGAATTCTCCACGAAAATATCCGGGCAGCAGAAGGAGCACGATCAGCACGCGTCCTACCAAATACCCGAACACCAACTGAAGAAACGTGAGATTGCCAGCGTAGGAAATGGCCGGGGTTCCGATGATGGTGAGCGTGGAGGTTTCCGTGGCAACAATCGAAAAAGCCAGCGCCCACCAGGGTGCCGTGCGTCCGCCAAGAAAATAGTCGCGCGCGCTTTGCTGCTTGCGGCGGAAGCGCATGCCGAGGGCCGTGACGGCGAGCAAGTAAGCGATGACGATTACTAAATCGACCGGATGGATGCGCATTCTTTTGGGATGCCACGCAAAAAAGCGCCCTGACAGTAGCACAGGCACTTCAAGCGCGCAGTAGCGCACGCTCTGCCTTACGTGCTTCCTCGAAGGGGCAGGTTTAGTTTTCGCTGCATGGGGCTAAATTGCGGGGGGAATTTGAATCCGCAAATCGCTTATCCTTTTTACATGCGCTACATCCTGGGCTTCGACGGGGGTGGGACGAAGACGGAGTGCGTGTTGATGAACTCCGCCGATCAGGCTTTGGCGCGGACGTTTGCTGGGCCGTCGAACCCCTCGCGAATTGGAGTGGAGCTGGCTGTGCGTGCTATCGAGGAGAGCGCAGATTTGGCGCTGCGAGACGCGGGACTGGAGCGAAGCGTGATTTCGGCGGTTGGCGCGGGCCTGGCGGGTACGGCTAAAGCTGATATGAAGGAGAGGATGGGCTGCGCGCTGCAGGAATGTTTCCCTGGAGCCGCGATAACGGTGCTGACCGATCTTGATGCGGCGCTGGCGGCTGCGGGTGAAGGGCCTGCGATTATTCTCGTGGCGGGAACGGGTTCGGCGGCGTTCGGACGAAATGCCGAGGGTGAAATTGCACGCTCCGGTGGATACGGCCCGTCGTCGAGCGATCAAGGCAGCGCGTACGACATAGGCCGGCGTGCTATTGCCACTGCTATGCAGGCGCGTGCTGGCGGAGCGGACTCCGTGCTAGGTAAGGAGATTTTGGCGCAGCTTGACTGTACGGACTGGGATGTAGTGCAGCATCGCGCGCAGACGATGCCGGATGAGATTTTCCCGCCTGTTTTCCCCGTGGTTGCCGCTGCGGCTGATGCCGGTGACGCTGCCGCGCAAGAAATTCTGCTGAGTGCCACGCAAGACCTGGTTGCTTTGGTCGCCGACGTTGCTGGTCGGCTACATCTAAATAATAAGGAGTTCTTGTTGGTGCGGATGGGAGGCACGATGGGGCGCTCGCGCTTTTTTGATGCGAACATCGATGCCGCGTGGAAGACAGTGGTTCCCAATGCGCAAATCGGCAAATTGCGCGTTTCTCCGGCCGAGGCCGCGGCTTTGGTCGCGAAGGAATCAGATGCCGGATAACGTACTAAATTGCGACCGGGCGCGCACCGCTACAGGCGAAGAGCTGGCATCGCTGCTGCACCATCATTCGCCAGATGTACTTTTTGCGCTGCTCGATAATCCCGCGCTCGACGAGACGCAGCTCTGCTTGCTGCTGGACCGCAAGGATCTGCCCGCCGAGCTTCTGGAGGAAGTGGCTCGTCGTAAGCCCTTGATGAAGAATTATCGTGTGAAGCGCGCGCTGGCTTTTCATCCGCGCACGCCAAGACTCGCGAACCTGCGGCTGATGCGGGAGCTGTACCTGATGGATTTGGTGCAGCTCACGCTCCTGCCCGGCACTTCTGGGGAGCTAAAGCGCATTGCGGAGGAGCAGCTCGTCGCACGGCTGCCACAATTGCCGCTTGGGCAAAAAATCACATTGGCGCGCAGGGGCACGGCGCGCGTTGCTGGCGCGCTCCTTGCCGAGGGTCATGCTCAGGTGTTGTCAATTGCTCTGGATAATCCGGGTCTTACGGAAGCGCAGGTTTTGAAGGCGCTTTCGCGGGAGCGCCTTCCCGTCGGAGTGGTGAAAGCTATAGCGCAGCATCGCAAGTGGTCACACACGTACAACGTGCGGTTGGCGCTCGTGCGGCATCCTGGCGCAACGCTCTCAACGATTCTCGCGTATCTGCCGGAGCTGACGGTTTCGGATCTGCGGGAGTTGGCGGCTCCGGGGATCGTCTCCGAAAGTCTTCGCAAGTATCTGCTGGCCGAGATTCAACAAAGAATGCGCAAGAGTGAAAAATCTGCGCAGATCGTCGACACCACGGGCGAGCCGGGCGCGTCTAAGTCGGATTGAGTCCGAATTGTTTCAAGTTTTCTGCAGTCGCGCAGTGGATTAATACGAGCGTCACAGAAGTAATGCTAGGGTTGCGAGACAACAGTTTACGAAACAACTACAGCTTGCTCCGGGATGAGTGTGCGCAAAAGCGGAGCGGCGATATTCTTGGCTCAGGCAAGCGGCGAGCATATCCGGCACGGCAGCTTGGGATCTCTGGCGGGGGGTTCGTTCAGGTCGATGACTTCAGTGGAGCATACTCCGCGGCATTTGGAGCGGCGCTGGGCAACGCGTTATTCCTTTCGCGCCGAACTGGAAATTGAATGGGGCTCGGCGGTGTTGCGCGGGAAAACCAGGGACATTAGCGCAAATGGCATGTTTATTGAATCCGCCGACACGCTGTGGGTCGGGGCGGGCTTCACGGCGCGCCTGGCGCTCGACAGGCCCGTACAGATGGATTGTTCGGTGAAGCGCGTTGAGCCCGGAAGAGGCATGGCTGTCACTGTGACGGTGTCAGAAGAGCAGCACCAGCGGCGTTATCAGGATTTGATCGCCTCGCTTACTCGCCCTCAGCCGTAATCGCGTCTGCTGCGCGGGCATGCACCTCGTTCTATACTAAATAGGATGTCTTCGTCAGGTTTGCCCGGGGGAACTGGAAGCCGTTCCGGTCATCTACTGCGGCTCATTTCATGACGCGATGCCTTGATTGCGGCTCAGAACGCACCACGGACCAATGCCCTTCCTGCGGCCTCACCACCGCCGCTGCTGAATTGATGTTTCGCCGCCGATTGATGCGGCAGACCGGAATTTTTCTGCTGGGTTCGCTGGCGTTTCCGTACATCAGCCAGATTTATCCTCCGCTGGATCTTGACCTGATTCTTGTGTTTTTTGGACTGATTTTCTTTGGCGCGCTCACGTTGGCCGTTATTTTGGAGCGGCGGGCGCGGAATCATCAGGAAATCGAGCTGCTGAAGCGCGTTTACAACGGATTTGTGCCACTGCCTTGGATTTTGGCGGCTACGCTGTTCGCTAATGGGCGGCTGGATTCGCAGAAAAATGTCGTCTACTACCCTACTGTGGTTGTGGGCCGCTTTAACATGAAGGGGATTGTGAAAGGGAGTCGGCGATTGATGGTGCGTTCCTGGCGTGAAGGGCAGCGGGTTGAGCGACTTGCTGTCGATTTGGATGACTTCGATCGCTTTCATGAAGGCGATTCCATTGTGGTCGGGGTTGGGCCGGGGGCGTTGGGAATTCCGTGGTATTACGGCGTGTATCGTCGCTGAAGGCGGGTAGCAAATTGCGTTAATACGCTGGCTCGCGATTGCGCAGTAGCGGTATCTGAATGTCGAGATAGCTGCCGTCTTTTCCGAACCGGAAACGGACACGTTCCATTGGGCCGACATCGCGGATTTTCCAGTCGGACGTCTCGACCGGTTGGTCGGAAATATCGGCGGGAGACCACTCTACGTTCGCTCCTTGGAGTTTCACTTTTGTCGGGTCGACCTCGTAGACCTCTTGCTCCTTTACATCCACGAGCATGTAGCGCTTCCAGAGGCGTACCAGGAGCACGCCGCGCTTTTCACCGTGATAGATATTCCAGGATGCGGGGGCGTCGTCGTTGAAGCGCACGATCGCAAATTCGACCGGCTTCCACAAGTGTTTTTCGGCGCTGTACAGCGAAGACGCAGCAAGCGTTGAAGTCAGGACTACCGTGATGAAGAAGTTTCTAAGGAGCATGTGGCTTTAGCGCAGATGTCCGTGTTTGCTGGCGCAAAAATTTGCTGCAAGTCCTAGTTTCTTACTTCACCGAAGGCTTTGTCGAGGAGGCGAACGCCTTCGTCGACGTCTGCTTTGGAAATGTTCAGCATCGGCGACAGGCGAAGGACATTGCCGAAGAGGCCGCCTTTGCCGATGAGCAGGCCGTTGTCGCGGGCGCGCTCCATCACTTGCGCGGTGGCTTCCGGCGCAGGTTCTTTCGTCTTACGATCTTTGACTAACTCAAGCGCTTGCATTAACCCCATTCCGCGAACTTCGCCGATGAGGGCGTACTTGGCTTGCAGTTCTTCGAGCTTGCCTCGGAAATACGAACCGACGCTGTGCGCGTTTTCGAGCAGATTCTCTTCTTCGATAAAGTCGATCGTTGCCTTCGCAGCCACGCTCGTAACCGGATTGCCTCCGAACGTGGAAATGTTTAGTCCCTGAAAGCTCGAAGCAATTTCGGGCGTCGTGACCGTCAAGCCGATTGGCACGCCGTTGCCTAGGCCCTTCGCGCTGGTCAGGATATCGGGCGTCACTTCCCACTGCTCGATGCCGAACCACTTTTTGCCGGTGCGTCCCCAACCCGTTTGCACTTCGTCGGAGATGAACAGGCCGCCGTACTTCTTCACAATTTTGAAAACGATTTTGAAATATTCCTTTGGTGGTGTGATGAAACCGCCCACGCCTTGGATCGGCTCAGCGATAAAGGCGGCGATGTTTCCGCTTGTGCCGGTCTGAATCAAGTTCTCCACATCATTCGCGCAGGCGACTTCGCAGGATGGGTAAGTCAGGTGCAGGGGGCAACGATAGCAATACGCGTTCACCGCGTGCGAAATGCCGACGCTAATTACACCGCTCTTGCGGTACGGCGCGTGCGCAGTCATTGCTTTCGCGACGGCGGAGCTGCCGGAATAGGCATGGCGCAACGCAACCACGTCATAACTACCGGTGGCCATGCGAGCGATCAGGACGGCCGCCTCATCCGCCTCCGTTCCGGAGCTGGTGAAGAAGCTTTGTTGCAGATTTCCAGGTGTAATCTGCGCAATTTTTTCCGCGAGTGCGACGATGTGTTCGTTGGGATAGAGCGTGGAGGTGTGCTGCAACTTGTTGACCTGCGCATTGATCTTGGTGGTCACTTTGGGATTGCAGTGGCCGACCGAGACCGTCAAGATGCCGCCGAAGAAATCGAGGTACTTGCGGCCCTCCAGGTCCCACAAATATTGCATCTCACCGCGATCCGCGACCAGCGGGCGCTGATAGTAGTTGGTCACCGACGGCCAGAGATACTTTTTGTGCTTAGCGACAACCTCGTCGCTGCGCGTCGTAGTCGGCATTGGCGTGGCAGGAGTCGTCACGGTTGGTCCTCACTAGCTCGGTAGGATGCACTGAGTTTAGCGGAAAGAGGTCGCGGCAGTCGAATGCCATTGTGGCCTGCAAAGCTATGCCGAGTTGCGGAGGAATCGCCCGCAGGATATCCTCCTGCACTTCAAGCTGCACCTCGAGGAGGTGATGAATGCAGTTTCGCGCATGCAAAATTCTGGTGGCCGGGGTTCTTGCCGTATTGGCGGTAGCGAATCCGGGATTGGCGCAACAATACGACCAGAAACTCTTCTCTGAGATGCGCTGGCGCTGCATCGGGCCCTTCCGCGGCGGCCGAACCGTCGCCATCACTGGCGTGCCGCATCAGCCGAATATTTTCTATATGGCCGCTGTGAATGGTGGCGTTTGGAAGACCACGGACTTTGGACATACTTGGGAGCCAATTTTTGACGACCAGGGCACGGGCTCCGTTGGGGCCATCGCGGTCGCGCCTTCTGATCCGAACATAATTTATGTTGGCAGCGGTGAAGGCTTGCAGCGGCCCGATCTAGCTACCGGCGATGGCGTTTACAAGTCGACGGATGCGGGGAAAACGTGGACGCATCTCGGGCTTCGCGACGCGCAGCAAGTCACCGCGATTCTGGTGGACCCGAAAGATCCCAATCGGCTTTTCGTGGCGGTAGAAGGTCATCCGTACGGGCCGAATGCCGAGCGCGGAGTGTTTCGCTCGTTTGATGGTGGGCAATCTTTTCAGAAGAGCTTGTACAAGGATGAAAATGTCGGCGCCGCAGATCTCGCTTTTGATCCCAGCAACACGCAAACAATTTATGCAGTGTTGTGGGCGGCGCGGGTCGCTCCTTGGGAAATCCGCAGCGGCGAGTCATTTGTTGCACCGGGCAGTGGGCTTTACAAGTCGACTGATGGCGGGAATACCTGGCATCAGGTGACGAAGGGCTTGCCGTCTTCGGATGATGGTGGCCTCGGGCGAATTGGCGTCGCAGTCGCCCCGAGTCAGCCAGGGCGGGTGTACGCCACGGTGGAAGCCAAAAAGGGAGCGGGAGTTTACCGTTCTGATGACGCGGGAGAATCCTGGAAGCTGGTCAACACAGACCGGCGCATCGGCGGCCGCGGGCCGGGTGCCATGGGCATTGCCGTCTCGCCCGATAATCCGGATTTGATCTACGTCGCGAACACTACAACCTGGAAATCCAGCGACGCGGGAAAAACATTCGTGGGATTCAGGGGCGCTCCTGGCGGCGACGATTATCAGCGCATCTGGATCAGCAGTGAGAACCCTGAAACGATCGCGCTATCGAGTGATCAAGGCGCGGTGATTACCGTAAATGGCGGCGCCTCCTGGAGCACTTGGTACAACCAGCCGACGGCGCAGTTCTATCACGTCACTACTGATAACCGGTTTCCTTACTGGGTGTACGGCGCGCAACAGGAGAGCGGCTCTGCCGCGACGTTGAGCCGCAGCGACTACGGCGAAATCACGTTTCGCGAGTGGCACCCGGTTGGCGTGTTCGAATATGGCTATATCGCTGTCGATCCGCTCGACTCTAATCTTGTCTACGGCGCTCGCCTGACGCGCACAAACCAAGCCTTGGGCGAAGTGGCCGATGTGACACCGGAGCCGGTGCGCCGAGGCGAGTACCGATACGACCGGACGCTGCCAGTGGTTTTTTCGCCTGTCGATCCCAAAGCGCTGTATTTCGCGGCCAGCGTGCTGTTCAAGTCCAGTGACGGCGGAAATAGCTGGAAAGTGATCAGCCCCGATCTTGCGCGGCCTTCCTACGATACGCCGCCAAACCTCGGGGCGTTCGCTGCCTATGATCCGGAGAAGGGCAAGCACCGCGGTGTGATTTACGCGGTCGCGCCGTCGTTCAAGGATGCGAATACGATTTGGACCGGCACCGACGACGGGCTGATTTACGTCACGCAGGATGGAGGAAAGTCGTGGCAAGACGTCACTCCACCGGAGCTCAAACCCTGGAGCAAAGTATCGATTATTGAGGCTTCGCACTTCGACGCAGGCACCGCATACGCTGCGATCAACGGCTTTCGCCTGGATGATTTGGGCGCGCACATCTATCGGACTCGCGATTTCGGCAAGTCTTGGACCGAAATCACGCACGGCATTCCTGCCGGTGGGGCGAGCAATGTGGTGCGCGAAGATCCTGAGCGCAAAGGTCTGCTCTTCGCGGGTACGGAGGGTTCGGTCTACGTTTCGTTCAACGATGGCGACAACTGGCAGCCGCTGCAACTCAATCTGCCACACACTTCCATGCGTGACCTCGCCATTCATAGAGACGATCTCATCGTCGGCACGCACGGCCGGTCGTTCTGGATTCTCGACGACATTACTCCGTTGCGCCAGGCGAGCGCGGAGATCGCGAAAGCTCCCGCGAGTTTGTACACGCCACAAGAAGCGATTCGTTTCCGGTGGAACCGCAATACGGACACGCCGCTGCCGCCGGACATTCCGGCTGGGAAGAATCCGCCCGACGGCGCGATTATCGATTACTACCTGACCGCCGCGTCCAACAAACCTGTCACGCTGGAAATTTTTGGTGCGGACAATCATCTCGTCCGCAGCTACTCCAGTTCCGACAAGCCTGAGGCTCTCGAGAAGATCGCGGCCTCCAATCCGATTCCCATGTACTGGGTGCGCTCCGAGAAAATCCTCTCCAGTGAAGCCGGCATGCATCGTTTTGTATGGGACATGCACTACCCGGCGCCAGAAGCGCTCAACCGTGAATTCCCGATCTCCGCGATTGTGCACGATACGCCGCAGTTGCCAGTGGGCGCGTGGGCGTTGCCGGGGAAATACACCGTCAAGCTAACCGTGGACGGCAAAAGCTACGCCCAGCCTCTCACTGTTCGGATGGACCCGCGCGTCAAAACATCGGAAGCGGACCTGCGGAAACAATTCGAGATGGAAGCTGGGCTTGTGAAAGGCATGAACGAGACGTATGAAGCTCTTCAGCAAGTTCGCTCCTTGCGGCCTCAAGTGACCGATCGCGCCGGAAAAACGAAAGGCGCGCTTGCCGATTCTCTGAACGAGCTCGACAAGCAAGCTGGGGACCTCGAGGGCACATCGCAAGGCGCATTCTTCGGTGTTCCCCCAAGCGGTAAGCAGGCGGAGAATCTTTCTACGCTCAATCAGCATTTCGGCCAGCTTCTGAACGTAGTGGATAGCGCTGACGCTGCGCCGACAACGCAAGCCGCGGCTGTTTATCTGGAGCTCCAAGGCTCGCTCGGCAAGTTATTAGCTCAATGGAAAAAGGTGCGAGAGTCAGACTTGGCATCACTCAATGCGTCATTGAAAAAAGCCCACATCGAGGAACTGGATCCTAATAAGGGAACGGCGGCAGCCCCTGCCGGAGATTCGGACCAGGACGATGAGCCGTAAGTGCTAGCGAAGCGTCCCAGCGCGGACCGTTTACTCTTCGTTCTTCCTTTTGATTTGGCGGCGCTACTTGGAGGATGTGGCGCCTTGCAATTGTGAAAGGGCGGCCAGTACTTCTTCGCTGTGCTTATCGGGTTTTACTTCGAGCCAGACCTTTTGCACTTTGCCTTGCGGATCAATCAGAAAAGTATGGCGCGCTGAAAACTTCGCGTCGTTGTAAGTCATCACGGAATCATACTCGGTGGAAACTTCCTGTTTCGTGTCGGCTAGCAGCTTGAAGCTGAGCCCTTCCTTGGTGCAAAACTTCTGGTGCGAGTCTTCGTCCTGCACGCTAACGCCGACAATCACCGCATTCTTCTGCTCATATTGCGCCAGGTCGCGCTGGAAGTTGTGCGCTTCTACCGTGCAGCCGGTAGTGAAATCCTTTGGATAAAAATACAGCACTACCCACTTGCCTTTAAAATCGTGCAGGCTGACCGCCTTGTTCTCCTGTGAATTGAGAGTGAAATCAGGCGCCGCAGTTCCCACGGTGGGCGCATTGCTTGCAGCCGCCGAAAATCCGATCGCGGACACAATCGCGAGAACAGCAATTGCTACACACGTCTTTGAGAGCAGCTTCATTTTCCACCTCATTTTCCGCACTCGTGCCGAATATCTTGCTTTACGCTCTCGATGGTAGTGCGATGCTCATCGAAACGCCAGCCTTCACAGGCCTGGAGACAATTATTTTACTTTGACTGCGTAAAGCGTCCGAAGCCTATGCGCACCTGAAGGGTGTTGATCCCTGGATTCGGCGTCGCTAAGCCGGCATTGGAAATATGCATGAAGCGCACTTCCGCGCTCCAATTGTACTTGGTGCGTGGAAAATGCACTCCGACAGCACCTTGAGGCGTAAAGTTCACGCGAGAGGTTCCCGGCGGAACCTGCGTATTGGTGAAAAGTAAGCCACCGCCAAGTTCAACATAAGGAGTCACACGGCGGCGGCTTGCGAAATTCCATTTCAGTGCGACCGGGTTCAATCCCAAGCCATACGCCGTGTTGGTGGGCTGCGTGAGCAAAAAGACCGGCACCACATCTACCGCACACTCAAATCGTCCCCGCAACGGACCTGGTCCAATAGCGTCGGTCACCACCCAGCCATAGCGGACTCCCAAATTCCACACGCCGGTATCCGAGGTGCTGCCGTTTAGCCCGTGCCCGCCGCCAGTCCAAACCTGCAACTCGCGCCCGCCATTTTCCGGCCCGGCCTGCGCACGGGTTGCCGGCGGTGCGAACACGAAAAAAAGGCCGATGGCCGATAACGCTGCTAGAAACGTTTTCACGGGAATGCCTCGAAGCTTTACGCCGAGACACTATACTCCGGCGAGCACCCCGTAACATACATCAGCGCGCGGGCGACTCACTTCAAGTATGTTCTTACGATCTGGATCACGTCATCCGCGGCTTCGGTCGACGACTTCGAGTTGCGCGGCATATGGTTGCGAATGTGATCTTCCATTAGCTCTGCCATCAAGCTATTGATGGCACCCCGTGCCGCGGATAGACGCTGGAGGACGTCAGCGCAGGGTTCATCCTGATTCAAAGCGCGCAGCACGCCCTCAAGCTGTCCGACGACTTTCTTCGTGCGGTTCACCAAGTCCAATTTTTCTCGCGAAGTATGTGACATTATTATTGACTACCCTATGGGGGTATGGTATCAAGATTTTGGCCGGAAAGAAAGGCCCTGAAGGAAACTAGAGTCCATGGCCGTACAACAACCAGAACCGGAACCTCCGGGTAGTCCGAATCTTCCGGAACCCCGTGAACTGCGACGTATGGACTAGGCGCCTTTAGCCCCCCCTACTGCTCGCTGTCACGGGAAAAGAAAACCCGAGCGAGCGGGTCCTTCGACTCTTGGCAAAGATCCCGTGCGGAAAGCTAATCAAGACGTGGTGCATCGGTCTTCATTCGCTCGCGGGGAGGAAAAATGTTCAAGAGCGTGAACGAATTGCAGATTACAAAACAAGAGCTGACCTGTGTATGGATTCGCGCAAATGAGAATCCTGACGCGCCTCTGGTGTGTATTTGGATGGATGAGAAGATGCGCGCCTTCGAACAGCCGGAGCCGGGTAGGGTGGAGGCTACCGTCGATTCGGTTCCAGCAAAAGAGGGCCCCGGAGACTGGTTATGTGCGTTGACAGCGGAAGATGTTAAGCATAGTGTATGACGGCAATTAAACAGAGTTAATATCAATGACTATAAAGCGCTGCCCAGGGACAAAGAACGAGCAGCGTTCATCGTTTCGTAATCGTTAGCAGCTTACGCTGGTTAAATTTAGCAGCGTGGTGGACGACCTGGGCGAGCCGGACGAGGGGATCGGAAATTCGATGCAACGATGGCGGTCACAATTTTGTGGTCTGTTGTTCGTTGCTCTCATCGGACTATTGTCGCCGGCGGGTCTGGTCTTCGGTGCGCAACAGGAGGCACGACCTGCTCAGGTTCCTTCCGATCCACCCGACCCGCCCGCCGAGGAGACCGATCCAATTCCTGTGATGTTCCCACATTCGGAGACCGACCGTTTGTGGGTCTCTGGGCAAGCCAATTTCATTTCGCAGTGGCATCCGGCATTTCATTCGCCTTACCATGGCCCAAACAGCCTTTCCCCTGAGGCGCAGGATGCCACGTCGCGCGTCCTCACTTTATATACGGGCCTGCGCCTTACCGACACGACGGAGTTGTTGTGCGATATACAGGAAACTGGCGGCCACGGAATCGGCGAAGCGCTGGGCGTTGCCGGGTTCACAAACCTCGATGTCGTGCGGAACCCTACGCTCAGCAAAGCGCCTTATGTTGCGCGCCTGATGTGGCATCAGATTATTCCTCTTAGCTCGGAAGACGCGTTCTCTGTGCGCACGCCATTTTCCCTTTTCAGCCGGCTGCCGGTGCGCCGCATCGAGATTCGTTTCGGTAAATTCAGCGTCGCCGACTTCTTCGACTTCAATAACTACGGCACGGACTCCAATTTGCAGTTCATGAATTGGACGGTCGACAACAACGGCGCTTACGATTACGCGGCCGACACCCGCGGCTTTACGTTCGCCGCCATGTTTGAGTATCACGACCGTCATTGGTCCGCCCGCTTTGCGGAAGCATTGATGCCGAAAGTCGCAAACGGAATTCATCTCGACGCGGACCTCAGTCGCGCGCACGCCGAGAATGTTGAATTCGAGATCCGCCGTGCCGTCATTCCCAGATACGAAAGCATCTTGCGCCTTCTCGCTTACGTAAATCACGCGAACATGGGCAGCTATCGTCAAGCAATCGACAATTTTCTTGCCGGGGTCACGCCAGTCCCCGAAATCACTGCGCATCCGCTGCAGACAACGATCAAGTACGGCTTTGGCGCAAATTTCGAGCAGCCTTTCAACGATTGGCTCGGCCTATTCGGGCGCTGGGGCTGGAACGAGGGCCGACACGAATCGTATGCCTACACCGAAGTTGATGAAACCTTCGAGCTCGGACTTGGCGCCAGCGGCGCACGTTGGGGGAGAAAATTCGATCGTGCCGGTGTGGCCTTGGTCTCGAACGGAATCTCGCGCGATCATCAACAATATCTCGCGCTTGGGGGACTTGGTTTTCTTCTTGGTGACGGCCGCCTCAACTACGGCCGCGAAAACATCGTTGAAACGTACTACACGCTGCACGCTTGGCGCGGCGTTTACCCTGGTTTGGGGTTCCAGTATGTGGCGAATCCGGGCTACAATCGCGACCGCGGCCCGGTTCTGGTGCCGTCGTTACGTTTGCATTTGGAGTTCTAACCGCATGCACAGAGCGATTGTGTTCCGCTTGCTTGCCCCTCTGCTCGTTTCGGTCGCGGTATATGGGCAGAGCGCGCCCCCGCCCAAATCCGTTGCGGAGCGCCTCGGTTATCCGGCGAATGCGCGCTTGCTGGTTATTCACGCCGACGATTTTGGCATGTCGCACTCGGTAAACCGCGCTATTGAAGAAGCGCTCGAAAAGCACTGGGTCACTTCTGCGAGCATCCTCGTGCCCTGTCCGTGGTTTCCGGAAGCTGCGCGCTGGGCAAAAGCTCATCCCGATGCCGACCTTGGCATCCATCTCGCGCTAAATTCAGAGTGGACGACTCTGCGCTGGGGACCGGTGTCCGTGCAGCCGAAAGGGTCGAGCTTGCTTGATGCGGACGGCTACCTGCCGCTCACGACGGACTACGTTGCGAGCCACGCAAAGATCAGCGATGTGGAAACCGAAACGCACGCACAGATTGATAAAGCGAAAGCCGCGGGCGTCAATCTCACGCATCTCGATGCGCACATGGGCGCGATCGTTACCACGCCCGATTTGTTAAAGGCTTATCTCGGCTTGGGCCAAGCCTACAAGTTGCCATTGCTGCTCGATAGCCGCGCAGAAGCCTCCGCGCCAGGCTCCGTGCTCCTGAATCAGCTTCTGCAAATGAATCGGGGAACACCGAAATCCGAATGGCTCGACGCCTACAAGAAAATGCTCGCCCCTCTTCCGCCCGGCTCTTATCAATTGATCGTGCATCTCGCTTACAACGACGACGAGATGCAAGGCGCAACCTTCGATCATCCCGATTGGGGTGCAGAGTGGCGACAGAGCGATTTCGACCTGGTCCGTAGCGCGGAGTTCCAGAAATTTCTCAAGGACCAGGGATTCATTCTTGTCGCGTGGAAAGATCTCGCTCGAGCGCTGCCTTCACACTGAAATAGGTAGGTGAGTGGATTAGAAGCTGGATCGGGGCATGGCGCGTCTTTCCGGCCAAACGACACGAGTCCCTGCATAAACTCGCCAGACACGAAAATGTTCCAGTTTTTTCTTACTCAGCACAGGAATAAACCACCAGGAAACGTAGTTACTGCCATTAGACCGCCCTGATTGTGTGTTGCGCACACAGGCGACGGCAATAAAAAAAGCGAAGTGTCGTGAGGCGTGCCGCCGAGGCATTTGTCTTGCGACCTGCGCCGCCACCTCGTGTCAGAAATGAAAGGAAACCTCTTATGTCCAGACTCGTGATTGTTTTCGCCCTCGTCTGTGCCGGTTTTTCGGTACTGGCGGGTGGCTCGTTCAGTGCTACGTCCAATAACGAGCACCAAGATGTGCTCAACTCCTCTGCTGGGCCAGTCAACCTAGTTGTGCAGTGGAATAGAGTACTTCTCTTGATTATTCGCACCCCCAAGGCCCAGCCACCAACTATCCACCCCACCCGAAGCTTCGCTATCATGCACGCCGCGATCTACGATGCGGTGAACGCGATCGACAGGACCCATAAACCGTATTTGGTTCAGCTCACGGGAGTATCGCGTTTTGCTTCCCAGGATGCGGCGGCCGATGCGGCAGCACACGCAGTTCTGTTAGCGCTATATCCAAATTTCCAAACAACGCTTGATGCGCAACTTCAACAGTTGCTGGCACAAATTCCAGATGGAGCAGACAAGGCCGAAGGGATCAGTATTGGTCAAACCGTTACGGATCGCATTTTAGCTCTGCGAAGC
>JAOAPV010000093.1 GCA_025463055.1 Candidatus Acidiferrum typicum
ATCAAAGCTAGAAGCTCGTTTTGAAGTTCACAAGAGTCCGTTGTATGTAGCTACAGACTAGAGGGAGTCCTTCACAGTTTGTAGCGCAGTTTCTGCGCCACCTTGCTCAAATTCTTTCTCCGCAAGCCTAGCGGTTTCCTGAGCCAGAAAGTGCGGAAAATTAAAATCTTCCATAGTTTCGGTAGGGTCCAGACGGTAAGCCTGCGGAACGGCGGTGCTCTCCGGATAACGTCCTTTCCGGCGAAAACGTGGGTCGAATCCGCCGTAATACGAAGGTGCTTTCCGTTCCCAGCGAGCCCCTTGTTCTGCTCTGCGAGGACGTCTTCATGCGTCCCCTGCTTGCCTTGCGGATGGTACGTATGCGGATGATTTTGATGGACTGCCATTACCACGGAAGAACAATCGATTACGGGAACATCGCGAGAGAGCGCCTTCCAAACCAACCAATGATCCCACCAACTTCGCCCGAGCAAAAATGGGGGTATTTCGTCATATACACCTTTCGAGAAGGCGAAATAATCTATGTAATGCATCGCTTGTCGGAATCCAACTTTCTGGACATGGTGGCGAAGGGCGATGCTCCATCCCGGATCCGTAAAGTCGACCGGTTCGCTAATGTCCGCGTCCCAGCGCTGGCCGATCATTAGGAAGCGTTTGCGCCAGCCGACTGCTTTCACGAAGGCTCGATAGAAATCATCCGTGAGGATAATGTCGCAGTTCGCGTAGCACAGATATTCATATCGTCCGATTGCCTGGGCTTTCTCGAATAGGTAATTCAGGTATTTCATTCCGCTTTGGTGGCGCTCTACGTGTGGCTCGTGCCGAAGGCCAAACTCAGCGCAAACTTCTGCCGCACCCTCGTCATCGCCAAAGAGGATCACTTCGACGTTGGAATGCAGCAGCTTCCAGCTCTTGAGCGCATTGCGCTGAGCAATGCCAATTCGACCTCGGAACGCCTTAGCTGTTGTGAACAGTGTGAGCACTACACCTCCAACTCGGCTGATATAACTGACCCTGGGACAGTTACTTAAGCAAATACCGCTTCCAAAACTCTAGGTCATACCTAGACCATGCATGGCAGCCGAACGGCAAACGTCCGAGATTCATCTCAAAACAGTACCGCGGTGCCACCTCAAACGAAAACTCAAGCGCTTCCTGGGGTGAAGGTATCCGAAACCCCTCCACGAACCTCCGTGCGTCATACGACCAGAAATGGTCCTCGTGACGGTCCGTGCGCACCGTATCGCGAACCACCCAGCGGACATTGTTGTGGTACCCGTATCGGTGAAGGAATGTTTTCCCCCCAACGAGCATTCGCTTGAGCAACGGCGTCGATTCCAAGCGGTCGTAAATTATTTTTGAACGCGGCCCAGTCTCCAATCCGCGCGTCTTCGGATCTTGCATTAAATTCTTGCAAGTCAACACTTCGATCGCGCGTCGCACCCTGCGCAGCGATAGTCCGCCATTCCCCACTATAGAAAATCCCTTTGTCGGATCTTCAGTGTCCTTTAGCCATGGTGCTCCTACATAGTCCCAGCCCCTGCGGCACCACTCTTCGAGAGTGTTCGCAAACACGAGACAATCCAACTGATAAATCAAGATGTATTCGTATGCGGCGAACGCCCGATAAAACTGTTCGGTTAGCACCAGCCGATTATATCCAAGGCGATCTGTAAAATATCTGGCTGGAAATCGAATCAGCGTGAAGTCAGAAAGTTCCCTTGGCAACTGTTGCAGCCCGATCACGTACCGGTCAAAGCTGCCAAGGTATTCACGCAAATGTCGGATCGAAATCTCTTCTTCTGCGGAAAGTGGAAACTTGATGACCGGCGTTATCACCGCCACCATTCGTTCCGGTCGCACCGGTCTATGGCACATGGATTGCAAATCGTCGTCGAACCAATCGTAATTCTTCAGCTAATTTGATTTCCCCGCACGCGCCAGTACATGAGGAAAAGCTAACGCATAGTGTGAGGATCAGTAGCAATCGCATCCGTCCCCGGCTCCCTCATCCCAATCTGATCTGTCCAAGCGCTTATCAATCGAATGCACCAGATTTTCCCAATGATCGTAGTCCGGAATGTTAACGCTAACGGCTGATATGTTCTCTAGTCAGACCCGTTGGCACTCCAGGGAGGTTGTTGAATCTGTGCTTCATCCGAGACTTGAGCAATGTCTGCAGATTGTAAAAGGTCCGCTTCACGGATTGCCGCTCCCTTAGGAGCGACAGCCAAGCCCGCCGGTACAATAAGGCGTGTTTCCTGGCAACAAATTCTCGAATCTGGTCTTCAAACAGGACCGAGCGAGTGCTCATGGATTGTTGGGTCCGCCGATAGTCGAAAAAAACTTCCGGTATATACGCGAATCGCCAACCGTGCTCCAAGGTGCCAACCCAAAAATCCCAGTCTTCGAATCCCTGCACTGGCATTGTGCTGTCGTATCCGCTGTTTTGATCCCACACGGAGCGGCGGTACAGCGCGGAGACATGGATGAAGTTCCAGTACAGTAGTCGGTCAGCGTCAAATACGCCCCCTTGCCACCGGTCTGTACGAGTCCCGAAGCATTGCGCATCTCCGTAGACAACCCCGACTTGCGGGTTCGAGTCCAAAATTTTAATTCCACGGTCTATCCAGCCGGATTGCATGCGGTCGTCGCCGTCCAGGGGAAACAGATATTCGGCTTGAGACGCGAGGATACCAACGTTCCTGGCAGCGGCCACGCCTTTGTTCTCTTGGCGGATGACCCTTATCCCCTGTGTGTACAGCCGATCTATCTCTTTGCGTGTTCGTTCATCCGTCGAGCCGTCGTCCACAACGATCAGCTCAATATCGTCACGGTTGAGATTGTTTACGCTCCCGACGGCCTCCGCCAGAAATTCTCCATGATTGAAACATGGCATTATGACGGATATCTTGAAGGATTTCTTTGGCAGTCTCACAGTGACCAAAAATTCCTCTGAATCCACGAACTATTCAGGAGCCTTCGCCCTTTGCGGCGGGGCCGAGCCAGCCGGGTGCTCAGCCCCAAACAGCCAGCCCCTTAAGCGCGCCAAATTCTGTCGTGTGTACCAATTACGAAGATCGTAAAACTGTCTGGGCGGCAACAACAGCGTCGCGGGAACCATGATAATATACTTGAAAAGCCGATAAGCGAATGTCGGATTCTCGCATGTCGACCGAAAACACCGCATTTCTGTCCGAAGGGTTTTCAAGCGACTACCGCCAAAAGTATGCAGGCTGGTCCGGTTACTCCAAATCCAATTCTGATCCAACAATATGGAAACGCACTCCTCAGAAATACCCAAACGAAGGAGCATCGGCCATAATACACTGTACATCATGTCGTCCATTTCGTACCTGCGGAGCAACTTCGCACTATCCTTATGGTCAATCTCATAGAGGTTTTGCCCATGAAAGCGATAATAAGACAAGGCCTGCGGAAGCACGCGTGCGCCCATCGCCATTGAGGCGGTTGCGATCGGACTGTCGGCATTGAAAACCAACACTTCTGGAATCGGCATGATTCGCTCGAGCAGAGTCCGCCGCACGGTCAACGCGCTTGGCTGAAGAAAACCCCAATCACGTCGGGCCAAGCGTGCCTTATCCGGCGTCGATAAACCTAGGAGCGTCCGCTCGGAAGGGCCATAAATATTTAGCTCACCACTTTTTTCATGATACCGATAGTACGCGTGGCTTATCGCCGCCACTTCCGGCTCTTGTTCCAACGCTTGAAGGACAGTTGAGAGCTTGCCTTTGGCCCACCAGTCATCGCCATCAAGCAATGCGACACTCTGACCGCCCGCTTCTGAAAATCCCGCGTTGAAGGCGGATGCTTGCCCGCCATTCTTCTTGCGCAAATGCTTCACACGCGGAACGAATTTTTGAACGATCGAAGGCGTGCTATCGGTCGATCCATCATCCACAACTACTATTTCCAACTCCGAAGGCGATAGTCCCTGTTCCACAACGCTGACAAGCGCCTGCTCGATATAACGCTCATGATTGTATGTGTCGAGCAGCGCTGTGATAAGAGGCTTCATTGCTGATTTCCGTCGATGCTTTTTTCCTGGGGGCGAGCGCGTAGGTTAAGTTCCTTCGACTGCGACAGATCTCGCCATGAGGCGAAAAAGTTCAGCCACTCCTCGGACGTGTCTCGCACAGGCCCTTGGAACGCTCCGGTCTTAACCTCGAAACGATAGGCCCCATACCCGTAAGCCTCGAGAGCTGCAAAAATCTCGCGGCTCGTGACACCCGCGCCCCGCAAAGGCGCCTGGGAAATCTCAAAGCAGATATAGTCTACTCTCTGTTGTTCCAATAGCCGTTTAGCACCTTGGAATACCGCGAGCTCAAATCCCTCAACGTCTACCTTCAAAAAATTAATCCGCTCGATACCTTCTGCTTCACAGAATCGGTCTAAGTTGAACGCTGGAACTTCAATGGACTGATGAGGGGTAATTGGCTTTCGGTTCGAGCCCAACATGGAGGGTCTGCCGAGACTATTCCATTCTGCGAATTGCGGCTCAAAAAGGTTCATTCTGGCGCTTCCCGATTCGGCACATAGCGCTGCCTGTACGGGGAAGACGTTTTCGCAACGGTTCAGGGCTAGAGTTTCGCGCAATCGCCAGTAAGTCTCGGGAACTGGCTCAAAAGCCCACACGCGTCCCTCTGGTCCGCACAAGCGGCTCAGGAGAACAGTATACAGCCCAACGTTCGCTCCCACATCGATGGCGATGTTTCCTGGTCGCGCCAAACGGGGAACTGCTTGGAATTCCGCCACGTCGTAGCAGCGTCGTACCAGATTTAGAAGATTTGGCCGATCAAAGGGATATAGTACAAATCGAATGCCGTGAACATCTCGCAGAACCATCGTTGCATCGCGCTGAATCTCCCGACGTTTGCGATAGTCATCCCAATCGCCCAGCTTTGCCCTGCTGTAATCGTAAAACCACTGCCATGCATGCAACGGTGGATAAAGGACTGGACGAATCCATCTTTTAATTGCCTCGTTCACGATTCCCACACTCATTCACTTCAAATCGCACAGGGAGATTCAAGACACCCGTCCAATTATCCTGCGGATGTTGGTAAATCTTTGTCGTAACATTCATCTCGGGAACGCAGTCCCACCAGTCCATAAGCTCTCCCTCGTCGTATAGCGTAGCAAGCCAGCTGTAAAGACCAGGGCGCAAAGGCAGTATGGGAAATATATAGCAGAGTTCGCATTCGCCAATTTCCAACTGCAAAGACTCGATTGCCCCAGCCCAGATCACCTGTTGCTGATGGTCGCGCAACGCCAAACCGTAATGGCCTCGCTTGACCGGTTGCCTGACCTCAACGCTGAGCTTGATCGTCACCGGGTCCAGTGTGTTGAGAGTATGAATCGTCCCTTCACTAGCACCTTCAATCTGCCACCGCCGAAACAAACCCTTCGCAGCCGAATTCCGATCCTCCCGACTGCTATTCCGTTCCCCACGAGCCATAGCGCTCTCATACGCGCTGACGACTTCATGCGTTGGGCCGGATTGACGTATTGATCCCCCATCCACCCACGTCACCCGTTCACACAACCTCCGGATCTGGCTCAACTGATGGCTCACCAGCACCACCGTCCGCCCGCCCTTGGCCACTTCTCCCATCTTACCCAGACACTTCTTCTGAAAGTTGATGTCCCCTACCGCCAGCACTTCGTCAACCAGCAATATCTCCGGCTCCAGGTGCGCCGCCACCGCGAACGCCAGTCGCACGTACATTCCGCTCGAATAATGTTTTACCGGGGTCTCAATGAACTTGTCGATTTCCGCGAACGCCACAATCTCATCGAATTTCCGGTCGATCTCCCGCTTGCTCATCCCCAAGATTGACCCGCTCAGGTATGTATTCTCGCGCCCTGTCAGCTCCGGATGAAACCCCGTTCCCACTTCCAGCAAACTCCGCACCTTACCTCGGATCTCGGCCCATCCCTCCGTCGGCCGCGTAATCCGCGATAATATTTTCAGCAGCGTCGTCTTTCCTGCGCCATTCCGCCCGATCAGCCCCAGCACCTCGCCCTCTTTTACTTCCAGCGATACATCCTTCAGTGCCCAGAAGACTTCCGGCGTCGCGCCACGCAGAGACCGCAGCGGGGAGCGCATAAACCGCTCCAATACATGCCGCAGCCCCACATCAACGTGGACCCCGCGCCGGTACCTCTTCCCCAGCCCTTCTGCTCTTATCACGGTCGTCATTCAATTTTCCAAATGCAACTAGTTTACATTGCTAGCAAGAATCTCCAAGTCACCGCTCACGTTGGACCCTATCCACCGGCCGACTGCCGAAAGTTCCGCTCGGGCGCTTTCGCGAAAACCGTCTAGATAACAGTTCGGCCCTCGCTACAGCCCTGCAACGCCATTCTTCCACTTTGCGCCAGTTTCCACCGCCGAAGACCAAAGCAGAGAGCGCCGTCACGTACTTGAAGGTCGTGAACTTCCAGCTTTGCTTGCCTCTATGGCTATGGTTTTCCCAAACCAGGAACCAGAAAAAGCGGAACCGCCCGGGCGGCCTTATAAAGTATCCTTCTGTTTCAAGAGCGAAACGCCAATGATTGAGGAAAGCGCGCACGGGTAATTCCTTCTTGGTGTAGCCGCTGTCCGCAAGCCACTTCTTCATCGCGTTTACAAGGATTTGCCGCATCTGCAGTCGGCTTTTCGCGTTCTCAATGGGAATTTGAGTGTCGCTAATCGAATAACTATTCCTCCCATGGATGCGGTACAGCGCGAGAACCTCCGGAATAGCGAGTATCGGCCAAAGTAAAGGAGTGAGCGAGCCGAGGAAAGAGTCTCCGAGCATTCGGATAGTTTCGGGAATGGGGAGAAGCGGACTTATTGCCGTTCTGCGGAAGCACAGGGACGACGCGGGCTGGGCATAGTAAGACGAAAAATAATCCGGCGTCTGACGGAAGTCACCCGAGAGGCCCACGAAAGGCCACTCTCGATTCTCATCCCTTTGAACGTGCCATTCCATCAATCGGTGATAAACCATACCGACCGCGGGATTCCGCTCAAACGCCTCCGCGACGCGCGCCAGCTTCCCGGGTAGAAAGCAATCATCGGCGTCGAGCAACGCAAGAATCTCGCCTCGCGATTTGGAAATCCCAAGGTTCAGCGCGGCCGCTTGTCCTCCGTTCGATTGGTGGAAATACTCGACGCGCGAGCCGTACTTTTTCACTCGCCCGGCCGTGTCATCCGTCGAGCCATCGTCTGCCACGACAATTTGCACCCGATCCTGTGGGAATTCCTGCGCCAGCACGCTTTCGATGGCCTCTTCAATGAACTGGCCATAGTTGTACGTGGTGATCAGAACGGTGATAAGCGGCGCCGTCATTCCCAACCAAATCTCTTCCGGAGCGAGTTTTTCAGGCAAATCAGAAGGATACGTGATGCCTCTTTGACGCCCGAAGGTAGCGGCGGGTTCTCCGCTCGCGCTATCGCTTCCGAGTATTGGGTTTGGAGATGTAGGTATTGTCTCGGATGAACCAGGCACAGTTGATCGGGATTAGTTTGCTGCAATTCCTCCCGCAGCGAATTACTACGCTCCACAAGGCTAGACTGTACGAAGAGCAGCGTGTTTTGCGCATACCAGAAATCAACTGCTGTATTTTGCCACACTCGCTTTCGGACAAAGTCCACCGGTACGTAACCGCGCTCTCGGAAAAGTCCCGCCCACTTGTCCGGCCACTGTTCGTTAAGGTGATTCATCCCGCCCTGAAAGGGAATCGCCGCAGAGAACAAAACAACGGGGGCCAGTTCCGTCAAGCCCGCAACAAAAACCTCGGCGCATTCCGGGGGAAGATGCTCGGCGACCTCCAGCGATACGGCTAAATCGAATTCGCGCTGGATCGCAAGCGGTTTCGTCAGGTCGCATGCCTCGAAACGTTCCCGTGGAATTTGCAACGTTCCGCGATCGACGTACTCGCCGTCCAGGCCAAGTATTTCTTCCACGCCGTGCCGCCGGAAAACGGCCAGCCAGCCTCCATCGCCGCAGCCCACATCTACAACACTCCGCGCCGGAACCAAGTCCAATACCAGCGGAACGATGACCTCAGCGGACCGCATCACTCCATTTCGAAGCGACTCATAGAACCCCTTCGTGTAAGGTTGGCTACCCACGGTCTTAGGAGTGCGCCTTTGACTCAGGTTTTCGTCCGAAGCCGAGCGTGTCGGAATAACCGATTTCTGTAAGCTGGGCCTTGATTTCAGCCCACGCCCTTGCCACACCGGGCCAGCTTTCGTCTCTTACATCGTGCAAAGCGACGATTCCGCCCGGAACAACGTGGCGGGAAAATCCGGCGAAATCCGCCAACACGCCCTCATAGGCGTGAGATCCATCGATAAATAGCATGTGGATCGGCTTACACCAAGTCTGCGCCATCTTGCTACTGAGCCCCACGGCGGGCTCAACGTACGCTGATACGTTGCAGCGTTCTAGATTTTTCGAAAAATCGGGAAAAGAGTTGACGTTCGGCAGATCCGATCCGCCATCAAACGAGTCGATAGCAAAAACACGCTTCTGGCTTCCTCGGCAGCCCGCTGCAAGGCAGCACGTAGACCGCCCTTTAAAACTTCCGATCAACAATGTTTGTCCCGTTGGCCAAGGACCGCGCCGCATTAAATAGCCATTTACCTTCCCGGTGGGAAAGCCACCCTTCAACGGAATCGACCAGCTGCCAAATCTTACGCCACTCGCGTTCCTCGGCGGACTCGGTCAAATCCCGTGCGATTTTTTTGATCTTAAGTCCGACCCGTGTGATCAGCCTGGCGCTCATGACAAAGCCATTCGTTAACTGCTCACTTTAGATGTATTCATTTTCGAATCTACAGAGATAAGCGCGCCGGATAAACTCCGGTGACCGTTCACACGTTGCAACCGAAGACATCCAAAACCCTGTTAGATTACCAGAGATTGCGCACGCCGCTAGATGCCAAGCACCAGCGAGATTTCGGTGACAAACAATTGCTAATGTGCTACGGCGTGGATTGCTTTTTCAACTGCTCGATATCGCGGTCTTCGATTTGGCGCATCAGATCGTGACGATGAAAGAGATAGTTCTGCAGCAGATGTTTCAGTTGCTGCGGGGCAACGGTAAATTGATTGCGTATCATCGTGCTCCAGGAAATTGGTCCGCGCGACGGAATCAGGTGCGCGCCCCATTGGAACATGAATTCCGCGTTCCAGAGCATGAATGCGGCGAGGACTACGGAAGCGGTGGCAACGGCCGCGCGCTGAGTGCGAAACAATCTGGACACGCGTTCGATGAAGAAGCTGAGGCCAAGAATAAATAGCGGTGTCAGCGAAACGAAAAATCGATTCCCGAACGAGGAGATGCCGGCCCAATCCGGATAACACGCAATAAAAATATAAAACGCCAGCGTGGCCTCAAGCAGCGGCGTGCCCACGCGCGGGTCGCGCCATCTAAACAGAACCAATCCCACAGTGGCGAGGAAAAGCAGCGGAGTCCAGGAAAACAGACCGTGCTCGGAAGAAAACAACACGGCAAGAAAGTACGGCGAGCGCCATGCCCAGTTGCGCATGGATACGTAGCCGGATTCCAACGGATTGCCGTAAACGATGTAGCGAGTCACAAACGTAGGAAGCAAGCAGAGCAGCGTAATTGCAGCAAATAGAAAGTGTCTGGTAAGAAGTTGCGAAACAGCGGCTCGCCCGGCTGCGCCACTGCGAAACGCCGCTGCGTAGTCATGCAGCGCCTCGATCACAAGAATCATCAGCAGCATGGCGTTGGGGTAGTACACATTCAGCATCAAGCCGGCAATCAGCGCGAGCACTAACCACTGGCGCACAGAGCGCTGCTCGCGTGTGCGATACCAATAAAAGACAAAGAGCGAAACGGCAAAAGCAGAATGCGCGTGCGACCAGGATGGATTGAAATACATATACACCGGAAGTGAGCTGGCCCACCAAATCGCAACCGTGGCGAGAAAGGCCCACACGTCTTCGGTATATTGACGCGCCAATCGATATGCTAAGAACAGGCCAAGGAATCCCCAAAAAGCGGTGCCGAAGGCCATGGCCAGGCGGTATGGCGCGGAGAATCCGTCCGCGGCTACGTGCGAGCCTAGAGCGCGCGCCAACAACACGCCACCATGCGCGAGCAGCAAAAAAGGCGCCCACAGCATTGCCGGACCGACAGTAAAGTGATTATCGAGGTGGCCGGTGCGGGTTCGAAAAAATTCTTTCGGCTGGCCGTTCGCATCGAGGCGCGCCTCGCGAAAGCCGGTGTTCGCGCTGATATAGTCGCGCTCGAAATCGAAGGTGTGCTCGATTAGTGGCGCGCGCGCAAAAGCATAATAGCCCACGCCATCGCCGCGCACCCACGGATTCAAAAGGGCGAGGGAGAGAAGAAAAAGTAAGAGCAGCCAGCGCTCCGCACTTGCTTGCCGCGTATGCGGCCTGCTCGGCGATCGATTTTCCACTAGAAACGTTCCGTTCTTATATGCATGCTGCCCACACAAGTCGCGGGCAGCCATTTTTAAAACCAGTCAAGCCGCAGGAAAACGAGCCGGAGAACCACGGCGGGGACTTCTGCTGTGGGCAACTGTACTGAAAGCGGTTCCCAAAGTAAATAAACGGCGGTATGAGCGTCAAATAGTCCTTAGAGAGGTGCTTTGCTTCCTGATTGGCTCTTTTGAAGTCAACCTTTCGAGTCGCTCGGGGGAACATTATCGCCGTCTCGCGGAGAATTAGTGAACTCTACCGATTATTTGCTTCCACCGGTGCTTGAAACACTCCCGCATACCGCGCCGCGATGGCGGCCCACGAAAAATGATTCTTGTACGCGGCCCGGCTCCGCTCTGCAAGCATAGCGTGATATTCCCGATCGCCCAAAACATGCACCAGCGCCTCTCCCCACGCACGTTCATTCGCGCGAGAAACAAGAATTACTCCGGCATCGGTGATTGGCGCAGCCGTTTCGGTGCCGGCAATCGCGATGACTGGCAACCCGCAAGCGATACCCGCGATGGCGCTGCCTCTGCGCGTCGAGATCGTGCCGCGCACGAAAAGCAACACATCTGCCGAACTCAGGAGTGGTTGCAGTTCCTCTTCTGGCAAAACCCCAGAGATGTGAAGCGTTACGGGGAGATCTCGCAACTTTTCTCGCAGGCTCTGTTCCGCCGCGTCCGCGTTCCTGCCAAATACCAACAAACGAAGCTTGCCCAATTCCTTCGCCGCCAAACGCAAGGCTCCGGCGATCTGTGATACTTCCTGCTGCCCCGCTGTGCCTCCCGTAACACCGAACACGGCCACCGTCGGCGTCTCATCCTGCCGGATGTTACCGACACGTCCCTCAGACGCACGATGTGGAAAATTGGCGCCCACAGGGATAAAGACGGCCTTCTTGGTCTCTGTCGTAATCCAAGAAAGCTGGCTGGCAGGCACGGTCAATATCCCCCGATCGCTCAGGCGCAGCGCCTGCCGAAAAGCGCGCACCTGGGTGAAACGGCGGACATAATCGATTGCGCGCCTGCCGGGATAGGGCTCCACATCGTGGTAAACCACACCGACGCGAGCACCGGCATTGCGCAGAATCTTGATAACGCGCGGTACCTGAAGTGGGAAGCCTCGCGCTGACCAAGAGAGCGCGGTGTATTGCAGCAAAACCCAGCGGCCACGCCAATCGTCCGACTTTTGCTCCAGATCGCGCAACGCCGCCGTCCAACCGATTTCCTTCCACCGCATCCTGACAAGGTCCATCGCAAAATCGTGCGTGCGCAACGCCGCGCCAAGGTGCAGGCAATACTGCTCGACGGCATCGGTGGGCTCGTCGCGGGGACCCAGCAGGACTACCAGAGGCTCCGTCATTTCACAAACAACACCAGATCCGTGTCCCCACGATTTTTGCGCACGAAATGGAAAACTTCACATGCAGCAAGCAGTGCACGGCACTTTAGTTCCCTGCTCATCTCGCGAATGACCCCATGTTTCTCGGCCCGCCGCGGCGATACCCCGCGAACACTTCCCCCTCCAAACGCGCACCTCCATTTGTTCGCATCGGATTCAAACAAATCTGGAACGCGACAAGTGCCTGAGTTGAGTATTCCCAGCATTTTGCATGCCCGTACACCACCCATCATCACTGCGGCCAATCCGCATCGTCTAGATGATAGCACCCGGAGGAACTTGCGAACCTTCGTGCAAATACCCTGCTAGAGCGGACGCGGCAGGTGTGCGGCTCCTACTCGGTGATTCACAGGTATCCGGTGTTCCCCCCTCAGCGGTGCGCCGAAACGGGCAGATTACGGAAGATCCTTCGCAACGGGAGGCCGTGAGCAGGCAAAACGAAAGGCGTAGCCAGCATGCAACCAGTCGCTTAAGATCACAGAACATGGGCGAAAATCGTGCGTGACGCGATAGTGCTTTCAGGCTGGCGATGGGAAACGTGTAACGTACCAGAGCGCATTGCATTGGCGTTAGCGCATGCCGGATCCCGCGTCCTCTACTGCGAGAATCCAGTGTCGTTCATACGCAGGGCTCGTTCTGTTACTGAAGTTGTGCAGGGAGTTTTTGCCTTCCGGCCAGTGCTCCTGAGTCATCGCTTGAACCGCGTTCCGGCTTTTTTGCGAACACAGTCCGCGGCTCTTGCCAATCAAGTTTTGGCTGCAGCGGCAACACTGAAGCTCAAAGATCCGTTGGTGTTTTACCCTCATGGCGATTATTGTCTGGGACTCTGTCGCGAATTCAAGAAACGTGGACTTCCACTCGTTCACATTTGCATGGACTATGAGTTGGCAACCCAAATGGAACATGTGCAACAGTCTGATCTGACATTGGCGATCCCCCGGGTCGCTTTCCAAGAGCTCAAAGTACAATTCGGCGAGAAAATCCGGACGCTGCCCCAGCTTTCGATCATCAGGAACGGAACCGCAAACGTTGGGGTGAGAGAGTCTTCCGAATTTGCCAAGATACCGAGACCGCGTCTGGGATACCTCGGCAACCTGGTGGGGAGAGCCTCCCTGCCGCTGCTTGGGGAACTTCTATCGAAACACCCGGAGTGGAACTTCATTTCGTTTGGGAGCAAAAAGTGGTTTCCGCTCCCCAATGAACACGTCCTGCCCTGGCGTGCCCAAGACGAATTGCAGGCTGTGCTCGCCGGACTGGACGTAGGCTTGATGCCGTATGACTGTGCCAATCCTTACAATTTGCATTGTGTACCTTTAAAGCTGTTTGACTACTTCGCTCTCGGAATGCCTGTGGTGAGCACACCCATTGTCGCAATTGCCGAATACGGGGACCTGGTGTACGCAGGCGAGACTGCCGCCGAATTGGCCGGCGCCGTTACCCTCGCCCTCAAAGAAGCGGACGACAGTCCCAAAAAAGCGAGGCGTATGGCCCTGGCCAGGGAACATTCTTTCGAAAATGTCTCAGAAATCTTGCGGGAGATCCTTGACGAGTGGCCGGCGTAGCATGCTCCACTTAGGCCTGAGTGCGAGGCTGCCGCAAACCCAGCGGCACGGGCAGAACGCGGGCCCCAGATCGGGCGCTCAAAGCAGACTCAGCCTCCCCTGAAATTTGAAGAGTCGGCAAACGGAACAATATCCCGACCAGCAGCCAGAGATAGCAATTCAGAACGAAGTCTTGGTAAGCCTGGATAGCCACGAAAGTCATCGGAACCAACAATAGGAAGGCGTACAGCAGAATCATAAACGCAAGGGGAAAAAATGGAGAACCCTTGAGCTTCCGCACAACCCTCCACGCACTCAGGACCACAGCAGCACTCATCACCAGCCACAGGATTAGCCCTACAATTCCCATTTCCAAAACAATATCCCCGTAGCCGCTTTCCACGGGATATTCGGGTGGTCGCGTCCCAAAAAATCGCGAGATGTATTGACCCCCTAAGGACGCAGTGCCCAGCCCATTACCGTATGGCCAGCGTGAATTATTGAGAGCCTTCGAGAACTCGGCCAATGGATAATCCTGCGATCGGGTAAATAGTTCACCTCTCGGGCTGCGAGGGTCCAGTGTGTCGGAGAGAACCGCGATGCGGCCCAGGAAGGCCTCCGGGTACGCAAACAGCAGAACGAGGACGGCGACGGCTACCCCTATCGCCGCTCGCTGCACGATACGAACAACCCGCAACGCTTGACCTTGCCGCCACGGAGCACCCCACAGGAAAGCCAGTGCGCCTGCGACACCACTGAGAGCGCTCCACACAAAAACACCACGGGACGCACACATTAGGCATCCTGCAGCGGTCAGCGCCAGAACCAGAAGGGTGAATATTCTGCCTATTCTGCCCTTACGATGTCTCAGCAAAAGATAACCGCTGAAACCAAATACGATGAGCCAACTCACGATGAGGAGGTCGCCGAATCTTCCGGCGCTGACAAAGACCGATGTCGGACGATAGACGAGGGTGTGTGTTATTGGAGCCACGCGATACAAGCCGCTCAGCTCCCGGATGTCTTCAGCCATCACCGCAGGATTAAGAAATTGCGGCCCAAGAATGGCTTGCACGATGCCAAGGGAAACGATCACCCCAATCAAACTCAGGTTGAAATAGAAAAAACGGCGGAGCGTTGCTTCGGAATCCGCGAGGGCATAACCTACCACGATAAGTGGTACATAATAGAAATAAAGCTTCATTCCCATCAGTCCGTAAAAGATGGTGGTCGAAGCCGGATTGAAGACCTGGATGAAAGCGAACCAGATGAGGACCAGGAGGGCTCTTAGGAAGGGCGGCCGGAACGTTTTCAGGTTTGGATCCTTCCTTCGCCAGCTCGCAAAAAAGGAAACATAGACAACAGCCAGCAAGAAGTCCTTGGCAAAGTAAATCGCCATATTATTGCCAAGATATTTGCGTGCGAGGTCCTCGAGAAGCAACCAGGCCAGCAGCAAGTAAAGCCCCGTGCGCCAGTTAATGGCCGTTACCGCGACGATGGCCGCGCCAACACAGGCCATCCCCGCAAAAGCCAATTTGCTAAAGTCCTCCGCGAGGATGGTCTCCGCAACCACGTACGCAGCTACCAATCCACAAACGAAGAATACAATACTCAAGACCGACTGAGGCCTTACCCCCTGCGCAAGCCGATGGGACGCAAAATTCACCACATTGCCTTCGTGGAGGATATGGCGGTCAACCGGACCGCGATCGCAGGTGTAGTGGTTCGCACTTGGTTAATTCTGTCACCTTCCACGCTGTGCATGTCTCCGATTTACCGCACTATTGTAACTGATTCCCGCAATCCCCACGCCTAGCTGCCGCTTTCGATAGGGGAGGTTTGAGGTCCCCCCCCGCGACAGGCTGCTCCGGAATGAAAAATGCCGCTCCGAAACGGAACCCGTCTCGTATCGGCCGCCCTCCCGTTTTGCGCTAAGCCCATACCGATCTAAGAACATAGCCCTCGTGATGTATTCGCCGTATCTGGTCAATAAACTGCACTACACCGGCAAGCGGCCTCGCACCTCTTTAGCTGCGAGGCTAAGCGGGGCCGACCGTTTGCTGATGATGAGAGATGTGAAATTACTTGTAGTTGCAATCTCATTGCTGTTCGCCGGAACGTGTCGGGCACAGCTACCAATGAGCAGATGGATAAGCGTCAAGGACTTCGGAGCCAAGGGAGATGCTAAGACAGATGATTCTCTCGCAATCACCAAGGCCATTCAACAGACAGATACTTTCGGTGGCGTTGTTTATTTCCCAGCGGCTTCGGGCTACGTCTTTAACGGCCAGCTGCCGATTCTGGCCAACAGTAGACGCGTAACCCTTTTCTTGGACGCGCCGTTAGTTTTGACACGTACGCTAAACGTCCTGAGCGGCTACGTTATTCGGGGAAACAGCGGTGGGCAACTCGAAGCCTTTTCTACGGATAATCTTTCACTCATCGAGGTCGGACCGGGAGCAAGTCCGGCAATATCGATTCATCACCAAACGGGCGTGCAGATGGAAAATCTAAAAATTGCATACGTCAATTATGGATCGGACGGAATCGTCGTGGACGGCTCATCCGCGGAGATCGCATTCAAGAACGTGTTCGTCCACATGCACGGCGACGCGCCCTCCGGCGTACCGCTCCTGATCAAAGGAGGGTTTGGATATACCGTGGACGGGGGTGGATATGCTTCCCCCGGCAGCTCGAGCAGCCCGAGTATTGCGTTTACAGACGATGCCGCTTGCAACTATGTCGGGATATTCAGGGTTCGCCATGCGTTTCTGGGCGGTCACGGCATCGAGCTATCCTCCACCTGTGGAGGAATGAATTCAATGACCTTCGAAGATATGCTCTTCGAAGCTGCCGTAGGCCCCTTTTTAACCATCAACTCCCACTCCAGGATTGGGGTCTGGTCGATCTCCATCAAAGACATAAACATGGCTGATTCTGTGGGCGATCCGAAACCTCCATTGATCGACGCACATTGCCAGTGTGCCGGTATTTGGGGGGTGCAAGTCACCAATAGCTACACGGACGGCCCCCAATTGACCACTGGAGATCCCATCTTGGACTTGGAAGTTTGGAGTCCCTTTCCGGGTTCCGGATATAAGATTGCGCAGTCTTCCGGGTACGTGTTGCACACCCCGTCGGCAATTTACAATGCAATGCCGACTTTTCAAGTGAACGGGACATCGGGTTTCAGCATCAACCCCAGCTCACAGCCGGCACGCACGATTCAGTCCGGCCAGACCGCGGTCTATCCCCTGACGGTCATGGCTAGTTCCGGATTTAAACAAACGGTCGAGTTCAGCTGCAGTGGACAGCCGTCCGAGTCAACTTGTACAGTCGCGCCATCCTCAACCGCGTTGAATGGCCCAAATTCAGCTCCATTCATCGTTGCTGTCGCAACCACAGCTCGAGCCAATGGAACCGGTTTGCAACTCGCCCTAGCCGCTTACGACCTTCCGACCATCGACTGCTCGCCGTCCTGCTTGTATGCATTGCGCTCGTATCGATGATTAAGATCATTGATCCGTCGAAATTGGCCCAGCCCACCTATGCTCATGCCCTTTTTTTTTGCACTCTGCTTTTTACGGCCCTGGTCATTTCCTCCTGCGCACGGGTCGACGCGAATGGAAAGGCTGCGCCGGCCGGCGGACCTTCTGGGAGTGCTGCAGCAAACCCCGGGACAGCCCCCGGCACTTACACATTGACCATCACTGGCAGGTGCACATCCTGTTCTACCAAAATCACACATGAGACCAGCCTGATCTTGGTTCTGCAATGACAGTGGGCAGTCGGTTCCCTCAGAATTAGGCCGCTCGCCCCATCGCGACCGTTGAAGCCAAGGCCTCTCCCTAAGTGTTCCCATCGCGGGACCGTTTCCCTGCCCGCCCATCGGCCCTATCCACAGCGACTTGAATCGCTGTGACCGTCGCAGCAATGTTGTGCTCTGGCGACCATGTGTACATGTGCGCTAGGCAGGCGCGGCCAACGGATGCAAGAAACCCTCGATCCGTTGCGACGCGCCGCAAAACACCCGCCAATGCCGCAATGTCCCCGCATGGATAAACGAAACTGCCCTCTGTGGGACTTATCAGGTCTCTCGCAGCACCGACGCGATCACTCGCGATAACCGCGCAACCACAACACATGGCCTCGTTCACCACAACGCCAAAAGGCTCGTACTCCGAAGGTAGCACCATCAGATCCGCCGATCTGTAGACGGATGGCAGCATCCCCTGATTGACGAACCCCAAGAAGCGAACGCGCGAGACTACACCCAGCGCCTTGGCTTCCGATTCGAGTTGTTCTTTCAGCGGGCCGTCGCCCGCGAAGACGAGCAGGGCGTTCGAAATCGCTGCTTTCGCAAAGGCCTGAAGAAGATCAAACGGCCGTTTCCAGGATTGCAGCTTCGCGGAAAAGAGAATGACCAGATCCCCGGGCGAAGCGCCCCACGAGGCACGGACCGCCGAACCGTCAACGTTTTTGCACTGTTCCGTCCACCAATCGTTGTCCACCGTATAGGGCGTTAACGTAATACGTTCGCGGGGGAGCCCGAGAGAACGCATCAACTCCAGCGTGCCTGAAGACGGAACAATCACCTGATCAGCGAGACCAAACAGTTTCGGCCAAATAGCTTTTTTGAACGACCGCTTCCACGCGCGTCCGTCCCGGGGAGCCAACGTGGTCGCGTCGGTGCCAAAGAGAAACTTAGCTTTTGAGAGCTTGGTGACCAGGTACGTGATCCAAAACGTTGCGCGTACATAGCCGACAAAAGAGACCACCGCATCGTAGTGGCCCGTTCTGATGAGTTTCCAGAGTCCTGGATTGTAGAGCCCTCGAAAGGATTCGGCGTTTGAACCTTTGTTCGGAACGTGAGACCACGGGTAACCCGAAAGGAGCGGTATGTCCCACTGGACAGTCGTTTCAAATTCCGGGTCAAACGCCGCTTCGGCCCCACGGAGACTGCAATACGCTACCTGCATGTCAATTTCAGGCCGCGCCGCAAAACGTCGGAAAAGAGGCGCTTGGTATTGGACGGGGTGAGAAGCCACAAAAAGAACTCGGTAGCGCCTGGGCATCAGGGAATCCCACGTTCAACTGATTTCTTAGGAGTCCCCGGAGACGCTGCGGAAATTACTAGCCCACGCCGCGAAACCGTCCTCGCAGCAATTGCTCCAAACCGAAAGCCTTTGCGCAAACTAAAGCCCCGCATACTTCCCGAGCACATGATCGCCGACGAATTCACAAGAACCGGGGTTCCTAAGCGCATGTGGCACTAGGATTTGGAATCGTAGAGCTCTCGATACAGCTGCGCGTGAGCCGCTATCATTGCTTCTCGCGAATAACAATCCACCACGCGCTGCTTTGCCTGAACTCCTAGACGAGACGCCCAGGCAGAATCGTCCAAAAGACTGCCCAGTTGCTGTGCAAGATCCTTCGCGTCGCCAACGCGAAACGTGAGCCCGGCGTTACCTAGGACCTCCTTGAAAGCTCCGAGATCGGATGCGATAACCGGAAGCCCCCTCGACATGTTCTCCGCCACGACCAAGCCAAAGACTTCACCTCCAAGCGACGGTACGACAACCGCACTCGCGGTTGCCAAAATGGATTCCACTTCGGTTGCATCCAGATACCCCATAAAACGGGTGCAGGAGGAGAGATGGAGCTCTCGTGCATGTTCCTGAAGCTTGGTGCGCTCCGGACCGTCGCCAATGAGGATGAGTTCAAATGATCGCTTTTGCGATCGAAGGATACTCGCAGCCTCCAATAGGACGCGGATGCCCTTACTGCTTACCAGCCTTCCCTGGAAGACGATTATGGGCGGACCGGATACCGCAGGCGAGCGCCGAAACGAAGCCATCGGTTCGATACCGTGCGGAATCACTCGCATGTGAGGGAGACGCAGAACGCCAGCGAGAAATTCGGTCGGCGTGATATTGGCCGCTATGTGCGAACAAAGGAATCGCCTAACAAAGGTTAGCAACCAAAGCTTCCACGACGCGAGCCAATTGCCATCGGACCGGCAGCGCAAACACTCTGAATAGTTCCCTGCCATGAAGTGCCCGCAGCACGGAATACTGGCCGGCTCAATGAGCAACTGTCCCGTTGGACAAATAGTCTGAAAACCATGATGCTCGATGATCACAGGTTTGCGTCCCAACAGGCCAAGTATGTGAGGGACCAGGGCAGGGCCAGCCAGGTGAATAAGGTCCGACGAACGTATCTCTTGCCACAACCGACGAAGGCCCGGCTGGCGGAGAACGCGGAACGGAAGCACGGAGTCATCGAAGCCTCCCGCCGGCGTTTGCGTGACAATCGTGATTTCGAACTCAGACAAATCCCTCGCATGGACCTCGGCCAGGCCCCGAGCCATTGTGAGAACAATGGTTTCGGCCCCGCCAACGCTCGGGGCGAAATAGTGAGAGTAGAGTAGGATGTTCACGCCAAATTCACGCCAAAGACCGAACGATGAGAGAGCTCGACAGCAAGCGGACTATATGGGATACGCAGCATCTTACCGATCTTACTGCATTAGGCGATTCCTTCAAATGCGACCAATGGACACGCCATCGCGTCTCTCTGAAGGACACCTTGATGCGGATCGCCGTAATTTCTCCATTCGTTGACAAACAGCACGGCACCGAACGTTGTTTAGCAGAACTGATGGAGCGGCTCGTTTCTAACTACCCGTGTGAAATTCACCTGTATGCTCAGCGCGTCGACGATGTCGCCGTCGAGTGCATGATCGAAGGCTCGAATCCCCGCGGACCCGGAATTCGCTGGCACAAAGTTCCCTCTATTCCGGGCCCCCATTTGGTGCAGTACCTTTGGTGGTTCGCTGCAAACACGTTGCTACGCTGGTGGCACCGGCGATCAGGAAAGGTCTTTTCGGACGTTCTGTTTTCGCCCGGAGTCAATGCGTGGAACCCGGACGTAGTCCATGTCCACATCGTATTTGAAGAGTTCTACCAGCGCGTGAGGAATGAACTCCGCTTCCGAAGCACTCCGGTTTTGAGCTGGCCCGTGCTCCTTCATCGCCGCCTGTACTATGGTTTGGCTCGTTGGCTGGAAGTACGAATCTACCCCAAGAAACGGGTCCGGTTGGCCGCGGTTTCGCGCATGGTTCAAGATCAGTTGGCAACCTACTTCCACCGTTCCGATGCTAAATGCGTTCGGAACGGCGTAAACTTGAGTCAATTCGCGCCTGCCATTCGATTGGAACGGCGCTCACAAGCCCGCGACCGCCTAGCCATACCTGCCCAAACGTTCGTATTCTTATTGATCGGAAATGACTGGCGAACAAAGGGCTTGCACCTAGCCATCGAAGCTTTCGGTATCTGCAATGAGTTACCTATACACCTTTTGGTCGTTGGGCGTGACCAGACACGGCCATTCCTGCAACGGATCCATCAGCTTAATATCACAGACCGGATAACCTTCTTACCGCCCGCACGTGACACGATGCATTTCTATGCGGCGGCGGATGCTTACGTAGGCCCGTCGCTGGAAGACGCTTTCGGGCTACCGGTCTTAGAAGCCATGGCATGCGGCCTTCCGGTGATTACTAGCATGAATGCTGGGGTGAGTGAACTCATCGAGGATCGTTCGAACGGTCTGCTGTTGCACGACCCTGGAAACGTCGTCGAATTAGTCACTTTGATCCGAACGCTGGTTTCCGATTCCGCCTTAAGAGAGGTTCTTGCGAGTAATGCATTGAAAACCGCCGAACGCTGTACATGGGACGAGAGCGCGGCTGCATTGTGGCACCTTCTAAACGAAGTGCTCGCAGGAAAACGGTCTGGTTCAGATAAGCATCACTAATTCCCGCTCTTCGCAGCAGAGCAATGAGTCGCACGCGTTGCGTTCAACCTACGATACCCAAGGTTTCAAATTTTGATGGTACTTTCAGCATGGACCCAAGGATTCGCCCATCGCGGAATCTTGTCGGATGGGCCGGTGCCACTACACGTCGAGACCTTAGGCGAGAGCGATACAACACAATCCGAAGCTATCTCATCACGAGAGCGACGAAGCGAAAGCCTCTTTCCTTTTAGGTTCCACGAAAAACGGCGCTACGGACCAAGGCATTGCTGCTAAGATTTCTTGTCCGTTACAAGCGAAAGGAACAAGATGTATTCTCCCAAGGAGTATTGGGCAGGTTTAGCCGAACAGTATGATTCGGCAGATTCCTCCGGATTCGCGCCCATTTTGCATCCCGAAGCTCCCTCCTGGTTCAACGACGCCATCGATCACATACAATTTCGCGCTGTCGAGCGTGCTGTCGCGATAGCAAAGCTTCCACCTGGTGCACGATTTCTCGATGTGGGTTGCGGGACAGGCCGCTGGGTGCGACGTTATCGAGAACTCGGGTTTTCTCCAATGGGAGTGGATGCAACGATCGGCATGCTCCACATCGCGCGCTCCCACCGAACGTCGGCTCCCCTCGCCGCCGGGCTGGCTTATAACTTGCCTTTCCCCAACGATGTGTTCGACTGCATATCCGACATCACCGTCGTCCAACACATCCCTCACAAGCTTCAGCCGGCAGCGCTGCGCGAAATGATCCGCGTTCTCAAGCCTGGCGGCAGAATGATACTGTTCGAGCTAATCCGCGGGGAAGGATCGCATATCTTTCCCCGAAAACCGCAGGATTGGATTCGGGAAGTCGAATCTTGTGGAGCTACATTGATCGGTTCTTTTGGTCAGGAATACTTTTTCCCCGACCGCCTTTTTGTTCGCCTCACACAAACACTCTTGGGGCGGAAGCGGAACCACACTGGTCAGGTCCGGGCTATTTCTCATGATTCCCCTTCTTTAAAAGAGAAAAGCCTGACGCGCCGCCTATATTGGCGAATTCGTCGAATTATTGTTCCCTTTTCCGTGTGGACTGAGCCAGTTTGCGCAAATGTCTTCCCTGCGTCCACGGCTACTCACGGCGTGTTCGTATTTCGAAAAAAACTGTGAGTCCGTCCGTCGGGTCTCTCCAGACGCACCAGGTTGGCGTATTCCACTCCTACAGACAGGATGCGAAACGTCTCGCCGTATCAGATCCCTCTTCGATTCGGACGAAATCCACACATACAACTCAATTCGGAGTATTCCCGATGAAAAATCTACTACTTGCAAGAACAAGCCTCTTCTGGCTTATACGGACGCTCCTCCTGTCCTCTCTGGCTCTGCGATTACTCTTGGGGAGTCTAGCGCCAGCACAAACCGTTGCCCCTTACTCCTATTGGATTAATGTGCTGGAGACCGGAGCCAAGGGAGACGGCGTCGCCGATGACTCCCCCGCTATCTTACGAGCGGTTCGCCGCGCTATCGAGCGCGGCAGGAATGGTGGCAACGTGGTGTATTTCCCTCCTTCGCATTGCTATAACATCGCTTCACCTCTCGAACTGCCCGACCCGCCCGTGCGGGTGATGCTTTTTTTTGATTCCTGTCTGACCCTCAATGCCACCGTCACGATTCACGGTATGTACAATCTGCACGGGAATAGTAGTGGGCCCAAAATGGCGTTCTCCACGGACAACCTTGCGGACCTCGATGTGGGCTACAAGGTAGCGCCCGCGATTCGTATTCAGGGGGCTGGTACACGCCTGGAAAACTTGAGGATCGGATATATGCACGGAAGCGCGGACGGAATTGTGATCGACCATTCCGCCCGAGTAACGCTCAAGAACGTGTGGGTGCAGATGGATCAACACAATAAAGCGGGAATCCCACTAAAGATTACGGGCGGCTTTGGCTACGAAATCGACGACGGCGGCTATTCATCCGCGTGGGACGCAACAAGCCCGAGCATACAAATAAACGAAGATCCCGTGGCCTGTAACTGGACGGGCATCGTCCGCCTACGACATGCATTCCTGTCGGCTCACGGAATTGTCATCAATGAGCGTTGCGGAGGTGTGAACTCCCTCACTTTTGAGGACATCCTCTACGAAAGCGCGCGGGACCCCTTCGTAACGATATTCGCGCTGGGCGGGAGCGGTGTGTGGGGACTGGACCTTCGCGGTGTCAATTTTGCGGATTCCCAGAGCCCCGCACCGCCCATGATTTACGTCCACAGCCCTCTCCATCGCGTGCGCAGTATCAGCGTCGTCAATTCCGTTACGGACGGATCGAAGATGTTGGACGGTGATCCGGTGTCTGGTGTCAATGTATGGTGACAATGGGAACCGCGCGCCCTTCTACTTCCATTCAAGAGCAGGGATTCCCGGGCGGCCCTTCTCGAGCGAGGCACGTCGCCGAGCGGCGGGTCTGCGGAAGGCAGCAGCCGCGCGAATAATGTCATAATCATGTCGAATGAATTTCCCTAATCTCGTTCCGTTTGACACCTTCGTGGGACGATTGCTGAGGCTACCGCTTCGATTGATTCCGAACGGTACTTGTATCCCAGTGCTTTCCGGCCCCAATCGTGGCCACCGGTTCATTAAAGGGGCGGGGACGAATGGATACTGGTTTGGAAGTGCGGAGCGCGAGCACCAGACCTTGGCCATGAAACACATTGGTCCCGGACAGATCGTGTACGACATCGGTGCAAACGTCGGACTGCACACTTTGCTCTTCTCAAGGCTGGTCGGTGAACAAGGGCGGGTATTTGCGTTTGAGCCGGCGCCCGATACCGCTGCCCTCCTCGCCGAGCACGTGAGACTCAATCGCAAAACAAACGTAACCATCATCCAGAAGGCCATAGCTGGTCACGCAGGTGAAATGCGGTTTTCTGCGAGTGTGGACTCGCGCATTAGACGCTTTGATGTCGGGGGAGAAACCACCGTGCTTTCAGTTACGCTTGATCAGATGGTGCGAGATCTGCCGCCGCCTGCTTGCATCAAGATGGATATTGAGGGAGCAGAGGTCGAGGCATTGCAAGGGGCCGCCGAGTGCTTCCAACGCTACAGGCCTAAACTATTTCTTGCCACCCATGACACCGACGGCCCCTGTTGCGCCCTGTTGAGGTCGTGGGGCTACAACATTGAATTCTTTGCGGGGCCGGACCTGCTGGCATTGCCAAACTAGAAGTCATTGCGAGTCGGATTTGCGGCGTCACAATGCGTGGCACCACGCGACATGCAAGCTTTCGACGCTTCAAGCGTTTCCCAATTGAAGGGAGCATTACACTCTGCTTACGCCAAGAAGCATACTCCGGCTCGCCACGCCTCCCTACTTTTTCCAACCGCTGCAAATCCTAAAGAGATTGAGGCTTGAATACTTGTGGCGCTCCAAACGGGAAGCGTTTGTGCAGCTTCCTTGGGGGTTGTCTGTAAAGATTAATCCGCACGACACCATCGGATATGACATTGCTAGCCAGGGGTTATACGAAATTGGCGTGACGGAAACACTTTGGCGATTAACCGACCCAGGGGATCTGGCTATCGACGCCGGCGCCAACATAGGCTACACCGCGAGTATTCTCGGGAGGCGAGTGGGTCCGAAGGGAAAAGTAATTTGCTTCGAGCCGCATCCCGATGTTTTTGACTCTCTCCAGGAGAATGTAGAAGCTTGGAAAAAAGACTCGAAGTGCGGCTCCTTTGTGCTCTACCAAGCGGCATTAGGTGCAGAAAATGGGAGTGCCTCCCTTCACACAAATGACTGGTTCCTTACCAATCGCGGCACTGCATGGGTTTCAAACAACAGTGAGGCTACTCCCGACCACCGAATAATCGATGTGCCCATTCGGAATCTGGACAGCCTTGTGAGTGAGGACGAAACGATCGGTGTTCTCAAGATGGACGTCCAAGGAAGCGAGTTAGGGGTTCTGCAAGGCATGACGCGGCTGCTCAGAAGTCATGCTGTTCGCGACATCGTTTTTGAAGAGGAGCGCACCTTTCCGGCTCCTACTCACGAATATCTAAAGGCCAAGGGATATTCCGTCTTTGGACTGCAAGAGCGCTTCGCCAGGGTCCATTGTCTTCCCGATGCACAGCCTATTTTCGATCCCGTTATGGGTGCGGTTCCAAATTACCTCGCGACCATAAATCCGGAACGCGCGAAGGCAAGGCTCGGCCCAGCGGTGTGGAGATCATTCGGACCTGGCAGGTTCTTCGGGATCTAGCCCAAGGATTGTAGTTCTTTAGTTGGCGGCAACACTGGTAATCATCGTTCGCACGCCACAACCCTGGCCCATCGGTCGAAGTCTCGTCGTCCATTTTAGCGACGAAGTTCAGAGCCCACACCCAACACCTAATCGCCTCAGCCGATACCAGGGTTAATGCTTAAACCACTATAAGCGCAAGGGAGGGAACATACTCTCGGCAATCACGTCTAGACAAATGCCCGCTTACTAGTGCGTTGTGACGTCACCATCTCCTCGAGAATAGCATCCATGCCCTGCGTAATCTTCCAGTTGGGATAATCCCGCCGGAATTTCGCCAAATTTGAGATGTAGCAAATATGATCGCCCTTCCGCGCTTCGTCAACGTAGCGCCAGTCCAGTTTTCGCCCCGTCAATCGTTCGATGCGCTCGATGGCTTCCAGCATGGAGACGCTGTTCTCTCGCCCACCGCCCAAATTGTAGACTTCACCTGGCCTCGGATTGCCGGCAAATTCTTCGATTGCTCTCACCACGTCTTGGCTGTGAATGTTGTCTCGGACTTGCTTGCCTTTGTAACCAAAAACACTATACGGCCTACCCGTCAGTGTCGCCTTCACCAAATAAGACAGAAAGCCATGCAACTCGACTCCCGAATGCGCTGGCCCGGTTAAGCAGCCACCGCGAAATACGCCTACCTTCATGTTGAAGTACCGTCCGTATTCTTGGGCCGCAAGATCGGCTGCCGCTTTGGAAGCGCCAAACATCGAATGCAAAGTGCGGTCGATCCGGCACGTTTCGGCGACGCCGTCGTAATCCTCTGGCCGCGCGTAGTCGTATCGCGTTGCAAGCTCATTCATTGGAATCTCGTTAGGCGCGTCACCGTACACCTTATTAGTGCTGATAAAAACGAAGACTGCCTCCGGGCAATGTTGCCTAGTCATCTCCAGCAGATTGACAGTGCCCAGCGCATTGACTTCGAAGTCTAGGAGCGGAATTTCTCGTGCTTTATCATGAGAAGGTTGCGCCGCGCAGTGCACAATGAGTTCGAATCGCTGCTCGCTGAACAGCTCTTCGATCGCCGCGCGATCACGAATATCGATGGCCACATGCGTGAATCGCTTTGCCGTATTCTTTAGCCGCTCCAAATTCCACAACGTGTCACCACCAGGACCGAAGAACAAGGCACGCATGTTGTTGTCTATCCCAAATACGGTGTGACCCTGACGGTCGAAATGCTCCACCGCTTCGGAGCCAATCAGTCCGCTGCTACCGGTGACCAGGATTCTCATCGACTACGCAAGCTTACCAAACAATTCAAGCGAAAAAGGAAGTCTCACGAAACAAATCGAGCTTGGCATCGACATTCATCGAACATCCTTCGACCTTGCGGGTGGTCACAAAGTGGACATACGCGATATCGAGGAGAAGACAAGAACCTAGAGCGGGCAGCTGGCACTCAAATGGTTTTGTGATTTCGGCTATGCAAAGGCTCCTATGCGACTTTTGATTTAGCGGCCGGAATCCAGTTCGGAAAGGGCTGACAAGCTAAACCTCGGGTTGCAACAGAAGTTCCCGTACTCTGCTTCGACGTCGATCCAGCCGCTCTATCAGACGCGCAAGTGAGGTTGGTTGTGACCAGTACCAAGCTGAAGGAATGCCCTGTGCCATTCTCCATATCGCGTCAATATCGATCTTTGATTCCAGCCGAGAGAGCCAAGGCTCAAAATCGTCCATGCTCGTGACGCGGCTATAGACAATCGTGCGGTCATAAATTCCAGAAACGATTTTGAGCCGACCCCACTTAGTGAGTTCCTCAGAGCATTCACGTACGTCAGATTTGCTGTCAGACTGTATGTACACGGTCTTCGCTTGCATCAGTTTGGCAGCTAGAGGTGCTTTTCGTGCGAACGCACTAGTAGGCATACTGACCGCGACGAACAATAATAGGAGAATCGACAAGGCACGCCGCATCGCTACCCTCCTAGGATTCACCCAACCTGTCAATTTGGAAGCAGCACTTCGAGCCCGTCGATAGGCAGATGGTACTAGCGGTCGAGGCGCGAATTATCCGACTAGGCACAAAAGGATAGAGCGGCATCCGGTCCTCTTATTTGCCCGAGCTTTCGGCGAGCCGAGGTGAGCTAGTGTGATTTCGTAACCGCCACAGGATTACCGCAGAGATTAGGAGCGATGCGAACGAAGAGATCAGCAGAGTAATCGCCACGGGCATTTTCATTATGTGGTTCACGCGGTCAAACCCCTTAGGTGGGAAGCCTATAGCACGCGCCGAGGCGTGGATTAGGCCAAGTTTGCACGCCACGGACCTTGTTAATCTGAAGCCAAGGCGCATGGTCAGGAAGGAACTGCCCATCACGCCAAGTGTGGCGCTGTTTTCACTCGGCCTTAAAGTTGCGGCGATGAGTAGAAGGACAGCGCAGATCCAATACGCAAGACTAAAAAGCGAAGGTGAGCCGCGCCATGAACTGAAAAACGGCGCGAGTGATACGTAAAGGGCACAGCTTCCAGCAACAACGTAGAAAAACCGCGACAAGGCCAACATCGTTGGTGGAACTCTAGCGCATTTGTCCGTCGCCGTTAGTTAATCGTGCAAATTGCTCGGTACACCAAGCAGCGGAACCAAAGCCCGCAAACGCACGGCCCCGAAACCACGCCAACATCCTTTTACGTGCTTGAGCTTTCGGTGAGTGGAGATGAACCACTCCGACTCAAACGTCCTTCGTCGGGGGCGTCGTCATCGTAAACCGAGCGTCTATCGCGGAAGATGATCGCCTCTTGCTTGGTGATGAAAGCAGCAATCTGTTTGCCGTCTTCACGAACGACCCAACCTTCACGAACTGTCCAACGGTATCCTGCTCCTGTCTTTCCGGCAGGTGGTCCTAGCAACACGGGTTCAGAATTAATCGTGTACCGTGACATCGACATATCATTCGGTGGTCGCTCTATTTTGACGGCGACGCTCATGCCCTTGAACACTTTGGGCTTTTTTAGTTTTTCAAGTTCAGCCACAGTGTTCATTTTTGCCGCCTTTGTGCTCCAGTTCTCCGTGCTGTCAGCACCACAACACGTCTTGACGCCACTTTCTTAAGAGCATTAGTCGTGCGTTTTGCCTCTCGCATCCATTGGAGCAAGACGTAGAGGAAGAATAGCGATGCCAAGAAGCAAATTGCAGCTAAAGCGATGAGAGCCACGGTGCAATGCCAACGGGCGGAACAATAGCGAACCGACCCGAAAGAAGTCCTGAGGGCTTTATAAGGATTTCGTGGGTAGCTCCATCCCGGCACATCTCCAGGCCATCTCAGACATCCTTTGATTTGCCCGAGCGGATTCTTCCCGTCGATTCATTTATTAGAAAGAGAAAGGTGAACACGTTGCAGGTTTTATTGCTGGAGCCGACCAGCAAAGGATTTCTTGGCTGTGCTCAAGACAGTTGATGAAGTGCAGGAGGGCACGCGGCAAAAGCTGGCCGAATGCAAGACGGAGAGCGATGCGGCTAAGTTGGTATCCGATATGGGCAGATTTGAAGAAGTGTCCGCGTGCGATTACTAGCGCGAACTTAATCAGCGCATACACCCACCGGGCAGGACGACTACCGAATTCTCAAGAGCGTTTCAGTAAATCCAAGTCAAACGTACCACTCTTAATTTTAGTGCCCTCGAACCACTCACACCCTACTGTCGGAACGCAGTTGAGGACACTAACGCTTACAACAGCCATTTTGATGCCACCAGCCTTGAGTTGAACAGTGTCTCGGACATTTATTGAATAAAGCATTTAGGGCACCCATCGCAGATCGGAGCACTGGTTTAGTTTGTCGGGTATTGCGGAACTGGCGCAGATAGATTTAATTTGTTCGCTTGCTCCTTCGCCTTATCTTTTCCCTCGTCGTCAATCACATGCATAGTTCTCACCGGACAAGATTCACTTGAGCGGCAATACTATCCTGTGCGCTGCGGATCTCCGATTTCGAGCGCCCAGGTCAACGCCGTGATCGGTCCCACGGCAGGGATGGTCATCAACCGCTCGACACGATCCATCAGCAACGAATCGTGCTCGAGCGAGCGCACCAGCGCGCTCTCCGTTTTGCCCAGCCGCACCACCGTGTCACGGCACAGTCGCAAGGAGCACAAGCTCCGGATGCTCCCTTTGATTAGTTTCGAGACTGGCAGGAGATCACAAACTCAATCTTCTGTTCAAGACCACTCGCTGGTCTGAGACAGCAAATGGAAGTGCCACGCGCTTTGACCTGGATCGTTGTATGAAAACACTGCCGCAGCCGTGGACTGCGGCGATGGAAGCCACAGTTTTCACCGGGTGGATCTTTCAGGTCGTGGAGACCAACTGCATCGCTGCCTAAAGCGGCGCGGTGAACACCAAGGGGTCCCCCATTCAGACTATGTATTACATCGGGCTGGATGTTCACAAGAGCTGAATCAGCTCGGTCGCTGAGTTCAGCTTTTGTACACCAAGCGCTCCTCCTTCGGCAAACACTGTGCAGTGCACGCCGCTATCAAAACAACGCAACGAACATTTACAGACGACGCTGATCGAGGCGGCAAAAATGGCGCCGCGAAATAGCTCGGAACTGGCCCCGAATGTGTTTCTTTACGATGGCCTGATTTATGGTGTATTGCTGAGCCATCGCACCGCGTTCTACTTCATCTCGGGGTTTGTACTGTTTAATTTGGTCCTCAAGAGGGCGAGGAAGAGCGAAGAGGGCAAGGACAGGTGCGGTGATGCGCTGGTAATCCGGCTTTTGTTTGCCCTTGAAGATGGCGTCGCGTGCGAAGGCAGAGAACAATAACCTGCCCACGCTTCCGTTAGGATTGGCGTACACATGCGCGGTCTGGTAGCTTGCCAGCAGCAAAATGGGCCGTCCCGGACCCATGCCAAGGGTTATCTGAAATCCAGCCCAACACGATGTGATTCAAGAGCGCTGACGATGCGAGTTCCGCGAACATACCGAAACAGAAGAGTTTCGTTGTCTAACAGTCCTCTAACAGAAAAAGCTGCCATCGGTGACATTTGTGGACGTTACCGGTGTTAGCCCACCGCGTATTTTCAACAACTTGCGCGTTTGCAATGCCGATTTACAGAACCGGCTTACGTTGCTCGTCCGCCGTTTTTTAAACAAGGTATGTCATTCTCTCGAGCGGATTCCGCGCCATCCGACTTTAGCTAAATTTCCCCAGATGAATCCTAGTGCCGAGGTTCGTACCCTGCGCTAAATCCGTACTTCCGTCCAGTAGACGGGCTTACGTTCGGCCATTACCCTCCATAACGGGTGAAAATGGGGATTCGAGAAGGGTCGGCTTTTCCAAATTTGGAAGTGTGTCTTTTGGAGCGCCCAGGTCCATTTTGGACTCTGGCCGCGTTCCTATTTCCAGTTTTGTTCGGACTGGCCATAGCCGGATGCGCGGGGACCGTTTCCAGCGCTCCAGCGACGCCCTCTCCTACTCCGCCATCAATCTTGCCATTGCAAGTTATCAGTTCGCAGCTCCCGAATGGGACGGTGGCCGCTGCTTATAGTTTCAGCGTCAGTGCAAGCGGTGGTTCCGCACCCTACGTTTGGACTTTGCAAAGTGGCGCGCTGCCCGCCGGATTGACGCTGACTCCGGGCGGAACCATCACCGGTACGCCCACAGCGGCAGGAGGCGCTCGCTTTGCGGTGCAGGTTAGCGACGGCGTGCGCTCTAGTTCCGCAAACCTCAGCCTCAACGTCGTAATGCCGGCACCGACTGTTGAGATTACGTCGCCTGCAGAAGGTGCCACGATATCCGGCACAATAAGCATTGCGGGCACCGCGTTAGATACGGCGGGTTTGAGCGTCGTACAAGTGTCGACCGACAGTGGAAGCTACTCAAATGCTTCCGGCACAAAGAATTGGTCGTTCAATCTTGATACCGCTTCGCTCTCTAATGGCTTTCACACGATCTCAGCGAGAGTCACCGACATCGCTGGGGTCACATCGAGCAGTTTGCTGATTACGGTTACTGTGACCAACACAACGCTCGCGTCGGATTGCACGCTTTTTGCTTCTCCCCTGGGAAGTGACAGCAACTCGGGAACCGCTCCAACAGTTCCCAAGACCTTCACGGGCGCTGCCGCGGCGACCACGCCGGGCTCGGTTGTGTGTCTGCACGGCGGTACTTATGACCTCAGCTCCTCCTTTAATCCTCCTAACAGCGGTACACCCTCATCGTGGATCGTCTACAAGGACTACGGAGATGGCGTTGCCAACTTCGTCTGGACTGGAATCGCAGACGCCTCCGCAATGTTTAGATTGGGGAGTGGAAGCTTTCCTTCAGGGCCTGCGTATTTGGAATTCCGCGGGCTTACTCTCGATGGTAGCGGCAACGCCGGGGACGCGTTCTATTGTCAGGGTGCGCATCACCTGCGTTTTATCGGGAATTCGATGAGCAATACCGGAGGATCGGGAATCGGGGCGAGGAACTGCGACTACCTCACGGCGGATCACAACATTATCAACCACAACGGATACATGCCCGCGTCTACGAGCGTCCCACAGTGGTATGGCTGGACTAGCGGGATCTCATTGAACAGCAGCCAGTGGTTCGACAGCTACACTGGCCTCCACAACGTGATCTCCAACAACATCGTTGTGGGCGAATATGATAGCTCCTCCAATCACAGCGACGGGAACGGCATCATCTTGGATCTGAGCGATGGATCTTACAGCGCCAGCACGGCGAATACCCCTCCCGCGCTTATTATCAACAACGTGGTTTATGGGAATGGAGGAAGATGCATCCATGCTTTTGTCGTTACCAATTTCTGGGTTGTGAACAATACCTGCTACAAAAATAACCTCGATCCTACGCTGGGGAACGCCGGCTCGTTTAGCACAAACAACTCGCATGACGGCTATTTCATAAACAATCTCTCCGTAGCATGGAATGGTAACAATCCCACGTACATTCAAGAGGGAGCCAACACAAATATCAACTACTATGCGAACCTTTCTTTCGGAAGCGCTGTCAGCTTTGCGTATTCCGACCCTTCACAATTGATCCAAGCGGACCCGCAGTTTGTCAACCCGCCGAATTTCAGCGGGGGTCAGTACTCGACAGCATTGGCACCGTCTCTGCTGGGCGATGGATTGAAACTGCTTGCCGTAAGCCTTGCGAGAGGCAGAGGCATGGATCCCTGTGCCATACCGAATCTGCCAGCCGCCCTTGTCGGGGATTTGAAGAAATACGTCTACACGGATATCGATGGCAAGCCGCGCGCGCAGGGAAGCTTCGACTTGGGAGCCTACCAATTTTGATAACGGGGGATGAGGATCAGAGCGGGTGGACTAGGGAGACGCGAGCGTCGGGCGGTACCTTCGGAGTTTGCTAGAGGTTGCACGGCGAGGATGCGAGAAGATGGCAAGTAATATTTACTGCTGAACTGGGGAGACCCTCTCTTCTGGCAGGGTTGCAGCAACTGCCGCGGACTCGATCTGCTGATGACGTGGACGTTTAGCGTTTCGCGTAACGGACCGATGGTAAACCTCAATAGTTTTTCGGGCGATCACATCCGGAGAACACTCGCTTTCAATCTTTTGTTTGGCATTGGCGCCCATCTGGCGGCGGAGCGTCGAGTCGGTCAGAAGTCGTACTAGCCTGTCTGCTAAATTCGCTGCGTCTCGTGGCGCAACCAAGTATCCGGTCCGGCCATCTTCCACCATTTCGGGAAGGCCGCCCACCGTTGTAGCAACGACAGGCTTTGCGGCGGAATACGCCAAGGGGATCACACCGCTCTGCGAAGCCTCGATGTACGGTAAAACGACGACACTCGCGCGCCGAAAGAATTCGGCGGTACGCTCCTCTGAGATGAACTCATTGTGAACGATAAAGCGTTCCGGATGAACCATCATGCGCGCGTAACGGGAGAAGTCTTCTCCCTGACCGGCAATCATGATGCGTACGTCAGGTACGCGAGCACTGATCAAGGGTTCAGCGCAAATTAAATACTGTAGTCCTTTGTACTCCCAAATGCGGCCAAAGAAGAGGATCAAGTGTTCGTCTTCTTGCACAATTGCCGAGGAACATTCCTGGCCGATTTGTATGTGAGGCATGAGCGAAATATTCTCGCGGAATCGGCTCGATTTTTGCACCATCAATTCCTGGACATGCTGGGAATGCACGATTAATTGATCGGCCTGACGTCGGACAAACATTTCGACCCAAAACGGAGTCTTCTGAGAAAGCTTGTCTCCAGGGTGCGGCCGAAAATCGTGCACGGTGCATACGAGCGGATATCGGTGCCATAGGGGCAAGGCTAAATCAAACCACGGATGGAAACCTTGATAATGCACAACATCTGGGGCGAAGTTTTCTATCTCGCGGAATACTTTTTGAATGGCCTGGAATTGCCGAAAAGGCTGCCGCAGCCGGGGGCTGCGGAACGGAAATAGGCGTACCGAAGCATCCACTTTTTCAGCGTGACGAGCCGCGAGCCGATCCGGAATCAGCAGCAAGACGTCGGCATGTCGAGAGACGGCATTGGCCAACCGAATACAATACTCCCCGAAATTGGAGGAGAGCATGGCGACGCGCAACCGGCGTGTGGGTGACATGAGCTGATTTTCTTCAGGTCTTCTGCGAGAGCAGAACGAGATACTTTTCTTTGAACTGGCGTGGTCCGCCCGACTTCCAAATGCTGAGAGCTAGCAGTGCGCCGACGTAAATCAGGGCTGCCGAAATGCCCCTTACCCATCCCGCTTGATTCGTAGGTACAGCCAAGTAAGCAGCCATACACGCAGCGGCGACGAGGGGTTTCCAGAAAATCTGGCCCAGCGGGATGCCAGAGAGGATGCGCGACACCGGGATGTAATGCTGAATGCTACCGGCCAACCTGCTCATGAGCAGAGTGACTGCGGCGCCGCGCAGGCCGAAGAACTTCATCAACGGCCAGCCTACTGAAAGGCTGACCAATATGTTCACTACTACGATCCTTAGCGTGATTTTCTCCCGGTGAGTCGCCAACAGCACTTGGCCGAGTACATTTGAGAATACTTGCAAGATCAGGGTCCACGCGACGATCCGTAGCGCCGGCCCAGCCTGCAGAAAGGTAGGGTTCTTGTAGAACAGTGAAAGTATCCAATCACCTAGGAAGAAGATTCCGGCGATGGCTGGCAAAGCCAGCGTAAGCAGGATTTCGAGGGCGTGAACCGCGATGCGTTTGAGATTATGAACTCCGTGTTCGATGTTCCGGCACATCAGGGGGAAGATGCTTTGAGCGATGCTTTGATAGACGAGAAACAGCGGGACCATGACCTGCGTTGCCGCGCTATAGAAACCCACATCGCTAACCGTGGCGAGCTTGGAGAGAAAAAGGACGTTGACACTGCCTTCGATGGCGAGCGTGCCGTCGATGCCCAGAAATGTAATCGCGGAGCGCAACGTTTTGATTGAAAACGCAACGTCGATCGACGCCAGTGGCGAAGGGAATCGCCGCAGCACGATCCAAGTTTCTATTCCCGCCACGGTAAAGAAAGCACCCAGGAGAATCAGAATGACTCCGTAAAGCCCCTGTCTCCCTGTGAGGAGGATTAAGGTGCCGATAATTTTGGCGACATTTACAGGAACGTTGACCCAAGCGATGAAGCGCATTTTTTCCCATGCTTGAAAGATACCCTCGCAAACCGCTGAAATTGCAGTGGGAAACAGGCCAAGAGAAAGCAGCAAGGCGACGCGAGTCGTAGCCGAGGGATAATGCATTAAATGAACGAATGTAAATAGTGCGGCGACGGAAGCAAACGATGAGGCTGCAACAATCGCGCATGCATTCACGAAATATAAGCTGGTTTGTGACCGGTCTTTGGCTACTTGCCGAATGACAAGTACCTTCAAACCGGCAATAGCGAACACTTGGAACAGGTAGAAAAGGGAAAACGCGAGAGAAAGCTGGCCAAAGTCGTGTGCGCCAAGGTGTCTGGCGACCAGGGCGTACATGACAAAGCTGGTCGCGCGGTTCATCACATCGCTCGTAAGTATCGCGAGCGCGTTGCCGCCAGCGGTACGCAAGTTTATGATCATCGAGAAATTCCAGGCTGCTTTCTAATTATTAGCTCAGAGCAAGCGAGACGTTCTTGATTCCGAGATGAGCGGATACCACGAGAGCTACCAACGAAAATGTGCTCGGCGCAAGGATGTTGGAAACCTCCACCGCGTAAGAGGTTTGTTGATCTTCGCGCTGCTGGTGATTGGCTCGCCGAGGGGCTCGCTGGTTACCGCGGCCCACAAGTCTCTGACCTCGTCGGCTGCCGAGGCATGCTCGATTTACGCTTCGCCTTCTGGTAAGGATGAGAATTTCGGCGGTAGTCCTAAGTCGCCCAAGACATTCGCTGGCGCGGCGTCCACCAGTGGCCCTGGATCGGTGGTCTGTTTGCTGGGCGGAACGTATGTATTGACGTCCCCCTTTAAGCCTCCGTCCAGCGGTACACCCGCGTCCTGGATCATTTACAGAGACTACGGCGACGCGCCGGTCAAATTCGTCTGGGCGGGTGCGGCGGATGCATCCCCGATGTTCGATATGAACGGCGGCAAGTTTCCTTCCGGTCCCGCCTATCTTGAATTCCGTGGACTGAATCTTGATGGTGGAGGCAAGGCCGGCGACGGCTTTTTTTGTCGCGGGTCTCACCACCTGCGCTTCATCGGCAACAGCATCACGAATACGGGCGGCTCCGGAATAGGCACGATCCAGTGCGACTACTTGATGGTCGATCACAATACAGTTGCGCACAACGGGTATATCCCCGCGGCTGCGGGAAGCAATGCCAGCCATTACAGTTGGACTAGCGGAATCTCTCTCAACAGCAACCAGTGGTATGACTCCTACCGCGGCTTCCACAACATCATTTCTAATAACATCGTCACAGGTGAAGTGGACCAGAGCGCGAAGCACTCGGACGGAAATGGCATCATCCTAGATCTCAGCGATCGAACTTACGATTACAGCTCGGCGAAGACGCCGCCGGCACTGATCGTTAACAACGTGGTGTATGGCAACGGTGGGCGCTGCATCGAGGCATTCGTAGTGACAAGTTTCTGGATTGTGAACAACACCTGCTATAAGAATAATTTGGATCCTTCCATTGAGAGCGACGGATCGATTGTCATCAATAACGCGCGCGACGGATATATCGTGAATAATATTGTGGTTGCCTGGAACACATCCGGGCGGTGCTATGGCCAGGAAAACGTCACGACAAAGATTCAATACTATCGGAACCTGTGCTTTGGAGGGTCAGATCAGGTGGGTCTCTCCGATCCCCGGCAGGTCTTGCAAGCAGATCCCTTGTTCCTCAGTCCGCCCTATTTTAAAGCGAGACGCAAGGCTAAACGCGTCGACCCTTTGGCACGCTCTATGCTTGGCGACGGCCTGAAGCTCCTGCGCAGCAGCCCGGCCCTTCACAAGGGTATTGACCCCGCTACCGTGCCGAATTTATCGGAAACAATCATTACGGATTTGAAGAAGTACGTCTACTTGGATATCGAGGGAAGGTCGCGGCCGGAGGGAGGAAGTCCGGACCTTGGCGCCTATCAGCGCAGTGGTGTGCACTAGACGGTTACCGACGGAACCTCGTTTTCGCTCAGGAATCCTCATCGAGAAAGATCGCTAAGGTTATGCGAACAATCTGTATAAATCTTCCCCGGCCCCTTCGGTTACCAGATCGGGAACCATCTGGTCTGTAAATCGGTGAGTCAATTGAGCAAGGAGATTGCGGGTTTGCCTCTCGGCCAAGCTGGGTACGCCGTCGGGGGCGTGGCGAAGAAAGGAAATGATCTTCTCCTGGGTGCCGAACTTTCTTTTGTAGCGCACCAGGCCTTCCTGATCGATGTCGCTCAAACCAAAATCGAGGCTGTTAAATCCTCGCGCCTTACCGCGTTCGATCCCTTCCCAAATTAGGAGGTCGTTCGGCCGATGGGAAAGATCTGCAGGAAGGGAGGCGTTAAATTTGTAATACAAGGTGTCCTTCCACTCTAAGAAGAAGTCGCCAGCCACGATTTTGTCCTGATAAAGAGCCAAGAGAAGAAATCCATGCTGGGTGTCAACGAAGTGGCGCCAGATGTTCTGGAAGAAGAGAAACGGTTGGGCCAAGAGGCCGAGTTTGTACTTGCGGATTTTCAGGTGCATTTCAAAAAATGCGCGGAGTTCTTGTTCCGAATCAGCGACTCGAACGACGAGACCCTCACGCTGCGACTTTCTGATTGCTCTTTGTGTGGACTCCTGCATTCCTCGCCATAAGTCGTCGAGCCCAGGCGCCAGAGCGAGGCCGTGCCATTTCGCTTGTTTTGTGACTGTGAAGCGCTCATCCGTGAGAGGAAGGCTGTTATGCAGGCAACGCAAATTGATCGGGCACCGCTCGGACAAAAGGCAGTCCGTCAAGAAAGGCCAGCATTGCTGATCATCGCAGAGAGGATCGCAGTAGTCGGAGAAAGGCAAAGCCAAAATGCGTTCTCCCATCATGTCGGAGACGCGGCAGAAAGGAATGCCAGCCCGCGGTTCTCCGCAACTATCGAGGACAACGTACGCTTGGGCGTCCCAGCCATAGGTATCCGTCAGCACTTGGATCCAAGCGGGGGAATGGAAGACACTGCTCGAAGCTTGTTCTACGAGCGTTCGCCAGATGGGGTCAACTCGAGGATCCACGGTAACAATATTCATCCTTCTCAACCTTTCGTCATCAAATCGAGTATCGGATTAAAAATACACGACCGCAAAAAAATCGTCAGGAATTCAGTCGCGTTCAAATCGAGTGGTGGCGCGCTCTTCAGTTTGCGCGCCCGCAGCGTACCGCTTGCGGGCAAAGTTCGTTGGCTTCTGAAATAGCCGTGTGGTGGGCGAGTGTTGCGTTGGGAAGAACCTTACGGTACACGTCAAGTAGGTTGGAGACGGAATAGCGCCATGCTAGCGTCGTTTCAATGCGATGCCGTCCACACGCTCCCATGACCCGGCGGGTTGGCGCATCATCCATGAGTTGAGCCAGCGCTGTAGCGAATGCATGCTCATCATTGGGAGTCACATAAACTGCGGCTTGCTGGGCAGTCACACGATGCTCGGGCAAATCGAATGCAACAATCGGTTTTTCGAAGGCCATGTATTCCATCATCTTTATCATGGTGGAGCGATTGTTGTAGGAATTGGCCGGGTCGGGGTCCACACAAATATCCGCTGAGGACAAATAACGGAACAACTCCTCGCCGCCTAGACGCCCGGTGAACCACACGTGATCGTCCAGACGCAATTGCTTTGCCAGTGCCCGCAAACTGACCCACGCGTCACCATTTCCCATAAGAACGCAGTAAAAATCGTTTCTACCTAAATCATGCAGTAAATGATGGAGAGCCCGTAGCAGGTAGTCGACACCATCCTGAAATCCCATGACGCCCACGAAGCCAATAATTGTTTTCGCTTTTTGTCGGACAGCCGGATCCGGCTGAAGCGGGCGGGGGACCTCGACGCCATTGCGCACGACCGTGATGCGATCGGCAGGTACGTGGTCGCGTTCGATCTCGACTGCTTTGTAGGACTCGTTGGTGGAGATAACGTGATCGGCGACGAGGCAAGTAAGTCTCTCCAATAAGAGGAGGGCGTGATAAACGATCGTAGAGCCGCCGTCGGAAAAACGAGCACGATACATCTCGGGGGATAGATCGTGGTGGTCGAATACAAAACGCTTGCCGAACAGTTTGTAGAAAGCGGCGATAAAGACGAAAGTCTCAGGTGGATTGTGAGCATGCACGACATCGAACCCTTGTCTGACGAAGACAAGCAGTGAGACTACGAAGGAGGCCGCCGTGGAATAACCATACTCCCAGAGGTAGCCTAAGAAACTGTTCGCCGGCGACGGCGCTTTGAAACGGTATACACGAACATTGTCTACGCTCTCACGGCAACACTGGCCTGCGGATGAAGGGCAGATTACAGAAACACGATAGCCCGCAGCGGCCAGGGCGGTAGCCTCCCGGTGAACACGATGGTCTTGTGGATAAGGTTGATTCTCGAGGAGCATTAATATGCGATTGTTTGCAGGCGCCGTCATGTGACTTCCCATCAGTCAGACTTAGAGATGCTTGGGTAGAGACGTCGGGACTTCCCGGCTGACTCCGGCGAGATCGATCAAGATTCGATCGCCTAATAGCAGATCAGAGACATTGCGGGCCGCGTTCTCGCCGTTCGCGATTACCACGACCTCAGATTCTCCGAGAACCTCCTCAAGGGAAGGACTAAGAAGTTTGGCGATGTGTGGCAGGCCGGAGTCGAGAAAGAAGCTAGTGGTATCGTCCTGTCGAGTCTCACCCACGTTTTCGTGAAATATTCTTACTTCATATCCTTTTCCAACCAGGGTTTCCGCAAGGCGGACGATTGGATTCTCACGAATATCGGTGCTGCCGGCCTTGAAGTCGAAGCCCAGAATACCGATTCGTGACCTATGGGTTCGTTCGACCAGTTCAATCGCATGACTGACCTGCTTTTGGTTGCTTAGCAACGCGGCGCTAAGCAGCGGGCAATCTACATCCTGCTCTTTCGCGCGATAAACTAGGGCACGGAGATCTTTCGGGTAACACGGTCCATCGAACGCGAACCCTGGTCTGAGATAGGCTGGGGAGAGGTTAGAGCGTTGATCCAGGCAAGAGTGCTCCATAACATTATGGCCGTCGATTCCGTGTGCGGCGCACAAGTCCCCAATCTCGTTCGCAAAAGTGACTCGCACCGCATGGAATGCCTTGCTCACATAGTTGAGCATTTCGGCAGTCTGAATTGAGGTGCGAACGACAGTAGTATTAGGTGTTTTGTAGAGTTGCTGAGCGCTGTCGCCGCTCCTCGTGTCCAGCTCACCAATCACGATCGGATTGGGATTATCAAGGTCTTGACCTTCACTCCAGTCGCCCGAGAGCACCGGATTCATACAGACCCCAAAGTGGTGCCCTGCTTGCCGGTCGGAGTGCTGCTCGATGAGCAGGGTGAGCCGACCTTCGACGGTTCCGGGAAGCACGGCACTATGCACAACGACCAGGTGGTAGTCCTTCTTAACTGCTAGCGCCGTGCCTATTTGAATGCAAACGGCATCAAGGTCGCGCAGGTTGAGGCTGCCATTGGCATTGCTTGGCGTGGCGACGCAGATCAGAGTGGCATCGCTCTCCAGAACAGCCGAACGCGGATCAAGCGTGGTTCGAAACCTCCCTGAGCTCGCGGCTTCGGTGATCAAACGCTTCAGGCCGGGGTCCAGAAGTAGAAAGCGGCCAATGCCGGCCAATGCGGCTCTTTGTGGCTCCGGATCGGTGCCTATGACCGTGTGGCCAGCGCGGGTCAAGCAGGCAGCAGAAAGCAGGCCGACATGGCCAAGGCCAAATACGCTAACTCTCATTTTCAACCTCTACTGCTTGACGCGCCTCGGAGTTGCCGTGGCGAGGCGACAAATGTAGCAGGCCCCCAAACGGCGAGGTCTTTGCGATGGCCTCTTCCTCGCGCTTTCTTAGGACGTGGTCGTAAACCTCGATGACCTTCCGCGCCACGGCGGACGATTCCAAATATCCAATGTGGTTGCGTCCGTCGGTCCTTCCCCGCTGCGCTAGAATCTCGCTGATTCGTGCGGCAAATTCCGGAATGCTGGGGTCGCAGACGTAGCAATCTTTCGTGGAGCCCATAAGTTGGCGAACATCGCCGACGTCCGTGGAAACGATGGGAAGGTTGCACGCCATCGCCTGCTTGACAATGTTCGGGGAGCCCTCCTGATAGGACGGAAAGATCAGGGCGTCACAAGCGCTCATGTAAAGTGCCAGGCGTTGCTGGGTTTCTTTGGAGACCACTAGCAGTTCCACGGAAGGATCTTGACTGGCCAGATGTTCGGCTACGGCCTTGGCAAGCGGAAACCGTTTAACGCCAACTTTCGGGTTGGCGGCGAAGAGCAAGTACTTTTTGTCTGGTTTTAACCCCAACGCTGTTCGGGCTTGTTGTCGTTCCGTCGGCTGGAAGACATTGAAATCCACCTCATGGGGAATAACGTAAACGTTGGATCTTTTTAGCTTGCTGGCCATTTCGTCACTCTGAACGATGGCCGCATCGACTCGTCGAGCCAGCATGCGGCCGGCGCCGGCAATCAACGTACCTAAGAACGCCCTCTCGCCTCTTCTGTTGATCCACCCGAGTATATCGCTTCCGTGATACGTGACCACCACCGGTACTCTCCATTGCGTCCGCGCCACCATGCCCACGAGGCCGTAGTGGGCGTGCACGAGATCAATCGAACCGCTGGCAAGGCGCTGGCGCAACCGCAGGATCGCTTTCGGATAAATCAGTTTACGGTGGCGATCTCTCAGGACCATCATCTCTATGTCGACGCCAGCGCGCTCGAGTGATTCAGCTTGCGTGCGGACGTATGACCCAAATGCCGGATTTTCGGCTGTTGGGTAAATGGCCGTCAGAATCAGTACCTTCATTGGATAATCCTCAAGTTATGTGGCGCAGGGAGATTAATGACCCTCGGCTAAGAGGCTGCTTGCAAGCTGGTGGAAAAGATTTTAAGTAATCGACGAAAATGGATCGAATTCGGCAGGCTGCGCGCGCAGAATACCGTGCATCGCAACAAGCAGACCGGCAACCAACCAAAGTAACTGCGTTACAGCTCGATCATGAAAGATATCCACAGTCTGATGCACCATATATCCAACACTAGCTGCTGTGAAACCAAGGGCGAGGGGCGATAGGATTTGATCGTTGAATCTCCAGCATGCCCACCCTTTTCGCAATACACCGAAGAGAAACGCAAGATAGGCGAGTAGTCCTACCGCGCCAACCTCAGTCCAGACCAAAAGGTACTTGTTATGTACCGTATAGAGAAAACCTGTTTGGAATTCGCGCGTCACATAGCTGTCCATGGCAGTCGAAAAGTTATTACTACCCACTCCAAAAATCGGGTGGTCCGCAATGATGCGAAACGCAAGATTCATCAAGGGGATGCGAGATTTCGCAGAACCGTTGTCATCGGCGAGTAGCCGACCTTCCACCGCTTTGTGAAGCGGCAGATATGAAATCAACAGAATGGCCAGGGTCACAATCGGAGCCCTTAAAGAACCTCGGTATCGACGCCACAGCGCGATGTAGAACAAAGCAATCGCTGAGACAAAGGATATCCATGCTCCTCGGGAAAACGTAAGAATCAATGCCGCGCCGCCGAGCCCAATAACTGCCGCGGCCAGCCGTTTGTATTTCCGTTGGGTATCGGAAAATAGAAGGCTGATCGCCAGCGAAAGCGCCAGGCTTAGGTAGGCGCCCGCCTCGTTCGGCGATCCAACAGTTCCTCCAATTCGCGAGTGCCCTCCGTGCGCTTGGGCATCGACGCGAAGGTGGACCGGCCCCCAGAGTCCGGACGGCAGGTTGGAGAATGCAAGCGCAACCATCAGCGCGCTCTCAATCAAGCATCCTAGTAAAAGAAAAGAGACCACAAACAGCACTTCTTCTCGGGTCCGAACGAAGTTGGCGACGTAAAGGAACACCAAGTACATCTGCAATAGCAGGAACAACTCGAAGCAGGAGAGTCTGATGTCCCGGGCGACGAGCACGCTCAGCGCGGTGAATCCCAAGTAGCACAGGAGCGGCAAATTGAATTTCCTAGATTCGCTGGACTTGGGAGTCCTGTTTTCGAGCCTTCGAATGAACCAAGAGGCATACAGTCCGAGCAAGGCTATCGTAGTCGCCGAAATGCTCAATCCCGCTAAAGCCCCGGATACTGCGTCAGCATCTCGGTAGAAAAGGTGAGTGCCCAATTGAAATGGAATATCGAGAATGACGATGGCGAAAAGCATTTTCTGAACATATGCGAGCCTCAAGACAAGGTAAGGACTGAGGAGAACAAAAATCAGCGAAGGGAAACGGAATTTGAACCGGCGTCCATTGACAATTGGCAGCCCTCCGAGAGTTCGATGCAGGATGCCTGCGGAGGCGCTCTGTTGGCAGCGCAAATCTTCAATCATTTGGGCATTCATTCAAATTTCGACTTGAGGGCGAGGTTTCTAGGATAGGTTCTCGACTTTTCGTGGCCATCGGAGCGTGCCTAGAACTGTGTCCGGTCATATGGTTAATCGCTCGGTAAGCTCTGCCTGTACCGTCGGTATTTTTGAGAATCAGGCCCGACGCGGCAATGGCAATCTTGAGTTCAATTTTCCACGCGTTGTCCCTTGCACCGAACTGCAATCGGGGAAGCCGCCATAGCGCAGTGCTTTCATCCGCCCATGTAGGTTCGGTCGTCATCACCATCTTGGCGCCGCAACGAATGGCATATTGTGCGAGCTCCGCTGTGTAATTTCCATTCGGGAAGGCAAAGCTGGAGCAAGGTGCGCCGATTACTTCGCGGACTTTTGTGATGCTCTTTTCAATACTCTCCAATGCGGCAAGTCTTGGTTCTCGAGTCAAAATCGCATGTGTAAACCCGTGGGCTCCGATGCTGAAGCCCCGTCGATGAAGACCGCGGACCTGCTCCCATGTCATCAGACCAACATGATCATCGTCCAGATCTGCTTCGACGCCGTATTGCGAGCATGCGCGCTCCACTCTGTTCACCAACAGAGCATAAGGAAGCTGTTTTAAAGTATTGAGGTCCAAGCGCGGCGGGAGAGTGCCCAGCTTTTTCCGAAGAGCTCTTTGGCGATCAAACCAGAGAGGCGTTTTGCAGTCAATCGAACTTGAGACAACAAGGAATACGGCAGGTACTCCGAGCTTCTCGAGTTCCGGCGCCACCGCGGTTGCGTTGCTCCTCTTACCGTCATCAAATGTGAGCAAGCAGAACGGTCGCTTGCGTGGGCGATCTAAACGCTCGGGCAGGTCATTCAGTTGAATGAAATCGAACCAGCGCCCAAGGACCTCGACGTGGCGGCGCGTTTCTTCACGGTCGAGTGTATGTTCATTGACAATGACACCGCCGGTCTTGAAATGACGAACTAGAGCGAGGGATAAGGTGCCTAGAGCTTTTAGCATTCGATTGCTCGTCCGTGCCCGTTCTGTTGATGGCAGGGCAGAGAAGGTTCGACTCTAGCCTGCAGGATACACGGACGGCTGAAGGGGCATTGACCAAGTCGCTGGCGTCTGCTTGGTGATACCAAATTCGCTTAGCGTTTCGGCGACCCTGCCTATGATCTCCGGAGTGAGTTCCGCATACATTGGCAGCGAAAGAATACGCCGCGCATAGTCTTCGGTAACCGGGAAGTCTCCCGGTCGGTAGCCCAAATCCCGGTAAGCGGGCTGCAAATGAATGGGGATCGGGTAATGAATGCCCACGCCGATGCCGCGGGTCGTGAGATGTTCCTTTAGAGCATCGCGTTGATCAATCCGGATGACGTAAAGGTGCCAGACTGATTCGGACGTGGTGGCCGCGCGAGGAACCACAACTCCAATTTGCTCCAACAGGCGGCAATAGGTCTTGGCGTGCTGTCGACGCGCTTCATTCCATTCCTCCAAATACTTCAACTTAATTCGAAGAACGGCGGCTTGCAGTGTGTCGAGGCGTCGGTTGTAACCTCGGAACATGTGTTGATACTTTTCCTTTTGCCCGTAATTTCGCAGCATCTCAAGGCGCTTCGCAAAAGCATGGTCACTGGTTACGACCGCACCTCCGTCGCCGTAGGCGCCCAAATTCTTTCCCGGATAAAAGCTGAACGCGGCAGCGTGGCCCAGCGAACCCGTCCTTTTGCCTTTATAGCGAGCGCCATGAGCCTGGCAAGCATCTTCAATAACGACCAATCCGTGTCGTTGAGCTAATTGCGCAATGGCATCCATATCGGCCGGATGACCGTAGAGATGGACAGGGATTATTGCCTTCGTGCGCGGGGTGATGGCTTTCTCGATTGCGGCGACGTCTATTGTGTATGTGTCAGCGTCGACGTCCACAAGGACTGGCGTTGCTCCAGCATGGGAAATAGCCAGGGCTGAAGCAATAAAACTGTTCGCCGCGGTAATGACTTCATCGCCGGGCCCGATTTCATATGCGCGGAGCGCCAACTCCAGAGCTGAGGTGCCTGAGTCCACGCCGATTGCCCATTTTGCCTCACAAAAAGAGGCGAATTCCTCTTCGAATAGGCTTACCTCGCGGCCAAGAATGAAGTCGCTCTCCCTAAGTACTTTTGAAACCGCCTCAGTGATCTCCCCGGAGATGGTGTGATACTGAGCGCCGAGATCAACGAACGGTACTTGCGATTGCTGTGTGTGCATAATGGTCGTTTCTTTCCACCTCTATTTGTTGTCCTTTGCATTCTATTGAGCGATTCACTGCCTCAAGAACCCGTACGACGTCGCGGCCCTCCACGCCGCTGCTAACAGGGCGCTGCCCCAGCCGCACGCATTCCAGGAAATGGCGACACTGATTTTTCAGAGGTTCGGTGGGCTTGATTCGGGGGCTAATAATGTCTCCATCTCGGATCTCGAAACGAGACTCGCCATAGTTCAGAGGCTCCTCCTCCAAAGTACTTACGCCCTTCTCAAAAACTCGCACCTGTTCAATGCCGTTGAGGTCGTTAAAAACGATGCGTTTGTCACTCCGGACGATGACGACTTCGCGAGCTTTGTCTGGATCGGCCCAGCTGACATGAATATGGCCAATGATGTTGCCCGGATAACCTAGGGAAATAAATCCCACGTCGTGGCGACAATTCCTCAAGACCTTGCCGCCTACGGCGCTTACCCACTCCGGCACGCTGTCTAGCAGGTAGTTGAAAATCGCAATGTCGTGAGGGGCGAGATCCCAGAGCGCATTTACATCGCGGCGGATGGGACCGAGATTTGTCCTCCGGGCGTACAGGTAATAGACCCGGCCCTGGCCCATTTGCACGTACTCTTTTACCTTCTGAATGCCGGCATTGAATACGAACGTGTGACCGACCATGAGAACGGCCGATTTTGACTCGGCCAAAGCAATCAGTTCCTGTGCATCTGCAGTGGTTGTCGTCAACGGCTTTTCCACAAGGACGTGCTTTCCAGCTGAGAGGAGGCGGCGCGTTACGTTGTAATGGGTCGTGGCTTCAGTGCAGACGACAACGGCATCAACCTCAGGATGCGAAGCTACGTCTTCGATATCTGTCGTCAAGTCAACGCCGGGGAAACGCGATCCGACTTCGCGTAACCGGTCGGAGCGCGCGTCACAGATAGCGACCAGGCGCGCGTCCAAGAGTTCGTTGAAGATTCGGACATAGTTCATTCCCCAGTAGCCGCAACCGATTACGGCGATTCGCGAAGGGTTGGCGACGGGGGGTATTGCGCTTACCGCGAACGATTGAATTGTAGAGCTCATTCAGCACCTCTTCCGCAAAGCACTGCTGGAATAGTTAGAAAAAGAATTTGAAGATCAACCCACAAGGACGCCTTCTGTATGTACTCCAGGTCCATGTGAATCATTTCCTCAAAGGAAACTTGGCATCTGCCATTTACTTGCCATAACCCTGTAATTCCAGGAGGCGCTGCCAATCGCTTGTGGTCGCCATGGCGATAGCAGGCCACCTCGTAAGGTGGGACCGGGCGCGGCCCGACCAAACTCATCTGCCCCTTTAGAACATTGAACAACTGAGGCAATTCATCCAGACTCGTCCGGCGCAGAATCCTGCCAATTCGGGTCACCCGAGGATCGTTCGTTAGTTTGAACTTTCCGCCCTTTGCCTTATCCGGTTGCACTCGCCCTTGAACGAAGTCGCGAATGTACGCCTCATGCGCGGCTGAATCTGCGTTTTGAACCATCGAGCGGAACTTATGCATGCGAAAGTTTTCGATCACCCAGGTAGCTTCGCCGCGCACCCGCCCGCGTTTAGCTCCGACGCGTTCATGCGTGAAGAAAACTGGTCCGGAGGAGTCCATTTTGATCAGCAGAGCAATCAATAGCAGTAAAGGAAGCAAGAGGATAAGCACCGAGACTGCGAGCCACAGGTCCAGACCGCGTTTGCAAATATAGTAGAGCTGTTTTTCCGAAATGCCTGTGCAAAATGAAGCGCGGTTCGGGCCTTCCTGAGACTGCGGCGCTGAAAGCAGTTCCTCTGTGAACGTCAGGGAAGCGAGAACCGGGTCGCTCTTGGTGATTCCACTGAGTCCTGGGACGTATTTTGAAGCCCGCAAAGCAACAGCACGGTGCAATTTTCCGGCGATGCTTTGCCGGGAGCTGTTCGATTCGAGCGCCCGCCCCATTCCAGGTTTGCCAACTCCAGACATGCAACTTCTAAAATTTGCGATAGATGGCATCAGGAATCGGAAAAGTGCGGTTATTCAACACAACTCCGAGCACCCGTACCCCGGCAATTTGGAGTTCTTCCATCACTTCGCGAACCGTCTCCCGCCTTGTTGCGTTCGCTTCCACAATTAGCACCATTCCATCCGCCGCAAAGCTTTGGAGAGCCGGTAATCGCTCTAAAAAGAGCGGACAGTTGACGACGATATGTTTGAACAAGGTGCGTAGCTCCATCATTCTCGAGCTCAGGCGTTTCGAAATTTCGGGGAGGCCTAGCTGAGCGGCAGCCGAACCGGTTGGCATGACCCAAAGATCGCTGTTGGAAAGAGGCAGCGCGAAATCCTGTACTGGACCGGGTTCACAGACGGAGTCAGAAAATCCTCTGTAGTTCTCAACTCCAAAATAGCGGTGGACAAGCGGCGACTCGAAATTCGCGTCAACCACGCACACGGGGCCTTCCGCGCGCGCCGCCAATATCTCAGCGCTGCGCGCGGTGATCGAGCACGCGCCCGTTTCGCCTTCCAAACTGGAAAACAATACAAGTTGCGCTGTGCTTTGAGCATTGATCGGGAAGATGCGCTGCACCAACTTTACTTGCTCGCGATGCCTCAGCGTTTCCAAGTCCCTTCGATTGCTGGCGTTCCTTGCGCTGTCCCGCGCGACACCTCTGATCTTTTCCTTAATAACGTCGTGCCACCGGACTTGCACGGCGCGGTTCTGTGGTTCAGCCTTCGGCCGGGGGACCTCGCGGTGTTGGACCTCTGGGTGTGAGACCTCCTGATCTGGCAACTCGTCATGCGGAACCTCCCGCCGGGTATTCTCCCTCGCGGCAGTTTGCTCGCTCTCAATAGCATCGAGCCGAGTGCGGGGGCGATCCGGTGTTCGGAATAGGTCTTGCTCCTTGCCAACTTTTCGAAGCAGCATGAAGTGTTTGCTCATGATTTAGGGGCTTTTATACGTCTTTCTAGTTGGAGGGACGCAAGGGTAGGCGAATCTGCTGCCCTACTTCGATGCGGTCTATGTCGATCAACTCGGGGTTTAGTTTGCGCAGCTCGGCGAGGGTAGCCTCATCATAGCGGCCCAGCGACGACACACAGAGGTTCCAAATGGTATCGTTCGGGCGCACTACATGGGTTACGAATCGGGACGAATCAGAATATTGGCTTGAGCGCGCGGAACCGTTGAGCGGCGAAGAAGCGAACGGGGCGGGTAGTTGCCCTTGGGTTTGCGACGAATAGTTCGCAGCAGAAGAAGTATGAATCGCTTCCGTTCCGATATGGGCGCCGAAGTAGGTTCCCAGGCCGCCCAATAAAACGGATAGAATCGCGGCCTGAGCAGTTCGGCTTGCGAACACGTTGTCTCGCCACCAACGAACGGAAAAGAGCGACGCGCTAGTAAGTGTAGGAGTCGCATGACGCAGAATTCGTGACTTCTCTACGAGGGAATTCAAAGACAAATCATTCAGCGCTTCCTGTACGATCTCAGGGCCAATTCTCTTACGCTCCAGGGCGCAACCCAGCGACATCGCGTTAAAGCAAATGTTGTTGATGTTCCTTGGAATACCGTGGCTAGCTTTTGCGATGAGGTCTGCAGAAGCAGAGTTAAACACCTCGTGCCCGCAATGGCCTGCGATCTCAAGCCTATGGTGGATGTATTGAAGGGTGTCCGTTGCAGGCAGGCGTTTCAAACCCGCAAGTACAGCAATGCGCTGACTTAGTTGCGCCAAGCGGGGATTCTTCAGTCTGCGCGCTAATTCCGGTTGTCCAGCGAGGACGATTTGAAAGAGCTTTCGGTCTAAGGCCTCGAAGTTAGAAAGCAAGCGCACGGTTTCGAGCGCCGAGTCCGATAGGTTCTGGGCTTCATCGATAACAACGACGACGCGCCGGCCTGCGTTCGCCTCGGCCAAAAGAAACTGGTTCAGTCGCGAGTGCAATTGCACAAGGTCCGCTTCCGCGCTGCCCTGTATGCCAAGAGCGTCCAATAAGTAACGAAGAAGTTCCCGGGAGTCACATTGCGTTTGAAACAAGAACGCACTGCGAATCGAGCCCTTCAGACGCTCCACCAACTGGAACAAAACGGAGGTTTTGCCCATTCCGGGCTCCGCGATTAACGCGAGGAACCCGCGCCCCGTCTCTATGCCATAGAACAGGGATGCCAGCGCCTCACGGTGACTTGGACTGAAGTAGAGATATTTGGGATCAGGGGTCACGCCGAATGGCTGCTCGCGCAATCCATAGAAATCTAGGAACATGGCCCTCACTCACCATTCCTTGGAAAAGCCGCGAGCACCGGGCTTCCCAGAAAGTCTTGAACCTCTTGAGGCGTGCGAAAGGATGGATCCCAGTGGTCGACGACCAGGCCCACCATGACGCTCGCCAGGCTGGCAAACAGAATGCCAAGGAGCACGAAGAGAAGGCGTCGACCCTGGGCCTTGAAAGGCACAGTTGCCGCTTCCGCTATCAATACGTTCGAAATGCGCTGACGGTCCAAGGCGTCAGAAATGCGGGCTTCTTCTTGCTTGCGGAGATAAAGTAGGTAATTTTCCTCGTTGGCTTTGGTGGCGCGAAGCATATCCTGCTGGAGTATTTCCTGATGATCCAACCGGTCACTCTTGGCGCGATAGGAGCGAATCATGGCGAAAGTGGCATTCGCCCGTGCCTGAAGGGCGGCCAGGTCCGTGTTGGCCTTCGCGAGTTCAGCGCGAAGCGCCTCATAGGTGGGATCACGGTCTGTAGTTTCATCCCTAAGCGGCGCCTTCTCAGCCGCAACAATGGCTTCGTGCGCCTGTTTAATCTGCTGCTCGACTTCCTGGACAGGCCGGTACGTCGATTCAAATTTCGACAATAGCGCACTCCGTTTCAGCTCGAGGTCTAACAATGCGGATTTGAGGTGCTCCATCAGTTGTGGATTGTCCAAGGTGCGGACTTGTGTTGTGTGGCGGGGAGAAAGAGAAGCCAGCTGTGTCTGAAGCGTTTGAATGCGCTGCTTCATTTCGAGGATCGCCGCTTGAGTTTCCTGGGATGCCGCTTCAAATTCACCTAACTTATGGATGGTGATTTCTCTCGTCAGCGTGGGAGAAACGACGCCTTCCCGTTGTCCAAATTCTGCCAGCTGGGCCTCGCTTTGTGCTAGAGCACTGCGATATCCCTCAGCTTGCTGATGGAAAAAATCAAAAATACCCGGGGCGCGATGCATCGCCAAGTGCTTCTCGAGGTAGAGACTCGCGATGGCGTTCAGGACTTGCACGGCTTGGTGTCGGTCGACCGCTTTGTAACTGACGCTGATCAGATTGGTCATCTTGATAGGACGAACTTCGAGGTTTTTCTCCAGCGCAACGACCGCGCGCGAGATTTTCTCGTCCGCTGCAGTGCCAGAGCTATCGTCCGCGGGCGCGATCTTGCTGTACAGTGAAGCCCATAAAGAATCTACTTCTTGTTTCTGAAGATCACAGGCGATGACCACCTTGGAAATCAGGTCATGCGATTTTAAAAGCTCGGCTTCCGATTCGAGTTCTTCCTGACTTACTTCCGTTTGAACCTGATGTGGTGCATCACGTTCCGCGCTGACCACCGAGTCGGCGCGCTCATGCCTTACTAGAATTTTCATTTGCGATTCATATTGCTTCGGCAATGCGATCGCGATGACTATGACCGCAGCCAAGATCCCAAAGAACGTCGCGATAATCAGGCGACGCTGGCGAAACCCGGCCGCAAGAAAGTCTCGGGTCGTTGCGCGATTTGTGTTCTCTTGTGCGCGCGCGTTCAGGTCTCTACTAATCATCGTCTAGAACCCCGCTCTCTGCGCGTGTTGCTAATGAAGTGCCGGATTTGCATACATCCCCATGGATGACGAAGGTATGAAGCGCTGAATCTTGGAAAAAGTGTTCTTCGGCACGTATAGGAAATCACCCGCCTGCAGGTAGGCATCCTCATCTAAGTTGGCGTCGTTGAGCATTTTCTTTAGGTTCAGCCGTTTGACCTGCATCCAACCCTTCGGCACGCGGTGGAAGAGCAGTATCTGCGAGTGTTTCGCTGAGTCTCTAAGGCCTCCGGCGATGGCCACCGCTTGCGCAGCGGTGGTTTCATCCCGGAGATCAAATTTTCCTGGATGTCCAACTTCACCGCCCACAATGAAGTATGGCTTTTCGAAATCCTTCAGTTCGATATTGATTACCGGGTCGTGCAGCACTCGGCTGTAAGCTATCCTGAGGGATTTGGAAACCTCCGGGAGGGTTTGCCCCTCGACACGAATATCTTCTGCGCCACGCAGGCTAATGTAGCCGTCTGGCTGTACGGTCACGTTCTGATTGAATTCGGGCGTGTAAGGAAACGTCAGTTGAAGAACGTCGGCCGAATGCAGTTGGTAGCGTTGATTACGGTGCTGCAACATGGGCAGACGGCTGGCGCCGGAGTTTGTATCACCGGTCTCGGTCGTTCCTTGAACCGAACTGCTGCCATCAACCGTGCCAGGTGTTTGTGCTTCTACAGCACCCGCCCCAATTAGCCAAATCAGTATCACGACAGCTAAGTTCTTCATAAATACTGGCTCCCTAGATGCCCCCGGCTGCTTCCGTTCGACCGTTGGAATTTGATGGTTTCGGCGTACGTCAACCGGGCCGGAGAGTCTTTTTCCGACGTAACGAAGGTCTGTTCGCGTGCGCTTAGTTGGAATGGGAATTGGACACAAGTTGACTTCGGCTTACTGGCGTTGTTGTGTATCGAAGGTTGATTTGTCGTGTCGCGAAGCTACCGCCCAACCAGTCCCAATGCTGGCCATCCGATGAATCGCGCTCGGCAAACTCATGCGAGCACATCGTCAGCACAGCAATCGGTAAACCAAAACAAAAAAACGCGCATTACGACAAGAATCCATCATTTCGATTCCGCCGTACGAAGATGCATTCGGTAAGCTGGTACACGAAATCGGTAGGAAAGTACGCGTGCTGTTGAGAAAGGTTCGATCAGTCAACGCCTGGCGATCATCGCGCCGTTCGAACAATGTTCTTTTTCGGCGAAAGATCCCGCCCTTCGGGTCTTCACCCTACATCTACAAGGGATTTCCCGGACAGGAATTGCAGTGAATACTGGATTGCACCCTATAAAGTGAATCGCTAGTGTGGCCCCAGACTCGAACGGACTCCCATCCGTGGGCGAGCACTCGCGATTTGTCCCCGCAGAAGCGAGAAACCCTTAATCGTCGTTAGGAGTTCTGCATACGCATGCAGTAGCCGGAAGCAATTGAGAATCGCCGACAAGCGGCTTTAGACAAAGCTCTAGCTAGGTCGGTGGCCTCATCTTGCCATGGCGGACGCGTGTCTTGGCGAAATGGTTGGGGCAGATGCCCCGCTTTAGGCCTTCTTTTTCCCCCAGTCAAAGAAGCCTTGTCACCTTTCTGAAAGTTCACGGTCAATCCCCGAGGTGAAGCGGAATGCGCATTGGTCGGACCCTAACGACATACCCTCGCCAAACTTCAAGCCACACGGATGACGATATCTCTGAGCACGTTAGCAATGGTTTTGTATTTCCCGCCGCCAGCCCCGGGATGGCCAAGATTTTTTCCTCAATTCAGCAAGTCGCGCGCGTAGATGTTCCCGTTCTGCTCCTTGGGGAGAGCGGAGTCGGCAAGGAGGTCGTGGCTCGCCGGATTCATCAGTTGTCCAACAAAGCCCACCGAAGCTTTTTGAAAGTGAACTGCGCAGCGCTACCGGGAGAACTGTTAGAAAGTGAGTTGTTCGGATATGAAGCGGGGGCGTTCACCGGGGCCGTCCGCGCGAAACCTGGACAATTTGAACTATGCAACAAAGGGACGCTCCTTTTGGACGAGATCGGTGAGCTCCCCCCCGGCCTACAGGCGAAGCTTTTGCACGTCTTGCAGGGCGGACAATTTTCAAGGCTGGGCGGCCGCTCGTTGGTTGAAGTAGATGTGCGTATCGTTGCCGCAACGAACGTCGATGTTCCACAGGCTCTAGCAAACAAGCAGCTTCGTCAGGATCTGTATTATCGCTTGAGTGCCCTGACGATCCATCTGCCTCCGTTACGCGAACGCCCCGAAGAAATTCCTGTGTTTCTTAGATATTTCATGCAAAGGTTGGCGGCACAGTTGGGATGTGTTGCCAAGCCCTACCCCGAGCGGGTTCTGGATGCGTGCATACGCTACGCGTGGCCTGGAAATGTTCGCGAGCTGGAAAACTTCGTCAAGCGCTTCTTGATCCTGGGTGACGAAAACCTCGTGCCCGCAATTGTGCAGAAAACTGAGGGCCCCAAAACCTCCAATCTGCGCGATGGAAAGGTTCTGTCGCCGGGCATGCCAGATAGCGTCTGGTCGTTGCGAGCAGTCAAGGCCGAAGCAGAGAAAGACGCCATCTTAGCTGCCTTGGAGCAGACTAGGTGGCGACGCAAAGATGCGGCGATAAAGCTTAGAATCAGCCTGAAAGCGCTATATAACAAACTGCGACTCTACGGGATCGACACGCAGGATCACTCTGCGGTCGTCCGCTATCCGTTGACGCGACCTTCTGCACCCCCTGGATAATCGGTTTCTTGGGACATCCGAACTTAGAGGAAGGTCGGCAAACTAGGTGTTCCGGAGTAGCAAACCTATCCCAGCGCAAAATCGCCTGAGGGAGTCCATGTCAAAAACAGCCACAGTTGAGCCCGCGATCGTAACCTCCGTGGTTCCGACCACAAAGCACGACACGAATGTCGGTGCGTTGGTTATGGCGGCGGATTATCGAGGCCTGGGAGTAGTGCGGAGCCTGGGCCGTCGGGGCATCCCAGTGTGGGTCTTGAAACAAGGCGGGCACCTCGTAGCCGCTACATCAAGATATGTCCGGCGAAACGTTCCGTGGCCGGCCGCTGAGGACGGAACCGAGATCGCTCTGCTTCTCGATCTCGCTAAAAGGCACCGACTCAAGAACTGGTTACTTTTTCCCACGGATGATCATGCGGTTGGATTGATATCGCGGAACTACGACCTGCTGGCGTCTCAATACCGAATCAGTGTGCCGGCATGGGGCCAGTTGCAATACCTCTGCGACAAACGTTTGCTCCACCAAACCGCGCATGAACTTGGCATCCCTCAGCCGTGGACTGTGTGGCCTAGCACGCAAGAAGAACTCCGCGACATCGATTGCCCATTTCCCGTTATTCTGAAGCCAGCGACCAGATTCAAACGGAACAGTCTTGCCGTCCCAAAGGCATGGCGCGCTGTGGACCGCGCCTCATTGCTCGCGCAATACGATGAGGCGGCTGCACTGGTGGGGTCCGGGAATTTGATGGTTCAGGAAGTTATACCGGGCGTGGGAGAAGGGCAGATTTCCTATGCGGCCATCTGCAGCAACGGCTCTCCGCTCGCGTCTATCGTGGCGAGAGAGAGACGGCAGTATCCCAGAGACTTTGGTCAATTCAGCACGTTCGTCGAGTCAGTGGACGAACCAAAGGTTATTCAGTCTGCAGTACGGCTGCTCACGTCATTGCGCTTCACCGGGCTGGTCGAGATTGAGTTTAAGCAGGATCCCAGGAACGGCGAATTTAAACTTCTTGATGTTAATCCGCGCGTTTGGGGCTGGCACACTCTTTCCCGGCGTGCTGGGGTAGATTTCCCATATCTCCTTTGGCAGCTTCTGCACAGTCAGGATTTTCCAGTGGTCCATGGCCGCTGCGGCGTGCGCTGGATGCACACGACCGCCGACGTGAGGGTTGCCATACAGGAAATTTTGAAGGGCCGGCTTTCGTTGTGGTCGTACTTGCGTTCGCTCCGGCCTCCCCGGGAGTCTGCCATTTTTGCGTGGGATGATCCGGCGCCTGGACTTTTAGATCTGCCGCTATTTGCATGTACGCTCGGCAAGCGACTATTTTCCAGGAAACCGAATGGCGCCGTGACTTAACGGGTTCGCGTCCGACATAAAAAACAAAGCTGTCTAAATCCCTGGAAGAAAACTAAATGTATGGTGAGGCGGGGGCCGTCGGAATTCCGGCCTGGACGGACAGAGAATGTTGAACAGAAAATCCATCTTGAAAAGTTCGGCTTCACCCAACCTTCACTTTCTCGATCTGTTTTGGCCGTTGCGGACCATCGAGCACAATATCGTGCCAGTGCGCGGGATCGAGGTTCTCGATTGCTGCCAAAACCAACCCGGCGGCTTCAATCTCCGAGCGAAGCGTCTTGAGTTCCTCCACCGTCCAAAGTTGATTCGCATCGCCGGCGACTCCCCAAGCTTCATATTTCGACCCGGTGGGCTGATTGCTGCGCGGATTGGAAAGCCCTCGATTGAAGTAATCGACCAGATGAACCACAACGTGCGTGCAGCCTGCCTGTCGCGCGAAGTCGTAGTAGTCGCGCGTCAGCATGTGGCGGTAGAGGCCGAGGCCGATCTTCATAGCCGATTCCCGATGCCGCCGCCGCAATCGGGGCTAAGAACTTGACCATTGATCTCGCTAGCCAGCGGCGAGCAGAGAAACACAAAGGCGTCCGCGACCGAATCCGGACTGTTTCTCTTCCCCAGTGAAACTCGCATCACAAAATTCCCGATAGGCCGGATCTTCCTCGAAGACTTTAAGCGAGCTACCTGCCGCGACGTTCCCAGGGGAGACCACATTTACCCGAATACCGGCGAAAGCATATTCGAGCGCGAGGCTGCGGGCGAAGTTTTCCAGCGCCGCCTTGGCGGAGGCATACGAAGATATTTGCGAGTGCGGCATGCGGGCGACGTAAGAGGACGTGAAAATCAGGTGGCCCGCAAGTATTGCGCTGGACCCATTGCGCGAGCGCGGCCCGAGCCAGATAAGTCTGTGCGAAATAGTTGAAGCGGAAGATGCGTTCAAAGTCGGCTTTCGATGTGCTAGCGAAAGGATGCAGCTCGCATCTGCCGCATGGCCGATGACTGTATCCATGTCCGGGAGATGATCGAATGCTGCGTTCACCACACCGTCTACCTGACCGGAGTCAGTGATATCGGCCGCAAGGTATTTATAGGACGAGGGCGGGATCTGCCAATCGTGGAGCGTCCGCTTGGCTTGCTCCTCCGCCTTGATATCAGTCAACACCAGGGTTGCCCCGCTCGCAACCAGCTTCCGCACCATATGCTCGGCAATCGCGCCGAGAGCTCCGGTGATCAGAATCGTCTTGCCCGAGAGATCGATGCTGATCATATCTACGTGCTCCCTGGCATCCTCGACAACACTTCGTGACCCGAAGCAGTGACCAGCACGTTGTCCTCGATGCGCACACCGGCGCCACGTTCGCGAACGTAAACTCCCGGCTCGATCGTAATCACCATGCCGGGTTCCATCGTGGCGGATTCTCCCGGAAGGATCAGAAACCCGGATCGTGATAGCGAAATCCCACGTGGTGTCCTGTGTGATGCGTGAAGAACGATGAGAGTCCTTGAGCCGCGATCTTGTCTCTTGCCAACGCGTCAATATGGCGCGCCGAAACACCGGGACGCACGGCATCGACCGCCGTTTGCTGCGCGTCCTTTACAAGGGCGAGTATCTCCGCAACCTCGGCCCTCGGCGAACCAACCGGTTCCGTGCGCGTGAGGTCGCTCCAATACCCGTTCACGCAAGTCGCCAATTCGATCAGGACGAGGTCGCCATTCTCTAGGCGCCGCCCGGTCGAGCGATTAAATCGTCCGGCGTCGGCGGTGTTCGGGCCGGACTGCACCAGCGCCCAGCCTCGAGAATGGAAGACGCCGTCATGGCCGATCTGTCGGCAAATGGCCGATTCGACGGCCGCTGCAACCTCCGCCTCGGCGATCCCGGGGTGCAGATTTTCAAGGAAGGCTTGCAGGCCCACATTCGCCACCCGGTTCGCCAGCCGAATTTGCTGAATTTCTTCCGGTGTCTTTCTCAAGTAAAGATCCGCAAAACTCGCCTGCGACTGACCCTTTCCTCCCACGCCAAGCGCAGATAACTGCCCGGCGAAACCCTCCGGCATGGGAATTTGCTCCGCCGAGTTGATGGGTAGGGAAGTCCTGGCAGCACTGGGATTCATCCTGACCGTGCGCCACGCTCATCGCCGTACCGCTCATCGCCGTACCGCTTATCGCCAGCTGGCCTACCGCGGGATCTCCGTCGCTCGTGTGCTCCACAAAAGCAACCCCTGTGCATGAGGATCGGGTTCGTATGACACCTACATGACGCCAATTGTATGTGCGCCTTGCGTGTGGGCTGTAACTAGCAAATCCGGCTGAATAATATTTTTCAGTGCCACGATTCTTCGGGTAAGAACCGAAGCGTTGGAGTATCTACTGATCCTGTCCTCTGATTGTTGCAGTTCTCTTTAGCCTGTAGGAAGTGCTTCTTCCTCCGGCTTCTTCTTGTTCAATGACACCTGCGGCGATCAGCTCTTCGATATCTCGAAGTGCAGTTCGCGAAGAAGCCTTCGTTATTTTCATCCACTTCTCTCTGGTGAGCTTTCCCTCGAATCCACTGAACAGTTTATTCAGGACTTTCTTCTGCCGGTCATTCAAGGAGACCTTCCTTTTCTTCAAGTCCTGCCAGAACAATTCCTTTTCCAGAGCACTGTCTGAGATTCGACTCGATTGTTCGATGGCTCGCTCCAAGCACCCAAGAAACCAAGTTAGCCATTCCCCGATGTCCAACGATCCAGCCTGTGTCTTCTCAAGAACGTCGTAATACCCCTTTCGTTCTTCAAGAATTTGCGATGACATGCTGTAGAAACGCTGAGCACTGCCGTCCGATCTGGCTAAGCACATCTCCGCGATTGCTCTTCCAATTCTCCCGTTACCGTCTTCAAAAGGATGGATCGTCACGAACCACAGGTGTGCGATTGCGGCCTTCAACAACGGGTCTTCCTGCTCGTTGCCGTCCAACCACCTGAGAAACTTTCCGACCTCGCTCTCGATTCGGGCAGCCGTAGGTGCAACATAGTGAATCTTGTGGCGGCCGATTGGTCCTGACACCACCTGCATCGGACCCTGGCTGTCGTCCCGCCAGGCGCCTACCCGAAATTTATCGCCGGTCCTGCGGACTCCGGGAAACAGATCCGCATGCCAGTCGAATAGGCGTTCCTTTGTCAGCGGCTCCTTGAATTTCTGCGTCGCGTCCAACATCATCTCAACGACACCATCGACATAGCGATCCTTGTGGACCTTGAGTCCTGCGACCTCCAATCCAAGCCTGCGAGCGAGAGACGAGCGGACATTCTCTGGATCAAGCACTACCCCTTCGATCGCGCTGGACTTAATCGTTTCTTCCGTAAGCACCTTTAGTGTTGCGGTCCACTGTGAAGCAAAGCCGTAGCCCCGCATTTTGCCGAGCAACAACCCTTGGCGCAATCTGACTCCAGAGAGCAACGGGGCGAGAGTTTTTGAATCCCAGGTAAATCCAGGCCAATCAACAGCTTCGTGAATGTATTTTCTCGCCATATTCTCGCCGTCCATCTCGCCACAACTGCACAATTTCTCGTCACAACCTCGCCATTAATCTCGCCATATTCTCGCCATTTTTCTCGTCGCCGTCAAGCCCCGCATGCACAAGCGTGAGAAACCGAAGCCTATGACCGATCTACTCAGGCAACAGTCCCTGCCGTAGCTTTTGGCAGCGCCTGTTGTCTCCCGTGATGCCGCCTCCACTGGCACACCGGCGCGCCACCCCACAGACCGTGTCACGCCGGTTGCCGTCCGCTCCGGCTCCCTGATCCAACACCTTCCGTTCTCCTGCCAACGCGGTCCTTTGGTTCCCCTGCCTCAGGTGAGGGAACCAAATCCCCGCACAGGAGAACGGAACATGAAATCAGAACAAATCAAAGAAATCACGGATAAGGCCACTGACCAGTTGGTCGCCGCGCTCAACGCAGGCCGCAGCGAAGCGCTCACCGGCTATCTCAAAGCCATTGGACGCTTCCACCGCTACAGTCTTCACAACGTGCTGCTGATCGCTTCGCAGAAGCCGGATGCCAGCTACGTCGCCGGCTTCCGTACGTGGAACCAGCTCGGCCGCTTCGTGAAGAAGGGCGAGAAAGGCATCCTGATTCTTGCTCCCATCGTTCGTCGCAAACCGGAGAACGAAGAGGATCAGGAAGAGGCTTCAGCTTCTGTCGCAGGTTTTCGGGCTGCTTATGTGTTCGATGTCAACCAGACCGATGGCAAGGAAATGCCCCAGATCGGAATCGTGCAGGGCGACCCGTGCGAATATCGCGAGCGTCTCCGCAGTTTCGCAACTGCCCAAGGAATTTCCGTCGAATATTCATCCGAAATCGCGCCCGCGCGCGGCACATCGAGCGGCGGGCGCATCACGCTGCTTCCCGGCCAGTCGCCCGCGGAAGAGTTTTCAACGCTTGCGCACGAGCTGGCGCATGAACTCCTGCATCGGGGCGATCGCCGCGGCACCACGTCACGCCGAATCCGCGAAACCGAAGCGGAAGCCACGGCGTTCGTGGTCTGCCACACCATCGGGCTCGAAACCGGTTCGGCGGCATGCGACTACATCCAGTTGTGGAACGGAGATGCCCAACTCCTTACCGAGAGCCTTGATCATGTACGGCAAGCCGTTTCGCAAATGCTCACCGCGCTCACGGATGCGTGAGCGATAGAAATCATCTCCATCACGGCGGGAAGCTTTCCAACCGTGGGTCGGCTTTCACGGACCGAATCGTGTTCTCCCAAATGGTCTGTTTTCCATGGATAGGCCTTACTGCCCTTCCTGCGCAAACCCTGCGCCTGATCCGTCCGCTTCGTCTGTCAAGGGTCTGCGCTGCGCTCCGATGAACGCCAAACCCCGGCGCCCTTGACAGCGCGGACGGACAGGCGCCTTCCCCTCGCATGAAGGGCATTTGCTTTTCCTGCGCCGCTTCGCGCGGCGCCTCTCGGAAAGCAAAAACCCAAATCCACCAAAGGAGCCTTCTTTCATGCAACCGACCACCAAGCAGCCGTTGTTTGACCTGGGCCAGCTCGTCGCCACGCCGGGCGCGCTGACCGCACTCGAAAAAGCCGGACAGAACGCGATGGAGTTCCTATCGCGTCATGTGACGGGCGATTGGGGCGACATCCCCGAAGAAGACCGCATGGAAAACCAACACAACTTGGAGCACGGCTTCCGGCTCCTCAGTAGTTATCGCACCAACGCCGACCAGGTCGTATGGGTCATCACCGAAGCCAACCGCTCCCACACCACGCTTTTGCTTCCCGACGAATACTGATTTCGAAAAAAAAAGGAAAAAAACAAAAAAAAATGAACACGGCAGTCGCAGTCGAAACGAGCAACACCGTTCCTCCCGTGGTTTCTTCCGTACAAGAGATTCCATTGAGGAGCATTCAGGAATCCAAGACCAATCCACGCCGGCAGTTCGATGAAGCCAAACTCGCCGAGCTCGCTGGCAATATCCGGCAGCACGGCGTCTTGCAGCCCGTTCTCGTTCGTCCGCTGCCGGACGGCGAGCCGGATCAGTATGAACTCGTGGCGGGAGCGCGGCGCTATCGCGCCTCGAAGCTCGCCGGGCGCGAAACAATTCCCGCCAGCATCCGCGAGCTCACCGACACGCAATGCCTCGAATTGCAGCTGATCGAGAACCTGCAACGCGCCGACGTGCACGAACTCGACGAAGCACGCGGGTATGCCGGGCTTATGCAACTGCAGCCTGACACGTACACGGTCGAAACGCTCGCCGAGAAAATCGGGCGGTCCGAAAAGTATGTGTACGCCCGACTGCGCTTGAACCATCTCGCGGATGAGACGCAGCAGGCGTTCTATGCTGGAAAGCTGACCGTCGCGCACGCCTTTGAAATCGCGCGGTTGCAGCCGAACGACCAAAGGCGTGCGCTGCAGGAATGTTTCCCGCAGCACCGCACGGTCGCGGCCATTGCCAAAGACCACAAAGCCGAAGCGGTCACCGTGCGGGAACTCCGCCAGTGGATTGAGCGCGAAATCCACCTGGACATCACGAACGCGCCGTTTGACCCGCAGGACGAAACCCTGCTGCCAACGGCCGGAAGTTGCGCGCGCTGCCCCAAGCGAACCGGAAACAACCCGCTTCTCTTCCCCGAAGTGCGGCAAAAGTCCATCTGTACGGACCGGGCGTGCTATCGGGCCAAGATGGAGGCTTTCGTGCAAATTCGCGTTGGGCCCCTCGAATTGGCAGGTGAGAAAGCGCTGCGTGTGTCCCAGGCCCCCGCGTGGCAAGCCAAGAACCCGAAGGCCGATGTCCTGTACGAAGGACAGTACCGCAAGGCGCAGAAGAAGGCCGAGTGCCCGCAGACCAAGCCAGCCGTTATCGTCGACGGCCCGGACGCTGGCACGCTCCTTCATGTGTGCCGGGACGAGAAGTGTCCGGTGCACGCCAAAAGTACGCGGTATCAGCAAACGCCGCAGGAACGTTCGGCACGAGCCAAAGAAGCTCTTGCCGAACGCATCGAAAAACAAAGCCGCGGTCGCATCCTCGACGCCATTCGCAAGAAACTGCCCCCAACTCTTTCGCGATCCGACCTAGAAATGGCCCTACTGGACTACTTCCAGCGCCTTGGCCACGACAATCACCGCCGCCTCTGCCGTGCGTATGGATGGGAAGAGAAAAAGACCAAGGCTTCGTGGGGCGGCACCACCGTCGACTACCAGAACATCGCGGGAAAGGCCGTCCGCGAAATGAAACCGCAGGACCTGCAGCATTTCCTAGTCGTCTGCGCTCTCGTGTCTGACCTGTATTGCCCGGGATACAACCCGCGCGAGACGCTGGCAAAGGACTCGAACCTCGCTCGCACCGCAGCTCGGTACAAAATCGACACGGCCAAACTGACTGCGAGCGTCCGTGCGGAACTTTCGAAATCCACTAAAACGCTGACTGCTAAGAACGCCAAAACTAAAGCAGTAACGCAAACGAACTCCAAGTAAAGACGAACAACAATCTGCAGGAGCCGCGCCAGCAGCGCGGCCCCCCCTTTTTGTGTCTGCGCTTTGCGCTAAATCCGAGCGGACTTATGCTGCTGGGGTATGGCGGTTGCGGCCCGAGGCCATCTTCTGCGCAATAGAAAGGAGAAGCTTCCGGTCCGCGTCCTCTGCTTTGCCGAGACACTTTGTCAATTTATGAAGGTACACCGCCTGCTTGCCCGAACTCCCCCATACGCTCTCAGCTGAGGTCTTCCGTTTCAGAAGGGTCGGCAGCTCGGGTGGTTCCTCGCCGTCGTAAAACAGTTGGTACAGCGGGATTTCGAGAGCACGGGCCATCTTCTCGAGCGTCTCGATGGCCGGAACTGTGTGGCCGTTCTCGACGCGCGAGATGTAACAGCGCAGAAGCCCGGTTCTCTTCTCGATGTCTCCCTGGGAAAGACTCTTGCCTTCGCGCAACTCCCGCAAACGATCGCCAATAATCATCCGTCCCTTCCCTTCCACAAACTAGGCGTGACAAAAACGAAGGCCCTATGATACACGCGAACAAACCAAGCAAAAAGAGAATAGGCGCCGAGGACTTTAGCTCCACAAATGCGTGAGCAGGTCACTGACAAGACCGTTCGCATCGATGTTGTGTGTCTCACAAGGCCCTTCACATTCGTCTCGCGGCCATAACCAAAAGAGCCTCTTCAAGCTTCGCCATAAATCGTCACCCCTCGGGTGGCTTTCGGGCGCGCCGTTCGCGTGGGCCAGTGTCAGACGCAATGCGCATGGCCACGGCGGTCACGCGACCGACAATTTCTGCCTCTTGGGGATAGTTAAAATGACGGCTCTCAACCCCGGAATTCGGGTGCGGCAAAACCGTCAAAAGGCCCTTCTTCAACTCACACCACCCGCAAGCGTATCCGCCGCGCAACTCCAGAAAGTAAATCGGGCGCTCGAACTCCACCCCCGTGGAAACTGGCATGATCTTGCGTTGATTGACGTCAATCTGCACGAATGTTCCCGGCCGAATCAAAGGGAAAAGCGTGTAGTCCTGCAAACCTACAAAGCCGTAGAGGCACTTTTCAGGGTTCAGGTGCCGCACGAGTGACACAGGAATATCGCCCCACACAGCAGTCAGCTTGGATAGCAGGTTGGTGTTATCGAGCTGATGCTCCTCGCGAAACCGCAGGGGCAGAACGACCTTCCCTCCTTCCTCCTCCTCCGGCGAATCGACCAGACGGGTCTTACCCATACCGAAAATGGCTTGGTCTTTCCCGATATCGCTTGTTTGCACGTCGAACAAAGAATTCAGATAGGACCAACTACGGCAGTACACAACGCTCATGCTGTAGAGCTTGAAGATGCTCGGCACGTGCTCGCCATTTTCGACGTCGGTAAGCCAGCCGCGCGAAACGATGTACTCTGGGTTTTTCTTTTCGGCGGCAATCTCCTGGGTTTTCCTTTCTACCTCGCGCAGCGTCAGATGAAGGCTCTCACGAAGTCTTTTCAGTTTTACGCCTGGAGATAGAGGCTTATGCTGGCTGTCCATTGTCGGGCAGAGTACGTTAACACGGAATTATCTCTAGTGTTGTCGGCTCGCGTTTTCAGCCAAAAATCCGGGTTTTGCGCGAATTCGTTTGGTCGTAAACCCGGACAAGGCCATTCATTTCTGAGGGGCTGCTTGCGCGCGAGCCCTTTTTTTGAAGTCCAACAGCCTGATCGCTCGAATGGGAGAGCGAGTTCAGACGAATCGCGGAGAACGAAGAAGCCTGCAGATAGCCCGCCTCAGCGGGTTTTCAAACCTCGATCTGGGTCACCCCGGTGGATCGCCGGGTCACCGGTCAAGTGCAGCGCGCCATGGCAAACCACAGACTCGCACAGGTAGAGCTGGCGAACGACGACCGAGATGCAGCTGGCCGGCATTTTCAGAGAGCCCTGAGCCGGTGAGTCAATTAACTTGCTGCTGATGTAGAATTCTCGAACTTACGAGGCTGGCCAAAGATGGACTATGCCTCGCTGTCCCCCGAAAAGCTGGTTGCTGTTTGTTGCGGAACCGGGGATCCGGCGGCGGGAAGAATTCGTATTGGTGCTAAAGGGCGTTGTGGAGGCATCGACGGTAACGAGTGCAGTGGTAGCGGCGATCGCGAGCGCTACTTTAAGTCGCCCGTTGGCTTCGACCTCGGTTGCGGCATTCGGGAGGGCCGGCAGGTACATCTCCTGGAGGTGAAGCGAAGCGTCCTCCGAGACCGCGACTGAGGTGTCGTCTCTTGCAAGGGGGCGCTGAGGTCGGAGCAGCGGTCATCGAGTCGGCCAGCGTACTATCCTACGGGTTCAGACGGTCACACAGGCAGTTGCGGGAGGATCTGACCGTCAGACTTTATCCGCGGCGAAAGCCGCCGCACTTCCACGAAGCAACGTTCCTAGCCAACTACTTCGACACAATCGAACTCAACGTCACGTTCTACTGTCCCGTCCCTGCACACACGGCGGCGGAGTGGATTGAGAGGGTCTCGCAAAATCCTGATTTTTTGTTTACGGCTAAGCTCTGGCGGGAATTCACGCACACGCGCGACTTGAGGGCGGACAACGAGACGACCCCACGTCCGGCAATGGAAACGCTACGCGACGCAGGGAAACTAGGTGCATTGCTCGCGCAATTTCCGTGGTCCTTCAAGAACACAAAAGAAACTATCGCGTACCTGGACAAGCTCATCGGTCGGTTTCGCGATTTTCCGCTGGTGATTGAGGTACGTCACAGTTCGTGGGACAAGCCGGAATTTTATTCTTGGCTGGCAGAGCGGAATGTCGGGTTCTGCAATATCGATCAGCCGATTATCGGAAGGTCTCTTAAACCCGGCGAAAAAACAACCAGTCCAGTCGGATACGTGCGCCTTCACGGGCGAAACTACAACGAATGGTTCCGCGAAAGACCGGACGGAAATGCGTCAGCCATTTACACGATTTTGAATAATCACCCGGACGCTAAGGCGCTTGTGAACGCATTCCAAATCATTCACGGGCTCACAGGAAAGAAACTAGACGTCCCCGAAGACATGGTTGGACGCTATCCCATACTGGAAACGATTGCATCGTCGCGCCCAAAAGCTGGATTCCTTTTTTGATGCGAAATTGGTAAGGAGATTTCGGATTTCCGCAACGGGAGGATGCAGAATTGTTCGTTGATTACGACCGAGAGAAACCACCAGGACGCGATCACCCTTGGACTTTTGCCATTGCCAATCCTGAGGAAAAGTACGTCGATTTCAAAGCTCGCCCTGACCAAATTCCTTTGGCGCTGCCGGACTTTAGACCTTGGTCGCATTACCCGGCGATCCAAAGATTTTATTCCCTGCTGACTTGGTTGAACGGCGCCGATTCAATTTTTGAATCAAACGACTGTGGGTTACGTCCCCCTAGACAAGACAACGCTCCGCCAGCGCCGATCAAACATGGATTCAAGGCCGACGCTATTGTCATGCATGCTCGCCTGACAATCATCTTTCGCGATCTCGATTGGAACACGTCTGTTCCAACGTAGATAGACTGAAAACAGCGGTCCATGATGGTCTACGCGAGAATGTGCCTAACATTCCCGCTGTCGTGAAGATTGGAGAATGGGCACACTTCTTCACTCAAATTCGTAAGGAAGGACGCGCGGTCACACTTATTTGTTGGGCCTGGGGCGACGATGAAGCTATGGCGGTGGGCAATTTGCATACTACATTCGAAGCCATACACGGTTGCTTGCAGTGGATTTCGAACGGAACTAAAAGGCGGGAGTAGTGCGGTACCGATCCAAGGCGGAGTAGGATGCAGCCGTGCCATGCAGATTGCGGATTGTGCGGGGGCCTTGGATTTCACGACCTCGTTGGCGCATCGCTCCTCATGCAGCGGCTCCACGAGGTGATTACGAAGATGAGCCTGCAGCGCTACCGGGTGTTAATTCTCGGCGAGACCGGGACGGGAAAGGAGATGGTAGCCCTACGATTGGCCGGGCAACGTCCACGAACTGGAAAACGTCATCGAACGTGCGTTAGCGCTAGGTTCCAGCCTCATCATCAATGTGGGCGACCTCCCTTCCGAAATACAGCACGTGCCAGCCGAGCACATTCCGGACAGAGATCAAGGTGATGAAGTCATGCCGCTGGAGGAACTCGAGCGACGTGCAATTGTCCGAACTCTGCGGCAAACCGAGATAGGGTCGCGGCGGCACGCGCGCTAGGGATAGGCAGGACAACCCTCTACTGAAAACTCAAGACGATTTCCCATGGACCCGAGCAGCTAAACCGTCCTCGCTCGCCACTGGCATTCGCTATTCGCGAATAGCGAATCGACCTATTGCCATGCCTCCCTTCGTCCGGTTGAGAAACGCTATTCAAGATTGTTAGCCTGAGCCTCTTGGAAATACTGGCCCGGCGTCGTTCCCAAAGCGCTCTTGAACATCAGGATAAACGCGCTCGGTGAGCCGTAGCCGGCCTCCAAAGCTACGGCGTTTATTTTCATTCCTTGTGCTAACAACCGCATGCTATGCATTAAGCGCAGTTGCTGCCTCCATCTTCCGAGGGTCATCCGCGTATCCTGCTGAAAAAGCCGCTCGATAGTTCTCTTACAAGCCCCGGCACGGCTGCAGATTTCGTCCGTAGGGACGGAACTTCCTGGATCGGAATACAAAAAATCCGCTACCTTCAATGATCTAGGATCTACAGGACGAGGAAGTTGGAGAGGGACTGCTGGCGAGGAGACTAGAAGGTCCAAAATCACTCCGATCAGGTGACGTCGTGCCTGGGTTCGGTTATTTAGCACTTCGAACTGACAAGTGTAGAGAATCAGTTCTTTCAAAAGGGGCGAGATGTTCATGACGGCACAAGCTCTTGGCAGGCCGCGCACAAGTTTCGGCCGAAGATATAAGGTGCGCAACGAAACTGCCCCGGCCATCCGAACGGCGTGAGGCATGCCCGAGGGTATCCACAGAGCTCGAGAAGTTGGAAGCACCCACATCCCCTGCGGCGTTTCGACGGTCATAACACCTTGACAGGCAAAAATAATTTGGTCGCGATCGTGATAGTGCTCATCGAAGAAAAAACCGTCCGGGTAGTCCTGACGAAACGTGGTGATCAGCGCGCCCGGGGCGCCGACGCGATCAAATCGCGTTAGCTGTCGCTTTTTCGACATGGTTTGTCATTCTATCGAATGTACGTACACCCCACAATATTCCCCCAACGCGGTGCTGATTCGGCTCTCCGAAAGACAGGGAGATTGCAGGTCACCGAGACGAACGCAGGTGCCAGATGCGCGAAAGTCTCGGTACGTCGCTGTTTATGGTCGCTCGATTTCGCCAGCTTGCTCGCATTCGCCGGACGACTTTTAGTGACACAAGAACCTGCATCGATGGCGAGGTCGAGGCTACTTCGCTTTACAAAACATGGGAGGGGTGAGTCATGAGAATTGGTCAAGGTATTTTATTTTTCGTTCGGGTGCTTGGGGTCTTGATTGCCCTTCTGCTGAGTTTGCCGGCGCACGCCCAGACGGCAGGAGAAATTACCGGGCAAGTTTTTGATGTCTCAAAATCGGCAATTGCGGACGCGACGGTGACCGCGAAGAACGTGGGCACGGGGGAAACCCGCTCCGTGCGGACAGACACCCAAGGCCACTACACGATTACGGAACTGCGCGTGGGGACGTACGACGTTTCTGCGGAACGTCAAGGGTTTCGGCGGGAAGTGCAGACAGGGGTGGTCCTAAATGTTGCAGCCACTGTGCAACTCAACTTCACGATCCAAGTCGGGACGGTCAGCGAAGAAGTGGTGGTCACTTCCGACGCTCCCGTCCTTGAGAAGAGCGATGCCTCCACGGGCACGACGATGAACACGGAGCAAATTGCCGATCTACCGATCAACGGCCGCGACTACGCTCGATTTGCGTTGCTGACGCCGGGTGCCGTTCTGCGCAGCAATTTCATCGCGGACCTTAGCTTTAATGGTCTTCACACGGTCCACAACCAGTTCTCGATCGACGGAGTCGATGCTTCGCGAGTCGATCAGCCTTACATGGCAAACGGATTTGAGCGAGGAGCCAGGTTGCTGACCGGAAGTTTAGACACGATATCCGAGTTCAAGGTACAGACCAGCGACTATGGCGCCGAATACGGGCGCGCGGGCGGATCGTACGTCAATATCGTAACCAAGTCTGGCACCAACCAATTTCACGGAAGCGTGTTTGAATATTTCCGGAACGACATTCTGGATGCGGAAAACTTCTTTGCAGTCAAAACTGCTCCCAAACCGAAATTTCGCTACAACAATTTCGGCGGAAACATCGGTGGGCCTATCCGCCGGAACAGCACCTTTTTCTTTGTGAACTATGAGGGTTCGCGTCAGCGCATCGGGATCACGGGTTCAGGGACGGTGCCCAGCGCTCAATTGCGCAGCGATGTCCTGCAAACGTCCCCGCAGTTGACGGACATCGTAACCATGTTCCCAGTGGGCAATTCACACACGTCCGATCCGCTGATTGACAATTTCACGACCACGTCCGTGTCGTCGATTCGAGAAGACACCGGATCGATACGTTTGGACCACAAATTCAGCACTTCCGATTCGGCATTTGTGCGCGTGAACATTAACGATTCTTATACATTTGGCCCCTTGTTCGGGGTTTTTCCGGCCTCTCTCGGCGTCCTGGATCATCAAGATGTGCCACTACGCACCACCAATATCGCCATTCACGAGACTCACATATTCACACCGAAACTTGTGAATGACTTTCTGGCGGGGCTGCAACGGTGGGCAAGCAACATCGATTCTCGCGAGCCTTTTCCAACAACGACGGTTGTCGGCTTGTCCGTTAATCCGGGAACGCAGTCTTACTTTCTGGAGAACAACAACAGCTTTCAGATCGGTGACAACATGAGTTTGGTGAAGGGCCGCCATGCGATCAAATGGGGCACGACCATCTACCGAATTCAAGTCAACGCGATTAGCGCCGATTTCCCGACCATGACGTTTAACTCGATCCCTGATTTCGTCAATGATCGCCTGGCGTTAGTGAATATTTCTGCGGCAACACCCGGGAACGGGACGCGTGCGACGCAGATAGGCGCGTATGTGCAGGATAGCTTTCAAGTTCGACCAACGCTCACGCTGGATTACGGGCTACGGTACGACATCGAGACCGTCCCACACGATTCCAAGTATGCTACCCGCCCATTCGACACCAGGTGCATGTGTCTTGCACCGGCGGGAACATCGTATTTCCATATCAATAGCAAGGATTTTGGACCGCGTGTTGGCATAGCCTGGTCGCCATTTTCACGCATGGTGGTACGCACGGGCTACGGGATTTACTTCCAGAACTATCCCGTAGGATTTGGCTCCTATTTCGTTCCGTCGAATACGGTGACGGGAAACATTACGCTGCTCCAACAACAGATCCCGAATTTGACATACCCGTACGATTCATTCGTGTCGCAAACGGCAGTATTTCCGCCGAATCTCGGAGGATTTCCGTACCACAAGCCGGACATCTACGTAAACCAGTACAACTTCAGCGTGGCGACGCAGATCACTACGAACATGGCAGTGCAGGTCGCCTATCTTGGTAATCACGGCGTGAATTTGTGGCGTGAGTACAACGTCAACTATTTCGATCCCAAGCTGAACGCGCGGCCGTTGCCCCAGTTCGGAAACGTTACGCTGCAGAGCAACTCGGGATTTAGCTCCTACAACGGTCTGCAAGTCTCGTTCAAAAGACGAATAGACAAGGGTTTCATGTTTGACGTGGAATACAGCTTGGGTCACGGCATTGACGATGTGGATGACCAGGGACTTTTTGCTTCTGACCCGCAAGATACGAACAACTTCAAGGCAGAACGAGGCAACGGCAGCGGAGACATCCGGCACAATGTTTCGTTCAACACCATGTATGAGCTGCCCTTTGGCCGTCAGCACCGCCTGCTGAGCAACGCGAACGGAGCGGTGGAGCGGATCGTTGGGGGCTGGAGCATAGCGGCTCTTGGCATACTAAGGACAGGCGTCGCTTCTACCGTCCACATTGGGACCAACACGTCTGGCAATGGAGATTTCACTAATCAGCGGCCGGATCGCGTGCCTGGTGTATCGCAGTACGGCACAGGATCGGGACCCGACAACTTCCTGAACGGCGCTGCATACGCAATGCCGGCAGCGGGCACGTTTGGGAATCTGGGTCGCAACACGTTTTATGGCCCGTCCTACAAGGCGATCGACTTCTCAGTTCTCAAGAAGACGCGCCTCACGGAAACGAAGAACGTGGAATTCCGTGCGGAGTTCTTTAACTTCTTTAATCATCCGAACTTCGACGAACCGAACGGTTTCTGGGGTACGGACGCCAACGGCAAAGTGTTCACCTCCTTTGGCCAGATTTTCAACACGCTGGGCCGAACACTGGGAGTCGGAACTTCGCGGCAGATTCAGCTAGCTCTGCGGTTCAACTACTAACCGGCAACAGTTACAGGTCGGGAGAGGAATGATCAGATGCCTCTCACGAGCACCGGGCTTCCTGTTGAACTGATCGTGCTGAAGACTGCGCGCATTTCTGCCCAAGACACCCGACACGGTTTGCGAACGATGTGTGCCTCGTAGCACGGTTTGTTGCACTGAACGGAGATGGCGTCCTTTGACAAAATCACACCTTAATTTGCGTTTGGCGTGGCGGATTATCTCGAGTCTGCTATTCATCTCAGTAACATCGAAGGCAGCAGCGCAATCTCCACGGGAGAAGAAGGAAGCACAGCCAGCCAAGCAGGATGGTCTGAGTCTGCAGGCGGCTCGCAAGATTGAATTCACGACCGACGAAGGCACGTGGATCTCGCTGGATGTTTCAGGGGACGGCCGGACGATTGTGTTCGATTTAGTGGGGCATCTCTACACTGTGGGCATCGGTGGCGGAACAGCGATGCCCATCACTTCGGGGTTTTCTTTCGAGAACCAGCCACGCTTTTCTCCTGACAGCAAACAAATTGTTTACGTAAGTGACCGGTCCGGTGCGGACAATCTATGGATTTCCAAGATCGACGGCTCTGGCGCCAAGCGGCTCACCAATGACATCGACACGATGTTTACGTCGCCGACATGGACTCCTGACGGGCGATACATTTTGGTCTCGCGCTTGAAGCCTAAAGGCTACGGCACTGCGCTTGAAGTGTGGATGTACGACGTGAAAGGCGGATCCGGTATTGTAGTGGTGCCGAGCAAAGGAACTGATGCCGCACCCGGGCAAATTGCAATGGGCGCCGTTTCGTCTCCGGACGGCCGCTATGTGTACTACGAAACCAGGGCAGGCGGCTTCTCCGAGAATCCCAAGTGGCATATTGCGCGGCGCGATCTACAAACGGGAGAGGCACAGACGATTACGAACGACGTAGGTGGAGCGTTTCGGCCGGCGCTTTCTCCGGACGGAACGAAATTGGTTTATGCGACACACTACGACTCCAGCACAGCTCTGCGCCTTCGAAATTTGGCAACCGGCGAAGAACGCTGGCTCAAGTATCCGGTTCAGCGAGATAGTCAGGACGCGTGGGTGTCAACGCGCGATCTGTTGCCCGGTTTCGCCTTCATGCCCGATGGCGAGAGTCTCGTGGTCGCCTTTGGCGGCAAGATTCACAATTTGAACCTCACAACGGGAAAAGATGCCGTAATTCCCTTCCAAGCCGCCGTATCAAGGGAACTCGGGCCAAAGCTGAACTTCCCGGGCCGAGTCGAAGATGGTCCGGTGGAAGCGCGCCTTATCCAAGGTCCAGTCGAATCGCCCGACGGGTCAACGGTGGTCTTTTCTTCGCTCGGGCATCTCTATTGGGTAGCGCGAAAACCGGACGAAAAAGCCAGGCGAGTTACTTCGAGCAGCGATCGGGAGTTCGAGCCTGCATGGTCTGCGGATGGCAAATGGCTAGCGTACGTAACGTGGTCGGCGGACGGCGGAGCGGTATGGAAAATCGCGGCGGATGGAAGTGGAGGCCCGATCCGATTGAGCACCGTCATTGCTTTTTATACCCAACCGGCTTGGTCGGCTGACGGAAAGCACGTATTCGTTCTGCGGGCGGCGCGGAGTACCGCCCTCGAGCAGAGCGACCAATGGCTGCGTCCTGTGGACGGCCTTGACCTTATTTCGCTTCCCGTGGACGCAGGTCCGGCGACCTTCGTGACACCGGCAGCGCACTATTCGTATCCGCATTTCGCCGGGAGCGATGGGCGACTCTTCGTAACCGAATTACAGAAGCCAACTCTGCAGAGTGTGAATTATTCGCTCGTGTCCATGCGGACGGACGGCTCGGATCGGCGTACGCTGCTACAACTCACCAGCAAGAATATTTGGGGCTCCGATTTTGCGCCGCCTGCCAAGATTGACGTCAGTCCTGACGGGCGCAAGGCACTGACTTTATTTCGAAGCCAGGTCTATCTATTCGACCTTCCGACCGTCGGGGGCGCAGCGCCGACGTTGGACCTCAGCACACCAGCGGTTTCGGCGAAGCGATTGACCGATGTCGGCGCCGATTTTGCGAGTTGGGCGGATTCCGGAAGGACTGTTTCTTGGGTGCTAGGGTCAACGTACTTTCGCCTGCCTCTTGCGCAGGCTGACCTCGATCTGGCCGGGAACTTTGGACCAAGCAGTCCGGACCCAGGAGCCGCCTCAGAAAAGTCGGCCACAACAATTGAGAGATTTCGGGCGGAGGCAATTCGCATTACGGTTCAGGTGCCGCGTCGTACGCCAGAAGGCACCGTGGTGCTAAAGAACGCCAAAGTCATCACGATGCACGGCGATGAAGTTTTCAGCTCCGCTGACATCGTGATCCACAACGAACGCATTCAGTCAGTCGGAGTGAGCGGAACAGTTGCTTTGCCTCGCGGAGCCAAGCTTATTGACTTGCGCGGCAGCATCATTATTCCTGGGTTTATCGATACTCACGCGCATTGGTTCAATATTCGCCGAGGAGTTCTTGACCTCGCAAACTGGAATTTCCTGGCAACGCTCGCGTATGGAGTGACAGCGGGGCGTGATCCGCAAACTTACACGAGCGACATGTTTGCGTATCAAGATTTGGCTGATGCAGGAGAAATCCTCGGACCTCGGGCCTATTCGACCGGCCCCGGCATCTTCGCCACCAACGATTTTCAGTCCGCGCAGGAAGCGGAGAGGATACTTAGCAGATACAAAGACTTTTATCGGACAAACCTGGTGAAGTCCTACCTCGTTGGTGACCGACGCCAGCGGCAATTTGTCGTGGAAGCTTCCGAGAAGCTGCATATGATGCCGACAACCGAGGGAGGCGCCGATATGCCTCTGGATCTGACGCACGTGATCGACGGATTTAGCGGCAACGAACACCAGTTTCCCGTGGCTCCGTTGTACAAGGACGTCGTCAGTCTAGTTGCGCAATCCGGAATCTACTACACGCCTACCTTCATCATCGGAGGCTATGACGGCCCCGGATCGGAAACCCATTACTTTCAGACGAGCGATATTCACGACGATCCCAAATTACGGCGATTCATTCCGCATGGAATTCTTGACGAGAAAACTTCAGGGCTGATGTGGCATCGGAAGGACGAATACAACTATCCCGTCGACGCGGCGTCCGCGTGGATGATTTCGAAGAACGGGGGCAAGGTCTGCGTAGGGAGCCATGGTGAGCTCCAGGGGCTGAGCTTCCATTGGCAATTGTGGTCACTGCAATCGGGCGGAATGAGTAACCTGGAGGCGCTCCGGGCCGCGACTCTCAATGGCGCCGAGGCGATCGGATTGGCGCAGGATCTTGGAAGTATCGAAGCGGGAAAACTCGCTGACCTCGTGATTCTCAGCAAGGATCCATTGCAGGACATCCGCAATACGACAAGCATCCGGTATGTAATGAAAAACGGCGAGTTGTTCGAGGGTGAAACTCTGAACCAGGTTTGGCCAACGCAGAAGGCTGCGGGGCCTTACTGGTGGTGGGTGGATCACCCATAGATTCTTTAGCAACCGGAAATCGGAATAATGGGTGTAGCAGCACAAACTGGCGGACCCGCAGATTAGTGGTGTGTTCGATATTTTTCGTGCCTAGACAAATCGCGGCGGAAAAGGAATCAGAGCAATGCACTTAGCCTCCCTCATCATTGCGACAGCCTTGACGACCGCTGCGCTCTTCCCCGTTGTGGCGCTCGGACAAGGCCAGCCGGATTTAATTCTCGTTCACGGGAAGATTTGGACAGAGAACCCGCGGCAACCTGAAGCAGAAGCAGTTGCGATCCGGGGAAATCGGATCATCGAAATTGGCGAGAGCAACTCGATTCTGAAGCTAGCGGGCTCAAGTACAAAAGTTATCGACCTTCACGGTCGCCGCGTGGTTCCCGGTTTTAATGACGCGCATGTTCACTTCTACATGGGCGGCGACGGAATCACGAGCGTGCAATTGCATGAAGCATCGAGCGCTGAGGATTTTCGGAGAAGAATCGCAGAGTTTGCGCACAGCCGGCCCAAAGGCGAATGGATCTTAAACGGGAATTGGGATCACGAACGATGGACTCCCGCTCACCTGCCCACGCATCAGTTGATTGATGACGTGACCAGCGACAATCCCGTGTTCGTGAACCGATCCGACGGCCACATGTGTTTGGCGAACGCCCTGGCGATGAAGCTCGCGGGTGTAAGCAGGGAGACAAAGGATGTTCCCGGCGGTGTGATCTTGCGGGACGCCGAAGGTAATCCCACCGGTATCTTCAAAGATGCCGCCAAGAGCTTAATTGAACATGCACTGCCCCGTCCAAGCATGGATCACATCCTCTCTGCGCTTCAGGCCGCCCAGAACTACGCCACTGAAAATGGAGTTACGAGTGTGCAGGACATGGGCGTTTTTACCGCTCACGGCGTTGACACGATGGCCGATGTCATCCGGGCCTATCAGACTTTAGAAAAACGGGGGGAGTTGCGAGTCCGGGTATCCACGCACCTGCCCCTGGCCGACTGGAAACGGTGGGCTTCGGCCGGCATTATGGCGGACTTCGGAACCGAAAAGGTGCAGCTAGGCGCGGTCAAGAGTTTTGCAGACGGTTCGTTAGGTTCAACGACAGCTTGGTTCTTCGAGCCTTACTCCGACGCCCCCAACACGAGCGGCATTCCCAGCCCAGAACTATTGCACCCCGACGAAATGTATCAGCAGATGCGCGATGCGGACAGAGCCGGCCTGCAACTCGCGGTTCACGCGATCGGGGACCGTGCGAACCGCTCCATCCTCGATATGTTTGAGCGGCTCGAGCGAGAAGATGGCGCGTCAGAACGCCGCTTGCGCATTGAACACGCACAACATTTGTCTCCGGCGGACATTTCGCGTTTCGCGAAACTTCACGTTGTCGCGTCCATGCAGCCTTACCACGCCATTGACGATGGTCGTTGGGCTGATAGACGGATCGGACCCGAGAGGGCGAAGACTACGTACGCGTTTCGTTCCCTGTTAGACGCAGGCGCCGTGCTTGCGTTTGGATCGGACTGGTTTGTCGCCCCAATCAATCCCCTAGTAGGAATCTACGCGGCTGTCACCCGTCGCACGCTCGATGGCAAGCACCTGGAGGGCTGGGTGCCGGAGCAGAAAATCTCCGTTCCCGAAGCTGTACATGCCTACACGGTGGGAGCCGCGTACGCTTCACTGGAAGACGGCATCAAAGGCTCTCTGGAACCAGGAAAGTTTGCCGACCTCGCCGTTCTCTCAGCCGACATCTTCCATATCGACGCCGCCGAGATTGAGAATACGAGGGTAGACGTGACCATTTTCGACGGGAAAGTGATCTTCCAGCGGAAAAAGCCATATTAGAAGCCAGCCTGATGCCCCGACCCGCTCCGGAAACACATGTATTTCGGCAAACACCAGTGGCTTAGTTCAAACGCCCCAATCGAAAGTGCCCCGGGATCACTCCTGAGCCCCACTCCTACTATGCCTGCCGAGGCACTTCCTATTGAGTCATAACGTTTCCCGTTACCTATCTGGTGAAATTTCCCCCCAAGCGGACTGAACACGGCATTCGAACTGGACAGGATGCATAAAGTCCCCACCACTTGTAATGAGTTTACAGCCGTTCATTGAAACAGAGTACATCGCACAGTTGAAGTTTGGGGAGCCGCGTAGGGATACTGCGTTATTCCGACACTCTCCTTTGTCTTTCCACAATAAAGGAGAAGGCCGGCTCACTTCTACCGGCCTTCTCCAATGGATGACGTTGGTGAGTGTTTCCGCTCGATACGCGTCTCTATTTGTCCGACACCTGCAGGTTCGGATTCTTCTTGCCCGACGCCGTCTCAAGCAACACCGCTTTCGATGGCCATACGATGAAGAACACGTCTTGGCATGTGCCTCCGGCGATCGAGCAACCTGCCGGAAGCAGACCAAGTCCAGTGGAATCGATCGAGTACGTGGAAGTGATGGCGCTACCCGCACTTAAAGTGCCGCTCGAGTTTTTGTCGATTGCCCCCGTAACGTCTGATGGTTCGTGCGCATGTTGGCATGCCGAATGCGGGTTACATCCTGTGTCTTGGAACGCCATAACGCCTACCAGTGTAGATGCCTACGCAAAGCACCAGAAAACGACACCTCATTGATTTCGTGCTAGAGAGTCTTCCCGGACATATATGCCCCTGTCCAGCGATCCGCAGGGATGATCCCTTTATGCGGTGGGCTCCGTCGTTAATGATGCTCAAGATCTTCAAAATCCCTGTCGTTGCAACAACGGATCACGAGTATTTAGTCTCCTGCGGCTATTTTCCCAATCTGGCTTGGTACGCGGAGTGTCCAGGTGCGACAACGAAGCGGTCGCTGCCTCACTCTCGAGCTTGCTCCTCCCGTCGCTGCGCATTCCAGCCTAAACCCGCCAGAATGTTTCAGATATGGCCCTCGTGATAGCGCACAGCAAACTCCTGTGAAGCAAAACACAAGGTTGCGTGCCGAGATCCGGCGAATTGAAAGCGTTGAGTGCGGCCACCCATTGCAGATTCCTCTGCCTAGTTCGTAGACTCCCAGTTTGTTTCAGTGGTGGTGTTGGTCCCCCGGGTGGTGCGTGTGCCAAGGGCCGACAGCGGTTCCGATGATGATGGTATCTTCGTCCGCGGCCATGGTGTGCTCTACGTTGGCTGGAACGAACAGGAAACTGCCAACGGGATAAGACTTGAGGTGCTCGAGGTCAAGCGTTTCGCCGAAACTCACCTTCAGTACGCCTTGAACCACCGCAACCCTGGCGTCGCTGGCATGTGAGTGGAACTCATGAAACCCTGCAGGAACAAAAGCCGCGTAGGTGAATGCTTCGCCTGGCACGTCGCTCCGCCCTTGGAGCACGGACCACTTCGTCCCATCAGAATCAATCTTTTGCCAGACAATTGTTTTCGCGTCCCATGCGCGAGGCACATTACTTGGTTCGCTGGCAGGAACTGCTACTAGAATCAAATGCATGATTACCGCGATTAGCCAATACATTGCGTGTCTCCGTTCCTGTGTAGATTCGTTTGCAGGAAGTTAAGTGCTTGGAACAATTGCAATGTAGCGCTCGCAGGAGTTTGCTTCTATCCGGAATTCGACATCAAACTCATGGCGGATGAGGGTGCTAGTGAGCACACACGTGAAGGAGTTAGTTTGTTTGGCTGGTCAGGGACTCCGTATCCCAAAGGCGATTACCTGCGTAGAACATAGATATGGACAACGCATCCGGTAAGCAAATCCCCGGTCCGTTCGAGGCACGCTATCTGGCGTTCCTTGAAACGATTACTCAACTCCGGCCGCGCCTGCACCGTTTCTGCTCGCGCATGACCGGATCGGCGTCGGACGGCGAGGACATTGTTCAAGACGCGTTATTCGAGGCGTACCGCAAGTTGGACCAGTACGACGACAGCCGTCCACTTGCCCCATGGCTTTTCCGCAGGAGACATTGAAAAACGGACAGGCTTGCTGCGGTGTTACATTTCTCGCGTTGAAAACGGTCATACAGTTCCAGCGGTTTCGACGCTCGAAAAGATGGCACGGGCTTTAGAGGTGCCGATGTACCGCCTGTTTCATGATGGCGAGGTTCCCGCAACATTGAGCAAGCTGAAACCTCCGAAGGATGATGATGAATTCGGAAGCAGAGGCGCACAGGCCGATTACCTCTCCAAACTGCGCAGGCTACTTGCAAAAATGAAATCTAGCGACCAAAACCTCTTGCTGCACATGGCCCAAAAAGTCGCACGAGGCTAGGTCCGGAATCGAAGCCGTTCACACCCGTTCACCGAAAGCTCGGGCAATTACTAAATAGAGGTTAGGAAAATCATTTATGGAAATGCGTTCGCGGATCACACGCTCAACGAACTGATCTGCATCAAACGGCCAGCCCGCATCTTCGAGAACAGTCCGGTTCGCGTCCATTAGATTCCTCAGCGCGTCGTAATCTGACACATACAGGGCACCGCTCTCGATATTGCATTCATGTTCGCTGCAAATCCGAGTCTTGAGTCCACGGCTTTGTAGGTCGGCTGCTACCGTAACGGGTTCGCACCCTGATGGTGTCGAGCGGAAGGTATCCGAGTGGCTTTGCTGCGCCTACTAAGTATAAATCGTCCACCGAATTGGGATGCGTGGCTGTTTGAGTTAGGGTACGCTCCAGAAAACTATTCGGCGGCAAACAATCAGCTACAAATCTAGCGCCTACGACCTCCAAAGCGATGCACTATCTCCGCAACCACACGCAGATTATTCTGCCCCCCAATTCTTGTGGGCGTAATGAAAAACTTGGTATGCAGATAGTGAGGTCCGGCACGAAACGCCCAAGAAGAAGAAAGATCGTATTCCAGTCCGCCGCCGAGAACCCAAGCGAGTTTGTTGACGTAAGCTCCCAAGAATCCGTTCGCGCTAGGAATCGGACCAGTAACCCTGGCGGCTCCGACGAGTCCCTCAGCGTAGGCGGTCCACTTTCTGTGATGAATCGGATAAACAACCGGACCTGCAAGATAGCTCAGCACGTCTGCGTGACGACCGCTGCCCAGAACATTCGAGCCGCGTGCATATCCAATATCCAATTTCAAGCCAAACTGTGAGCGGAAGTCCACGCTGAGCTTAACGTCAGCCCCATTTAGTCCGACTCGATTATTTTGGGCCAGTGATAGGTCAACATAAGAATAACCGACCGCTGCATTCACGACTGGACCAGTTGCGGACATGACTTGGGAAAGAACCGGGCACGGTAGTAGTCCAAGGATCAGCGCTACGAGAGCTGGTCTCATGACGGGTAATGCAGTTGCACGTCATAGACCAGGGGCAGGCGACACAAAAAGCCTACATATCCAGATTTGTCGTGCGCTCTAATGGAGTTCAAAGCCAAGATTGGAACTATAGAGTTCCAAATTGGGCCAAATTCACTCTTAGTGTACTCGCTGAATCTGGACTGATGCTTCGAGCTTGAGCCGTTTTATTCGTTCCATAACCTCGTCCCTTGAAATAACTTGTTTCTCTGCTAACAACTCAAAGATCGCATCCACCAACAAAATGTTGCAAAGCAAACTCCGTTCAAGTGCTTTAACGAGTCTCTGCGACGTTTCACCCGTTGCCATTCGCTTATACCTCTCACTCAATTGTGACTAAAGACTCGTCGGTAACCGTAATGTTCGGCACGCCCTGTCGCTCGGGCCACCCATTCACAATTCTGCCC